>DATLVR010000053.1:0-29688 GCA_035577265.1 Verrucomicrobiia bacterium | reverse complement strand
CGCAAGAGAGTGCCGCTTTTTTAACTCTTTCGAGGTAGCCCCCGCCGGTTGACCGAATTCGTAGGGGAGCTGTCGGGTCTGATCAGCAGCCAAAGACGAGGGCAGGGGAAAAACAATCTCTATACAGTGCATTTTCAAGTGCACCAGGCTGGGGATTTGAACCCTCCAGAAGTCGGCGGGCCGACATCCAGGTGTTGGCAGGCTTGCCTCTGGTCGTCAGCGGGCTGACTTCTCTCTATAGAAGAATATAAAGATTAGAAATATACAGTTTTGGCATTTTTAAGAAAAACATCATGCAACCACAACAAATTGAATTCATGCCATGGCTTCAGGCCATGCTGACTGACAAGAATCGCCGCGCGATTTTGCGTGCCTTGTTGGAGCAACATGAATTGCCGGTGATTGAAATCGGACAAACGGCAAACCGTCAAGGGTGGGACGCACCGCGCCACATGTTTCAATTAGTGTCAAGCGACGGCAAGTTTTCAGATTTGAAGGCGGATACTGCCTCAAGTTGCGCAGCTCATCACAGCCGGCTTAGGCCAATTGAACGAGTCCGCGATGAACCGCTTCGCGAACCGCCGCCGTCCGGCCGGGGGCTTGCAGTTTTTTAAGCAAACTTTTGACATGCGTCTTCACGGTTCCCTCGGCGATCCCCAGTTGGTCCCCGATGTCCTTGTTGCTTTTGCCCTCGGCGACCAGTTTTAGAATATCCAGTTCACGCGCGCTCAATACGGGACGGCTCATGTTTTCCACCAGCTTTTGTCCAATGCGCGGCGGAATGCACGTCTTGCCGCCATGCACCTGCCGGATCGTATCCAACAGCACGGGACGCGGTGCGTCTTTGAGCAGATAGCCGCGCGCTCCGGCCTTGAGCGCCAGATGCACATCCTGTTCGCTGTCGAAGGTGGTTAATACAATGACCTTGCTTGACACATGGAGGGATTGAAGTTGCGCTATCACTTCCAGCCCGTCCATGCGCGGCATTCTCAAGTCCAGCAAAAGGATGTCGGGCAGAAGTTTGGTTGCCAGGTCCACGGCCTCCTTGCCGTCGCCGGCTTGCGCCACAATGCACATGTCCTTTTCGACTTCGACGAGGGACACAATGCCGTCACGAACGACCGGATGATCGTCGGCCACGAGAATTCGGATTTTGGGTGGTTTCATATGGTTTGGCTTTGTGGTTTCTTCCGTTCAGTCGATGGCACCAGGACACGAATTGCAGTGCCGCCGCCGGTGGGGTTTGTGATCTCGATCTGGCCGCCGATGCGTTGGGCTCTTTCGCGCATGGTGGAAAGCCCATAACCGCCCCTGGGTTTCGGGGAATCGGTTGCGGCCAATCCAATTCCATCGTCCCGGACGGTCAGTATGGTCTGATTATCTCTGAACTTCAACGTGATCCCAACCGACTTTGCCTGCGCATGTTTGCAGACATTCGTCATCGCCTCCTGCGCGATGCGGAACAATTCATTTTGAATTTCCGCCGACAGCATCAACGCCGCGCCCTGTTGTTTGAAATCGCAGGCAAACGTCGCATCTTCGGAATAGCGTTTCGCCATCTGCTCCAGAGCTTGCGACAGCGTGCTGCCTTCCAATGCCCTGGGTCGAAGCGCCTGAACCGAACGGCGTGCTTCTTCCAAGCCGGATCGCGCCAGTTTTTGGATGTGAGAGAGCGCTCGTTTGCTCCGCAGCTTGTTCACTCCCAAAGCGGCGCCCAGCGCTTCGCTGTGCAATACGACGCCGGCAAACGCCTGGGCCAGGGTATCGTGAATTTCGCGGGCCATCCGGTTGCGTTCGTCCATCACCGCCATCTGCTCGGTGCGATGCGCCAGACGGCTGAGTTGCAAGGCGAGGGTGGCGTGGTTCACCAGAGCTTGGGCAAGCTCAAGATCGTCGGTGGTGAATTTCCCGGACGACTGGAAATGCAATTCAAGGAAACCCAGGTTCTGCCCGCCAATCACCAGCGGCACAAGCACCAGCCTTTTGACTCCCTCGGCGCGCAGCCTTTCGAAATATTGAGGCAACGGCGTTGAATTCTGGTCCGGAAATTCGAAAACTTGCGGTGTCCTGGCAATGCATTTGGATCGCCAGACATCCGCCAATTCTTCGGGGTGTCTGGTATTTCTATCGTCCGCCACCCGATCCCGCGAATCCGCGGAATGGCTGGACAGTTGCAGGGACAACTCGCCGAGAGCCTCGTCAAACAGCCAAAGTTCCCAGGATTTTGGATGGAATTGCTTGATGATCTCGGCAATGATGTCCTTAAAGAAGCGGCTCACGTCCAACTTTTCCACAAACGCGTTCAGGGCCAACCGGATCGCTTCTCTTTGGCTTTGTGTCCGTTCTTCAGCGCGCTTGCGTTCGGTAATGTCCATGGTGGAACCAATGAACTCCACCAATTCATTCGCCTGGTTCAAAATGGCGTGTCCCACCCCGTGAAGATGTCGGATGGACCAATCCGGTGTGACAATTCGAAATTCCTGTTCAAAATCTCTTTTATCTCGAATGGCAGAATCAAAGGCGCGCCGCAGGCCAGTCCGGTTGTCCGGGTGCACCCTTTCCCAAAATACGTCCAGGGAGGGATTGATGGCTTGAGGATCAAGACCGAGAATTCGGAAATGTTCCTGTGACCATGTCACTTTTCCGGTGGATGCATTCCAGCCCCAACTCCCCGTGTGACTGAGCCTCTGTCCTTCGGCAAGGAATGCCTCGCTGCGGCGCAACTGCTCTTCGGACTCCTTGCGCTCAATGGCAACCCGCGCCAGGTGAACCGCCAGTTCGATCAGGTCTAAATCACTCGGGTTCGGGCTGCGAGGCTCACGATAGTACAGGCAGACGGTTCCCAACACCTTCCCTTCCGAAGAGAGGATCGGATATGACCACGAGGCTCGCAGTCCGTAGCTCAATGCTGAAGCACGATGGTCCGCCACCTCCCAAAGCGGGTCGGTCGCAATGTCTGAGACGATGACCGGCGATCCCCGATATGCCGCCGTGCCGCAAGAACCGGCACAGGGTCCGATGGGCAGGCTGGCGATCTGCCGGGTCCAACCTTCTGGAAGACCAGGCCCCGCCAGGGATTCCAGATGAATGCCGTCCGGACCAAGCAACAAGACAGAAGCCAGCGTGCCGCGGCGCTGCTCCTCAATCATCAGACACAAGGCATTCAGGATCTCCTTGAGGGCAACGCCGGTCGCGATCATCTCGTGAAGGCCTTTTTCAGCCGTGAGCAACGCCTCCCCGCTTTTGCGCTCTTCGATTTCTATGCTCGAGCCATACCATTTGACGATCTCGCCCGCTTCGTTGCGCTGGGGCTGTTTACGATGAAGGAGCCAGCGATATTCCCCGTCCGCCCGCCGCACGCGCGATTCAGCGACCAAAGGTTGTCCGGATTCAAGCGATGCCCGCCACTGGTTCAACAACTCTTCCACGTCCTCAGGATGAATCGCTGCGGTCCATCGCCAGCCGAGCAAATCTGTAATCGGGAGACCGAGATATTCCAGCCAGCCACGGTTAAAGAAGTCGAGGTCGCCACTGGGCAAAGCCGTGTGAACAAATGCCGGAGTGGTATCCACCAGATGGCGATACTTGCTCTCGCTCGTCCGCAATTCCTCCTCGGCCCGTTTACGGTCTTCAATATCGGTGGTTGTTCCATGCCATTGAATGATATTTCCGGTTTCATCCCGGAGGGGCACGCCGCGGCACAGACACCAGCGATACTTTCCGTCAGCCCGTCGAAAGCGTGCTTCAGCCTCGAACGGTTTACCGGCCGCGATCGCCGTCAGCCACTTGTCCTTGAGCGCGGCAGAGTCTTCGGAGTGAATGGCGACCGTCCAGCCCCAATTCAATGCCTCCTCCATGGAAAGACCCGTATAATCAAGCCAGCCGCGGCTGAGGAATTCGCAGGAGCCGTCCGGCCGGTCGCTCCACGCCATGGTCGGAATCGTATCGATGATGATTCGGAGTCGATCTTCGGATTTCTTGATCTCCGCCAGTGCTTTTTCCAATTTCACCCTGGCCTGGTGTTGCTCCGTGACGTCGATCACTGTGCCCATGTATTCAATGAGATTGCCGGCAGGGTCGAGAACCGGATGACCCGTGGTGTGAATGTCCCGGATGGCGCCATCTGGCAGCACGAGGCGGAAGTCCGTTTCAAACTCGATCTTCTCACGGACCACCCGCTGCATCAGTTCTTTCAACCTGGGTTGGTCATCCGGATGAATCCGCTGGAACAATTCCTCGAATCGGGGCGGACCATCGATTGGATCGAAACCCTGAACGCGGTAGCATTCCTCTGACCAATACTTGATACCGGCTTCCGGACTCCATGCCCAGCTGCCCGTCTGGCTGAGTTTCTGGGCCTCGGCGAGGTAATGCTGGCTGCGCCGCAGTTCCCGGGTTAATTCTTCCTGCTCCGCAATGGACGCCTTCAAAGCGAAGTTTTTCCTCAGGATCGTCATCGTCCAGCTGATTCCGACCAGCGACACGGCCAGCAGGATGCCGATTCCCGCCAGCAAGCGTTGCGCCGTCCACCAACTGGGTCGTTGCAGGATGCGGACGCTGGTGGCATTCGGGAGCAAAAGTTGGACGGCCTCGAGATTGACCCCCTGCACGGGGTTGGGAGTACCCTTCACTTGCAGCAAACAGAGGCCCGAAACTTCCAGTGTGCTGCCAATCGGAATGCCGGCCAGCCCGGCAAACGTTTTGCTGGCAGGCGCGGCAACGCTGACCAGATAATTGCTGCACTGGAGTGTCAGAATGTTTTCCACCGGAGCGTTGGAACCCGGGCTGGCCACCCGAAGCGGTCGCAATGAACGATCCAGCAGCGTGCCTTTCAAAGTAATCATGTCTCCATGATGCAGGCCTAGCCGCAGCTCTTGAATGCTGGCCGCTCGGGAAACAATTCGACCCGCAGGTTCTTTAGTCCGCAGCAAGATCGCATCCTGCAGGACGGGAAGATTACGTTCCATGACTGGAAAACCGACGGCCTCGACGATTTCGCCCGGAGCAAAGCTGTTCGTATGCCGGTATCTGACTTGCAAACCATCGGTTTGATCCTGCAGAAAAATGTCCTCGCCCAGCCGCTGATAGGTGACCACGCCCCGGACGCGAATCCGCATTTCGTCGGAATCATTCCGGTGATACTGCAGGATGCTTCGCAACGAGCCGACTGGCAGCTCCGAAATCGGCGTACTTGGCAAGTGCTCGATGATCAAATCCGACTCGTGTGGCATATACAGGTTGACGCCGATGATTTGCCTGAGTTCACGGTTAAAGGAAGCGGCCGCGGTGCCGCGCACGCGAACCGTGGCCCCGATCAGAGAATTCGCAACCAAGTTCGTGGACGCCCGGGGGTGTGCGCGGAAACGGTAGCCGCCCGCTGCCAGTTCCAGCAAAAGCAGCTCGCCTTCCTTTCGAGCGAACCGGACCACCCCGGAGACTTCAACGCGGTTTCCATCCTCAGCCCCCGACATCAAACGCTCCACTGAGACCGGCTTGGCCTCGGGCAGCGGAGCGGTTCCCAGCTTGTTCCATTTAGGAAAATAGATGTCGGGCGCGAATGCACCGGCGTGACTGACTCCGGTGACCTGAACCACGTCGCCTACAACCGGTCGCGGGTTTTGGTTGTTCACGAACACACCGCCGGTGGAATCCTGCACGAAGAACAGTCCGCCCCAGGTCGGTTCCGCGAGCGTCACCACGCCGGTGATTGAGATGGGGAGGCTTTGGGTCGCCTGCTCGTGAGTCAGCGACAGTATCGCCGCGACGTTCGTGAGCACCTCGTTCGCGGCAGCAGAGCCGCTCGGGGTGGCCAAGGCCATCAAGAAAATCAAAACACCAGTTTGCGCAGGTCGAACCATAATTAGACGACCGGGTTGAATTTAAGTGAGTGCGCCAGAGGCGCCCGCCCACCACGGATGGGCCGGAATCAGATCAAGGGTGGCTTGCAACTGTGGCCCAACCCGGCCTGGTGGTTGAGCAGCATCCTTTACGTGCTGCTCGATGTTTTTGATGTCAACCGTGAGCTGCATGCAAAGTCAAAGGTTTCAGTCCAGTGGGTCAGCGCCGCGCTTTGCCGCGCCCAATCGCTGGAACCGTGCCGAGTTCCATGTCGAAATCGGTGAAGTTCTCCTTCCGCAGCCCGCGCCAGTCGGGAGTCTCAAGTCCCGCAGGCGTTTTAGCTCGGCGCGAATTTGCATCGAGAATGATTTCATCTGGCGACAACTTCTTCCCGCTGGCGATTGGCGATACAAACCGCCCTCGCCGGCCGATACGACGGACCCAAGCAAATCAACTAACTCTACCACAACAGAAGCGATTGCCAATCTCTCTTTGAAGAGATTGGCGGTTAGAGCCTGTCTGAAATGCCGCATTTGCCCTCCTCGTCGTCGTTCTCGTTCTCGTCCTCGAAATTCCCCAAGCAAACCGAGGACGAGAACGAGCAGGAGGACGATTCGTTAGCCACACATTTTTCAGACGGTCTCTTAAGCCGGAATTGGCTTTCCGTCAACGTTCTCACCCAAATCGCCACGGTTATGGTTTGGGCGGATGACTCACATCGTCGAAATCCTGTCTGCTTTGATCAGAGCGGTCGCGACGCTGGCGGTCGCGGCTCGCCAGCCCGGCATCGCTTGTCCGTTCTGCCGGTTATCGGGAGGTCGGCCGGGCTGCGGCTGACACGAACGCAGCGGTCAAACGTCACCAGCGCAGAACTTCCGAAATCCAAAGGAGCAGGTCGGTCACCACTTCCTTCCGGTTAATTTCGTTGAACATCTCGTGCCGTCCTCCGGCATAAAAATGGTGTGAGAGATTGGTCACGCCCGCGTTGCGGTAGCGTTCCATGAGCAGCCGGACCCCTTCGAGCTGCTGGCCCATCGGGTCTTCACTGCCGGAAAACAGGGCGATGGGCAGGTCAGGCCGTATCCAGTGCAAACAATGCGGATCGGCCAGTTGCGATGCCGCCGCCAATAATGATTCCACCGAACCGGGCTGAAGTGCTGCGAAGCATAACGGGTCTTTCATAAACGCATCGGCGACCGCCGGATCGCGGCTCAACCAGTCGAACGGTGTGCGGGCCGGGGCAAATTGCCCGTTGGGAAAATTCTCCAGCGTCGTCGTTTTCGCCAGGCGCGCCAGTCCGTCGAGAGCGCCCGACCCGGAAAGAATGAGTCCGTCAATCAAATCGCTGTGGTCCAGAACATATTGCTGCGCGGCGAACGAACCCAGGTTGTGACCGAACAAGAGGAAGGGCTGATCGGGATTTTCTTTCCTGGCCATGTGGCTCAAATGAACCATGTCCTTCACGACCAGGTTGAATCCACCCGGGCCAAAGTCACCCAACTGTTCCGGGGAGCCAGCCGTTCGACCATGCCCACGGTGATCGTTGCCATAGACAACCAGGC
This sequence comes from Verrucomicrobiia bacterium, assembly GCA_035577265.1. Lineage (GTDB taxonomy): Bacteria > Verrucomicrobiota > Verrucomicrobiia > Limisphaerales > UBA11358 > UBA11358. The sequence goes on along the minus strand of DATLVR010000053.1, from coordinate 22,288 downwards.
CGGCATGTGCCAATTCTCCGGCGAGGTCCTGATACCGGCCGATATGCTCGCCCATGCCATGCGCAATCTGAATGACTCCGCGCGGAGGCTTGCGATTGTGCCAGCGCGTGCCGACGATCTGCAGTCCGTCGGCACTTTTGAATTGAAATTGGTGGGAAGTCGCGAGGCTCATTTGTAATTCATAAAAGCTCACCGCACTCCGCGTTGAGGTGAAGCACAGCCAAATTCACAGAAGGACGTTAGCCGTGAGCCCGAAGCATTTCCATTCGGCCTCCGATAGAAATTCATCTACCACCTTCGAATAAGTTGCGCCTCACCCTTCCGAGAGAGCGACAGTTTTGGGCTTCTCTCCAAAACAGTGTAAGGATTTCAGCATCAGCAGTAATGCAACCCGGCCGTCCGTTCCGCCTGCGCGCGTCGGAACCGCTGTGCCTCCGGTGGCCGGATTCCTCATGGCTTGCGGAGTCACGCTCCGTGGGCATAATGGACCGTAACAATGGAACTGCGTCATCTGCGATATTTCGTGGCTGTGGCGGAAGCGTTAAATTTCACCAAGGCGGCAACGCGCCTGCATGTGGCGCAGCCGGCCGTGAGCCGTCAAGTCTCGGATTTGGAGGAGGAACTGGGCGTGGACTTGCTGACACGCTCTTCCCACGGCGTCGTGTTGACTGAGGAGGGGAAATTGTTTCTGGAGGAGGCGCGAGCCATACTCAAACGCGCGGACGAATCCGTTACGAAGGTGCGCGCGCTGGCTCGCGGCGAGTTTGGTGAACTGCAAGTCGGATACGTGCCGCCGCTGGATTTGCACATCCTGCCGCGGGCGCTGGCGGAATTTCAAAAGACGACGCCGGGTGTAAAGATAGTGCTGCATGATTCGGGCAGCGATGAAATCTGCCATGAATTGCGAAACGGAATGTTGCATCTCGCCCTCATGCTGCAGCCCAGCGAGGAATCCACCGTGGGAATTGAATTTGAGGAGATCGGTCGCTATCCGTTCTTCGTCGCGATGGCATCCGGTCATGCATTGACGAGGCTGAAGGCGATTTCCCTCGAAACGCTGGCGAAGCAGCCTTTGGTCGTCCTTGACCGCCGGAGGAATTCTGAATTTCACCGGGTATTGAAACGCGTTTTTGCGCCCCGGCATCCCAACATTGCCACGGAGAGTGACAGCGTCAATTCGCTGATCACCGAAGTGGGCGTTGGCAGGTGCGTGGCGGTGGTCAGCCAGCTTTTTAAAGAGGCGATCGGGAAGCGGCTGGCGTATCGCAGATTGGTCAACACTGAAGTCGCCATGTGCGTCGGCATTGCGCGTGCCCAAAACGGGGGCCTGCCTCCTGCCGGGGAAAAGCTTTGTGCGACGATCCGAAAGATCGGTAAGGGTTAGCGTCCGCCTCGTCAACTGTTGAACAAAGGGACTGTTCGAGACCAGGGAAATTGCCTCTAGCGAGTAGTGAAAGTTGAAACATTAGCCAAGCAATAAATTGACTTTGATTTCTGAAAACCGCGGAGTCAAATTTTTAAAAAAACCGATGAAAACAGTTTATGTGAAAGGAGTCGACACCGGCGAATTCAATTACCAAACACCTGCCGTATGTTATTTCAATGCTGGCCGATAGCCGGCACCGACGACATTTAAATTCCTTCCATCAGAATATTTAATCGGGCTTGGCGGTGTCTGTTTGACATTTCTCGAACCGATGGATTAAGAAAGTTCGCACTGAACGCCAAGTCTCAGAGGAATGATAATGGCATCAAAACCGGCGCTGGGCGATTGTTTTTCGGTCGGAAGCGTCAAGTAATTCGTCTCCCTCGGAAGTAGTAGATAATTCCTCTCCATGCGAGTAAGGGCAAAATCACACTTCTGCCCAACAGTATTCTGCTGCTCACTTCACGCATAATTTCCGGATTCTCGACCGACTTGCAGAACCGAAGATGTGCAGTGATCAAACCAAAACAAATGCCGGAGGGAAAACAGAAAAAGATCAAATATGAAAACCACATCTCAATCCCCTAAACCGGTGACAAGTGCCGCACCATTTCCGGGGATACACAGGAACTAGCCTGGCTGCTAATCTTCAGCACAAATCAAAATCCAAATGATAACGAACTAAGATCGGGAACCAAAAGATCAAATATGAAAACCACATCTATGAACGATTCTCAAAATCCGAAAGCCGGCCTTCAGGCCCTGCTCACGTCCGACAACTGCGTGCTGATTCTGATTGACCACCAGCCGTTCCAGTTCGCCGGTTTGCGCAGTCATGACACCCAAACGATAATCAACAACGTCGTGGGTTTGGCAAAATCTGCGAGGGATTTTGGCGTGCCAACATTGCTCACGACTGTGCTTGAGAAGCAGGGCGGTTTTATCATCAAGCCGATTCAGGATGTTTTTCCCGACCAGAAGCCCATTGACCGGACGTTTATCAATACGTGGGAGGACTCTCGCATTCCGGAATGGGTTAAAAAGACCGGCAAAAAGAAAATCGTCATGGCCGCACTATGGACTGAGATATGCCTCGCAATGCCCGCCATTCAAGCTCTCGGCGAAGGTTACGAGGTATACATCGTCACCGATGCTTCTGGCGCTGTCAGCCTTGAGGCACACGAGATGGCAATTCAGAGGATGATTCAAGCGGGTGCAATCCCGATTACCTGGATGGTGTTCGGTGCAGAGATTCAGCGCGACTGGGGGCGAACGAACACCGCACCGGCGGCGGCACAGGTGCTCATCGAGCATGGCGGGGTAGTTGGCACAACTTTTATTTGGGAGCAACAATTGCTCGCTACGGCGACGAAACACTGAGACCCGCAAAGTGAAATGCGCCTTGGCATTCCTTCTGGGCATTGTCATGTGCTCGTGCACAACCGCACAAAAGACAAACACCCATGAGGACAACTTCAAACAGATCATGAACAATCAAAAGCAAATCGTCACCCGCTGGTATGCGGCATTCGAGAAGAATAACCCTGCAATCCTGGACGAGGTGCTCGCCAAGGACTGGCGCGACATTCCGCCGGCACCGGCCCAGCCGCCGGGACCGGAAGGCGCGAAACAGATTCTCGTTGAACTTTGGACGACCTTCCCGGACCTGGGCATCAAAATCGAAGATATTCTCCAAGATGGTAACAAGGTCGTCGTTCGCTCCACGATCTCCGGCACGCAGAAAGGCGCCTTGTCAGGGTATCCCGCGAAAAACCGGAGAATGACAATCCAAGCCGTTGATATTCACGAAGTCAAAGACGGTAAAATCACTCAAACGTGGCACACCGAGGATTGGATGACCGGATTCCACCAATTGGGAATTCTAGGCAAGTAACCCCTCACAAAATCAAATACTATGAATGGCACAACAATAGTCCCGGATGATTTTCAAGAGAGAGTTGTCCTTGTAACGGGTGCTGGTTCCGGCATCGGTCGAGAGGCGGCTCAGGCATTCGCCGCGCGTGGAGGTCTCGTATATGGCGCGGATCTCAACGAGCGCGGTCTGACTGAAACAAAGGATCTGATTGAACATGCCGGAGGCAAAATCCGTGTTGCGCGCGTCGACGTTTCAGACGAAAAGGAAGTCGCAGCATTCCTAGCCCGGATAGACAAGGAGACGGGTCGGCTGGATGTTGCCTTCAACAACGCGGGCATTACAGGCGGAGCCCACCGCATTGAGGATTATCCCACCAGTGACTTCGAAAAGGTCCTGCAAGTCAATCTTCGCAGCGTCTTTCTCGGTATGAAGTATGAACTGCCGATGATGAAGCGAGCAGGTGGAGGCGCGATTTGCAACACCGCGTCGGTAGCTGCCTTGACTGGTCCGGGGGGGATGTGTGCGTATGCCGCCTCAAAGTGTGGCGTTCATGGCCTGACTCGGGTAGCGGCCATCGAAAATTCCGCACATAACATTCGAGTCAATACTCTGGCACCGGGTTGGACGGAAACTCCAATGGTCGTTTCCAATAGCGCTCAAAATCCCGGATTTGCGGCGCACGCCACTTCAGCCATTCCGGCGAAGCGCGGGGGCCAGCCAAGCGAAGTAGCGGCTGCGGCTGTCTGGTTGTGCTCTCCCGAGGCTGGTTATGTATTCGGACAAATGCTGGTCGTGGATGGTGGCATGACGGTCGGGGGATTTGAATATATCGAGAAGTGAATAATCAAATGCAGCAACCGGCAACGTCTCCAGACGTATGCAAGCACTGCCTCAAACTCCATATTGAACCAGAGGGCGTTACTGAACTCTCGGCAGGATTTCTGACGCGCGAAGTCGCCCCAGGAATCTTTATGCTCACGAACGGCAACTATCAATCGCTGTTCGTGACCACGGGGGAAGGCGTGGTGTTGATTGATGCACCTGAACCATTGGTCAAATTTATTGAGCCCGCCGTCACCGATGTCACGGATGAGCCGATCTCCACTTTGATTTACTCGCACGGGCATTCAGATCATATTGGCGGCTCTTTTCTACTGGCGCGACCCGGACTCGAAATTATTGCGGAAGAACGTGTAGCCAGGTTCGTAAATCAGAAACACGACGGTCGCAGGCTTAGCCCTACTCGCACCTTCAACGAACAGCTACTGTTCCAGAAAGGCACAAGAACCATGTCGCTAAAACGCGATGAGTTCCACTCGCCGGAGGGCGACCTCATCATTCACTTTCCAAAAGAAAAAGTGATGATGGCAGTCGATTTCATTGCACCAGGCTGGGTGCCGCTGCTCGATTTTGACATCACGGGCAACATGTTTGTTTATCTCAACGCCTTCGACCGTATTCTCGCCTATGATTTCGAGGCATTTATTTCCGGTCATACCGCTGACATGGCGCACCGCAAAGACGTTGAGTTGACCAAGAAATACGCGTTCGACGTTTATGAAACGGTGAAGCGGATTCATGGCCAAATCAACGTCGCCGAATTGTTGGCCAAGCAGCGAGATAACGAGCAGGCCGGCATCAAGTTGCTAATCGAGGAAGTCACCGCCGCCGCGACGGCGGATGTGCAGAGCCGCTGGCTAAACGGCCCAATGAAAGGCGTGGACCTTTGGACGGAAAGTCATTGTCGCGCAATGCTGCTTTACGTGCGTTGGAGTGACTAAACCCGAAGACCGACATCGCGCGCGCCTAAAATGGGGACTTGCCTCCTGCCTGGGAAAAGCTTTGCGCCGCAATCCGAAAGATCGGCAAGGGCTAGCAGCCATCTCGTTAACTGTTGGCAAAGCGACTGTTCAAGACCAAGGAAACACCTCTTCATCGTCGGATTTCTGATATTCATAAAAAGCATTGCCGCCAGAAAAAGGTGGTATTGGGCGCTTCAAATAGACACTGGTAGAGTCGCTGCAAGGTTGGCACACGCCAACAAAAACAAACATAAAACAAAAATAGAAAGGCAATCGTTATGAATACACAGAAATCAAATCAGCAGAAGAGCAAGGCCATCGTTCTCGTGCACGGCGGGTTTGTGGACGGTTCGGGATGGGCGGGCGTTTACAGCATTCTCAAGAATAAAGGCTACAATGTCTTGATCGTTCAGAACCCGACCAAATCCTTGGCCGACGATGTCGCCGTCACAAAATCGGCAATCGAAAGCTTGGACAGCGATGTCGTTCTCGTGGGACATTCTTACGGTGGCGTGGTGATTACCGAGGCAGGCACTCATCCGAAAGTGTCCGACCTTGTTTACATTACCGCGTTTGCTCCTGACAAGGGGGAATCTGTGGCGTCATTGATCGCGAACCCTCCGCCCGGTGCGCCGGTGCCGCCGATTTTGCCGCCCAAAGATGGTTATCTCTTTCTCGACCGCGCCAAATTCGCTGCATCGTTCGCTGCGGATGTTGAACCGGAGACGGCGTCATTCATGGCTGATTCGCAAGTGCCCTGGGGTCTTGATGCGCTGCAAGGCGCGGTCTCTGAACCGGCGTGGAAAACCAAGCCGAGCTATTACTTGGTTGCCACGGAAGACAAGATGATTCCACCTCCGGCTCAACGGGCGATGGCCGGACGCGCGAAAGCGCAGGTGACGGAGGCGCCGGGCAGTCATGCCATCTACGTCTCCAAACCAGCAGAGGTGGCCGAAATCATCCAGCAGGCGGCCGGCTCCTCGGTTTAGAGTGAAGGACCAGAACACCAGGGATGGTAACATGACTTGCTCACTGATCACCGGCGAAGCATCTGAGATGCTTCGCCGGTGATTTTCATTTACTGAGGCGATTCGCCGTTTCAATTTGTGGCCCTGATTAGGATTGAATGAACGCCAGCAGGTCCGCGTTGACCTGATCTTTGTGGGTGGTGCAAAGGCCATGCGGCGCCCCCTGGTAAACCTTGAACGTCGCCCGCTTGACCAACTTGGCCGACAGCATCGCCGAGTTGGCAATCGGCACAATTTGGTCATCATCGCCGTGCAGTATCAGGGTTGGCACATCAATCTGCTTAAGGTCCTCCGTCTGGTCCGTCTCCGAAAATGCTTTGATGCAGAAATAACAGGCCGGAAAACCCGCCATCATGCCTTGCAGCCAGAACGCATTGCGCACGCCCTCGGAAACTTTCGCACCTGGCCGGTTGTAACCATAGAACGGCAGGCTGAGGTCCTTCCAGAACTGGGAACGGTCCGTGACAACCCCGGCGCGGATTCCGTCGAACACCTCGATGGGCAAGCCACCCGGATTGGCCGCCGTTTTTAGCATCAGCGGCGGAATCGCACCGATCAACACGGCTTTGGCTACGCGCTTCGTGCCATGCCGCGCGATGTAGCGCGCAACTTCACCTCCGCCGGTGGAATGGCCGACGTTGATCACGTTGTTTAAGTTGAGTGCCTGGACGAGTTCCGCCAGGTCATCGGCATAAGTGTCCAGATCGTTGCCATTCCACGGCTGGCTCGACCGGCCATGGCCGCGACGGTCATGCGCGATGCAACGATAACCGCGCGAAGCCAGAAAAAACATCTGATCTTCAAAGGCGTCCGCGCTGAGTGGCCAGCCGTGGCTGAAGACAATGGGTTGTCCTTTGCCCCAGTCCTTAAAATAGATTTGCGTTCCGTCTTTGGTGGTGATGGTATTCATGCTTTGTTTTCCTTTCGCTTTGTTTCCATGTTTGATGAAATACGCGCGTCGAGGGAATATTTTCCGCCGCCCAAAAACACGAGGGTGACGACCACCAAGGTATAGAGAATCGCCAGTTGCGGATCGCGGCTGGCAAGCAGGTTTTGCAGAATGGCACCACCCAGGGCGCAGGCGAGTAACGCAGCGTTGATCCGCGTGAACAATCCGACCACGATGAACAATGAGCAGACGAACTGCACCAAGGTTGCCGCAACCGCCGAGGCGAGCGGGGCGGGGACGTGCATCCCTGCAACCTCCCCGGCCAATGTCCAGGGCGTGCCGTGTTGAAGATAGGCAATCCAGCCTTCAAGTTTGTGCAAGCCGTGAATGTAGAAAATCATCAGTCCCGCCGAAACGCGGAGGAAGAGATGTCCTAAATTGGCCGCCGGGCCGTCCAGTTCGACCGTGAGTGATTTTTTCAACAGGTTCATAAATCACTCCTTTTTGAGCCGCCTTTGATGCCATTCATTGATCTCACGTTCCGCCTGAAACCAATCAATCAGGTCACTCCCAGGTTTGCAACCGCGGCGATGCCAAAGTTCGTGCGCGCGTTGGGCAATTTGTTCTTCTAAACTTGCGTTTTCGTTCACGTGGAGAACAGGCTCGGTGGTTTTCGAGTTTTCTGGCTTTTGCATAAGAGTTTTTTGCGGAGCGTCAGAAAGCAAAGCAGTCGCAGCCCAGGCCAAAGAAATCGGCGTAGCGATTGCGCGCGGCTTCGATGCCCGCAAGCAGTTGGTGTGCGGCGTGGGCGCAGCCGTGGTGCCGGCACCCGGCGCTGTGCTCGTGAGTTTGTGCAACCGGCACCCCGGTGCGCGCCGCCTTGCGGATGTCCAACGGCGCGCCATAGCCGCCGAACACCCTGATGGGCGACCATTCCGGCAGGACCGGAATTGGCGCCGGCGCGTGCGGATTAAATTCTTCCGTCGCATGAACAATTTTCCCGCCAACAACCGTCAACACTGATTCAATGCCCTTGATCTGTTCCTCCGGCACGGAAAGATAATCCTCGGTGAGCGCCACCAGGTCGGCCAACTGGCCGGAAGCAATCGCGCCCTTCTTTCCGCTTTCGCTGGAAAACCAACTGCTGCCTTGCGTGTAAAACCGCAGTGCCTCTTCACGCGTGAGCCGGTTTTTGTCGGGATACATTGAAACGCCGCCCACGGTTTTGCCGGTGACCAGCCAATAGAGCGAGACCCACGGATTGTAACTCGCCACCCGCGTCGCGTCCGTGCCCGCGCCCACAGGAATGCCAAGGTCCAACATTTTCCGCACCGGCGGAGTTCGCTCGGCGGCTTTCCTGCCATAGCGCTCCAGGAAGTATTCGCCCTGATACGCCATGCGATGTTGGATTGCGATGCCGCCGCCCAACGCTTTAATCCGCTCCAGATTTTTATCGGACACAGTTTCACAGTGGTCAAAAAACCAATGGAGGCCTTTAAACGGCACTTCCCGATTTACTTCCTCGTACACATTTAGAAATCGCGTGATGCTTTCGTCATAAGTGGCGTGCAGGCGGAACGGCCATTTGTTGGCGGCGAGCAACGTCACGACCTCTTTCAATTCGCTTTCGAGTGACGAAGGGAGATCGGGTCGCGGCTCCAAAAAGTCTTCAAAGTCGGCGGCGGAAAACACGAGCATTTCGCCGGCGCCATTGCAGCGAAAGAAATCGTCGCCCTTTCCCGGACCGGTCATTTTGATCCAGCGCGCGAAATCTTCCTTCTCCTGCTTGGGTTTTTGGGTGAAAAGATTGTAGGCGATGCGCAGGGTCATCTGGCCGCGCTTATGTAACTCCTCGATAACGGCGTAATCTTCGGGATAGTTTTGGAACCCGCCTCCGGCGTCAATGACGCTGGTGACACCGAGCCGGTTGAGTTCCCGCATGAAATGGCGCGTCGAATTCATCTGGTGCTCCGGCGGCAGCTTGGGACCTTTGGCCAGGGTGGCGTAGAGAATCGCGGCGTTCGGACGCGCGATGAGCAGGCCGGTAGGATTGCCTTTGCTGTCGTGCTGGATTTCCCCACCGGTTGGGTTGGGCGTGTCCTTCGTATAGCCGCAGGCGCGCAGCGCGGCCTTGTTCAGCAAGGCGCGGCAGTACAGGTGGAGGACGAATACCGGCGTATCGGGAGCCGCGTCGTTGATTTCATCGAGTGTCGGCATCCTGCGTTCGGCGAATTGAAATTCACTCCAACTGCCGACCACGCGCACCCATTGTCCTGGCGGTGTGCGCTGCGCTTGTTCTCGCAGCATCCGCAGAGCATCTGCCAGGGACGGCACGCCGTCCCAGCGCAGTTCCATGTTGTAGTTCAGACCGCCACGAATGACGTGCAGGTGCGAGTCGTTCAATCCCGGAATGACTCTCCGGCCTTTCAGATCAATGACCTTCGTGTCCGGCCCGCGTTCGTAGCTTTCCGCATCGTCCACGCCCACAATCCGGCCATCCTTGATGGCGAGATTGGTGGCTTCGGGATATTTCGGATCGAGCGTGGTGATGCGTCCGTTGTGAAGAATGAGATCGGGAAAAATGGGTGTTTTCATATTTTTTGTGGATTGTTGTTTTATGCCTGTTTTGTTTTATTCGGAATGCAACCAGCGATATAGAATTCGTGCGATGATTGGCATCACCACCCACGTCAGCAAAACCACCACGCAGGCGTTGAAAACAAGATTGTTCAAGACGAAGTTCCAGGAACGAACCAACGGGCCGAGAGTCAGACTCAAACTCATGATGACCGGAACGACGCCGAGGTAAGTGGCGATGGCCATTTTCCAACGCGGTGGCGGATTTTGCGGAGAACGAAACCATGCTTCGAGACCGTTCAACTGGCGATGCACCGGCTCGCCCTCGATCAACGGCTTGATCCGCTCCTCCCAGGCTTGGAACATCGGTGACGCATAGAAATCATCCCGCTCCCGCGCATTTGCGAACGTGCGCAGAATGCCGAATTCCGGCGACGGCGAACCGGGCGGCGGGACGAGCATGCTGGCGCCCTGCACGCCTGCTTGACCGAACGAGGTGGTGAAAAAGTCCTTCAGCGCCGCTTGAAACTCAGCTTCGCATCCCGGCTTGATCTTCCGGGTGATGGCGACATGAATGGGTTCGTTCATAGTCAATTTCGTCAAAAAAGAAAACTCAAGGTCGTGGAGACGTAGTTGACGTCGCTGCCACCGGCCTGGTGCACGTAGCTTCCGGTAAAAAAGTGGACATAGGACGCGCCAAGCGTGAGGTGCTTTTGAATGTGCCATTCCAGATTCACATCCAAGGCGGTGGTAACGTAAGCGGAACCGCCGGCCGCCGGAATTTCGATGAAACCCGGTGGCGCATAAATCGCGTCGTTTTGCGTGTAACGCCAGAACACATCCGCTCCACCGTTGACGGAAAAAGTTCGGGTCAGGTTCGCCGCGAGATTGGGATGCACATCAATCAGATTCGCCGGGCGGATCATGCTGGCGTCGTTGAAATAACCGGATTTGAAATAGAGCGCGTTGAAGGTGCCCTGGTGACCGTTGCCGGTGTTGCCGCTCGCCACGTCCACTTTCAATCCGAGCCTCGGGTCAAACTTTGCGTCCCACGTGTATCCGGAATCCAAACTCGCGGTCCAGGCCAGAATGGACTCATCACCAAACGTTCCGACTTGAATGACCCCTTCGCCGTCCCAATCCCAGTGATTCTTGGAGCCAAAAATGCGCGAACCAAAGGAGTGTCGCTTCTCATTGCCCGTTCCGGAGGCGTAATTCCCATTTTGATTGGCGATTCCCAGATAATACACATCAACTCCGAGTTGGTGTTTCGCATCAAACCAATGCGTGACATACAGCCCCCAGAACGTCGTGCCGGGATCGCTGCCGGAGATGCCCCCATTGTCCTCAACCGGGCGCGTGAGAAACGCCGACGCCTCCCAAAGCGGACGGGAATAGATCCCCTCGAATCCATCGAACCGGAAGGGAATATTCGGCGCCGCCCGCGTGGCCACCAGCCGGCCGGAGCCAAAGCTCATGCCGAACCGCCCGCCGCGCAGCGTGAGGCTTTCATCGTCCGTGAGGTAGGGCAGAAAATCCGCAAAGGCGAACTGCAGATCGAGCGGATCATCTTGCACGTGGGGTGCCGGCTTGTTCTCGCCCTCAATCACACCGGAAATACCTTCCGTGAAAATCCGGAACCGATCACCGAGATGCAAGTCGGCGAGCAAAGTGACGCGTTGCAGCCAGTAGGAATCGGGGGCATTCCCGCTAATCCCGAAATTGGGATCATAGTGTCCCTCGAACCGTTCGCGCACTTCGCCGCCCAGCGTGAGATACCACGTCGGATCATTCGTCCGCAGCGGGATATATTTGATCGAATCAAGAAAATTCGTCCGCAGCGCCGAGTTGCTCAGACAGGAATAATTCTCGTCGAAGCGCAGAATTTTGTAGGCCGGTGGCACGAACTGGCTTTCGGGTGTCATATCGTCAGCCAGCGCAATGAAGGGCAGGACCAGCAACACTGGAATGAGCCATTCACGGCGCATGTGGTTATTTGGCCGTCGAGACGTAAGGCGCCGTATCGCGTTTGGCCAGTTCGGTGGTGGCGGAGGCAATGCCTTCGCCGACCTGCTTCACCGCGCTGTCGAAGTAGGACGGCCCGGCTTCGATCACGAGCGACTCGATGCTGAACTTGGGGGCCAGTCCCTGCGCCTGGAGTCGCCTTTCCGTGTCGTAGGCGGAAACGAATTGCTCGACGAACGCACGGTCGCCTTCGCCCACATCAATCGTTGAGTTGCCCTGATCCCGGATCACGGGCGCCCAAGCGACGTGTCTGGCCTTGAGCCGCACCGCCTCGCGGGCGGCAATGCGTCCCACCACCTGTAAGGATTCGAGCGACAAATCCTTTTCTTCGCCCAGCCCGATCACCATGAACCGCTTCGCCGGGATGGATCCTTTGGCGGGAGTGAACAGAAATGTCTCGCCGAGTTCGCCGACGAACTCGCCGCGATTGCGCAACGCGGAGAGCAGGCCGCCGAGATGCGCGTCGGTGTCCTTCGCCGCGCCCTGATACGTATCGCCCGCCGGCTTGTGCTTGAACAAACAGATGATTTGCAAATCAGCCGCCTCCATGTAAGGCCCGTCCATTTTGATGGACAGCGTGATGCCCAGCGGTTTCGTTGCAAAAACGTTTTCCTTCGGTGCGGCAGCCGAATCCGCCGCGCTCGCGGTGGCGAACGACAACGCCACCGTGAGACTCGCCACCAGAATTTTGGTTTTCATATTGGCTTGGTGTTGGCCCGCGCCTTAGTGTGCTTTCTTCGGCACGATCTGCGGCTTCTGGGCGGTTTGGGGAGCATGATGAACCATCGTGTAGGCATACTCCACGCCGATGCCGTAAGCGCCCGCCTGGGGCCGGAGCAGTTTCATAAGCGCATCGTAGTGCTCGCGTTTCGCCCAATCGCGCTGCCATTCCAGCAAGGCGCCAATGGTCGTGAGGCGGATGGCCCCGGCCTGCACCATGCGTGAGAGTGCCGCTTCCTGCGCCGCCGGCGAGGTGGCGCCGCAGCAATCTTCGACGACATAGATGTTGTAACCGGCACCGAGCATTTCGATCGTTGGCCAGGTGACGCACACCTCCGTCCAAAGACCCGTCAGGAGGATGTTCTTGCGGCCGGTGGCTTCAATGGCCTTTCGAAATCCAGCGTCATCCCACGAATTCATGGAAGTGCGCTCGACCACGGCCTGTCCGGGAAAGACATCCAGCAGTTGGGGCCAGATGTATCCGCTGAAGGATTCGGTCTCAACGGCGGTCAGCACCGCTGGCACCTTGAACTCCTTCGCGACTTTTGCCAGCAGCGTGACGTTGTTGATGAGCGTCGCGCGGTCGGCGTTGGCCACGCCGAAGAGCATCTGCGGCTGGTGGTCAATGAACACGATGGCGGAATCTGCCGGCGTGTAGAGTTTGTTGTAGTTGGACATATTTGCTTTTCTTTTGTTTATGTTTTTCTTTGTTTAGTTTGTCACTGCGGATGTAATTATTGCACGTCAGCTTGGGTTCGATACCTGGGCGATGGAGGGAATTACTTCTCCCTCTAAGGGGAGATTTCACCTGCATGGCGCCGGGTTATTTCTTGCGAGCCACTTCCTGCGCTTTGTTGTAGCTCTCCATGACCGCCTGGTAACTTGGGGAGGCCATGCAATACAGCTCTGCGAGTTGAGCGGCGTCAGGGCGGTTCCAGGTTCGATGCAATTCGCAGGTGACCGCGTTGGTGCTCGTGGGAATCACACCAGCCTGGGTAAAACGAGCCAAAGTAGTCCGTGAGGCTAATTCGCTGGGATCACCGGAGGCGTCGATCACAACATAGACATTGTAACCTTCCGCCTTTGCATCGAGAGCCGGGAACATCACGCAAACGTTGGTCCAGACGCCTGCGATGATTAAGGTCTTCTTTCCGGTTTCCCGCACCGTTTTCACGAAGAGGGCGTTATCCCAGGCATTGACTTCGCCTTTACGCGGGACGTAAACCGCATGGGGGGCGACTTGCTGAATCTCAGGCATCAACGGACCATTCGGCCCTTCGGGAATGGAAGCGGTGATAATCAAGGGAAGGTCGATCAGCGCCGCCAGTTTCGCCAGCGCGGTGGTGTTGCGCCGCAAATCCGCCACTGCGATGTCTTTCACGTTCTGGAATAGACCTGTTTGATGGTCGAGTAACAGCAGGACTGTATCCGTGGGATCAATCAGCGCTTTGCCGCCGCTCGGAGAGTGTTCGATTCCATCGTGAATCGAGTTCTTGCCGTCTGGCTTGAAGATTTCTTTTTGAGGGCTCATATGTTTACTTTCCTTTTGTTGTTTTGTTCTGTTTTGTTTGTTGCTTGCCCTCTCGGGCAGTGAGCAAATTGCGTCCAGGTTAAATTATCAGCTGATAATGCGGCGGATCGTGATCATAGAATCATGGAACTGCGTTCAACGACCGGCTGGCCGGGAAAGACGTCGGGCAGTTGCGGCCAGACGTAACCGCTGAAGGATTCCGTTTCGACGGCGGTGAGGACGGCGGGCACTTTGAATTCCTTCGCGACCTTGGCGGGCAGCGTGACGTTGTTCATCAGCGATGCACGGTCAATGTTTGCCACACCGAAGGTCATCTGCGGCTGGTGGTCAATGAATACGACGGCGCTGTCCTGCGGCGGGTAGAGTTTGTGGTATTGGTTCATGGCATTTTTTCTTTCCATGTTTTTGTTGGTTGATGGTTGGTTGCGGTCGAAAAGCCGGAAGTGAGCGCCCGTTGCAGACTGGCACTGAATCCCGGTTCCGCAATCGAGGACGGCACCCTCGCACGGGTTGAGCGGGTAAAGTGTGAAATAATCGTCGAAAACCAGGCACTCATGACTTTTCAAAGCCTGGTTGCGGCTGAAAAAATTATTTATCATGGCAGATAGAATTTATTTCAGGCATGAAGGCGCTGCAATCTGGCTTAAGGCTGAATTCAGGCTGCCCCGGGAGAACGACTGCGGATTAATCCTTTCGAGGCAGGCTCCGTCACGAGAACCATTTCGAATCAGGATAAAGCCTCAACACGATCACGATTCTGAGGTCCGGAAAACCACTAGCCGGTCGCGCTGGTCAGGAACCGGCCTTGGCGATTCAGTTGCGGTAGCCGGGCGGATTCGTTGCGGGCGTGGAGCAGGGGCGTGGCCTCGGCACGGTCCTTCGTGCCCGGACTTTCCTGGTTTCGAGTTTGAGTGTCTTCAATGCACTACTCACCAACAAGTCGGAAAAAACTCATTCAAACCGACGTTGCTGGCATTTCCGCTGGCACTAGAAACATCACTAACCCGCTGGATTCATCGCCACCTATTTCACCCGGCGTGCTGAAGGGAATTCCCTCGGCTTACGGCGTCACCATCATCGCTTTTTAACTCGCGGAAAATAATGGCGGACAGGACGGTCAATCCGCCGAGACAGAGCAATGCCTCGTGAATGCCATGAATCATTTCGGGCGGGCTGGTGTGATACCGGTCAGGAATGAAGAACGCTGTGACCAGCGACGCTGTCGCCACGCCGAAGCTCAGGGACATCTGCTGCATTGTGCTCGCGATCGTGCTTGCGCTGCTGGCTTGTTCCCCGGTGATATCGGCAAATGCCAGGGTGTTCATGCTTGTATATTGCAACGAGGTGAAAAACCCGAGGACAAACATCTGGGTGACAATGAGCCACACCGGCGTGCCGGCGCCGACGGTCGCGAATAAGGCAATGAGCAGCCCAAGGATCATGGTGTTGGAAATCAACACGCCGCGGTAACCAAATCGCCTTAAAATCCCTGGCATGGCCACCTTAAGACTCATGGCGGCCATCGCCTGTGGCATCATGATCAACCCGGATTGGATCGGCGTAAATCCGAGGCCCACCTGGTAGAGCAGCGGAAAGAGAAAGGGAATTCCGCCGATGCCCAGTCGCGTGAAATAGCTGCCGCTGACTGAAGCACGAAAAGTCCGAATGCGAAACAAGCTGAGCCGGAGCAAAGGAAACGCCACGCGGCTCGCCCGCAATCCATAACCAGCGAGCAGCAGAACCGAAATAATCAGGAGCCCGAGCACCGAGCGCCCTTCAAGCGTATGCTCGCCAAAGACCTCCAGCACATACGACAGTAACGCGATGCCTGATCCGAACAGGATCAACCCCACGGTATCCAGTGGCCGGATATCTTCTCCGCGATAATCTGGCAGATGACGATAGACCATATACAGACCCAGCATTCCGATCGGAAGGTTGATGAAAAAAATCACCCGCCAATGGAAGTAACCGACAATCAGACCGCCAACGATGGGGCCAAGCATGGGGCCAATCAACCCTGGGATGGCCACGAAGCTCATGGCGCGGATCAATTCCGATTTGGCAAATGTCCGCACCATGGTCAACCGGCCGACCGGGACCATCATTGCGCCGCCGCAGCCTTGAAGGATTCGGCAGGCAACGAGCATGTGGATGTTGCTTGAAATGCCGCAGGGAATCGAACCCAAGGTGAAGAGTCCAATCGCGGACGAAAATACCCGGCGCGTACCGAAACGATCCGCCAGCCACCCGCTGATTGGAATGAATACCGCCAGGGCCAGCGTGTAGCTCGACATCACGGCCTTCATGCTCAGCGGGGCAACGGCCAGCGCCTTGGCGATGGTAGGAACCGCCGTGTTAAGAATCGTTGTATCCAGCGATTCCATGAAGAACGCCACGGCGACGAGCCACGGCAGCGCGCGCTTTACGGATTCACCCGGTACCGCGCCAGACGTGGCCGCATTAGTCAGAATCATTGTGCGAATAGTATCTCACGGGATCCCTGATTTGCCATTGGCGAAACATCAGGCGCGATGAACACCAGCCGGCGAATTGGTTGTTTGGGCAAAAGATCAGTCCATTCATTTCGTGCGAGGTTCAATTAGCGAATGAGATTGCTGGCAGCAAGATCGACGAGTTCGTTCCCCCGGCCGCTCGATACAGCTTTGATGGCCCAGGGATTGAACCCGATGGCCGGTTCCAGCTTGATGGTGGGCGGCATGAAAGGTTCCATCCGGTTCACCACCACGTCAATCAAGGCAGGCCCGTCATGCTGAAAAGCTTCGCTCAGTGCCAACGTAACGTCCGCCGGATCTTCCATGCTCCCCATTTCGATGGCGTTTAAAATGCTGGTGCGATCTGTCACGTCCAATTTTGTCACCAGCGTATCGGGGATGAGTTGCAGCTCCTTTTCGGTTTCGGGCTGACGCATTATTGCAATCACATTCCAGCCTTGGGTCGCAAAGTATCTGGCGCATGATTTGCCAAAACCGGAGGATGTGCCAGTGATTAAAACCGTTTGTTTCGTCGACGACATATCTGTTTTCATTTTGCGTATCTCAATCACCCAAAGTATGGACCGTGCAGTTCACGGCTTATGGACATCATGACATAGAGCACCCGACAGTGGTATTCTCGAGGAGACGGGTTTCGACCTCTGGCGAACGGATGGGTTCGGCACCATTGACCCTGATGAGGTGGTCGGTGGTGATGTGGTGTTGGTACGTCCGCTATCAGCGAACAGCCTGGCCTGGGCATCACCGTCCCGCTCGTCGGTGGCGCGGAAGTACTGGGGGGCACGTCGTGGATGGCGTGCTTGTCGGTCATTGCCTTCGCTCCGGATGTTACCTGTGCGCTTCGCACTGTGCTCGTGGTGGTATCCTGGTCTTGTACGCTGTTCATTTTGATTATCCATTATTGGAGTTATTTAACTTCCTGAAACTTTTGAGCTACTCGCGGTGGCGCCGGCTTTGGTTCAGGGTGTGAGAACCGCTTTCTGCTTGAGTCGCGCTTCATGCATTTCCCGATAAACCTTCGGACCTTCTGCGAGGGGGAAAGTGAGAACTTGGGGCGGCGGGAATTCGCCGGATTCGAACCCTGGTGTAAGGTTACAGAGAATTTCAGCCGTTTCCGCAAAACTCAGTTTTAGAGAATCCACACCGAACAGCCGCGATTCGTTATGGTAGAAATCCACGAGATTGAAACTAACGCGCGGCTCCAGGCTGGAGCTGATGGCCACCTGCCTTCCACGCCACGCAAGGACGGTAAGGCACTTCTCAAACATCGGGCCTCCCACCAAATCGAAAACCACATCCGCACCGTGTCCCCTTGTGGCCTCCCGCACTCCAGTTGACAATTCCGTTGTCTCCAGGTTTATCCAGAGATCGACCGGCAGTTGCGAGGCGTTAGAGAGCTCGGACGTGTGGAGAACCGTGCCAAGAACTCGCGCACCGTGTTGGTGGGCGATTCTAGCTGCGGCGCTTCCGACGGCACCTTGAGTGCCCAAGATCAGCACGGTCTCGCCAGGCCGAATTTTCGCAACGTTGAGCAGCGCCGCCGAGGCCGTTAGATAGGCAACGCCTACGGCCGCAGCTTGTTCAAATGTGAAGCGGTGCGGCATTGGCAGCACGGCCGCTTCCGGCACAACAACAAACTCGGCATGACTCCCATCGCGTCCAAATCCCAGGTTGCCACCTGAGCCGAAAACATTTTTTCCTAGCAACGAAGCCGGGCCGTGAACTACCGTTCCCGAAAAATCCCTGCCTGGCGTCCGTGGCACGCTCGTCTCGTGCATTCGGCCCAAAACGTTTTTGACGTCGCTGGGATTAACCGCTGCTGCCTTGACCTGGACCAGAACTTCGCCATGTTTGCTGACGGGCTTAGGAATGGTCTCGATGGTGAGGCCATCCAGCGAACCCGTTTTTTCAAAGCGCAATGCTTTCATATCAAAACTTCGAAGTCGCAATTAAAACGCGAAACATTCGCAACCCAGGCCGAAGAATTCCGAATAACGGTTCTGGGCAGCTTCGGCTGCGCTGAATAGCTGATGCAAGGCGTGTCCGCAGCCGTGCTCATGGCATTCCCACGCCAGCGCAACCAAAGCGATGCCGACACGAGCGCGAACATGGCGAGGGCGATCACATACATCGTGCGAAAGCCATAGAAGACCCACCCCATGGAAGGCTGGTCCTGCACGGGCGTATTTTTCAATCCTTCGACCCGTCCATCCAGACTGTGCGTCAGCCAGAGGCTTCCCAGCCAGGGCGTGCCGAGTTGAAGGAGATTTCGTTGATTTTTCTGGTCCGGGATGATCACCCACAGGTAAGGCGCCGGCGAATCGGATTGCTAGAACTCTTCGGCAGCCTGCATTTTGGCCGGCTGGTGTTTCAACATGGTTCCGTAGAGCAGATCCCCAATGAACACCTGTCCGGCGATCAGAACCGAGCCGAATGCCAGGCCGAGCGAAACGGTCCGTCGCGCGAATGCCAGGTGCGTTTTTTTTCAGCAGATACCATGCACCCACACCCGCGACTAAAAAACTCCCGGTGAGGTAGGCCGCAGACAGCATGTGCGGCAGGCGGACGAGCCAGGAAGGGTTCACAATGACCCGCCACCAATCCTTGACTACAAGCCGTCCGTTTTCCCAAACCACGCCGTCGAGGGTTTGCATCCAGGAGTTGGCAGACAGAATCCAGGAAGCAGACAGGACTGTGCCCACAGCCACCATGCAAGTGGCAAAGAAATGCAGGCGCGGGCCAACGCGGTTCAGACCGAACAACATGATTCCGAGAAAGCCGGCTTCGAGGAAGAACAAGGTCAATACCTCAAGCCCGATCATTGGGCCGAAGACCGGACCGGCCAGCTTCGCGAATTTGGCAAAGCCAAGGCCAAACTCAAATGACAGGACGATTCCCGTAACCACGCCAACGCCAAAGGCCATCGCAAAAATATTCAGCCAAAACTTGTAGATTTGCAGATACAGTGCGTCCTTGGTCCTGAGCCACAATCCCTCGAAGACGGCCAGAAAGAGGGCAAGCCCGATTGAAATGGTCGGAAAGATAATGTGAAAGCTCACCGTGAAGGCGAACTGGGTGCGGGCCAAAATCGCGGCATCAGGCATGGGGCTCCTTCCCTTCGGGCTGTGCACGGGAGTTCACGAAAATTGCAAAGACAACGAAAACAACCAAACTGACGATCGCCAGGCCGAGCCCGAAAACCCCGACGATCAGATTAAAGGCCGCAATGCTGGCGAAAACCGCAAAGAGCCAGGTGACAAATGTCGCAAATTTACCCAGACGTCCGCCGATTGTTGTCCGTTGTGGTTCCATTTTCGCTTTGATCTAGTTTGAAGCATTCGGTCGCGTTTTCCTTCTGCACGCTACCGGGCTTGTGCCAGACTTTTTCCCTGCCTCATTTCGAACGAGGGCAGGGCTGGGCAAAATTGCGCGACAAATACCATGCCAGTGGAACGTCCAATGGATCGGGCGATGCCGGAGAAGCGCGCACACCATGCCGCCGACATGAGCGACGATCTGCTGGGCAGCATTGAGGTCATGCTCATTCCCGTGGCGGGCGACGCTGGCCGAGTTCAGATAAATTGCATTCACACGATGGTTTTACCTCATCGGCCGGCAATCTTCCATTGCACCTGCGAGAGTTTCCCGCCTGCCTCATTCGAGGGATGCTTGGTTCGTAAGGAAGGGAAGACAGGGCCGCAGGAAGAGTTGTGGTTTCTCGCTTTCGAGGCTGAGCTTGGCCAGCAATGCCGGGGCCCGCGCGTCGATGATCTGGTCACACTTGGCCAGGTCTTGTTGCCGGGACCTGACGTTCTCGCGCACTAGTGCTTGTAGATCGTCGATATTGTAAAGGTAAACGCCGTCCAGAGCTTGGACGTGCACATCGATGTTGCGCGGCACATCGATGTCGATCAGGAACAACGGTCGGTTCTTTCGTCTGCGCATCAGGTTTTCAACGTCGACACAACGCAACAAAGTATCGGGACATCCTGTCGCCGCCACAACAATGTCCACGTGGGTCATCGCCTCCAGGCATTCTTCAAATCGCACCGCCTCGCCTCCAAACTCCGTGGCCAACTCAATGGCCCGTTCGAACGAACGATTGGAAACGAGGATCGATCGTGATCCCCTTTTCGCAAAATGACGAACACATGTCTCGCCCATTTGACCGGCACCGATGATGACGACCTTGGTTTGTGAGAGGTCCTGATGGAAAATCCGCTCCGCCAATTCGACGGCGACGCTGCCAACCGACGTGGCGCCCCGACCGATGCTGGTGTGGCTGCGGATTTCCTTCGCGGTTTGGAATGCCTTTTGAAACACCCGGTTCAGCACCGGGCCGGTGAGGTGAGCCGCGCGCGCCGCCTCATAAGCGGTCTTCACCTGGCTGATAATTTCCGTTTCACCGAGCACCATCGAATCCAGACCACTGGTGACGCGGAAGAGATGGCGAACCGCTTCATCGTTTTCGCGAACATAACCCTGCAGACGCACATCAAGCTCACCGCAGCCCAGCGCCTTCAAGAGTGAATCCGATGAGTGCGGTCCATCTCGGGTCACGCCATATATCTCCGTTCGATTGCAGGTGGAGAGCAAAACCACTTCGTCGAGGTCGCCTTCCACCTGCAAACGGCAACCCTGCCCGGCGAGGTGCGAGGGCGTGACCGCGAGTTGTTCACGCACCTCAATCGGCGCCGTTCGGTGGCTCACGCCGGCAACGAAAAGCTTCATGGAACTTTCCTCGGGGACAACTGCGCCTGCTGCCTGGGCTTTCCGCCTTCCGGCGTGACCCGCGCTTCAGTTTCCAGTTCGTGTTGAGAAGCAGCTATCATGCGACCATTTATTCGAGTTGCACCCGGACCAGTTCTGCAGCGATTGGGGTTGCTTCTTGAGACAGCGCGATCCGGCCACGGATTTGGGCCGCAAGAGTGGTGTCGTGCACATCATCAATTTGCGTGGCGATGGTCTGCTCAAGTTCCGCGAGTGCAGCGTGCGCGTCTGCCACGGGGCGTTCGGCCCGGCCTGCCAATCGGTCGAACGGGATAAATTCTGCTCGTTCTCATTCATATCGAGACGCGTTGGCTGTAATGACCCTTTCAACAATTCCAACTTACCACGCAAGCATAAGCACCAAGGCGGATGATAACCATTGCACGTCAGGCAGGTTTTGAAGTGCGCAAGTAGGGATAATAAATCCGGTTTGAAGATGGACTGCGGACTCCCTCTTTGGAGGCAATGCAGCAAGACGCCTTTGAGACCAAGACCAACGCAGCGCTGCTTGAATTCCGTGGCTCGATCACCAGCGCGAACCGTTTGGAGGCAGGGGGACCAATGCGCCAGAGACGGGAAGGCGGCGCAAAACCGCTTCGATGTCCTCACCAAAGTGAATCATCGCGAGACTTCCGGTCTTCTGACGCGCATAGGCTATGGTTTGATCAGGCCAAGCAATGTCTTCGGCCTTGAGGTGGGCGATGTCGCTCTGCGACCCGCCAAGATGCCAGCACGGTTCGTAGAAGTTGCGCCGCTCCGGGTTCTTCTCCCGGTCCATGATCAATTGGAGTTCCTCGAACGTGATGGTCCGTTTGGGCTGGAATTTGACTTCCGGCCAGAGACGCTTAGGAATGAGCGGCCAGTCCGCGTGGAGACGCCGGAATCAGTGTCGGCCAGGCAAGCCCTGGCAATGTGAAGATTCAATTGCGGCTGGCGGACGGATTCGTTGCGTGCATTGAGCAACGTAGTGGCCTGAGAGCGGTCGCAGGTGCCGGGGCTTTCCTGTTTGCCTGATTCGGAATCGTGGATATAAAACACTCCGCCCAATTTTCGGCGGTAAAGTCGGCATCGATTTTTCATAGCTCGAACTTTCTGGTTCGAGCCTGCCAAGCGAGGTCGAATGGCGGG
>DATLVR010000052.1:0-15359 GCA_035577265.1 Verrucomicrobiia bacterium | reverse complement strand
CCGGTGCGCCAGCCGGTTCGCGCGCCGGTTCAATTCGGCATACGTCACCCGCTGATCCCCAAACGTGACCGCCACCGCCGCCGGCGTCCGCACCACCTGCTCCTCAAACAACTCATGCAGGCTCCGCGCGCCAGGATAACTGGCGCGTGCGCCGTTCCACTTGGTCAAAAGCGTTTGTTGCTGCTTGGCCGACAACAGCGGCAGTTCGGAAATTTTCCGCTGCGGGTTCGCGGCGATATTTTCCAGCAACGTCTGGAAATGTCCAAGCCAGCGTTGGATCGTTTCGGCGGTAAACAAACTCTTGTTGTAACGGCAGTCGAGTTGCAGCGCGCCCTGGATTTCGGTCACGTTGAAGCCGAGATCAAAATGAGTGAAGGCGCGGGGATTGGTCACCAGTTCCGTTTCCAAGCCAAAAAATTTCAGTTCCCCGCTCATGCGTTGCGTGTTGAACGTCGCCGAGACCAGCGGCATCCGGCTGGCATCGTGCGGCAGGTTCAATTTTTGAATCAGGCTGCCGAAGGTGAAGCCTTGATGCTCGTGGGCTTCGAGGAACATTGTCTGCACGCGGGCGAGGTTCGCCTGGAAGGTTTCGTCGGCTTCGAACTTCAATCGCAGTGGCAGAAAATTGATGCAATGACCAACGAGCGATTCGCCGCCGTCCACCGCGCGATCGGCGATGGGGATGCCGACGACAACCTCATCCTGGCCGCTCAGTTTGTGCAGCCAGACCGCGTAAGCGGCGAGCAAGGTGGTGAACAACGTGCCGCTGTGTTGCGCGCTGATGCGCTTCAGTTCCGCGCCAAGCGTCGCCGGCATCAGGCGGGATTCACCCGCGCCTTCAAACGTTCGAGTTGACGAACGTGAATGATCAGTCGGCAACTCCAAGGCCGGTACGCTGCCGGAAAATTGATTCAGCCAGAATGTTTCATGCGATGCGCGCGCGGCATGTTTCTGCGACTGGCCGCGGGCGTATTCGCTCCATTGCAGCGGCGCAGCCAGTTCGACGTGAGCGCCGTGACATTCAGCGGAATAAATTTCAGACAGTTCACGCAGCAAAATTCCCAGCGAATGGCCGTCGCAAACAATATGATGGACGGTCAGCACCAGAACGTGATGCTGCTCGTCCAGCCGGATCAGCCACGCGCGCAGCAACGGCCCGACGGTGAGATCAAACGGCAGTCCGGCCTCCTCGGCTTGCAACGCGTCCAGCCGCGACATCCGGATGTTTACCGGCAGTTTTGACCAATCGAGCAATGGTACGTCCGGCCTCAGCACGGGTTGAACCCGCTGGAAATCGCCGCCGGGCGCGAAGGTGGTTCGCAACGCCTCATGCCGCTCCACGAGCGATTGAATCGCCGCCACCAGCGTGTTCTCCTTTAATTCACCGCGCAGGTGCAGCAGACGGCATTCGTTGTAGGCGCAGGATGCGTCGTCGCTCATTTCCGAGGCGAACCAGAGTTCGCGCTGCGATTCGGTCAGCGGAATTGAGGTGGAACTTTTCGGTCTGCCATGAACCATCGTGGCGACCTTGTCGTCGGTGATCTGTTTACCATTTTCTTCGATGCTGGCGGCCAGCGCTTCGAGCGTGGAAAACTCTCCGAGCAGCTGCCGGAACGCGACGTTCACGCCAAACTTTTTTTTCAGCGCCACGCTGAACTGCGTGAGAAAAAGCGACTCAAAGCCCATTTCGGTGAACGTCGCACGGTCGCCGATCGCAGCGGGCTTCAAGCCCGACAATTCGGCCAGCAGCATCCGCAAGGCTGCCGTCGTGTTGCTTTCCGTCATCGCTGTTGCCGTCGTGGCGCGATGATGAATGGGAACGGCTTCCACGTTTTGCTCCTCAAATTGTGGCGCTTCAACCGCTGGCGAAATCGTTTGCGCGGAACGTTTCGCCGGCTCGATGAAATAACGCTTCCGCTCGAAGGGATAGGCCGGCAATGGAATCCGCAGACGCTGTTCGTATTTGTAAAAGTTTTTCCAGTCAACCGCCACGCCTGAAAGCCAGAGCTGGCCGAGCGTGTTCAATAAAACCTGAAAGTCAGATGCCGTGTCCTTCGCGTGGCGCAGCGAGGAAACGGTGATGCTGTCTGCGTTCCGTGCCGGATGTTGCTTCGCCAGGCTGCTCAAAGTCTGGCCCGGTCCGACTTCGAGCAAAAGCCGTTCCGGCGTTTTTAACAACTCGCCGATGCCGTCGGCAAAGCGGACCGTCTGGCGCAGATGTTTCGCCCAATAATCCGGATCAGTCGCTGCCTCAGTTGAAATCCACGTGCCCGTCACGTTCGAGATGAAAGGAATTTGCGGCGCACTGAATGTCATCGTGCTGACCAATTCGGTGAACGGCTGCAAAATCGGTGCCATCATCGCCGAGTGAAACGCGTGTGAGGTTTGCAGCGGCGTGCATGCGACGGTGCGCTTTTCAAGTTTGCTCTGCAATTTGCCGATTGCTTCATGCGTTCCGGACAGGACGCAAAGCGACGGCGCGTTGACGGCGGCCAGGGAAATTGCGTCGGTGAGCAAAGGCTTCACCTCGCTTTCCGGCAGGCGCACGGCGAGCATGGTGCCGCCGGGTAATTGTTGCATCAAGCTTCCGCGCGCGGCGATCAGGGCCAGCGCATCTTCGAGTGAAAAAACTCCGGCAAGGCACGCGGCCACATACTCGCCGACGCTGTGGCCGATCATCGCTTCCGGCCGCACGCCCCAGCTCATCCAGAGTCTGGCCAGTGCATATTCGATCACGAACAGCGCAGGCTGCGTGACGGCGGTTTGGGTCAGCCCCGGGAGCGCCGGCGTCTCGCCGGTGAGTTTTTCAGAATCGCAATTTGCCGGCGAGACGCCGGCGCTCGCGGGAAATAGCACCGTCTGCAAATCAAACCCAAGCCGAGGCTTGAGAATTTCGCAGCACAAATCTGCTTGTTCGCGGAAAGTGGTTTCGCGTTCGTAGAGTTCACGCGCCATGTTCACCTGCTGCGCGCCCTGACCGGGAAACATGAACACGACGGGTGGATTTTCATGCTGGGAGACGCGGGAGAAAATCCGTTTTGCATCACGCGCTTCCAGCGCGGTCACGGCGTCCTTCACGTCGCGGCAAACCAGCATGCGCCGATGGGTGAAGTCGTGGCGGCCAGCCTGGAGCGTGTGCGCGACATCCGCCGGATTGAGCGTGGGATTTTGTTTCAGATGGTCCGCAAGATTCGTCGTCGCCTGATCGAGTGCCATCTCCGTTTTGGCCGAGAGCAACAGCAGCTGCGACGGGCGCGAGTCCGTAGAAGACTCCAGCGCGGGAGCTTCTTCGAGAACAACATGCGCATTCGTGCCACCGATGCCAAACGAACTCACGCCGGCACGTCGCGGCATCGCGCCATTCGTCCAGTCCGTGAGTTTTCCATTCACAAAAAACGGACTATCGGTGAAAGCAATTGCCGGATTCGACGATTCAAAGTGCAGGCTCGGCGGAATTTTTTTTCGATGCAATGCCAGCGCGGTTTTGATCAGGCCGGTGACGCCCGCCGCCGTGTCGAGATGGCCGACATTGCTTTTCACCGAGCCGATGGCACAGAAGTTTTTCCTGGAAGTCCCGGCACGAAACGCTTTCGCCAGTCCTTCGATTTCAACCGGGTCACCGAGCGGCGTGCCGGTACCGTGCGCCTCGACGTAGCCGATGGTTTCGGGCGCGAAGCCGGCCATCGCTTGTGCGGTGGCGATGACTTCGGCCTGGCCATCAACGCTCGGCGCCGTGTAGCCAATCTTGTTCGCGCCATCGTTGTTGAGGGCAAAACCTTTGATGACCGCGTAAATCGTGTCGCCGTCTGTCATCGCATCTTCGAGTCGCTTTAACACGACGATGCCCGCGCCTTCGCCCGCGACCGTGCCGGCAGCCTTCGCATCAAACGCGCGGCAATGTCCGTCCGGCGACGCGATGCCGCCTTCCTGAAAATGATAGCCGCGCTTTTGCGGAAACGTGATGGACACCGCGCCGGCCAGCGCCGCATCGCATTCGTAATTCAAAAGATTCTGGCACGCGACGCAGACCGCGACGAGCGAGGTCGAACAGGCGGTCTGGATGTTCAGGCTCGGCCCGCGCAGATTTAATTTGTAGGAAACCCGCGTCGGCAAAAAATCCTTGTCATTGCCGAGCATGAGCTGATGTTCGTTGAGTTGCGCGATGAGTTCGGGATGTGAAAACAGGTTGTGCGCGAGGTAAGTGTTCATGCTGACGCCGGCGAACACGCCGATGGCTCCGTCAAACTTTGCCGGATCGCAACCGGCGCTTTCCAGCGCTTCCCACGCGCATTCCAGAAAGACGCGATGCTGCGGATCCATGATGGCCGCCTCGCGCGGATTCACGCCGAAGAACGCGGCGTCAAAGAGATCCGCGTCATCGAGAACGCCACGCGCCTTGACGAAGCTGGGATCGTTTTTCGGAAATTCAATTCCGGCAGCCTCAAGTTCCTTATCGCTGAAAAACGAGACACCTTCAACCCCGTCACAGAGATTGCGCCAGAATTCGCCAATGTTCTTCGCCTTCGGAAAACGTCCGGCCATGCCGACAATGGCGATGTCGCTGCTGTTTTTTTGTTGAGTGCTCACGCCATCACCTCGTCTTCCCTTTTTTGCCGTCGAGCGAAGGCCGCCTGTTTCCGGCGACCGCGATCGTGGAGCTTTTCAAGCGCCGGCGGCGCGCCCTCGTTCAGAAAATTTGCGAGCGAACGGATGGTCGGATGCTGGAACAGTTTGACAACCGGCAGCTCAAAACCGAGAGCATCCCGCAATCGCGCCTGCGCCTGCACGACGAGCAGTGAATTCCCGCCCAGGTCAAAGAAGTTATCCTGCAGCCCGGCTTTTTCGACCTGCAGCAAATCCTGCCAGATTTTCGCGATGGATTTTTCCAGATGGTCTCTGGGCGCGACGTAGGCAGTTTCCAATTCCGGCCGTTGATTTTCCGGCGCGGGCAAAGCCTGGCGATTGATTTTGCCGTTCGGGGTCAAAGGCAGCGAGTCAAGCAACACAAAAACAGACGGCGTCATCGCTGCGGGCAAATTGTCCTGCACAAAGCGGCGCAGTTCGGTCGCGGCCGGTTTTTTGCCCGGCACGGCGACAACGTAGGCGACGAGCCGCGTGTCGCCCGGCGCCGTTTCGTGCGCGACCACAACGATTTCGCGCACCGCCGGATGATGGCTGAACGCCAGTTCGATTTCTCCCAGCTCGATGCGGTGGCCGCGAATCTTCACCTGATTGTCCATGCGTCCGAGAAATTCAATCGTGCCGTCGGCACGAAAGCGGCCAAGGTCGCCGGTGCGGTAGAGCCGTGCGTTCGCGTTGAATGGACTGCCGGTGAATTTTTTCGCCGTGAGTTCCGGCCGGTTCAAATAACCACGCGCAACCCCTTCGCCGCCGACGAAGATTTCTCCCGGCACGCCGGCCGGCACAGGCTGACGGCCCCTGTCGAGAATGTAGATCTGCGTGTTCGCAATCGGCCGGCCAATCGGAATTGAATTCCCGATCACGTCCACGCGATGAACCGCAGACCAGATGGTCGTTTCCGTCGGGCCATACATATTGATGAGTTCGCCGCGCATGGTTTCACGGAGCTGCCGGGCGAGGGAAACTGGCAGCGCCTCCCCGCCCAACAAGAGTTTGTCGAGCCGTCGCATGGCCTCAAGCGACGCCGGCGCGAGAACCAGGGTCCTCGCCAAGGAGGGAGTGCACTGCATGTGGGTGACGCTGTGCTGGAGGATTTGTTCCGGCACGGAACGCCACTGGCCAATTGTTTTTTTGAAATTGCCTTGCCGGGCGTTTATGGGTGAAACGTTTTCTTCATCGGGTTGAATGATGACTTTGAATCCGCGCGCCAGCGTCCAGAAGAGTTCCAGCACCGAGATGTCGAACGAAATGCTTGTGACGGCAAGCCATACGCCGGGCCGTGTGCCAAGAACGCAATCTATGCCGGCGAAGAAATTCACCACGT
This sequence comes from Verrucomicrobiia bacterium, assembly GCA_035577265.1. Classification (GTDB taxonomy): domain Bacteria; phylum Verrucomicrobiota; class Verrucomicrobiia; order Limisphaerales; family UBA11358; genus UBA11358. The sequence continues at coordinate 9,394 of DATLVR010000052.1, read as the reverse complement.
TGCGGTGCGTGACCATCACGCCTTTGGGCTGGCCGGTTGAACCGGAGGTGTAGATGACATAAGCCAGAGTGGTTGAGGGTTGAGATGCGTGAGGCGTGAGGCGTGAGGTGTGCGTCAACTCGTCCTCGTTCTCGTCCTTCGTCCTCGTCCGCATTTCGTGAGGCACCTCGTCCACGCAAAGCACCTGCAAATTTGAGCTTTGGAGTTTGAGATGGTCGCACAGCGGCGTTTGCGTGAGCAGCACCGGCGCTTGCGAATCTTTGAGCATGAACGTGAGCCGCTCCTTGGGATAGGTCGGATCCAGCGGCACATAAGCGCCGCCTGCTTTTAGAATTCCCAGCAGCCCAACCATCATCTCCAGCGAACGTGTCACGCAAATGCCGACGCGCACGTCCGGGCCGACGCCGAGGTTTTGCAATTCACCCGCCAGCCGGTTTGCTCGTTCGTCCAGTTCACGGTAAGTGAGTTGAACGTCTCCAAAAACTATCGCTGCGGCATCGGGCGTCTTCTCGGATTGTTCTTCAAAAAGCTGGTGGACAAGTTTTTCTTTCGCAAAATCCGCTCCGGTGTCGTTCCAGTTGATGAGAATTTGCTTCTGTTCCGCCTCGGTGAGCAGCGGCAATTGTGATAGCCGTTGCTCGGGATTTGAAACGACGCCTTCGAGCAGCGTTTGAAAATTGCCAAGCAACCGCGTGATGGAGGCTTCGTCGAACAAATCCGCGTTATATTCGATGAAGCCGCGCAGGCCGCCGGCATGTTCTTCCATCGAAAGCATGAGATCGAATTTCGCGGTGCCGCTGTGCAATGGCTGCGGAGTGAGCTTCAGTCCGGTGAGTTCCAGCGGCCGCAACGGCTCGTTTTGCAGGACGAACATCACTTGAAACAGCGGCGAACGGCTCAAATCGCGCGCCGGCTGCAGCGCGTCCACGAGCTTTTCAAACGGCAATTCCTGATGCGCGTAAGCGTCCACTGCGACTTTCCGGATGCGCTTCAACAATTCATGAAACGTTGGGTCACCGGACAAATCACCGCGCAACACCAGCGTGTTGAGGAAAAAACCGATGAGGGGTTCCGTCTCGACGCGCGTCCGGCCGGCGACCGGCGAGCCGATGAGGATGTCTTCCTGTCCCGTGCAGCGGCTCAGCAATGTCTGAAACGCCGCGAGCAGCAGCATGAACAGGGTGACATCATGCCGCAGACTCAATTGCCCCAACCCGGCGGAAAGTTCTTCAGGCAGCGCAAAATGTTTTATCGCGCCGCGATACGTCTGCACCGGTGGACGAGGGCGGTCCGTTGGCAAATCCAGCGTTGTCTGCGCGCCAGCCAGTTGCTGCTTCCAAAAAAAGAGCTGCTTTTCCAACACGTCGCCTTGCAAATGCACGCGTTGCCAATGGGCGAAACCCGCGTAATCGCCTTCGAGTTCCGGCAGCGGCGACGGTCGTCCTTGAGAAAACGCATCGTAAAGCGCGGCCAGTTCGCGGTAAAAAATCCCCAGCGACCAGCCATCGCAGGCGATGTGATGAGTCGTGAACAAAAGCAGGTGTTCCTTGTCGTTCAGCAGCAGCAGTTCGATCCGCAGCAATGGACTTTGCGCGAGGTCAAACGCTCGTCGTGCCTGTTCCGCCATGATCTGTTGGGCCTCAATTTCTCGCCGTTTGCCCGGCATGGCGCTCAAGTTGATGACCGGAATTTTTATTTCCTGCGCCGGCGCGATGCTGGCGACCGGGCCGCCATTGGCATTTTTATTAAAGACGCTCCGCAAGGCCGGGTGCCGGCGGATGATTTCCGAGACGGATTTCTCCAACGCGCCGGTGTCAAGCGCGCCTTCAATGCGGATGGCGATGGGAATGTTGTTGAAAGGAACCCCCGGCTCCAATTGCTCAATGAACCAGAGCCGCTCCTGCGCGAACGAAAGCGGCAACTCGCTGCTGCGTTCAAACCGTTTTTGCGCGATGATGGGTGAACTGTTTGCCTCGCGTGCGGCCTCAATTTTTTCCACCAGTCCAACAATCGTCGGTGAATCAAACAGATCGCGCAGCGGCACTTCAACTTGAAAGACGCTGAAAATCCGTGAAATCACCTGCGTAGCCGTGAGCGAGTGGCCGCCGAGTTCAAAGAAACTGTCATGGATGCCGACGCGGCTGACACCGAGCACTTCGCGCCAGATTCCGGCGAGCGTTTCTTCGACGGGTGTGCGCGGAGGGACGAACGGCTTGCCTGATTCGATCATGAAATCCGGCGGTGGCAGCGCCTGACGATCCACCTTGCCATTCGCCGTGAGCGGCAGCGCATCCAGGAACATGAACGCCGATGGCAGCATGGCATCAGGCAATTTCCGTTTCAGGAATTCGCGCAATGCCTCCGGCTTCAATTGGCCGTTTGTTCGCGAGACAACGTAGGCCGCGAGCCGGCTTTCGCCTTTTTCATTTTCGCGTGGAACAACAATGTTCTCGCGCACATCGGGATGTCGGGCAAGAATGGATTCGATTTCACCCAATTCGATGCGCTGGCCGCGGACTTTCACCTGATTGTCCATGCGGCCGATGAATTCAATCTGGCCGTCGGGCAGCCAGCGCACGAGATCGCCGGTTTTGTAAAGGCGCGCGTTCGGTTCGGCGCTGAGCGCATTCGGGATGAATCTTTCCGCCGTCTGTTCCGGCCGGTTGCGGTAGCCGCGGGCGAGACCGGCACCGCCGATGTGCAGTTCGCCGGGCACGCCGATGGGCACGGGCTGGAGATTTTTGTCGAGGATGAAGACCAGATGATTGGCGATGGGTCGGCCGATCGGCGGCGGCTGGGAACTTTTGTCCATCGGAGGAACAGATGACGAGGTTGTCACCACCGTGTTCTCGGTCGGCCCGTAATGGTTGACCAGCACACAGGGAAGTTTTTTCCCAGCGGCGCGATGCAACTTGTCGCCGCCAGTCAGCATGGCGCGCAACGCACACTCTTCCGGCCACGGTTCATCGAGCATATTTTCGGCGATGGGCGTGGGGATGAACGTGAGTGTAACTTTATTTCCCGCCAGCCACGCCAAAAGTTTTTTTGGCGAAAGCCGTGTTTCTTCGTCGGGAATGTGGATGCTCGCGCCCGCCGTCAGATACGGCCAAAGCTCCCAAACGGACGCGTCGAATGCCGGCGTGGCGATCTGCGTGGCACGGTCGGCGGCCGTCACCCGATAAGTGCGCTGATGCCATGCGATGAGATTCATCAAACTCGCGTGCTCGATTTCGACGCCTTTCGGCTGGCCGGTGGAGCCGGAAGTGTAGATGACGTAGGCGAGGTTGGTTGAGAGTTGAGAGTTGGGATGCGTGATGCGTGATGCGTGATGCGTGATGCGTGAGGTGTGCGTCAACTCGTCCACGCAAAGTATTTTTAGATTTGGAATTTCAAATTTCAGATCAGCGAGCAGTGAATTCTGCGTAAGCAGCACGGGCATTTTTGCGTCTGTAAACATGAACGCCAGACGGTCTTTCGGATACGACGGATCAAGCGGCACATAAGCACCGCCGGCTTTCCAGATCGCGAGCTTGGCGGCAACCATTTCAACGGAACGCTCCACGCAAACACCGACGCATACGTCCGGTCCGACGCCGAGGTCGCGCAAGTTCCTGGCCAGCGAATCAGCGCGCTCGTTTAATTCGTGGTAAGTCCATCGGTTTTTTGCATCGGCGACTGCGAGAGCGTCCGGCATTCGCGCTACTTGCGCTTCAAACAGTTCGTGAACCAATTTGTCCCCGGGAAAATCGGCGCGTGTGTCGTTCCATTCGACGAGGATTTTTTTGCGCTCCAGTTCAGTCAGCAGCGGCAATTCGGAAAGTTCGGCTTCAGGATTTGTCGCCATGCCTTCGAGCAGTGTTTTGAAATGACCGAGCATCCGCGCCATGGCGTCATCGTCGAAACGCGTGCGGTGATAGAGGATTTTTACCAGCACCGCGTCGCCGCCGTAAGCGTCCACAACGAGCGGATAGTTTGACTGGCTGCAAATGCCGAACTCGCGGTTCGCCCACCTGCCGCCCTGTGCGCGCAACGCATTGTCCCACGACGGGTCTTGAAAATTGAAGATGCTCTCGAACAGCGGCTGGCCGGACGGCACGTCGCTCCAACTCTGGATTTTCACCAGCGGCGTGTGTTCAAACTCGCGCAACGCAATCCATGCATTTCGCAGTTCGGCGAGCCACGGCAAAAGCGTTCCGTCCGCCGGCACGCGAATGCGGACCGGCACCGTGTTGATGCACAGGCCGACGATGGATTCCGCGCCTTCGATGGTGGCGTAACGGCACGCGCGCACCGCGCCGAAAACGACATCTTCCTCACCACCGTATCGGCTCAATAGCAACGCCCAAGCGCCCTGCACCAATGTGTTCAGTGTCAGTTTGTTCTCCCTGGCGAGTGACTTCAGCGCACTGGTCGTCGCTGTGGATAATTGAATTTGCTGCTCACCACGAATGCGACTTTCGTTGTTGGAAGTGTGGGCAACCGTCAGCGGCGTTGGTGCAGAAAAACCTTTCAGAGTTTCGCGCCAGAATTTTTCCGTCCTGCTCCAATCCTGTGACTGCAGCCAATCAACGAAGTGTTGGAACTCACGCGGCGGAGGAAGTTCCAGATTTTCACCCCGGCTTATGGCTTCATAAATCGCGAATACTTCATTCAGCAAATTGACGACGCCCCGGCCGTCGAGCAGCAGATGATGGAACGTCCAGGCGAACTGCCATTCGGTCTCACCGGTGCGAAAGAGCGCGAGACGCAGGAGCGGTGCCCTGGACAGGTCGAATCCTCGCTGGCGTTCCGTCTGAAGCCAGAATTCAAACAGATTTTTCTGTGCGGCCTTGGCAAAATTGCGCCAGTCCAGCTGCCAGAATTCCAGGTCAACTCCGGGATGCACCGTTTGCCGCGGCTCACTGTGTCCGCGCCAGTGAAAGCTCGTCCGCAACATTGCGTGCCGTTCGATCACCCGCCGCCAGGCACGTTCAAAGGCCCCGGCATCCATGGCTTCGTGCAGCGTGCAAAAAATTTGCTCCACATCCACTCCCGGTTCGCTCGCGGACAGGTTGTGGAACAACATGCCCTGTTGCATCGGTGAAAGCGGATAGGTGCCGGCTGTCAGTTCTGTTGTCATCTGGCCATCCCAATCATGCTTCAACGCTAAACGAGGAGGCGGCAGTCGTATAAGTGGGTGAAGCCCGCAAAGGTGGTGGGTGAAGACCCCAGTTGCGGCGGCAAAAACCCTTGGCGGCGTAAATAAAGCAGGGACATAACCCATTTCGCCGCGATTCTCCGCGAGTTAATGATTAGACATGCTGGCTGATCACTCCATTACGGACACAGAAACCCTCCTTGAACCGGGCGAACAAATTAAGGCGGAACCGGCGGTTTGCGTCCGTCGGCTCCCGGGAAAACAGCCAGTCACCTTGCTCGGTGTTGCGTTTGGTAATGTCACATTTACGGAAACCCTGATCCGGATCGAAGAGATGATCACCTCGCATCAGCCACACTATGTTTGCACGGCCAACGTGGATTTTGTCGTGCAGGCACGCCGCGACGCGGAATTGCAGCGCATTCTGAACGAGGCGCATCTGCTCTTATGCGATGGCCTGCCGCTGGTGTGGGCATCGCGCTGGCTGGGCAGCCCATTGCCGGAGCGGGTGGCGGGCTCCGACCTCGTGCCGCAACTCATCCGCCGCGCGGCCAAAAAAAACCACCGGCTGTTTTTTCTTGGGGCCACACCCGAAGCCAATGAACAGGCCGTTGCCAATGTGCGGGCGCAGTTTCCCGACGTATCCATCGCCGGGCACTATTCGCCGCCATTCCGGCCGCTGCCGGAAATGGACCATGAGGAGATCGCCGGACGAATCCGCGCCGCGCAACCCGACATTTTGCTCGTGGCGTTTGGTTGCCCGAAGGCGGAGAAATGGATGGCAGCGAACTATCGCGCACTCGGTGTTCCGGTAATGATTGGCGTCGGCGGCACGATTGACTTCCTCGCCGGACGCATGAAACGCGCGCCGTTGTGGATGCAGCGCGCCGGTCTCGAGTGGATCTTCCGCCTGAGTCAGGAACCGCGCCGGTTGTTCCGACGCTATGCGATGGATTTCTGGCATTTTGGCGGGGCGATGATTGCCGAATCCTGGCGGATAAAATTTCAATCACACCAGAGGCCCTCAACCATTAAAATTGCAGGCGACGCAACATGAAAATCGGGTTGTCCACTTCGGTCATCCAGCGCGGCAAAACCGGTATTGCGGAATATGTGTTTTCGCTCGTCCGCGCCTTTGAGCCGCACGCCGAGGCGCATCAATTTGTCCTGTTCGTGCTGGCGGACGATTTGCCGCTGTTTGAATTCGCAAAAGAATTTGCCCGGTTGGTCGTTGTGCCGGAAAAATTTCGTCCGCCGCTCAAGGACATTTTGTGGCACCAAATGCTTTTGCCAAAACTGGCGCGCCAATTTCAGCTCGACGTGCTGCATGTGCCGAGCTACCGCCGGCTGCTCTGGCCGCGCCCCTGCGCGCTGGTGGCGACGGTTCACGATCTGGCCGCGTTCCACGTCGCAAAAAAATACGATCGGGCGCGGATGTTTTATGGCCGCGTCGTCGCCCAGCGACTCGCGCGGCGGCAGGATGCCATCATTAGCATCAGCCAGAACACGGCGTGCGACATCAAAAATTTCTGGCAGTTGCCGGACCACCAAATCACAGTGGTCCATCACGGCATCAATCATGAACGATTTTACCCGGTCCTGCCCGAAGTTGCGAAGACGACCGGAGCAAACCATTTTGACCTCCACCAGCCGTTTTTCCTTTACGTCGCGCGGCTGGAACATCCGGCTAAAAACCATCTCCGGCTCATCGAGGCGTTTGAAACTTTCAAGTGGGAAACGAAGTCGCCGTGGCAACTGGTTCTGGCCGGCGGCGACTGGCATGGCGCGGAAAAAATCCACGAAGCGGTCCGGCGGTCGCGTTTCAAAAATGACATCCGCTGTCTGGGTTTTGTTGCGGAAGCAGCATTGCCATTGCTGTATCGCGCGGCGGACGTCTTTGTGTATCCGTCGCTTTACGAGGGATTCGGTTTCCCGCCGCTGGAGGCGATGGCGTGCGGCTGCCCGGTGTTGTGCTCGACGCGGGGCGCGCTTGGCGAAATCGCCGGCCGCGCGGCGGCCACGATAAATCCAGAAGATACCGCGGCAATGAAACATCAACTGACGCGGCTGGCGGAGGACCCGAAGTTGCGCGAACGGCTGCGCACCGCCGGTTTGGAACGCGCCCGGCAATTCAACTGGCGGCGCACGGCAGCGCAGACGCTGGAAATTTATGAGCGCGTGGCCGGCGCGTTCAAGAACGGTCGCGCCAGTTTTGGCCTGCCGCCTCCCCCCGGCGCTCCTGGGTTATTCCTCCCACCACCATTAAGCAGATATTGAAACAGCTCCCGATGAAACTCTGCCGCACAATTGAGATCACGCTCGTGATTTTTCTCGTCGCGCTTCGGGCCATTGCCGAACCGGGCCGAAACAATTTGACCGCGTGCTTTGACCTGACTGACGCATGCGAGGAGTGGCAGCCCGGATTTGCGGATTACCCAGCCGGCCAGGAAATGTTTTATGAGTTGACCGCGCAATGCGCCAGCGACCCCACTAATTTGAACCGCGGATTTTTTCTCTCCGGCGCAAATCACAGTGACGATTTATTCATGTTCATCAAGCATCCGGTTTGCGGCCTCAAGCCTTCGGGGGCATACGAGGTGGAAGCCTTGGTCAGGATTTTGTCCAAGGCACCGACGGGTTGCATCGGAGTCGGCGGCGATCCCGGCGCGGGCGTTTATGTGAAGTTTGGAGCGAGCGCCATTGAGCCGGCACCGGTGCTGCAACCCGACGGCCGGTTGCGGATGAACGTGGACATCGGCCAGCAATCCAACAGCGGCTCCAACGCGGTCGTCATCGGCGACATCGCGACTGGCATCACCGATTGCTTCAACGAGGAATATGAAGCGAAGGAGCTGCAGACTGCCGCGTCGCTGGCCGCGCAGGCCGACGAAAACGGGACACTGTGGATTTTTGCCGGTGCGGATTCGGGTTTTGAGGGCCGGACGTCCTTGTTTTTCACGCACGTGCACGTCCACATGCATCATACGCCGACGGAAAAGAACCAGACGAAAAAAAAGGACAAGACGGAAAATTCGACCCATGACGGCGGCGGCAACGGCTGCAACCACTAGGATTTTTTTGAAACGCAATATACCTTTGATTTTCGCGCCCATCTCAATTCCCGCGGCCGCGGCCGCGGAAAAAGTGGACCTGAGTCCCATCCGTGGCGGGAGCCATTTCATGACGGCCAACGAACCCGGGCGATTGTGCGGCGCGCAAATAACTTGGCGGCTACGTCGCGGAAAATTGTCCTCTGCCCCGGCCCGGCAAATCTCAACGCGGACATTGAAGCAGGCAAATGTGTCATGCCATCCGGCGGGTGTTCTCCCCGCAGCAAACGGGGTCTGCACCCGACTTTCCAATTCAGCCATCGGTGGTTAGTTAGGGAAAAACAAAATCCGGTGCAACTTTGTAAACGAACAACGGTGGTAGCAGGAACGAGGTCGAAGAAAATTTTGCCCGCGCTTTTTTCCGCCGTTTTTATCGGCACTTTCATCTTGGCCTTCAACGGCCATGCGCAGACGGCGGTCATCAGCGATGCCTGGTGGACGTATCAGCAGGATTGCAATGGCGACGGCTGCTTCGCCGGCGCGTTGGCGGGCGATCTGGCCAGGCTGAATTGGAACCCGGATGTTCAGAACTGCAACGGGACGTTGACGGTGTCTGAAATCGTTTATGCCAAGCCGTGCGATGCAAATGTGTGGACGGCAATATTCACAAATGCGCCGCATTCGATTGTTGGCTGTCGGAGCAGCGATGGGCAATTCATGGACGTCGCCATGAGCGGCGGCTGCGCTTGCCGCGATTACAAGATTGAAATTTACAGCGCCGGCCGGACCGTGCCCGACGACGTCCGCTCCGGCACGAACGATGCCGATTTGTTCCAGTACCCGGAGCAGTTGTTGTCCGATGATTATTGTTTAAGCGATTCGTTTGCGACCTGTGCTGTCATCTTTGGCGCGTCCGGTTCTCATGCCGACAACAACGCCGGCGCGACGAAGGAACCGGGCGAGCCGGATCACGCGGGAAATGCCGGCGGCCATTCGCTGTGGTATCAGTGGACCGCGCCGGCCAACGCGCCCGTCACTTTCGACACGACCGGCAGCAGTTTTGACACCTTGCTGGCGGTTTACACCGGCAACACGGTTTCCAATCTCACGCTGGTCGCGAGCAACGACGACATTGACGGCGCGGCCAACCGGATGAGCCGCGTCACCTTCACGCCCGTGGCGGGGAGGAGTTATCACATCGCGGTGG
>DATLVR010000051.1:0-7869 GCA_035577265.1 Verrucomicrobiia bacterium | reverse complement strand
TGCCGCACGAAATGCGCACGCCGCTCAACGGAATTATTTCCAACGCCGACCTGCTCGCCACTTCCGCCGCCACGCTCAAGGCCGATGAGGTTGCCGAAATGGGCCAGGAAATCTTGAATTCCAGCCAGCGGCTCGAACGGCTCATCGAAAACTTTCTGATTTATGCGCAACTGGAGTTGATCGCCGCCGATCCGAAAAATGTCAACGCCTTGCGGATCGGACGGGTGGATCAGCCGGTGGCGGTCATCGAGCAGGTTGCCACGGGGCAGGCCGCGCTGGCGGGTCGCCCGGGGGATTTAACCATCGAGGGGGCGAATGTTCCGGTGCCGATGTCCCTGGAGTATTTCAGCCGGGTCGTGGGTGAGCTGGTGCAGAACGCCTTCAAGTTTTCCGAGAACGATTCGCCCGTGCGGGTCAGGCTGGCTGAGACTTTGCACGGCGTGGAGTTTTCCGTGGACGACCAGGGCCGCGGATTTTCCACCGAACAGATCCGGCGCATCGGAGCCTATATGCAGTTTGACCGCAAGATGCAGGAACAACAGGGACTGGGGCTGGGGCTCGTCATCTCCAAACGGCTGGCGGAATTGCACGGTGGCACGCTGGCGATCGATCGCACGTCCGGCACCGGCACCACCGTCACCATCAAGCTGCCGAAGGTGAAGGCGGCCTGATCTTTTTAAAACGGCAGCCGCGCATGGAGATAAGTCAGGGCGCGCCACGCAAGTTCCGCCGCCAGAATCACCACGGCGATTCCCACCACCGGCGCGAAGTCCGCCCGGCCCGCGCGCAGGGGGATTTTCCCCAACGGCGAAAGCAGGACTTGCGCGGTCGTGTTGACATAATTCCAGAACGGATGTTTCCCGAAATAGATGTAGGAGTTCAGCAGGCGCAGCACCAGCAGCGCGACGGCAAGAAATTTCCAGGCGAGATAGCTGGCCAGGCCGATGACCAGGGATGCTTCAATGCGATGCGCGGCGGAAACCGGCGGAGGGATGATGGCCTGTCGCACCAGCCACCAGCTGGCCAGCCACCACGCCACCGCCGTGCCGGCGAATGGCAAAAGGGCTTTTGCCCAGCGCGGCCACAGGTCAATTCCCCCCAGCGGGATCCGCACCAGCTGGTGCACGGGTCCGGCAGCGGTGGATTTGTCGTTCAAGAGGGAAAGCAGCAGCAGGCACACGTAAAAGATTCCCAGCGTCAGTCCGAAACTGCAGATGGAAAACGCGAGCGTGCGGCCAAAGAGATCGCTGCGGAACGGCAGCAGGGTGACGCCCAGATCCAATTTTCCAATCCAGATGTGCGCAAACGCCGGTCCGAGCCACCAATAAACCACCGCGCGCAAAATGAGCAGCGTGGCAATCACCAGCAGGAGATGCCAGCGGCGAAAACGGGAAGGCGCGGCGCGGCGCAACGTGCCGATCAGCGTCGCGGGGACCCGTTTGTGGATGGGGTCGAACGGCAGTGAACGCCATTTGATCCACAACAGCAGGCCGGCGAGGTTTAAGATGAAGTCAACGTAGCCCATGCAAAATCACGAATGACGAATTCAGAATGACGAATCATCCACCATTCGTCATTCGTAATTTGCAATTCTCCTCACATCATCTTCAACAGCGTGTCCGCCATTTCGCTCGGCGTGACGGAAATGCCGATGCCCGCGGCCTTGAACGCGGCAATCTTCGCCTCGGCCGTGCCTTTGCCGCCGCTGACGATCGCGCCCGCGTGCCCCATGCGGCGTCCGGGCGGCGCAGTGGCACCGGCGATGAATCCGGCGACCGGCTTCTTGCAGTTGGCCTTGATCCATTCGGCGGCTTCTTCCTCGGCGCTGCCGCCGATTTCGCCGATCATGATGATGCCGTGCGTTTCGGGGTCGTCGTTGAACAGTTTGATGACGTCCAAATGCGACGTGCCGTTGACCGGATCGCCGCCGATGCCGACGCAGGTGGACTGGCCGACGCCGCGTGAGGTCAATTGCCACACCGCTTCGTAAGTCAACGTGCCGCTGCGCGAGACGACGCCAATGTTGCCTTTCTTGTGGATGTAACCGGGCGCAATGCCGATGCGGCAGCCACCGTGAGAATCTTTGCCTTCGCCGGGTGTGACGATGCCAGGGCAGTTCGGCCCGATGAGCCGGGTCCTGGTGTTGCCTTGCAGCGCGCGCTTCACGCGCACCATGTCACGCACGGGAATGCCTTCGGTGATGGCGACCACGAGTTCGAGGCCGGCGTCGGCGCCTTCGAGGATCGCGTCGGCGGCGAAGGGCGGGGGAACGAACACCGCGCTCGCGGTCGCGCCGGTTTGTTTCACGGCGTCGGCGACGGTGTCGAAGATGGGAACCTTCTTGCCGCCGTGCTCGAAGAATTGCCCGCCTTTGCCGGGCGTGACGCCGGCGACGATTTGCGTGCCGTAATCAATCGAGAGTTGTGCGTGCTTCGCGCCGAAGCTGCCGGTGATGCCTTGGATGAGAACCTTGGAGTTGGGAGTGACGAGTATGGACATGATATAAATTTACGATTTACGATTTACGATTTAAGACTTCAATTCAAAACAAATCTTTCTGCTGTTCTTTTCTTTCTTTGACGGCCTGGAGCAGTCTGACGGCATCCAAATCTTTTGGACGCCCGGCGGCGGCTTTTGCGGCAATCAGTGCATCTAAATTCAACATTCTAAATTTCCCAAAGGACATGCTGTGCAAAATAGATTGCTGCAAAACCTGCTCGTAACTTCCAAGGCCGGCGACTTCGCCCAAGCAATCCAACTTTCCCAAATCCGTCTGCAAATAAATATTCTTCAGGTCTTTGAAACTGCTGCGCGTCTCTTCCAAAGGCAGCTTGTTTGCCGTCAGGCGATGAACCGGGTTCAAATCTTTCACCGCCGATTCAATCTTTCGGACATTTTCCTCACCGAACGGACAGCAGATATCCAGGTCAAATGTGGCGACCGGCACGCCATGATAAACCACGCATAGCCCGCCAATGACAACGAATTCAAGCCCGCTGTCTTTGAGCCGCATGAGCAGGGCCTGGTCATTTTGCGCCATGAGCTTTGCCTGACTCCTGTAGTTCGATCATGAAATCGATTGCTTGCTGATGCTCCGCGAGCCTCTGCTCGGGCGTCAGTTTCAGCGACGCTTCAATCAACGACATGTCGAAACCATATTCCATCGCCGCGCGCCAGGCCGGTCCTGCGTCTGGCGGGCAAACGTATTTGCCGTTCATCTGCGCCAATGTTTCTTCGTCAATCATGCCAAAAGAATTACTTCGCCTTCCGTTTGTGGATGCAAATGCTGTTGCCGTCGGGGTCAAACACCATCGCCATGCGGCAGGGCGGACATTCCATCGGCTCCATGCGGAACGTGATGTTGTGTTGTTTCAGATGCGCGATGGCGTCGTCGAAATTTTCGACTTCGAGCGCGGCCATGCAACCGTCGGGATTCGGTTTGAACATTCCCGGCGCGCAGCCGATGGCCAGCGCATACGGGCCGAATTCATATTCGATCCATTGGCCTTCGAGGATGGTCGTCGGTTTCAAGCCCAGCACCCCTTCGTAAAAATCACGCGAGCGCTTGAGGTCCGTGACGGCGTAACAACAAAATGCGAGTTCGATGACTTTGAGCATGATAAAATTCTAAGCCGCCAAAATCGGCCCGCCGGCCACAAGCTTCTTCGCGCGGGAATCCACGCGCAGGTTCATCCCTTGCAGCGAACGCGCACCGAGAATTTGCAAGTCGCCCGGCTCGCCAAAGATGACTTCATCCGTGGCGAGCGCATCGCCGACGTGGATGATGGCGAACCCGACCGCGCGGGTGATTTGCTGGCCGTTGGCCAGGACGAACGTGTAGTCCTTCTTCTCACGCTTGACGCCGATGTTTTTCAGTGTTTCGGCGTTGATCCAGGTGAATTCCGCTCCGGAATCCACCAGCAATTTCGAGACTTCTGCCGACTTCTTGCGGTCAACTTGGTTCTCAATCCGGCAATTCGTATAAAAAGTTCCCATACGATTTTTCATGCTGGCAATTTATCATTTGCCCACGGCCTTCACAACCTTCTGCGCCGCGTCGGCCATCGAATCGCCGGTGATGATGGCCACGCCGGATTCGGCCAGCGTTTTTTTGCCGGCGGCGACGTTGTTGCCTTCGAGCCGGACGACGAGCGGCAGTTTCAAGCCGGTTTCTTTCACCGCCGCGACGATGCCGGTGGCGATGACGTTGCAATCCATGATGCCGCCGAAAATGTTCACGAGGATGCCTTTCACATGCGGGTCGCTCAAAATGATCTTGAACGCCGCCGTGACCTGCTCCTTGCTCGCGCCGCCGCCCACGTCCAGGAAGTTCGCCGGGTTCCCGCCGAAATGCTGGATGATGTCCATGGTGGACATCGCCAGGCCCGCACCGTTGACCAGGCACGCGATGCTGCCGTCGAGCTTGATGTAGTTGAGCGCAAACTTGGACGCCTCGATTTCCAACGGCGCCTCCTCATTCAAGTCGCGCATCTCCAGGATGTCTTTGTGACGATAGAGCGCATTGTCATCGAGCGAAATTTTGGCATCGAGGGCCATGACGGTTTCTTTGCCATCGGCGAGTTCAACGATCGCGAGCGGGTTCAACTCCACCATCGCGGCGTCGCATTCCCACCAGGTGTTATACACGCCGGTGATGAGCTTCACGCCGGCGTTGAACAGGTCCCCCTTGAGCCCGAGCGCGGCGGAAATTTTGCGCGCCTGAAACGGCATAATGCCGACCGCCGGATCAATCTGTTCCTTGAAAATCTTCTCCGGATGCTTCTCAGCCACTTCCTCGATGTCCATGCCGCCTTCGGTGCTGGCCATGATGAGCGGACGCGACGTGGCACGGTCCAGCAGCACGGCGAGATAAAATTCCTTTTTGATTTTGGCGCCGGCGGCGAGCAGCAGCGTTTGCACCATCCGGCCTTCCGCGCCGGTCTGTTTGGTCACGAGCGTCTGGCCGAGCATTTTCCCGGCGACGTCGACGGCCTCATCCACGGAGGAGGTGACTTTCACGCCGCCCTGGAAGCCGGACTTGAAAGTGCCCTTGCCGCGTCCGCCGGCGTGGATCTGGGATTTGACGACGACCTTGACGCTGCCGGCGGCGACGATTTTATCCGCCGCCGGGCGCACTTCGGCGAGCGATTTGGCGGGGATTTCGAGAGGGACAGTGACGCCGTATCTGGCGAGCAACTGCTTGGCTTGGTATTCGTGAATGTTCATGTCGGTAAAAGCGGCCGTCATTAAAAACCATTGGTGCGCGAAATCAAACTTTTAAGGAGACCTCTGCAACAGGGTTGAAGCGACGCCTCGTCGCTTGCGCAATGGATGGAAATGGTTAAAAAGACGCACGTTCCCGGCGATGAGGGCGTCGCCGCCACGCATTTTGCCGAGGTCCTTAACCGGGACGATTCAGTAGAAAAAAGTTTTAACCACGGATGGACACAGATAAACACGGATTGGGAACGGTTTTCTGAAATAAAAATGAGTTCACCGATCGGTGCCTTCTACCAGGTTCGCTGAAGTGGTCCTTTCTCCGGTCTTTATCCGTGTCCATCCGTGGTTTCACTGCATGGTTCCGGCTTAAGCAGTTGAAAAACCGGCGCAGGCCGGCAAAAAACCAGGCTTGTATTCCAAAATGTCAGGTGAAATCACTCGACAAACCCCCCTGGGCATCGTATTAGACTGTGAATTGGAACCGTGCTTGTCACATGACGTAATTAGCCGCGATTCCATGAAGCTGTAGGACGCATTTGATGACCGGGTTTGTTCGGACGGTAATATTATTGGGGGTTTTCAGCCAATGCCTGATTTTCCAAGCATGGGGCTACATTGACGCGTCGTTACAGATGCAACTGGGCAATCCCAGCGGAGCCACCGCCGACCCCAACAACCACGATCATTATCTCATCCAGCGCCCGGTGGAGGCCATTGATTACAGCGACCATTTGGGCGAACCCGTCTGGGCCAGTTGGGATCTGACGGCTGCGGACGTCGGCACCAATGCGCGCTCCTCCAGCTTTTTCCCCGACACCAGCCTGCCTTCAGGCTTTTACCAGGTGACCGACAACGATTACAACGGCGTCGGCACGAATAATCTAAATCGCGGCCACCTGTGTCCCTCGGAAGACCGCACGGACACCCGCGCGGATAACGACGCCGTTTTTTTGATGTCCAACATCATCCCACAGAATGGCACCAACAACTCGGGCGTGTGGGGGACGTTTGAAGGCTACTGTCGTTCGCAACTCGCCACCAACGAACTGCTCATCATCTGCGGGCCGAGCGGCTTTGGCACGAACCGGATTCCGAGCGGCAAGGCGGTCATTCCCGATTACACTTGGAAGATTGTCGTGGTGGTTCCGACCAACAGCGGTCCGGCATTGAGCCGCATCACCAGTTCCAACCGCGTCATCGCCTTGAAGATTTCAAATACCGGCCCGGCCACGAAAACCTGGCCGAACTACGTCACTTCCGCGGCACAGATTGAAGTGGACACCGGCTTCACCTTTTTCACCGCGCTGCCACCAGATGTCGCCAATGCCCTGCGCAACAAGGTGGACGGCCAGACCAATCCGCCGCCGGTCGTGTTCGCCTTTTCACCGGGGATGGGGGCTGCCGGCACCAACGTTGTCATCTTGGGAACCAATTTTAACGCGGCCACCGCCGTGACCTTTGGCGGCGTCAGCGCCTCCTTCGTCGTGAACTCCAACTCGCAGATCACCGCCACCGTGCCGGCGAACGACAACACCGGCTTGATCAGCGTCACGACTCCGAGCGGCACCGCGATCAGCACCAACAACTTTGTCGTGATCGGCAGCGGCACGAATTACACCGGCACACTCATCGGCTGGGACATGAGCGGGGTGGTGGGCGGGACAGCCGGCGCAGCCAATAATTATGGCCCATCGCCGCTGGCACCCACGATGATTGCTCCCTATTTGACCGTGGCCGGACTGACCCGGGGTTCCGGAGTTACCCAAAGTGGTGGCGGAGCGGCACGCGGTTGGGGCGGCACCGGTTTCATCAGCGCCGATGTCGCCACGGGTGCGGCGGCAAATCAGTTCGCCACGTTCAGCCTCACTGCCAGTGACGGCTTCAAGGTTTCCTGCACGTCAGTCAACCAGTGCGATTATCGGCGTTCGACCACCGGTCCGGCCAATGGGGTGTTGCAATTTCAGATCGGCGCGGGTGCGTTCACGGACATCACCAACTTGTCCTATAGCTCCACCAGCAGCAGCGGCGCTTCGCTCGGGCCGATTGACCTTTCGGGTTTTGCCGCTTTGCAAAATGTCGGTGCCGGCACCACCATCACGTTCCGCATTGTCAACTACGGTGGCACCAGTTCCGGCGGCACCTGGTATGTTTATGACAAGGGGAACAGCACCGCGCCGGATCTGGCCCTGCAGGGCACCGTGGCGCAGGTGTTGACCACCACCAATCCGCCGGCGAGCGCGCCGGGCTTCACGCTGGTCAGCTTCGCGAACAACCAGTTTCAATTCACCGTCTCGGGCACCGCCGGTTCAAACTACGTCGTGCAGGCCACGACCACTCTGAACCCGGCCAACTGGATTTCGCTCGTGACCAACACCGCGCCCTTTGTCTTCATTGATACCAATCAATTCGTGCAACGGTATTATCGCAGCCTGATCCTGCCGTAAACGGGGATGGCACCTGGGGTCTGGGGTTTGGCGTCTGGCGTCTGGTAACTAGCAACCAATTCCCTTCTCCGCGCTGGGGAGAAGGTGGCCGCAGGCCGGATGAGGTGACCATCCACCAATCCAGTCATCCAACCATCCATTAACAGGTGGCCGTCTGCAAAGACCTGTAAAGACCTTGCATAAAATCTTCTCCCGCATACGATTT
>DATLVR010000050.1:0-29365 GCA_035577265.1 Verrucomicrobiia bacterium | reverse complement strand
CCGCACCCGCCCTCTTCCTGGTCGCTGAAACCGTGGCTGTCCCAGTCGGGATCGAGGCCGAGGTCTTTGAGCATCTGCAAATCTTTTTCGACGGGCTGATTGAGGGTGGTTAGATAATTACCGACCATCAGTGCGCTGGCGCCGGCCATGAATACCATGCTTTGCATGTCGCGCAAATTCACGGTTCGCCCGCCCGCCACCATGATTTCCTGCCGGGGCAAAATGAGACGGAAACACGCGATGGTCTTCAGAATCTCCAGCGGCGGAAGCTGCGGATTTTTTTCGAAGGGCGTTCCCGGAATCGGATTGAGGATGTTGATCGGGACCACGTTCGCCCCGATTTCCTTGAGCGAAAACGCCAGGTCGCAACGATCCTCGCGGGTCTCGCCCATGCCGATGATGCCGCCGGAACAAATCTTGATGCCGGCCTTTTTCAGATAGCCGATGGTTTCGAGCCGGTCGTCGAACGTGTGCGTGGTGCAGGTGTTCGGGAAAAAGCGGCGCGAGCTTTCGAGGTTGTGGCCGTAACATTCGAGGCCGGCTTCCTTCAAGCGGTTCGCGACTTCCTGTTTCTTGATGATGCCGAGCGAGGCGTCGGGGCGCGTCTTGCCGCCGGCCTTCAATTCGCGGATGCGGTCGCAGACTTCATCGAGCATCGGTCCTTCATTGAGACCTTTCCACGCGGCGACGAGGCCGACGGCGGTGACTTGGTTCTTGTTCGCTTCGTCCGCCGCTTCGTTCACGGGTTCGGGTTCGATGAAACCATACTTCGGCGAGCCGGTCTGGTAGTGCGACGACTGCGCACAGAAGCTGCAATTTTCGGAACACGCGCCGGCCTTGGCGTTGACGATGGAGCAGAGATGAATCTTGTTGCCCTTGAAATGTTCGCGGATGCGGTTGGCCCAGGACAGCAAATCGAGAATGTCGGCAGACGATTCGAGGTTGAAGAGCCACGACGCTTCGTCGCGGGTGATGTGGCCGCCGCCCAAAATGCGCCGGCCGAGGCTGGAAAGCTTTTCGTGATTGGTCGCGTCAACTGATGTAGCCATCATGGTTGACAGCATAGCCAGCCGGCAAAAATCTGCAAGTGCGGTTTGAACCGGGCCGGGGCCAGGGGAGGGGAGCAGTCTTATTCGACCACTTTGCCGAGGATGCGCTGCCGCGGGACGGTGCCGAATATCCGGCTGTCCGTGCTGTAATTGCGGTTGTCGCCCATGACGAAATATTCGTTCTTGCCGATACAGGTGAATTTATCCCCACTTCTGGTTTCGTTGGCAAAAGTATACGTCTTGTCCATCAGGTAAGGTTCATTGAGCAGCGCACCGTTCAGGTAGACCTTGCCCTGGTGGAAATAGATCGATTGACCCGGCATGCCGATGATGCGTTTCACCACCAGCGTATTGTCGCGCGGATCTTTCAGGGCGACGATGTCCAGCTGACGCGGCTCACTCCTGACGTAGGCGAACCGGTTCAGCCAATAATGCCCCGAGTCTTCGAGTGTCGGCACCATGCTCTGTCCGTCCACTTGGACCGAAAGAAAAACGAAATGGGTGATGAAAAGGTAACAGATGGTGCCCCAGACGGCCAAAACCACGGCAATCCAAAACTGCTTTAAGAATTCAGAAAAGCGAACAAACCAAAAGTAGGAGCCGTCCAGGATTTTGTTGCGTGGCGCGGTGGGGATGGGGTTGTCCGGGGAGGACGCCTGCATTTTCAAGTTGGCAGCATCATCCATACGTCGCTCGGGTTTTATTAGTTCTGGGGTTTATCTCAGCAGCCAGCCTGAAGCTAAGATGATATTTCCGTTTTGCAAAAAATAATTGAATTTATCTTTTCGGCAGACGGAACATTTCTGTCGGATAGTCAGTCTCGCCATAGCCATCATTGCGGCGGGGGTGGGGCTTTTGACGGGATGGCCGCGTTCAAGTAGGCGGCGAGTGAGGCGATTTGCACATCATTGAGCGGGCCACCCTCGGCAGAGGAAAACGCAGGCATGAGCGAACCCGGCTTGCCGTGCATGATCCAGGTGCGCCAGAAATCCTCATTGGTCGGCGTCTTGATATTGTGTAAATCCGTCACCATGGTAGCGCGATGCTCTGATTCGTGGCAGATAGCGCAGGAAACGTCGTAAAGCGCCTTGCCATATTTGCCGACGCCCGGTTTGACATGGCAGGTGATGCAGTCGCCCTTAAACACCGCCTGCCGGTCCGCCTTGGCGGCTTCGAGCGCCCTGGCGCGGTCAACATCGGTCATGACCGGCATCACGGGCGGCAGAATCGTGATCCGCAGGGAGAGAGTCAGGTTTCCCTTGTCCGTGCCGACGTTCACAGTCTTAAACAGCGTGCCGGTCTTGCCCGCGAGGTTCACTGTGAGGCCGATGTGGCCGTTGGTTCCGGCTTCGATCATCCACGGCATCGGCGGCAACTGCGCCGTGGTGCAGCCACAGGATGGATGGACGCTCAGGATGACGACCCGACCGGATGAGACATTCGTGAAACTAAAGTCGAACTGCGCCGCAGCCTGGTCGGCAGCGGCATCCAACGATTTCAACAACTGGTCCCAAGCAAGGATTCCCGATGGCAACGGTTCCCCGGTGTGGGTCATGTCCGGCACATAAACCGCCGGCGTGATGACCGCCGGCGGCGGCGGCGGGACATTGGTTGGCTGAATGGGTGGCGTGACAACGTGGGTCGGCGCGGCAGGAGCGACCACCGTGGCTGGCGGCGCACCGGCGGATTTATGGGTGCACGCTATCACCAGCAACCCGACCATCAAGCTGCCCAGAAAAAACCTACGCAAACTCATGGTCAGGATTTTCAACCAACTGGGACGGTTTCGCAAGAATGAATCATAAACGGTTGAGGGCGCTCAACACCGCGCGCACCGAGGCGAGTTCGATGTTCGTGTCCACGCCTGCGCCCCAACGGGATATCCCCTCCGCCGTTTTGATCTGGATGTAGGAAATCGCCGCGGCCTCCTCGCCGGAACTCAGGGCGTGCTCGCTGTAATTCGTGATTTCAAACCGGGGAACGCCGAGGGTGCCGAAGCCATGAACGAGCGCCGCAAGCGGGCCGTTGCCTTCGCCGGAAAACTCCGCCGGCTGGCCGTCACGCAATAATTTCGCGTGGCATTTCACCACGCCATTTTTACTTTCCGTCTCGAAACTGGTGAGCGACCACGGGGCGTTTCGTTCCACGTATTCCTTCCAGAACATCGCCTTGAGTTCCGTGCCGCTGACTTCGCGGCCCAGCCGGTCCACGGCGTCGTTGGCGATGGGGCCGAACTCGCGCTGCATGTCCTTGGGCAGGACGACGCCGAATTCGCTTTCGAGCAGATACGCCACGCCGCCCTTGCCGGACTGCGAATTGACGCGGATGACCTCGCGGTATTCCCGGCCAATGTCCGCCGGGTCAATCGTGAGATACGGCACGTCCCAAGGCGCGCCGGGAATTTTCTCGCGCTCAGCCAGGCCCTTCTTGATCGCGTCCTGATGCGACCCGCTGAAGGCCGTGAACACGAGTTCGCCGGCATACGGATGACGCGCGGGCACGGTCATGCCGGTGCTGCGTTCATAAACGTCAATGATCGAGCCGAGGCTCGAGAAATCCAGTTTCGGATCGATGCCGTGCATATAGTGATTCAATGCGACCGTCACGATGTCCAGGTTTCCCGTTCGTTCGCCGTTGCCAAACAAAGTGCCCTCGACGCGTTCCGCGCCCGCGAGCAAACCGAGTTCCGTCGCGGCCACGCCGGTGCTGCGGTCGTTGTGCGTGTGCAAACTGATGATGAGCGAATCCCGGTTCCGGAGATGGCGGCACATCCATTCGATCTGGTCGGCATAGACATTGGGCATGGCGACCTCGACGGTATCCGGCAGGTTCAAGATCATCTTGTGCTGCGGCGTCGGTTGCCACACGTCCATGACGGCCTCGGAAATTTCCCGGGCATACTCCACTTCCGTCATGCTGAAACTTTCCGGCGAATACTGGAGCATCACTTCCGTGCCTTTGAGGCGGTGCAAACGCTCCTTGATCATCCGCGCTCCGTTGACGGCGATGGCCTTGATCTCGTCCTTCGATTTGCCGAACACGACGCGGCGCTGCGCGGGCGACGTCGAATTATACATGTGGATGATGACCTTCTTCGCACCAACGAGTGACTCGACGGTGCGCTCGATCAAATCCTCGCGCGCCTGCACGAGCACCTGCAGCCAGACATCGTCCGGCGCATGGCCCTTCTCGATGAGCAAACGGTTGAAGGCAAATTCCGTGTTCGACGCGGACGGGAAGCCGACCTCGATCTCCTTGAAGCCGATCTTCACGAGCGACTGGAACAACTCGAGTTTCTGCGAGACGTTCATCGGCACGGCGAGCGCCTGGTTGCCGTCGCGCAAATCCACGCTGCACCAGCGCGGCGCCTGCGTGAGGACGCGGTTGGGCCATTGCCGGTCGGGCAGGCTGACCGGCGCGAATGGACGATATTTTTTGGACGGATCTTTATGCATGGTCGTTTGGCTTTCTTAGTATTGCCTTCCGACGGTCAGGTTAAAACAAAAAACCCACCGCCGTGCCGGCAGTGGGTTGATAGATTCTGGTGAACGCTCAATACCCGACTGCCGCGCTGGTCAGCAGCGCGTTCGTAAGCAGCAGGTTCAGGTTGTAATTCACGGGGTCAAATTAGTGGCCCGGCTTTTTGAGGTCAACACTTTTGTCGGCGGCTGCATGGCGGTCCGGTCGGTCAAGTTCAAATCAGCCAAGCCACAAATGGGAAATCGGATTGCTGTCAGTCCTGGTTTTAGCCAGTCTCATCGAAATGAATGGCTTTTTGCGGCAGGGCGGGGATCGTGGTTTTATTACCGTGTGGACGATGGCTTTGCTGGCCGGCCTTTTCCTGCGTTTTTATCTTGTCGCCGACCAGGTTTTTTCGGACGACGAATGGCATGGATTTTATTACGCCATCGGCAAATCCCCCATGTGGTTGTTGACCCACTTCTCGATCCCGGGAGCGACTTGTATTCCGTTGAACTTCTACACCTGGCTGCTGGGCGCGTGTGGTGGATGGTCGGAAATGGGGTTAAGAATGCCGTCGCTGGTTTTCGGGATGTTGTGCGTGACGATCTGTCCGTTGCTGGCCTGGAAAATTGTCGGGCCGCAACGCGCTGCCTGGCTGGCGTTGTTGCTGGCGTTTTCTCCGGTGCTGGTTTTCTACAGCCGCATCTGCCGGCCATACAGTGCCGTCGCTTTTTTGGGCTTTGCCGCAATCTTGCTGGCGGCGCGCTGGATGCAAACGGGCGGGTTTCGCCCGGCCTTGCTTTTTGCTGTCGCCGGTGTTCTGGCAGTTTATTTTCACCTGTTTGCCGCGGTCACGGTGGCCGCCCCGGTGCTGGCCGCCATGGGTTTTCATTTGTATGCGTATTGCCTGAAGAAGCGGCCGATGACCGGCCCGCCGCTGCGACACTGGCTACTCGTTGTGGTCGGCATGGCGGTGGTGGGTGCGATTTTGATCCTGCCGGCGCTGATCGGTTCGATGCGCGGCACTTTCTTCACCATCGCCTTGTCGGGAAGTTTCAAGCTCGAATCGTTACCCCGGGTTGCCATGCTGGTCAGCGGCACGGGACAATTGGTGCTGGCCCTGCTGTTCCTGGGGGCGCTCATCGTTGGGGCCGTGGAGCAATGCCGGCGCAATCCATGGTTTGGCGCAACCTTGGTGATCCTTTATCCGCTGCACGTGCTCGCCATGCTGCTGTCGCGGCCGGATTGTGCGCAGAGCGCCATCGTCCTGACCCGCTACTGCATACCATTGGTGCCGGTCAGTCTTTTGCTGGTCGCCTGTGGGCTGCAGGCGGTCGTTGAATTCATCGCCACCCGCCTGGCCTTGCGGCCGGTGTTGCAAACCGTGCTGGCGGTCGCGTGTGTGGTGGTGCTGGCATCGGCCGGGCCGTTGCCGCGATGTTATATCGCGCCGAATAATTTCACCAGTCACGGGGCCTATCAGCACAATTACGCGCCGATTGACTGGAACCTTTCGTTTTCCAGCGACCTGAAGCCGGCTGATTCCACGCTCGTCACCACGATTCGCGTCGATGAAGTTTCGCCTTTTTATGGCAAGCTGGCGAAACTGTCAGACAACCGGGCGATCATCGAATACCCGATGCTGATCGGCGATCACTTCAACCCTTTTTATTACTATCAGCATTTCCACCGGCACCCGGTGATCGTCGGCTATGCGTCCGATGTGAAACTTGCGCGCGGTCTGGCGGCGGGAAATATTTATGGCAACACTTACATTGATCAGATCCTGAGCCTCGTCGAAGACCCGGCGCGGCTGAAGTTTCGCAACTTGATTTCCATGGACGATTTGGCGGCGATGCGGTCGCGTAACGTGGAATATATCATCCTGCACAAGCGCTTCGAAGCGCAACTGCCGGTGGTGGCACTGCCGCTGCCGGATCTGGAGCGGCTGCGCCACGAGTATGAGACAAAACTGGGTGCGCCGGCTTATGAAGACGCAAACATCGTTGTGTTCAGCCTCTGAAACGGCTCGGAACCGGCGGCGAAGCCTTACTGAGGTTTTGCCGGTGCCGGCTCCGTGGTCGCTTTGGACAAGGCCGTGCTCTCGGCTTCAAGGGCGGCCATTTCCGCGGTCTCACCCGGTGGCGGCTGGCGGCCGTGATACGCCAGCTTGAGGTAAGTGGCGAACCGGTCGCGAGCGGAGAGGGCATACGCTTTTTTCTGTTCCGGGTTGGTCGCGGTTCCGGCCAGTTTGCGATAGAGCTGTGCCAGGTTCAGGTTCGTGGAATCGAATCCGGGATGGAGCCGGTCGGACAGCAGCAGGCTGGCCAGCGCGACCTCCGGTTTGCCTTCGACCTCCTCGATGAGTGATCGGAGAAAAAACAGGTGGGAGATTGACGCTGGTGGCGGTTGTTGCTGGTCGGGCCAGTATTCTGCGAACGCCGCCTTGAGCACGATGGACATTTTGTAGATGGCGGACTCCATGCGTGGCTGGTCCTGCCGGTCGACGGCATCGCTGAAATCCGCGTAATAATAAGTCGCGAGATTGGCGTAGGCGGCGGGCGTGTGGTTGGGCTGGGCAAGGTGGTTTTGCCACAAGGTTTCGGCATTTCGCCAGGCCGGTTCATACAAAACCGTCTCGGTGAAATTAACCATGGCAAATGCGCCGCCGACCACCAGCACACCCAGCCGCATCGCTGGTTGCGAACGTTGCCAGACCGTTCCCGCCAGGGAAACCACGATGGCCAGCGCGCAAAACGAGGAGAAATAGATGTAGCGGTCAGCCACCCAGATGCCGATGTAAATCAGGTTCAGATACGGGACCATCAGCACAAAGAAGGCGGCATAGTAAAAAAACAGGTCCTTGCGCCGGCAGAATATCCAGACGCCACCGGCCAGCGCGCCGGCCACGGTCAAAATGGAGGTCACCATCTGCCACAGCGGATACGTCGGCTGCCATTCCGGCCAGGCATGCAGGACGGCGAAGTGCGTGGGCAAAAACATCTGCTTCAGGTAAATCCAGAAGACCATCGGGTTGACCATCAGCAGATTCCAGAGGTGGCCAAGTCCATGCGCGGGGTAACCGCGGTCAAAGAGGCCCATCTGTGCCAGCGTGCGCTGATACCAGACATAGATGCTGCTGCTGATCGCGAGGCTGGGAACGAGCAGCACCAGTTCCCTGAACAAGGTCCGGCCCCAGTCAAAAGTTGCGGCAGGCGGGCGTTCGCCGCGCAGATAGGGCAGAAACATGGCATGCAGGAACAGCACCAGCGGGAAAGTGAGGACGCTGATTTTCGACAGCAGGGCGATCAGGAAAAAGAACAGCACCAGCGCATGCCAGGCGCAGACGGCGACGGCGCCTTTTGCCTGCATCCGCCGGGTCTGGGTGCAGAGTGCCAGCAGCATGAACAGGGCGGACAAAATATCTTTGCGCCCCATGATCCAGGCGACCGGTTCCACATGCACCGCCAGCAGCAAATACGCAGCGGCGATGGTCAACGCAAAAACGTAACGCCGGGTTATGCCCAGAAGAAAGGCAAAGAGCAGGGCAACGACGATGCCATGCAGCAGGACATTACCAAGGTGATAGCCCAACGGATTGCCAAAACCGAATATCTGGCTGTCCAGTGCCCACGTCACGTCCCGCACCAGCAATGGTTCCTCGCGCGGGAAACCCGTCTGGAAAATAGCCTTCGCATCTGCGGTCAGGCTGGGCTGCCCGTAGAGTTCAGGGTGATTCTTAAGAATCCGGACGTCGTCAAAATAAATAAAACCGTATTGAATCGAGGGGAAGTAGATGACCCAGGCCAGGATGGCCAGCATCAGGCCGGTCAGAAAATTTTGGTGGCGGCGGAGCAAGCCTGGCCCGGTCCGCCCATCCAGTGCATCCGACTTTGAGCTGTGGTCCGGGGTCATCGGGTGGCGCTGATCAGCATTTGCTTGCCGAACGGTTTGACCGGGCTGGCCAGATAGAGCCGGATCAGCAGCGGATGGACGGGGGCGCTGGATTTGATCGTCAATGGCAGAAAACGCGGCTCGCACTGCTCGATCTGGAAGCCGTTCGCGGCCAGCAAATCGCAGAGTCCGCGGTCGGTGTAGACGGAGACGTGGGTGTAATCGTCAAAATATTCGCGGAAACAATATTTGAAATTCGGCTGGACGATGGTGAGCCTTGCGCCGGGTTTCATCTTGCGTCGCAGCTGGGCCAGGCAGTCCAGCAATTCCTGGCGTGTGAGATGTTCAAAGCAGTTGCTGGCAAAAACGTAGTCCATGGCATTGTCCGGCACGGCCTCCAGCTGGGTGACGCTGGTGACCAGGCCTTCCACGCCAGGGTCCAGGTGGGAAATCATCCCGGCCCAGCAGTCCACTGCGATCCGGCGCTGGGCTTTGACGGAATTGATGAAATCGCCGTAACCGGCGCCCAGTTCCAGCACGGCGGCATCCGGCGGGATGTTTTTTTGGAACACGCAGTCCACCAGTGTCCGCCAGAGCACGCGGCGGCGCGGATCGGGTTGAAATCGCGTGTTGTGATAGGTGTCATCGGCCATTTCCAAATCCTTTCCAATTCACAAAAATGCCATAGAGCATGCGCAGGCCCAGTCGCGTGGCGATGCGGTTGTTGACGTTGCCCCCTTTGCTGGTGCCGACGCGTGGATAGAAGGTGACCGGGCATTCCAAGATGCGCAGGCCCGCCCGGAGCGCCGTATCGAGGAAGTAGGCGTTAAACTCCAGGTTGACCTGTGGGTCCAATTTGCCCATGAGTCCGCGCAACGTCGGATTGCGGCAAAGTTTGTAAGTCGTGCCCACGTCCGTGAGAGATACCATGCCGAGATGTTTCAACTCCAGCACTTTCCCGGCGAACAGGTTGCCGTAGTGCATGAACAGCGACAACTGGGTGTTGCGATCTTGAAGTTGTTCGACGATCCGGCTGCCGTTGACCACGTCGGCATGCGGAATATACGCCAGAAATTTTTCGATGTCCGCCGCGCGGAAAGTCAGGTCGCCTTCGCACAACAGGGTCAGCTCGGTGTCCGTGAAGATTAACGCCTCGTTCAACGCCCGGTGCACACAGGCTCCGTATCCCTGCCGCGGCTCGTTGAACACGATGGCTCCGGCCTGTTCCGCGATTTCCATCGTGCGATCCTTGCTGTTGTTGCTGATCACAATCACGCGTTCGACCTGCGGGTGGGTGCGAAAATCTTGCACGGCTCCGCCGATGCTGCGCTCATCGTTGTAGGCGGTCAGAACGACCGTGAGCCGGAGATTGGCGGGGGAATCGATCCGGATGGATTTCAAGCCGCGCAGCCGGCGGACGTGGCCAAAAAGATCCCAGCAGATCAGCAGTGTTCCGGCAACCAGGGGGATTCCGCTATACCAGACAATGGCTTCATTGATCTGTCGCAACAGCGGGGGATTTAGCAGCAGCCAGCGCAAGGGGCCGAGAGCGACGCCAAATACATAGGCTGCAAGGGCGATTGAAACCAGCAGGAAACCATACAATGCGCACCAAGTCGTCTTGGTGTTGGGTCCGTTCGCGGGGGGTTGTTCTGTTACCCCGGTGGGCGCGCCGGGCCGGTTTTTGTCAACCATTGCGAGACGACGTTATTCCATGACTGCACCCAGTCAAGTGGAATTGCAATCCGCCGCCCCGATCCAGTGGTTCAGCCGATGAACGCCGCGTGGACGGCCTTCACGGCTTGTTCGCCCTTCGCGAGGTCGATGACGACGGAGATTTTGATCTCGCTCGTGGAGATCATGTCAATGTTCACGCCTTCGTTTGCGAGGGTTTCAAATAATTTCCCCGCCACCCCGGTGTGCGATTTCATGCCGACGCCGACGATGGACAGCTTGCCGATCTTCTCGGCGGTAATGGCTTCTTTGAAGCCGACTTCGGCTTTCAAACCGTCGATGACCTTCTGCGCCTTGAGCAAATCCGGCTTGTCGGCCGTGAAGGAAATGTCCGTCTGCGGCGTGCCCGTGCCGTGGCTGATGTTCTGGACGATCATGTCCACGTTCACGGTCGCATCGCCGAGCGCCTTGAAGATCTTCGCGGCCACGCCGGGTTTATCGGGCACGCCGACGAGCGTGATCTTGGCCTGATTTTTGTCGAGCGCGACGCCGCGCACGACGACGCCTTCCATGCTTTTCGTTTCTTCTTTCACAATCGTTCCGGGGTTATCATTTAAACTGCTGCGGACTTCAAACACGACGCCAAATTTTTTGGCAAATTCCACCGAGCGGCTCTGCATCACCTTCGCGCCGAGGCTGGCCAGTTCGAGCATTTCATCGTAGGAAATTTCCAGCAGCTTCTTCGCCGTCGGCACGATGCGCGGATCAGTCGTGTAAACGCCGTCCACATCCGTGTAAATCTGGCAGAGATCGGCCTTGAGCGCGGCGGCGAGTGCAATCGCCGTCAGGTCTGAACCGCCGCGGCCGAGCGTGGTGATCTGGCCCGCGGCCGTTTCGCCCTGGAAGCCGGCGACAATGACGACATTGCCCGCGTCGAGCGCCTCATGGACCTGCTTCGGGGTGATGTTGTGGATTTTGGCCTTGGTGTGGACGCCATCCGTGACGATGCCCGCCTGCGCGCCGGTCATGGAAACGGCCGGAATGTTCAGCGCGTGCAGCGCGATGGCGGTGAGCGCGATGGTCTGCTGTTCGCCGGTGGCGAGGAGCATGTCCATCTCGCGTTCGCTCGGCAGCGGCGCGATGTCCTTGGCGAGCTTGATGAGGCCGTCGGTCACGCCGCTCATCGCGGAGACGACGACGACAATCTGGTCGCCCTGCGCGTGATATTTCGCCACGCGCGCGGCGACATTCTTGATGCGGTCGGTGTTGCCCACCGAAGTGCCGCCAAATTTTTGAACGATCAATGCCATACAAAATTGCCAAAGCCGCCGGCCAAACTTCCCGGAGGCTCGAAACGGAAACCGGAGGATAGTCAGATGCGTGGCGTTTGAAAAGACGGAACTCTAACGGTGTCTGGCCCGGGGCGCATGCCGCACACCGCCCCAGACGGAGCGCGACCGGTCCCCCGGTCGCAGCGGGTGGAAACCACAGAACGGCTGGGAAAATCCGGACCTTTGCTTGCCGATGTGACCGCTGCGGGCGGGGGACCGCCCGCGCTCCGGGGCAGTGTCAGGATGCGCACCAGGTGATGGGCGCGGGGAATCTTTTCTTGTTTTGGCCCGGACAATATCCGTTTTGAAATTTTTTTTTTGCGCGTTTGGAAAACTTGAATCATGTTGGGTTGCCGGGATCGCAACCGGGAGGTTGACCGGCGAAAAACCGGTTGAAGGAGAAAGGATGATTATGACAAATGAAGCAAACATGGAAAAACTGGTGGGCGACTTGCGGGATCTCTCGCGTGATGCAGAAGCGGTGTTGCAGGCCACCGCCGGACAGGCCGGGGACAAAATGAGCGAATTACGCAGCCGTTTGTCCACGGTCGTTGAATCGGCAAAGGCTGCCTGCCATCGGATTGAAGAAAAGGCCGTGGCCGGGGCGAAGGTGACCGACAAAACCATCCGTGAACACCCGTATGAATCCATCGGGGTCGCATTTGGAGTGGGATTGTTGATCGGCGTGCTCGTCGGACGTCGTTGATCATGGACGCGACGCCCCCAACGGAAAGCGGACTGCTCGCCACCGTCACGCGAATGCTGCAGACCCTGCGTGGCCTGGCGGGCAGCCGGCTGGAGCTCTTTTTGGTTGAACTCAAGGAGGAGCGGGCGCGGATGTTTGACGCGCTACTGTTGCTGGCGGTCGGGGTCGTGTGTGCGTTGATGACGCTGCTCCTGATCACCTTCACGATCACGGTTGTATTCTGGGACACGCACCGGGTGCTGGCGTTGACGGTTTTGACGGCGGTCTATGCCGTGACGGCGACGGTGGCGTTTGTGAAATTGCGTTCCCGCCTGCAGCGCTGGCACCCCTATTCCGCAACGCTCGAAGAATTCAAAAAGGATTGCGCATGTTTCACCAAGCCGAAATAGCCCGCCTGCAAAAGCAGAAGGAGTTGCTCGTGCTGCAAAGCGATGTGCGCCGGCGGCTGCTCGCTGTGGACTGGCAGCGGGTGCGCGCTCCCGAATCCTGGCTCAATGAAGGCGGCAATCTCGCGCGACGGCATCCGCTCTGGACGGCGGTCCTGGCCGCTGGCGTCGGGATGCTGGCCGTCGAGGTCATGCGCCAACCCGGCGCCGTCGCGGGCGTGATCGGCCGGCTCGGCAGACTGGGATCCCTGGTCCTTGCGGGCTGGAAGATGTTTCGCGGAGAAAATGATAAACCTTAGTTTCCGGCTCCGTTCCGCCAAACAAGTTTTGAATATATTTTGCCGGCGCCCGGTTGGTGGGAGTGACTGACTTCGAAATTTTAGCCGGGGAGATTGCGGCTTTCCATGCGCTCAGCTTTGGTTACAGTGTTTCACGGAGAACTTGAACTGAAAGGCAACCCAACATGAGCCTGAAAAATGCGTATCGCGAAAAGATGGAGGCGCAGCTGGAAGAACAGCGCGCGCGCCTCGAACTGTTGAAAGCCAGGGCAAAAGTCGCCATCGCCGACGGCAAGATCATGGCCTACGAGGAACTCGCCGATGCCGATCAAAAACTCGATGCCCTGAAGGCCAGACTGAAAAGTCTCACCGACGCCGGCGGTGACGCCTGGCAGGAAATGAAGAGTGGCGTCGAGAATGCCTGGGACGACTTGAGCGAGTCGTGCAAAAATGCCGCCCGCAAATTCAAGGATGAATGATGCGTTCACTACGGGCTTGCCGCGTCTCCAATAACTGGCTGACCGCTTAACATCTTATCGCATGCTTTTCCAACGCGTCCGCAAAATCGGTGCGGCCTACCAGCAGGCCAAGCGCCTCCGCGACATTGCCGGCGTGCTGCTCAAATACGGCTACGATGACCTCGCGCAATATCTGCCGCTGCCGCGCGCCGCGCGCATCCCGTTCAAGCGCGTGCGCGATCAGCAGGCGAACATGCAGGAGATCGGCCAGCCGGAACGTCTGCGCCGCGCGTGCGAGGAACTGGGCCCGACGTTCGTGAAGCTCGGCCAGCTCGCCGCCGCGCGCACCCGCATCCTGCCGCCGGAATTCACGGATGAACTGGCCAAGCTCCAGGACCAGGTCGCGCCGCTGCCGTTCAGTGCGGTTCGCTCCGTCATCGAGGAGGAATTAAAGCGCCCGCTCACCGACGTCTTCGACAGCGTCGAGGAAGCGGCGCTTGGTTCCGCGTCCATCGGCCAGGTGCATCGTGCCAGGCTGCTCACCGGCGAGGAGGTGGTCATCAAGGTGCAACGGCCCGGCATCCAGAAAACCGTGGGGGAGGATCTCGCCATCCTGCGCCAGCTTGCCAGCCTCGCGGAAACGCATCTGCCGGAATGGCGGCTGCACCAGCCCGTGAGGCTCGTGGACGAACTCGCCCGCAGCCTGGAGAAGGAAATGGATTTCACCAGCGAAGCCGCGCATCTCGAACGTTTCTCGCGGCAGTTTCGGGATGAGGCCGCCATTTATCTGCCTGCCGTTTTTTTGGAATTCACCACGCCGCGCGTGCTGGTGATGGAATATGTGAACGGCATCAAGGCGTCCAAACTCGACGACCTGGCCGCCGCCGGCCTGGACCGGCGCGAACTCGGCCGACGCATCGCCGACCTGGTGATGAAACAGATTTTCGCCCACGGTTTTTTTCATGCCGATCCGCATCCGGGAAACCTCCAGATCATGCCGGACCAGCGCGTGTGTTTCCTGGATTTCGGCATGATGGGTTTTTTGGACCTGCGCACGCGCGAGGCGTTCGTGGATTTTGTGTGGGGCATCGCCCGCCGGAGCGAAACCAGCGTGGCGACCGCGCTGCTCAAGCTCACCGAATCGGATCTTGAACCGGCGCGCGGAGTCTTTGAGACGGACGTGGCGGAATTCATGCACCGCCATTTCTATCGCGCGGACGGCGAAATCCATTTCGGCGGCCTCGTCTCGCAACTGGCGCGGCTGACCGGCAAACATCATCTTCGTCTGCCGCCGGATCTGGTCGTCATGCTGCGGGCGTTGAGCCTGACCGAGGATCTGGTCCGCCAGCTCAACCCGGAGCACGACCTGATCGGACAGGCCAAACCGTTCATGAAACAAACGCGGATGGAGCGGCTGCGGCCGCGCCGGGTCATCACCAGCGCGCTCGAGTTCGCGCAGGAAGTCGGCGAGGTCGCGCGGGAACTGCCGAATGAAGTGCGCCGCATTGTTTCGCAGATCAAGACCGGCAACGCCCGCGTGAATTTCCGTCATGAAGGACTTGAGCCGGCCGTAAACGCTTTCGAGCGTTCAACCAACCGCCTGTCTTTCGCGCTCGTGGTCGCCGCGTTGATCATCAGTTCCTCGTTGATCATCCGCGCCAAGGTGCCGCCGATGTGGGGCGATGTATCGTTGCTCGGCCTTGCCGGTTATCTGCTCGCGGGGCTGATGGGCTTCTGGCTGCTCATCTCCATCCTGCGCCATGGGAAAATGTGATGTGCGGCGAGACGCCGGTGTAATTCACCCAGTCGTGGCACGGCTGAACTTCGCGGTCAGGCCGCGTGCCGGTCGATCAAATATTCCTTGAACTTCTCGTATTCCGCGCCCATGCGGTCGAAATCTTCCGGCAACTTGTTGTCGGCGTCCCCGGCAAAAGGAACGTCGGGGGAAAATAATCGGATGTGTGGTTCGGCAAGCCGGACTCAAGGGCTCCGTAGGCGATAGAATTGTCTCCCCGCCGCGGTGTTCGTGGTCAGCGTGTATTGGCTGCCGATGATCGACGGAACACCCGACACGGTCGCCCAGCCTGGAGGCGCCGTGGGTTGGGCGGCGGATTCAAGCGTATAGCCAGCTTCATCGGTTGACCACGAGAGCACGACGTTGCTCAATGACTTTACGATGCTCAACACGGGTAGATTGAGCTCATAGGCACCGATGTCGCTGCCGTCGCCACTGGATGCATTGGCGACCGATGAAAGATCACAGGGCCGAAGCCGGCCGCGTTGATCGGTGATGAGGCCAAAGCTATTGCCTTTGTCCACCGCCGGACTGCCCGGCAGGGGGCGGTGTGTGAATGTTGGCCCGCCGTTGTCCGCCAAAGGTCCGAGGAGCGGATTGACGGGCGAAGCAATGCTGCCGAACTGGTCCTGACTCGCGCTGCTGAAACCGCTGCTGTCATTGGTCTTTCCAACCAGATTGTAACCGAGCGAATTGAAGCTGCCGATGCAATCAGGCCCGATGACCGCGATGGCGTTGGTATTGGCGGCGATGATACTGTTGCGGACATTGACAATTCCGCTGTTATTCTGAATACCTCCGCCACCGATGCTGCCGAAGATGGTGTTGCTGCAGATCGTGGTGCTGTGGAGTGTCAGCGAACCCGTGGGATGGTTATAGATGCCTCCGCCATGACCGGCGCTGTTTCCAGAAATGGTGCTGTTCGTAACACCCAGGAGGCCGTAGTTGCGGATACCACCACCAGCGTCGCCGGAATTACCCGTGACGGTGCAATTGTTAAGGCTCAACGTGCCGCCATTGAAAATGCCAGTGTCGCGAAACCCGGAGACATTGCACGCGTTGAGCAACAGGGTTGAACCTCCGTCAATGGTCATGCCGACGTAAGCGTTGAATCCCACCACCACGTTGCCGATGCTCAAACCGGAAATCGCGGCAACGGCGCCGCCGCTGATATGGAAGGAGGAGCTGATGTTGCTCACGGTGATCGCCAGCGTTTTTGCGCCCGGCCCGATGATCGAGAGGTCGTGGTTGATGGTGAGTTCACCGAGTTTCAGCGTGATCACACCCGTCACGTTCGTGGCAAACGTGATCGTGTTGGCAGTGGTGAAAGCGTTGGCGGCGTTGATCGCTTCGCGCAACGTGCAGTCGGTAACACCGGCCACTCCGTCGTTGTGATCGTCTGCCGTGGTGACGACGAAGTTGGGTTCGGATTGGTCTAACGAGTAGAAATAGTAGCCGATGTTTTTATCGGCATTCATGGTGACATCCAGCGGGTTCGCTGATCCGATATTACCGTCCGTGAAGTTCCACCACGAACTGAATGCCCAATCCGTGGCTGGTGTGGCGGTCAGATTCACCACCGTCCCGTAGAAGTAACTCGCCTGGCTCGGAACCGCCGTGACCGATCCGTTGCCGGTGATGCTCACCGACAGCGTGTAGTAGCCGTCATCAAACCGGAGATTATCAAACATCCCATAGGTATGAACGCCGCTGACCGGCTGCTGCGAGGAAAACCGGACGCGCGCGATGTTGGCCGTGGATGAAGCGTAGGTCAACGTCTCGGTCGCCCCCACTTCGTAACAACAACCCTGAGGCAGCGCCCCGGCGTAATAAACGGTGGCCAGCAGGGTCCCGCTGGCGTCGAAGGCTTGAAGGTATGGCCGGGCCACGGTGGGATCCAGGTGGTCAGCCACCTGGCTGACAGGCCGGGCATCAATTTTTACCACGCGCACCGGCGTGGCAAACCGCGCGTCCACCGCGCCAAACGGTGAATCGAAGAAGGGCAGGACGCCGCCGTTCGTGATGCAGACCACGTTTGGGGCGGAGGGCGCGCTGCCCGCTCCACTCCGCGCGACGATATTGCCGCCAATCGGGTTGGTAAACGTCACTCCCGGATAATGCGTGTTGATGAGTGTGCCGCCGGCGACATCGTCGAAGTTGATGAGCGTTTCGGCAGCTTGCACCACCATGGATGCGCCGATGCACAAGGTCAAAACGAAGGGTAATGGAGAACAGAAAACGAGTGTCTTTTTTTTCATAAAACAATCGGGTTGAGGTTAGGGTAATGCGCAGCAGCCGCGCCCAATTCCGTCCTGCTCCAGCTTTATCCGAGTTGCGGAAAACTTACAAGCTGTATTATTGGAAATTATGTCGACTGCGGGATGGCCGGGCCGGCTGACCAATGCAACTTCCCACGAGGGGCCGGTCTTCAGGATTGGCGCGAAAGGAACGAACGTCAACGTGCCGATCCGGAGACCGGCGGCGCATTCACGAATGTTTCGCGAGCAAATACTCCCGGAACTTCTCGTATTCCGCGCCCATGCGGTCGAAGTCTTCCGGCAATTGCAGCGACGCGAGCATGTTCGCCGGCACGTCCGGGGCCCAGCCGACGACTTTTTCGACTTCGACCGGAAACTTCGCCGGATTGGCGGTCTCAACGATGACTGCCGGCGAGTTGCCGAGCGGTTCCACCGCCGTCCAATCCTGAAAGCCCTGCCACGCCACGGAGCCGTGCGGCTCCAGCAGCAGTTGAAAATTGTTCCAGAACTCGCGCACACCGGTGACGGTGCGCTCGTCGGAAATCGACGTCGAAAAAATATCGCGGCGCATCGCGGCGAGGTCGGGCAGCCGGTTGATCTTGCCCGTCTCGTCCATCTGTCCGCCATAGACCGCCACCAGCCGCGAGAGGTTGCTCGGATGCCCGACGTTCATCGCGTTGGAGAGCGAATTGCGCGATGGTGAAATTTTCTGGTAATGGCCGGTCGCGAGAAATTTCGGGAACGCGTCGTTGTCGTTGACGGATGCGATGATTTTTTTCACCGGCAAACCCATCTCGCGCGCGACGACCGCGCCCATCATGTCGCCGAAATTGCCGCTGGGAATCGAAAACACCACCGGCTCGCCCGCCTGCGCGACGCGCGACGCGGCGTAGAAATAATAAACACTCTGCGGCAGCAGGCGGCCGATGTTGATGGAATTCGCCGACGACAGCGGGATGTGCGCAAGGGCCGGGTCGGCAAAAGCGCGTTTCACCATCGCCTGGCAGTCGTCGAACTTGCCGTCCACCGCCACGGTGCGGACATTGTCCGCCAGCGTGGTCATCAGCTTGCGCTGGCTTTCGCTGACCTCGGCTTCCGGAAACAGCACGATGACGCGCACGCCGGGAATCTTGTGGAACGCGTGCGCGACCGCCGCGCCGGTGTCGCCGCTCGTCGCGGTGAGAATCGTCACCTGCCGGTTGTCCTCGCGCAGAAAACGCCCGAACATCCGCGCCATCATCTGGGCCGCAAAATCCTTGAAGGACGCCGTCGGC
This sequence comes from Verrucomicrobiia bacterium, assembly GCA_035577265.1. Lineage (GTDB taxonomy): Bacteria > Verrucomicrobiota > Verrucomicrobiia > Limisphaerales > UBA11358 > UBA11358. The sequence continues at coordinate 10,800 of DATLVR010000050.1, read as the reverse complement.
CCCTGGTCCAGCCGCATCAGGAAGACGCGGGGGCGGATGATCTCCAGAGGCACCGGAAAGTTATACGCCTCATGGCACATCGCGGCCAGGACGTCGGACGGAATGATGCCGTCCGTGAATTCTGACAGCACGCGGAACGCGATCTCGTGATACGGCAGTCCGGCGAACGCCGCGATCTCGGCGGGCGTGAACTTGGGAAATGTGTCGGGGAAATAAAGTCCGCGATCCGGCGCCTGCCCAGCCAGCAACGCCTCGCGCAAGTTGACTGCGGGCGATTGGCCGTTGGTGCTGCGAAAAAGAAGCGCGCTCATTTTATTCAAAACTTTCCACCCGGATCATTACGGGCTTGCCTTTGACGGCGGGCAGCTTCGCGATTTTGGCAAGCGCCTTGAGCGCCGCGCCGTTGGTCGCATAGTGCAGCATGAAAATCAGCGGCACGCTTTCACCTTCGTGTCCTTCCGGCTGGATGACTGACGAGATGCCGATGTTGGACTCGCCGAAAATGGTCGCAATTCTGGCGAGCACGCCGGGCTTGTCCACGACGTTGAGCCGGACGAAATACTGCGAGACGACTTCCGCAATCGGCGCCACGGCGCCGGAGCATTCGTGCGGCACGAACGGCGGCAGGCGATGCTTGGTGCCGAACTTCAAATCCAGCGCGGCGTCGGCCAGATCGCTCAAGACCGCGCTGGCAGTGGCGTCCTTGCCCGCGCCGCGGCCGTAAAAAAGGGAATCGCCCACAACGTCGCCGCGCACGAACACCGCGTTGAAAGCGTAGTTCACACTGGCGAGCACGTGCGAATTCGGAATCAAAGTCGGATAGACGGAAACTTGCACGCGACCGCCGCTCTCCAGCTTCTTCACCATCCCGAGCAGCTTGATGGTGTAGCCGAGTTCACCGGCGAATTTGATGTCGAGCGCGCTGATATGGCGGAGGCCCTCCACATAAATGCTTTTCGGGTTCACCCAGAAACCGTGCGCGAGCGACGCCAGGATGCCGGTCTTGTGCGCGGCGTCGTGGCCGTCAATGTCCAGGTCGGGTGGCGTCTCGGCGTAACCGAGGCGTTGCGCGTCGGCGAGCACGGCGCCGAAGTCCGCGCCTTCGAGTTTCATGCGCGTGAGGATGTAATTGCAGGTGCCGTTGACGATGCCATAAAGCGCCGTGATGCGGTTGCCGACAAAACCTTCGCGCAGCGACTTGATGATCGGAATGCCGCCGGCGACGCTGGCTTCGTAATAAAGATTGGTGCGATATTTTTTGGCGGCGGCAAAAAGCTCCTCGCCATGCTTGGAGAGCAACGCCTTGTTCGCAGTCACGACGGGCTTGCCGAGCTTGAGCGCAGTCAGGACGACTTCGCGCGCGATCGTGGTGCCGCCGATGAGTTCGGCGACGAGATTGACTTCGGGATCACAAACGACTTCGCGCCAGTCGGTGGTGAGCAGGGCGCGTGGGATTTTGGCCGCGCGATTTTTTTTGAGGTCGCGCACGGCGACGCGGACAATCTTAAGTCCCACGCCGAGCCGCGAGGTCATGAGTGCGCCGTTGCGCTGAAGCGCCTCATAGACGCCGCTGCCCACGGTTCCACCGCCGATGATTCCGAGTTTTACCTGCTGCATACGAACGCGCAGTTTGCCGCGAAACGGAGCAGGGGACAACTTCAAAGAATACTGGATTTGGCAGTTGACCATGACATTGACGGAAACGGCGCGGGAAATCGGAAAGCCGCCTTCAGGCGGCAGCAACGTCGCCAGCAACACCTCTGCCGCCTGAAGGCGGCGTTCCGTTGCCTAAGAGCGGGTCTGAAAAAGGAGCGCGGCTGTGTCGAAGACCAGCCGCAGCCCGCGGCAAGCGCCTCAACGCGCCGAGCATTCGCGACCGGCTGCGGCTGGTCGAGGCCGACACAGACACGCTCCAACTGTCCACCACCAAATGATGAATTGAGCACGGGGCATGACGAAACCATTCAACTCGCGCCAATCTGTGCTCCGAGCGAACGGCCGATGTCCTCCAGCGCGAGCGTTTCTGCCGGCGTGTATTCATGTTCGCGGCGGGTGCCGATGCCGAGCGTGCCGACGATTTTATCGCCATCGCGGATGGGCACGCACAACGCGCCGCCCACGCCGGTCTGTTTCGCGCCGGGTTTGGCCACGCCGCTGGTGTCGGTTTGCAGATTGCACATCGTGACCGGCTTGCCCTGGGCGATGACCTGTCCGGCGATGCCTTTGCCGACGGGAATGACTTTCACCATGTCCAGCAATTGCGGCGGCAACCCGACTTGCGCGACGAGCCGAAGCCACTGCGTCGGTTCATGGAGCCGGTGGATCGTGCCGGTCTCGGAATTAAATTTGGCGAGCACCAATTGCAGAACCTGGTCCAAAACCGTTTCGCGGTTTGGGCCGTTCTTCAACAAAGCGTCAATCTGTTCTTGCAGTTCATTCATGGGATCAAAGGTGGCGGTTATGACATCGGCTTTTTGACAACGATCGCGCAGAGGCAGCCCATGGAAGGGCAGACGGAGAAAATACCTCTGGAAACCAGCCGCTTGATTTTTTTTGACACTGCCAAATCGGGATAATCCTGGAAGGTCAAAAGATGATTTGCAGAGACGATTGAAAAATTCTGACTGTCAAACAAATGAACCAATTCCGACAAGACGTATTCCCGCCAATGAAATCCCAGGAACCGTCCCGCGGCATACTCATAATAGTTACCGTAGCTTTCCACCGGTGCCCCGATGCTCCGCCCGGCCAGAAGTTTGACCCGGTTTTCCAGCTCGGCCATGTTCGGCACGGTGATGACCGCCTGCCCGCCCGGTTTTAAAACCCGGTGCAAATCACGGATGAAGCCCACGGGATTGAAGTTGAAATGCTCCATGGTTTCCCAGCAGGAGACCAGGTCGAATTGGTTTGCGGTGAAGGGTAATTGACGCTTTTCCAGGGGTGCCACCCCAAAATTTTCAAACAGGTCGCAGAGTTTGAATTCGATGCCGCGCGCCTGATAGAGTGGTTTGAGCGGATACACCGCCGGGTCGTCGCCCTCCAGCACCTGGACCTCATTGCCCTGTTGTTTCAAGACAAACGGCGTGTAGCTGAAAAAGGGGCCGATTTCCAGAATGCGCTTGCCCTGCACTTTCCAAAGGTCGAAATGCGACGCGGTCTCCCAAAGCCGGCTGCGATGCTGGAGAAAATATCCGTGCAGGCCGTTCTCAACGCCCGCTTGGCGGGCCAGCTCGTCGGCGTATTTTTTATATTCCAGCAAGGTCACAAGCCTTCGCCTCCGCGACAAGCAATCACCTTTACTTTTCCCAACGTGACCAGACCGCCGCCGATCATGCCGAGATTCACTTGCTGCATAGGCGCACAGCTTGCCGCGAAACGGAGCAGGGGACAACTTCAAAGAATACTGGGTTTGGCAGTTGATCATAACATTGACGGAAGTGCTGAAACGGCCGGAAATCGGAACGCCGCCTTCAGGCGGCAGCAACATGGTCGGCAACACGTCTGCCGCCTGAAGGCGGCGTTCCGTTGCCTAACTGACCCACCACCAAATGCTGAATTGAGAACCGGGCATGACGAAACCATTCAACTCGCGCCAATTTGCGCTCCGAGCGAACGGCCGATGTCTTCCAGCGCGAGCGTTTCTGCCGGCGTGTATTCGTATTCGCGGCGGGTGCCGATGCCGAGCGTGCCGACGATTTTATCGCCATCGCGGATGGGCACGCACAACGCGCCGCCCACGCCGGTCTGTTTCGCGCCGGGTTTGGCCACGCCGCTGGTGTCGGTCTGCAGATTGCACGTCGTGACCGGCTTGCCTTGGGCGATGACCTGTCCGGCGATGCCTTTGCCGACGGGAATGACTTTCACCATGTCCAGCAATTGCGGCGGCAACCCGACTTGCGCGACGAGCCGGAGCCACTGCGTCGGTTCATGGGCCGGTGAATCGTGCCGGTCTCGGAATTGAATTTGGCGAGCGTGTCGTGCAGGATTTTTTCCAAGTCGGCAGTGTTCATGATTTTGGCGCGGAATGTAAAATTCGGATGGCCGTTTCAGGTTCTGGATTGATTCGAGTTAATCAGAATTCTTGCTTTCGTTTAAAAATGCCGCCATGCGGACTTCTCAAGCGATCGTTCTCGTAAAAGAACTCCCATTTATTATCCCGATCTTTCTGTTCCTGAAAAATAATTGAGATCTTTTTTTCATGTTTTTCGTAACGAAGAATTTCCCATTCATCAGGCTTGCGCCACGTCGAATACTTATACCAATACAGCATGCGTTTCTCAGAAAGCTCAAATCGGCGCCCTTCATATTCTGACCATTTAATATGCAACTCAATCTCATCATCGCTCCCATCACCATTGGCTTTCATCCATTCCTTATCTGCCTCCGCGTCATATTCCCATGTGCCAACTATAAAGCTGATGTCTGCAAAGCAATTGGGCTCAACTAGTTTTGCTTCTTCCTCATCTTCCTCAAAATCAATCTCGCCTCGTTCAAGTTCTTCGTCCTCCACCTCGGTCAGATAATCAGTGAGATGGTCGGAATCAAATGTCCAGGCTCCGTCTTTCAGGTAGATTACGATGCCGTGTTCTTCAAGATTGCCGTCGGATTCAGTGCTCAATGAAAGGATGACTTCACGCTTCATGTCATCAATGACGACATGAAGGAGAGTGACATGAGGCAGGACACCATTCAGCCTGATATCGTCCCAAGCTTTCTTTTCGTAATCCGCCCGATAGTCATAATCGAGATCCTTCTCATAATCCTTCATGCCCGCCTCAATGGCGACAGCTAGCTCCCCTTTCTCAAAAAGCTGGTTTAACATTTGTTGCTGCCACTTGGTGACTTTTGCCGGGTTTTTCGCCCGCAAATAAATGTTGAATTCAGGGTCGTCAGCAAACTTGGCGATGTGCTTGGCGGCTAGATTTGGAATAGCCGAATTGGGAGCAGATGCTTTCAGGCAGCAAACTTCGCTTTCACAAATAAGCGAGCGACTGCGTCTAAATTTGGGGATTTTCATGCTGTTCGATTGTTTTGTCATTCATGAATTGCCTGCGGCGCTTTCGTTCGCCGCCTTCGCGTCCTTCGCGCGACATCATTTCTCCGCATCCCCAGCCCGATAATGCAGCACCTTCACTTTTTCCATCGTGACTAAGCCGCCGCCCATCATTTTATCGAGCGTCGGCAGAAAGGCGTTGATCTTTTCCTCGCTGTCCACGATTTCAATGACGAGTGGCAGATCCACCGAGAGGCGCAGAATCTTTGCCGTGTGCAGGCGGCTGGATTTGCCGAATCCCATCGGTCCGCGCAGCACCGTCGCGCCCGCCAGGTGCGCTGCGCGCGCGGCCATCACGATGGCTTCATAAAGCGGCTTGTATTCCCAGCGGTCGCTTTCGCCGAGGAAAATCCGGAGCAGGATGGCGTCAGTTGGAATTTGCATAAATCAAAATTTTAACCACGGATGGACACGGATAAACACGGATGGCATTCGCAAAAAACTCGAGTCTGCTTTTATTATCCGTGTGCATCTGTGTCCATCCGTGGTTGGTTTAGTTTAGTTTCCTTTCAGCGAACCAAGCGTAGCACCGAGCAGCCAGCCGAGCCATACGGCAATCATGCAGAGGACGACGGACAGGATGACATTGCCGCCAGCATAAAGCCATTCGCGGTCGCGCAGCAGGTTCAAGGTCTGGAAACTGAAAGAGGAGAACGTCGTGTAGCCGCCGCAGACACCGATCATCAGGAATTGCGTGGCGAAAATCCGCGTTTGGGAATCCATCCGGCCTTCGGGAATCGCCAGCGCGCCGACGATGCCGATGACGAACGAGCCGCTGACGTTGATGGCCAGCGTGCCCCACGGGAAGGTCGCGCCGAACTTATCGGAGATGAGTCCGTTCAACCAGAAGCGGCTCACGCTGCCGAGCGCGCCGCCGAGTGCCACCCAAAGATATGCGAGCATAAATTCGGTGGGAATCTTGTATCCGTCGGGGAATCAGCGCAACCGAAATGCACCGGCTTACGTTTTCTTCCGCGCTTCCACGTGCATCCGGGAGAGTTTCCGGAATAATTTGCCGCGCCGGCGCACCGGCCACCAATCGTAGAGATAGATCTGCATGGGCCGCCACATCGCCACCCAGCCGGCGATGGTCAGGCTTTCCTGCGCGATGCTGAGAAAGGTGCCGGACACGGCCCCGCCGATTGCGTGGCTCAGCATCAGGCACACGGACAAAAACGCCAGGCCGATGAAGAGGCTTTTCCGGCCGTCGCTCAACAGCCGCCTGAGTTCCATCCGGTTCATCCGGGCGCGGTAGGCGAAGTAATGATGCACGCCCTGTTCGACGATCGTCTGCGGATTGCCGCCGGACGGCAACTCCGCCAGATGCACCACGAGCGAGACCGGTTCATTGAGTGGAAACTCGTGCACCCAGCTCAAAATGAATTCCTCCGCGTCGCTGTCCAGATCCTTGTCCGGGAACGGCGCCGGATCCATCGTGTTGAACAGCTGCCCCACTTCGCGCAGGTTCAATTCAATCTTGTGCGCCGGATGTTTTAGTGGCTCGCTCATGGGCACGTTTCAGTTAACCACGGAGCCGGCCGGAAAGCGAGCGGTGCCGCCGGTTAATCCTCATTGTCAGTTCGAGTTAAATCGGCAATGGCCGCAACGCTTCCTTGACTCGCTGCGCGCGGCTTTTATCATGGGCGCTCGATTTGGGGCAGGCCAAAGGAATTTAACCTACTTAATTTTTTATGACAAACATCCAAAGTATTCAGGCGCGTGAAATTTTAGATTCACGCGGAAACCCGACCGTCGAAGTGGACGTGACCCTCAGCTGTGGCGTGATGGGCCGCGCCGCGGTGCCCTCGGGCGCCAGCACCGGCGAACACGAAGCCATCGAACTCCGCGACGGCGACAAGAGCCGTTACCTCGGCAAGGGCGTGCAGAAGGCCGTCAAGAACGTGGGCACGCTCATCGCGCCCAAGCTGATCGGTCTTGACGCGTGCGACCAGCTCACCGTGGACGCCACCATGCTCAAGATTGACGGCACGGAAACCAAGTCCAAGCTCGGCGCGAACGCCATTCTCGCCGTTTCGCTCGCAACCGCGAAAGCCGCCGCTGCCGCGTTGAACCAGCCGTTGTTCAAATACATCGGCGGACCGAACGCCAAGGTGCTGCCCGTCCCGATGGCGAACGTCATCAACGGCGGCGCGCATTCCGATGCCCCGATTGATTTCCAGGAATTCATGATCCAGCCGCACGGTTTCAACACCTTCAGCGAAGGCTTGCAGGCGATCACGGAAGTTTTCCACGCGCTCAAGAGCGTGTTGAAGAAAAAAGGTCTTTCCACCGCCGTGGGTGATGAAGGCGGTTTCGCGCCGAAGCTCGAAAGCACCGAGGCGGCCATCGAAGTGATTTTGCAAGCCGTGAAAGACGCCGGCTACAAGGCGGGCAAGCAGATCAACCTCGCGCTCGACGTGGCGGCTTCCGAATTTTACACCGGCAACGAAACCTACGTCTTCAAAAAGAGCAGCGGCAAGAAACTCTCCGGCGACGAAATGGTGGATTTCTACGCGACGTTGTGCGCGAAGTATCCGATCGTCTCCATCGAGGACGGCTGCGCCGAAGGCGACTGGGTGACGTGGAAGAAACTGACCGACAAACTCGGCAACAAAGTCCAGCTCGTCGGCGACGATCTGTTCGTGACCAACGTGAAGTTCCTGCAGAAGGGCATTGATACCGGCACGGCGAATTCGATTCTCGTGAAGGTGAACCAGATCGGCTCGCTTACCGAGACGCTCGACGCCGTCACGCTCGCGCAGAACCGCGGTTACACCGCCGTCCTCTCGCATCGCTCCGGCGAAACCGAGGACGCGACCATCGCCGACATCGCCGTGGCGACGAACTGCGGCCAGATCAAGACCGGTTCCCTGAGCCGCACGGATCGCACGGCAAAATACAATCAGCTCCTGCGCATCGAACAATTGCTCGGCAAGAACGCGGTTTACGCAGGCTTGAGCGCGCTTAAGAAGGCGAAGTGACCTTGTTTTCATTCATGGCCGGCGTTACATTCCGGCCATGAAGCTGAAAGAAAATCCCACTCCCTACATGGGCGAAGTCCGAACCAGGGTGCGATTGCTCAACATCGCCGATGCCAGCGCGGTGCTGGAAGGTCGGTTGTCGCCGGAGCACGTGCGGGTCGTGGAAGCCGATGCCTTGGTGGACACCGGTGCCATCCGATCCTGCGTGCCGGCGTCACTGATGGAGCGATTGGGCATCAGGCCTTACAACCAAGTTACCATCGAACTTGCAGACGGACACGAGAGCACAGTAGGGATTGCTGACGGAGTGCGTTTCGAGATCATGGACCGGCGTTCCGGCGACGACGCTCTGATTTTGGGCGACGAAGTTTTGATCGGCCAGACGTTGCTGGAGAAAATGGATTTACTGGTGGATTGTTCCCGCCAGCGTTTGGTGCCAGCTCATCCGGGAGGCCCCATTAGCAAACTCAAATAAAGCGCGACGAACTGCGGCCAGATCAAGACCGGTTCCTTGAGCCGCACGGACCACACCGCGAAATACAACCAGCTCCTGCGCATCGAACAGCTGCTCGGCAAGAACGCAGTTTACGCAGGCTTGGGCGCGCTGAAGAAGAGCAAGTGAGCCACGGAGCGCTGATCTCCTGATCGGCACACATGCGTGAAAGCTTGAAACACGCCGAGACGGTGCCCGGCGCTCCAATTCAAACCCCGGAGACTGGGCGACCGGCTTCCGGTTTTTTATTTTCCTTCGAGGTTGTGAAGATTGATCTCCCGGAACAACCACGCGCGGGCATGGGTCCAGTAATATTTCGCGGTGCGCGGGGAAATGCCCAGCACTTCCGCTGCCTCGTCGTTGGTCATGCCGACGAAGTAACGGAGCTTCACCAACTCAGCTTCGGCTTTGTGCTCGACGGCGAGTTTGTCGAGTGCTTCGCTGACGGCGAGCAGCTGGTCGTCATCGCTTGGAGACGCTAAATCCATTTCCTGAATGTCCACGCGCTGCTGGCCGCCGCCGTGGCGGATATCACACCCAAACCGGCGATCAGCGCGGGAAGCCGGCTGATAAAAAGTGATTGCCGGTCGGAGCAGTGGTCTTTTTGGTTGCGCCGCCAAGACGGGGAATTAAGCTGGCGGCTCCGAATTCACATTCAACTATGAAAAAGCTACTCGTTATCACAGCCCTCGCCCTCGCGACCGCCGGGTTACAGGCGGCGGACGCACCTTTCTTTCAGGCTTCACTGACGCCGGACATCGCGATTTATCCCAAGACCACCGAAATCAGCGGCATTTCGCTGGATATCTGGGGTGAAAATCCGCAGCACAGTTTCAACCTTGGCTTCGTCAACGGCAGCACCGGTGACAGCAGCGGTTTCAGCTGGGCGTTCTTCGTCAACTACGCCGATTCCTACACCGGCGTGGAATGGTCCATGGTCAATATCAGCCGGACCAGCTTTGTCGGCTGGCAGGCGGGGATTTTCAACTACTCGGAAGGCAAGTTCAAAGGACTCCAGATGGGCCTCGTGAACTACGCGGAAAATCTCCACGGCGTGCAGATCGGGTTCGCGAACATCGCCCGGAACAACGGCTGGTTCAATGAATTCCCGGACAAGCTGGCCACCGGCTTCCCGTTCGTCAACTGGTCGTTCTAAAACACACTCATCAATTCAAAACCGGAAGCCGGGCAACTGGCTTCCGGTTTTTGATTTGCGTTTCGCCCTTGAGTGACTTAATGCTCCTGCACGACATGAAAAAAATATTCGCCCTCGCCACCCTCGTCATCGCCAGCACCGTTTTACACGCGGAAGAATCCCATCCGTTTCAAGCGTCGCTAACGCCGGACATTGCCATCTATCCGAAGACCGCGGAGATCCACGGTCTCTCGTTGAGCATCTGGGGTGAAAACCCGCAGCAGGGCGTCGCGCTCGGCATTGTCAACGGCAGCACCGGCGACAGCGCCGGCTTCAGTTGGGGGCCGGTGAATTATTCCGATCGCTACACTGGCGTTTCCTGGGCCTGGGTCAATGTCAACAAGACCAGTTTCCACGGCTGGCAGTTTGGATGGGTGAGTGTCGCGCAGGAAGAATTCGTCGGCTTCCAATCCAGTTTGATTGTGAATTATGCGAAGGAAATGCACGGTCTGCAACTGGGCCTGGTGAACTACACGGAAAATCTTCATGGCATGCAAATCGGCCTGGCCAACATCGCCATCAACAATGGCTGGTTTGATGAATTCCCGGACAAACTCGCCAAGGGCTTCCCGATCGTCAACTGGTCGTTCTGATGCGGAAACCTGCCGAAGACCTCACGCGAAGGTCGCGAAGGTCGCAACGGGATGGATGGGGCGGACGTTTTTGGGCAGGGAATTCAATTCACGATTCAGTGCGGTGATTGTCGACTCACTCGGTCCGTTTTCTTTGCGTCCCTGGCGGCCTTTGGCGTGAGCCCGGTTTCACTCGGACTGAATGGTCAATAGCCCCGCTTCATCAGCCACCAAACCGCGAAGATCGCCGCGGTGCAGACGAGTGACATCACCAGCGCATTCGGGCCGATGAACGACATGACGGTCATCACAAAGCCGCCGAGAAAGGGAATCAGCGACCGCTGTTTGAAGCCGTAAAGACAATAGCCACTGGCGACCGCGCCCCAGATGCACGACGCCCAGAGAAAGTTTTGATCAATCAGAAAATTGAGATGCGGCGTTTCCATCGGGCACGGCCAGTATGCCGTTGTGGTTCCGCACCCGCAACCGCCGGCTTTTCAAAATTC
>DATLVR010000049.1:0-26075 GCA_035577265.1 Verrucomicrobiia bacterium | reverse complement strand
GGCCGGGCGTTACAAACGGACGCAGATCACGGAAATGTTCGCCGTCGTCGGAAACCTGAATCTGTCCCTCCACCTGGCCCGCGCCCTGCCGGAACGTGAGGGTGACCAGCCGGGTGGAAAAAGGCCGGGCGAATTCCAGTTGAATAAATTGCGGCAGAATGTTGGTCGGGAGCGTGACGAACGTGCCGGCGTCGCCATCGACCAGCGATCCGCCATCCACGTTGGTGATGCTCGCGGAGATCTTTGGCGCGGCGGATTTCATGAAAGCGGCTTCGCCGTCAGGCGTGCGAAAGGCGAGCACTGCAATATCGCGGTAAAACCCCAGCTGCGTCCGCGGCTGTGGCAGGATCCCGGAAAAATGTTTTTCCCCGGAAATGTTTGTCTCACTTGTCACGACATGTTGCATCGCATGCTCCGGCGTGTTCCACGGCCCGCCGCTGCTCGACCAGCCCGCGCAGTTTTCCACGCAGAGTTCGAGCCCCAGCCGGCTTGCCTCCGACACGGCAAATTTGAAATCTTCCCGCCATTCGGGGCTCATGAACGGAACCGGACCCGGCGGTATGCCGCAGTCCACATTAACGATGGTCGCGCCGCCCAGGCCGATTTGCTTCATTGCCTCGAGGTCGGCGGTGATGCCGGCCTTGGTGATGTTGCCATTCATCCAATGCCACCACGTCTGCGGTTTGGCCGAATCCGGCGGGTTGAAAAATCCGGTTTCCAAGGGATCGGCGGGCGCGGTCGCTGCGGTGAGGGCCAGGGACAGCCAGAGGATGCCAAACAGCATGCGTGATGATCTCATATCGAGTGGGATTAAAAATTTTAGGAGCGGCTGCATTCTGTCGGTGAAGTCTGCCGGGTGACAAGCGCAAATACCAAGGCGCTGATGCCTGCGATCAAATTCACTGGAGCCGTTGATTTTGGCAGCATCGCGTGATGTGCCCGAACCACAACTTTATCCCAGGAAAAGCGCCGAGTTTATTCCTTGTTTTCCTGCCAGCCACAGCCCAGGGCTTTGACCAGATTGACGTTGGCGATCAAACGCGTGCCTTGCAACTGGACCAGCGTGCTTTCGTGGAGCAGGGCGACGGTCTGGGCGGTCGCCACATCCAGATAAGTGACCAGGCCGGCTTTGTAGCGGTTGGTGGCGATTTCCACCGTGCGCCGCGTTGCGATCACCGTCTCGTTTTCCGCAACCCATTTTTCCGCCAGCAACTGCTGCGCGGCCAGTCCGTCCTCCACTTCGCCAAAAGCAGTCAACACCGTCTGCCGGTAGTTCGCCACGGTTTCATCGTAGGCGGCATGCGCGAGCGCGAGACGGGACCGGTTCAAACCACCGGTGAACAGCGGCAGTTGCACGGACGGACCGACCGACCAAAACCGGCTGGGCCAGTCGAACCATGTTCCGGAATCCACGGACTGAAAACCGGCGAGACCGTTGATGCGCACGGTCGGAAAAAAGGCGGCTTTCGCGACACCGATGTCCGCGTTGGCGGCCGCCATTTGCCGTTCGGCGGAGGCGATGTCCGGGCGATGTTCCAACAGTTCGCTCGGCAGGCTGGGCGGAACTTCGGGAACCATTCCAGATCCAGACTGGCCGGGCGCGATGGCAAAACTCGATGGCGATACGCCGCACAGCACGGCCAGCGCGTGTAGCATTTGGGCACGGCTCAATTTGATGTCCGGCAGTTGTGATTCCGCGCTGTGCAACTGCGTTGCCGCCTGCGCCACATCCAAGTCAGAAGCCACGCCGCCGCGCCGGCGGTTTTGCGTGAGTTCAAGCGAACGCCGATAAGCTTCGATGGTGTTGGTCACCAGCGTGTATTCGTTGTCGAGTGTGCGGAGTTCGAAGTAGTCGTTGGCGACTTCGGCCGCAATCGCCAGCCGGGCCGATTCGTAATCGTCCACGCTGGCAATGAAGCGCTCCTTGGCCGCTTCGGATTGACGGCGCACACGGCCCCAAAGGTCCATCTCCCAGCCCAGGTAAATCGGCGCGGTGAAGGTATCGAAGGTATGGGATGCCCCGTTGGCGTTTCCCTGATTCGGCTGATTTCGACTGGTGCGCTGGCGCGTGATGTCGCCGCCGGGCGTGCCGCCGAGGGTGATCTGCGGATAAAAATCCGCCCGCGCTCCGGCCGCGAGCGCGCGGGCTTGTTCAAAGCGCGCCACCGTCGCCGCCAGGTTTTGATTGTTGGTCAGCGCCAGAGTTTCCAACCGGTTCAATTCGCCATCGCCAAAACTCTGCCACCACTCGCCGCGCGGCAAATGCGCGGACGGCTCGGCAATTTTCCAGATGCCTTGATTGGTGCTGGTGGCAGCGTCCTCGCTGAATTTTTCCGGCACCGGCTGGCTGGTCAAGGGGGCAGGGCGGTGATAATCCGGTCCGACGGCGCAGCCCGCCAGGCCGGCGGCCAATGCGATGACGCTGATGACGAAAGCGATTTTCATTTGGCCGGAGCGTTCGTTCCGACGGGTTGTGAAACCTGCACGGTCATGCCCTCGGCGATGGAATCCGGCGGATTAATGATCACGCGGTCGCCGGGATCAAGACCGCTCAGCACCTGCACCGTGTTGCCGAAATCACGACCCAGTTTGATCGAACGCAACTGCACGGTGTGGTTGCTGCCGACAACGGCCACCTGCATGCCCTGCGCGCGGAACAGCAGCGCATTGTCGGAAAGCGTCAACTCCTTCGCATCCGTGGCTTCATCGAACCGCACCTGGGCGTAGCTGCCTGCGAGAATTTCACCCTTCGGATTGGGCACCTGCAGTTCCACCTGCAACGTGCGCGAGGCCGGATCCACCGCGCCCGCCGTCCGGGTGACGGTGGCGGTGAAGTCGCGACCGGGCAATTCTTGAAACGTCAACTGCGCCTTCTGCCCCGGAGTGATGGCGTAAATGAGCGATTGCGGGGCGCGGACGTAAACGCGCAGGGGATCCGTTTGCGCCAGCCGGAACAATTCGTTGCCACTGGTGGCATTGATAAGCTGGCCGATGTCGGTATTGCGCGCGGTGACGGTGCCGTCAAACGGCGCGACCACGCGGTTGAAGTTTTTCAATTCTTCCAGGCGGCGGACATTGGCCTGGGCGGCGGCCACGTTGGCCTGCTTCAAAGTATAATCCGCCTGTTTCTCGGCTCCTTCCTGCTCGCTGACGCTCGAGGTTTTAAGCAATTCCATCCAGCGATCGGCGCTGATTTTTGCGAGACCCAGGTTGGCGTTCGCCTGATCCAATTCCGCGCGGGCCTGCATCAATTGCTGGTCCACTTCCGGCGTTTCGATTTCCGCGAGCACTTGATTGTTCGTGACATGATCGCCGATGTCCACAAACCAGTTTTTTAAATAGCCGCTGGCGCGGGCGTGAATCGAGGCCTGCGTGAACGCCTGAACCTCCGCCGGCAACGGCGTGCCCAGGTCCGGTTTGGACGCGGTTGGCGAAACAACATCCACGGTGATGACGGAATCGGCCCGGGTTTCGTTCACCAACTTGCGGTGGGCAATCCAGCGCGGCACGAAACCGGCGATCAGTCCGATGACGACCAGCACGACCACGATTTGCGCAATCAGGATCAGGCGCACGGGCCGGCTGGGCGGCGCGGGGTTTGACTCAGGTTCAGTGGTATTCATGGCGTTAAATTTTGATGGGTTCGTCGTGGCTTTTTATCTTCGCGCATTTGCGGTTCCGGTGCATGAAGCTGAAGACGATCGGCACAAAGAACAGCGTGGCGATGGTGGCGAACACCAGCCCGCCGATCACCGCACGACCCAACGGGGCGTTCTGTTCGCCGCCTTCACCGAGTCCAAGGCTCATGGGCAGCATGCCGATGATCATGGCCATCGCCGTCATCAAGACCGGCCGGATGCGTCCCGCGCCCGCTTCCATCGCGGCGATGGCCGGCTCAAGGCCGCGCAGCATGTTTTCGCGGGCGAAGGTCACGACCAGCACGGAGTTGGCCGTAGCCACGCCCAGGCTCATGATTGCGCCCATCAAAGCCGGAACGCTCAAGGTGGTTTGGGTCAGGAACAATCCCCACACGACGCCAGCCAGCGCGGCGGGTAGCGCGGTGATGATGATGAACGGATCCAGCCAGTTCTGGAAATTGATCACAAGCAGAAAATAAATCAGCACAATCGCGCCAATCAAACCGATGGCGAGGCCGATAAAGCTGGAGCGCATCGTTTCCGCCTGGCCGCGAATGACGATGCGCGTGCCGCGCGGAAGCTGTTTCTTCATTTGGTCGACCAGCGGTTGGATATCGTTCAGCACGCCACCGAGATCGCGGCCATCCACGCCGCCATAGACATCAATGATCGGCAGCACGTCGTAGTGCGAAATCACCGGGGCGATGTTCACGCGCTGCAGCGTGGCCAGATTGGCGAGGATCTGCGCACTGTCCTCGCTCGTGCGGCTGGCGCTGATGGGCAGGGCGTTGAGTTGCGCCACGGAATCCATGGCGTATTCCGGCGCGCGGACATTGATGAGATATTGGATGCCTACCCTGGGGTCGAGCCAGTAAGCCGGTTGCACCTGGCTGCTGCCGCTCAAGCCAAGCAACACGGAATTGGCCACGTTCTGCTCCGTCAAGCCGAGGTCGGCGGCCTTGGAACGGTCCACGCTGATGCGGAACTGCGGCCAGTTGTCCGGCTGCTGCACCCGAATGTCCGCCGCACCGGGAATTTTTTTGATCTGTTCGGCGAGTTTCACGGCGAGGGCCCGGTTTTCCTCCTGATTGCGCCCGACAAATTGCACGTCGAACGGCGCGGGCAGACCGAAGTTCAGCGTCTGGCTGACGATGTCCGCCGGCAGGAAATAAATCAGCGTGCCGGGAAATTCCCGGTTAAGTTTTTCCCGCAGTTGCCGCACATATGTTTCCGTGGGCGCGTGCCCGGGCTTCAGCGACACGAGGATGTCCGCATCGCCCGGACCGATGACGCCGCTCGTGTTATAGCTCAGATTGATGTAGGAATTCGGGATGCCGATGTTGTTGAGAATCCCGCCCAGTTCATCTGCCGGAACCGCCTTGCGGATGCTTTCATTGATCTGCTCGGTGAGTCGCTGCACCTCTTCGATCCGCGTGCCGGTGTGGGCGCGGATGTGCAGCAGGAATTGTCCCGCATCCACGGCCGGAAAAAAATCCCGCCCCAGCACCTGCGTCAACAGCCACGAAGCCGCGCAAAAGATCAGGAAGCAAATGGCGAAGGGCTTCCGATGTTCAAAGCAGGTCGCCAGCAGCGCGCGATAATTCGTTCGCAGCCGCTCAAAGCCGCGCTCAAAGGCGCCTTGAAAGCGGATGAACGGCCGGACCCAGCGCGGCGATTTGGATTCACCGGCGTGTTCGCCGTGAGTCTGGACATTGCGATAAAACCACATGACCAGTGTCGGCACGAGCGTTCTTGAAATGACATAACTGGCGAGCATCGCGAACACCACCGCCTCCGCCAGCGGCACGAAGAGAAACTTCGCCACGCCGGTCAGGAAAAACATCGGCACAAAGACAATGCAGATGCACAGCGTCGAGACGAACGCCGGCAGGGCGATCTCCTGCGAGCCGACAACGATGGCGTCTTCCAGCGTTTTTCCCGAGGTCATGTGACGGTGAATGTTTTCGATCGCCACCGTCGCGTCGTCCACGAGGATGCCGACGGCCAACGCCAGACCGCCAAGTGTCATCAGGTTGATCGTTTCGCCCAGCGCGCTTAAAACCGCGATGGAGCACAGCACCGAGAGCGGGATGGACAGGGCGATGATGAACGTGCTGCGCCAGGAACCGAGGAAGAGCAGAATCATCAAGGCGGTCAGCGCGGCGGCGATGGCGCCTTCGTGCAAAACTCCACTGACGGCGGCGCGCACGAACAAGGATTGATCGGCAAATTCGTTGACGTGCAGGTCCGGCGTGACCGTGGCCATCACGCCGGGCAGGGCGGCTTTGACGTTCTTTACAACGTCCAGGGTGGAAGCCGAGCCGGCCTTCATGATGGTGAGCAACGCGCCCTTCACGCCATCATGGCGCACGGCATTTTGCTGCGGATTGTAGCCGTCGTGGGCCTGCGCCACGTCACTCAGATAAATTGTCGCGCCATTCACGACCTTGATGGGCAGATGATTGAGATCGTCGATCAACCGCGGATTGGAATCCACCGCCACGCTGTATTCGGTCCCGCCGATCTTGGTGGTGCCGCTGGGCAGGATCAGGTTCTGCGCATTGATGGCGTCCACCACGTCCTGGGGCAGGAGATTTTTGGCCTTGAGCGCCGGCAGGTTCAGATCCACCGAAACCACCCGGGTTTTGCCGCCGTAAGGCCAGGGGATCATCGCGCCGCGCACGCTCGACAAACCGACGCGCACCTGGTTTGCCGTCACGTCAAAGAGTTCCTGCTCGGACAGCTTCGAGCTGCTGAAGGCGTATTGCAGGATCGGTACCGAGGCGGCGTTGTATTGGATGATCAGCGGCGGCTGCATGCCGGGCGGCATCAGGCGCAGAACGGCCTGGGCCGAGGCCGTGATCTGGGCCACGGCGGAATCCACCGAGGCGCCGGGCTGCAGAAAGACTTTCACCACGCTAATGCCGTTATAGGACGTGGATTCGATATGTTGGATGTTATTGACCGTGACTCCCAGGATGCGCTCGTGGGTATAGGTGATGCGCTGCTCGAATTGTTTCGAGTCCAGTCCGGTGTATTGCCAGATGATGCTGATCACCGGGATGTTGATGGCCGGAAAAATATCCGTGGGCATCCGCAGCAGGATGAGCGGCGTCAGCAGCACGAGCAGCAGGGCCGCCACGACAAACGTGTAGGGCCGGCGCAGGGCTAGAAGGACTATCCACATAAGGTTGTAAATTCGGCTCCGATTTTCGCCGGCACACTCTTTGAAACCATGCCGGACGTTGGGTCTTTATGACCTGCGATTGGCAACTTTCACGCCGATCAACGCAAAAATCGCCTCCTCCAAATGACCCAATAGTTTCAGGTCATTGTAAATCTTGGCGCGCAATAAAAGCCCGACCACAAACGCGTGGACCAGTCTGCCTTTGACTTCCGGATCACCGGGTTCGACCACGCCGGCCAGGATGGCGTCGGCAATGGTGCTCGTCAGATACTTCACGTGCCGGTCAATCAACTCCCGCGTCTTGAGCCGGACTTTTTTGTCCTGGGTCGCCAGTTCGCCACCCACACTGGTGTAGGGACAGCCGCAGACCTGCTCGTATTTTTTGTGGCGCTGCTTCTGCACGTCGCGGATGTAAGCGCACCACAACTCCAGCCGCTTGAGCGGGGGATTGGACGGGGCGAAGAGGCGCTCGTAATCCGGCTCCCTCAGCCGCCAATGCTCCTCATAGGCGGCGACGACCAGATCGGTCTTGGACTTGAAAAAATAATAGAAGCTGCCCTTGTTGACCCTGGCGCGCTTGCAGATCTGGTCCACGCCGACCGCGCCGTAGCTGTGCACATGGATGAGATCAAACGCCACGGACAAAAGTTTTTCTCTGGCATCGCTGGTTCGGCCCATAATTCAAAGGCGGCCTCGTGACCGCAACCGCAGAATAATATATTTATACAACCGGTCAACTATTAAATCCCGCGAGGTTTTGGCGTGCAGTCGTCCTGGCCGGATTCCTGCGACGGTGGCGGGATTTTTGGAAACCGCTCTGGAGACCTCGGCAACAGGATGGCAGCGGTCTCCCCAGGGTCGAAGCGCATCCGTGCGACGCAAAACGGCCGGTCCGGCCCCGGCGATTCAAGATTTGCAAAGCCGCCGCAAAGAAGTAATTTGTCCGCCCATGATTCTGGTTTTGGACAATTACGATTCGTTCACCTACAACCTGGTGCAATACCTGGGCGAGCTGGGCGTGGATTTGCAGGTGCGCCGCAACGATGAAATCTCCATCGAACAGATCCGCGCGCTCAAGCCTGAACGCATTTTGGTTTCGCCCGGGCCATGCTCGCCGCGCGAATCCGGTTTGTCCAACGAAGTCATCCGCACGTTCGCCAATGAGGGGATTCCGATCTTTGGCGTGTGCCTCGGTCATCAATGCATCGGTCACACGTTCGGCGCGGACGTGGTGGTGAACTACCGCATGATGCATGGCAAAACCTCGCCGATCAAACACAACGGCAAAGATCTGTTCGAAGGCATGCCGAATCCGTTTCCGGCCACGCGCTATCATTCGCTCGTCATCAAGCGCGATACGATGCCGGACGTGTTGGAGATCACCGCCGAGACCGAAGAGGGCGAGATCATGGGTGTGAAGCACAAGACGCTGCCGATCTGGGGCGTGCAGTTCCATCCCGAAAGCATCCTCACGGAGAATGGCCGGACGATTCTGAAAAACTTTTTGAAGTTGAAATAAGCAACTTCACCCAGGCACTCCTCCGTCCGACGGGGTGCAATCGCTTGGCTCCGTGAAACTCCGAGGATGGTCGAATTTCAGAGATTTTCCGAGGGTGGCGGCGAATTGAGCACTTCCAAGGCGCGCACGGTGGCGGCACCGCGGGTTTCAACGCCCAGCTTCTCAAACATTTCCTGCACGTGCTTTTTGACCGTGGATTCGGTGATGCCAAGAATCGTCGCGATGTCCGAGTTGGTCTTGCCTTGAGCGACCCATAATAACGCCTCGGCGGCGCGCGGAGTGAGGCCCAGTTTCGCCAGCGGCTCGGCCGAAGTAAAGTCGGGCTTGAACTCCCGTTTGATGTGCTGTTCTGATCGGCGCAGGCGCGCTTCAATCGCCCGAATCAGCTCAGCATTGGCGACAGGCTTGGTGAGGTAGTCATCGGCTCCGAGTTCCATTCCGCTGCGAAAGTCATCTTTTTCGCCTTTCGCAGTCAGAAAAATAAAGGGGATCCGGGCCAGCGTGGTATCCTGCTGCAACACCTTTAGCACCGCATGACCGTCCAATTCCGGCATCATCACGTCGCAGAGAATCAAATCCGGCTTTTCCCGGCGGGCCAGCTCGATTCCATCACGGCCATCCTTCGCCGCGATCGGTTCATATGCGTGATAGCGCAGGAGTGACGTCATGTTCCGGCGCATCTCCGGCTCGTCTTCAATTACCAATATTTTTTTCATAGTTTCATCGAAAAAAGGGAAGTCTGACCGTGACCGTAGTGCCTTCGCCGATTTTGCTGCAAACCTGTATTTGTCCGCCATGCAGCTCAGCGCAGCGTTTGACCAAAAGAAGACCCAACCCGGTGCCGGGCCGGGTTCCCACGTTGGCGCCGCGGTGAAAGGCTTTGAACAATTGCCGTTGGTCATCCTCGGAAATACCAATTCCCTGGTCACGGATGCTGCATACCGCGTCAATGCCGTCGCGGGTGATGGAGAAGCACACCGGTGCGTCCGGCTCGGAATACTTCACCGCGTTGTTAAGGAGATTCGTGAAAATGTGACCGAGCAAACGTTCGTCCGCGACCACTTCTGGTGGGACCGAGTCGAGCGACAACGCGATCGGGCACCGCCGGTTTGAGGCCGAATGAACCTCGTCCAAAACGCGCCGGCAAAAGCCGTTCAAATCAAGCGCCGCAGGTTGGAAATTCAGTTTTCCAACATCCAGACGGCTGAGGACGAGGATCTCCTCCATCATCCCGGCCATCCGGCGTGTGTTCCGGGTGATGGATTTCAACTGATCCACGCGTTCATCCGGCGGCATTTTCTGGTAAAAGTCCTGGAGCAATTCGGCAGAAGACTGAATGATGCCAAGGGGTGTGCGGAACTCGTGCGAAACCATGGACACGAAATTGCTCTTGAGCTGGCTGAGTTCCTTCTCACGCTCGAGCGTTTTGCGCAGCTCCTCTTCGGCGCGTTTTCGCTGGGTGATGTCCAATGCCATCAACAGCATGTGCGGCGTGTCGTTGAGTTTGATGGTTTCAGCCGAAAGCAAGATTGTGAACAGCTCGCCAAAGCGATTCCGCCAGCGGCACTCCCTTTGGCGAACCGACCCGAGGGCGTGAATATCCTTTAACAGCAAATCCCGGTCATCCGGGTTGTCCCACATGCCTAGCTCAAGGCACGTGTGTCCCAGGACTTCTCCCCGTGGATAGCCCATCCAGTTCAAGTAAGCCTCATTCGCCAAAACGTATTTCCCGTCGTTCAACCGGAGAATTCCAAGGAACGCCGGGCTGGCATGGAAGGCCGCGCTAAACCGCGCTTCGCTCTCCCGCAAGCGCGCCTCGCTGGCCCTCGATTCCGCTTCGGTCTGTTTGCGCTCGGTGATGTCAAGACCCATGGCGAGCACGTGCGGCACATGATTGAGCCGGATGACTTCGAAAGATATCAGCATGGTGCTTCGGATGCCGCGCCGATTGCGGAAGTGGCACTCCCGCTCGTGGACTGAGCCATTGCGCCGCAAGTCCGCCCAGACCACGTCGCGTTCCTCCGTTGATTCCCAAATGCCGAACTCCTTCGAATTTCTCCCGATGATTTCCTCCCGGGTCAAACCGGACCAGTTCACGAACGCGTCGTTCGCCAGCACATAGCGCTCGTCGCTCACTCGCGCGATGACAATCAGGATGGGACTCGCCTTTACGGCCGCGCTGAATAAGGCTTCGCTTTCCGCGAGCGCCGCCTGGGCGCGTTTGCGTTCCGAAATGTCGGTGATGAACGCTTGGATGATCTGGCGTCCGCTCCATTGAATCCGGGTCAACGCCACCTCCAGCGGGACTTCTTTGGCTTCCGGAGTGAGGCAGGTCCATTCGAAGCGCGCGCTGCCGTTGGCGATGCATTCCTGAATGTGTTTGCGGGCCAGCACCGCGGAACTTTCGCCATTCGGCTGGAAAGGGGGCGAAGTATCGGTCGGATATTTGCCCAATAGTTCCTGCGGGCTTTGGCGGCCCATGATCCGCACCGCGGCGGGATTCACTTCGAGGAATTGGTTCTCATCTTGCAGCATGACCCCCTGGCTGGACCCCTCGAAAAGCGCGCGAAACTTTTCTTCCGACTCCCGCAATGCCTGCTCCGCGCGCTTGCGTTCGGTATTATCAATGATGCTTGCGCGAATCAGGTTTTTTCCTCCGGCCGGCAGGCGCAGCAACCTCACTTCGGTCGGGATGAGCTTGCCGTCAGGCTGCTGGTGAATCCATTCGAAAACCGGTGTGCCGCCGTTCAGGACTTCATCCATTAATTCGCGGGCGAGTTCGCTGGAGCGCCGGCCGCCCGGCTGAAATTCAGGACTGACATCCGCCGGCGTCAACTCGGCCAGTTTTTCCATCGGCACGCCGTAGAGTGCGCGGGCGTGATCATTGCCGAAGAGAAAGCGCCCGGTGTCCCCGTCAAAAACGACAATCGCCTCCGGCGCATGTTCGACGAGAGCACGGAACTGCGCTTCGCTCGTGGTCAGCGCGGCGGTGCGTTCGGCGACCCGGCGTTCCAGCGACTGGTTCAACTCCAGCAATTCCCGCTCGCTTTTCTTCCGCTCCGAAATGTCGCGCGAAACGGCAACCACCAGCCGGCGCTCACCGAGACGCAGCGGGGTGAGCAAGACCTCCACGGGAACTGGCTCGCCATCATAACGCCTGGCCATCCATTCAAAGCGTTGCGGGCCATGCGCCAGCGCACGCTCAATCCACGCTTGCGCCGCTTCACTGGAACGTCGCCCGTCCGGCTGCCGCTCGGGCGAGAGGTTGTCGATGGATTGGGAAAGGAACCATTCACGATCACCGCCACCCGCCATCCTCAGCGCGGCGGCATTGCAGTCAATGTGCCTGCGTGATTCCGGGTCGATGATGATGATGCCATCCGAACTGGCTTCAAAGAGTCCGCGAAATTTCTGCTCGCTCTCCCGGAGCGCCGCCTCCGTGCGCTTGCGCTCGGTGATGTCGCGCGCAACCGACACGTTCAGACTCCGACCATTCACCTGGACCGATGTCACCAACACTTCCAACGGAACTTCGATTCCATCGAAGCGGCGGCTTACCCATTCGAACCGGTGACTGCCATGTTTTTCAACGAATGCTATGACCTCGGCAGTTCTTTCGCGGCTGGAAATGCCGTCGGGTTGCAACGGTGGCGAGAAGTCTTCCGGCCGCGCCTGCAGAAGCTCCTCCTTCGTGCCGGCGCGCATGAGCTCGACTGCCGCCGGATTGCAGTCCACGAACACCCCCGTTTGTGGATCGAGCAGCAGCATCGCATCCGCACTGCGCTCGAATAAGAGCTGAAACATGGAGGGATTGTCGCCGAATTGCGACGACCCCGCACTGGGACTTTCGTCCCGTTGTGGTGTGGCAAGTGAAGCATTCTTCATTTGAAGAAAACCTGGCAGAAGCGGTTTGTCCTTTTTGAAAAACAGAGCCGTTCTGCGGGTATCTATCACAGTTTCGTCTGTCCAGCCGCCGCGTCAAGCGTCGAACACCTGACTTTCATGCTGCACTTCCGCTCCCTGAGCCCGACGTAAGACGCGAAAACATGATTAGGGACGATGCGTTGAGCCGGTGGCAATTCATGGGCGACTCTTTCGCATCGGGTTGCTCCTTAGTCCCATTGTGACGATCCGCATCCGATGAGAAGATCGGCACGCTGATTTTTTAGGCACCGAACATCCGAAAGAACCATGAATCCTGATGATCAATTTGAAGCGATTGTGTGCGAGCACTACGAGTCGCTGTTCAGATTTGCGATGAGCCTGACGCATCTCGAATCCGACGCATGTGATCTGACTCAGCAAACATTCTGCGTCTGGGCGAAGAAAGGACATCAACTGCGAGATTTCTCCAAGGTCAAAACCTGGCTCTTCACGACGCTGTATCGCACCTTCCTCGGAGCGCGGAGGCGGCAGACCCGGTTCCCCCACCATGAACTGAAGGAGGTGGCGGACGAGTTGCCGGTTTTTGCCTCGGAGCCCGCCGGTCAAGCGGACCATTCTCAAGTTCTACGCGCGCTGGCCCGAGTCGACGGGATCTATCAGGCCGCTGTGGCGCTTTTCTATCTGGAGGATTATCCCTACAAAGACATCGCCGCAATTCTTGATTTGCCCATTGGCACGGTCAAGTCGCGCATCGCCCGGGGCATTGGTCAGCTCAGGGAATTTCTGTTGCCGGATGGTTCCTGCGATGCGTCGTTCCATGGAGGCGGAAGCTCCTTCATCGCCGCTACGGACGAACCGGCGGCGCTTTCCCAAAATACAATTTCCCGCCCTTGCCATCCCGCTCCGGTCGCACCCCGAGCGGATGACCGAAATTACGATGAGTGGGTCTTTAGTTCTACTCTCCTCCGGGAACATCCCGACGCTCTATGAGTCATAGTTGGCGCATGGCGCGCTTAACTGCGCTAAAGCACGGAAAAAATTATGACGACAATCAACAGTTCAACTGGACATGCAAAGGGCTTAAGACCGTCCCGCATTTCATCCTCACACATAATCGGCGGTGATTTTTTGGCCATCAACGTCCGCCTCTCTCACGCAGGAAGCGGGCCAGCCATCTCAACGCGACGAGCCGGATGGTCGCTCCCGCAACCGCGGTCAACTGCGGGGCGAACCAGTTCGCCATTATCAATCCCCTCGTGGGAATACGTTGTTACCGCCGGTTCAGGGGTTGAACCCAACTCCTCGAAACCACGACTGAAAATTTGAAGAAGCGCGTGACTTCATTCCCGTTACTAAGCGGGCCAAACGCAAAACAAAAAACCGGCGCGTCAGCGCCACAACATCAAGCAAATGCAATGAAAAATAAGAACGCACAAAATAATAAATGGATTCAGGCTGGCGCATGGTTGCCCGCCCTCACTGGCCTCGCCCTGCTGGCGGCCTCCACCGCATCCGCAGTTGCGAGCGACAATCGCGCACCCGAGGTGCCGAATGAGATCGCCGTGCCAGCCGGCAACAAGGTTCACTTCTACGGCTCCGCAGTAGGCGTGCAGATCTATACGTGGAATGGCTCCAGTTGGGGAGCCGCCGTGCCGGAGGCCACTCTGTTCCATGGCGAAGGCATCGTTGCGATCCACTACGCCGGTCCGACATGGGAGAGCAACAGCGGCAGCAAAGTGGTGGGGGCGTTGCCTCCGGTGAGCGTGATTGTGGACTCGAACTCCATCCCGTGGCTGAGGCTTGAGAAGCTGAGCGCGGAAGGCCCGGGCATTTTTGCCGACACGAGCTACATTCAGCGCATTAACACTGTAGGTGGCAAGGCGCCCGCGACGGCCGGTACCTTTGTGGGGCAGGTCGCTCGCGTGCCTTACACGGCGGATTATTTCTTCTACCGAAAAACAAACAACTGATCCCAGGCAAATATCCTGGTCGCAGCCCGTCGGGCTGCGACCAGGAAACAAATTTTCCCACCTCCAAAAAAACATATAAATGAAACCTATCTCTTTTAAATTTCGCTGTCTCCGTCTCGCAACGTCCCTGACTTTCGGACTCGGTCTCGGAAATATGGCTTGGGCCGTGCCATCGATTCAATCAATCGATGTTTCGCCAAGCCCTTTAATCAGCGGACACAATTTCACCATCTCTATCGCCGCGTCGTCTGACGTGACGCAGGCAATCGCGACGGTCGATTTTCATCCGGGGCAACCGCGGTCGCAGCAGATTCTCCTGACCAACCAGGGATCAATTTGGACCGGAGCCGGTCTGGTTCCATCGGATCTTGCCCGTGAGCTTCCCGGCAAAGCCGGGGCGCTGGTGCAGGTGGCTCTATTTGATACCGGTAAGCACCGCGCGGAAGGAGTTGTCCATGTGGGTGTGGAGATTGAATCGATCTCCGCAAATTTCTCCAACGGCGTTTTGACAGTCACCGGGGATCGCCATGACAACACACTCGTGGTCAGTCGCGATGCCGGGGGAATGATTTTAGTCAATGGCGGCGTGGTGCCGGTTGTCGGTGGCTCACCGACGGTGGCGAATACTTCCCTCATTCAAATTCTCGGGCTCGCCGGCAATGACACGCTTCTTGTCGATGATGCCAATGGCCCCATGCCGCCCGCGAGCCTCGCCGGTGGCGATGGGGACGACAAGCTAACCGGCAGCGCAAATGCCGATCAACTCGATGGTGGTCCCGGCAACGACATGCTTTTCGGCCGAGGTGGCAACGACAGTCTTATCGGCGGACCGGGTGATGACATCCTCAACGGCGGTGCCGGTGCCGACCAATTCGCCGGTGGAGAGGGTGCCGATCAAATCATTTGGAACCCGGGTGACGGGAGTGATGTGGTCGAAGGCGGGGACGGGGCTGACACCCTGCTTTTCAACGGTGCCAACATCGACGAGGCGGTGGACCTTTCAGCCAATGGCCAGCGGTTCCGCTTCTTCCGCAATGTGGGCGGTATCACCATGGACTGCGCCGGCATTGAGAAAGTGATCTTCCACGCCTTGAGCGGTGCAGACACGGTGACCGTCAATGAATTGACCGGCACCCAAGTCACGAATGTCCTCGTCGACCTGTCCGCGCTCGGCGCCGGCGATGGAAAGGCCGACACCGTCATTGTCAACGGGACTGCCACCAACGACCAAATCAAAGTCACCGGTTCGACAAATGAAGTCGAAGTCAGCGGGTTGACTGCGACGGTAGCCGTGGTAGGCGCGGAGCAAGGCCTCGATAAACTTGTCATCAACGCGCTCGGCGGTGATGACATGATCGATGCCTCTGAAGTTCAGACTGGAGCAATCGACCTTACGCTCAATGGCGGTGCCGGCAACGATTTGCTGGTCGGCGGTGCCGATAATGATCTGCTGATTGGCGGGCAGGGAGCTGATGTCGAATTCGGCGGAGGGGGCGATGACACGTCTCTTTGGAATCCGGGTGACGGCAGCGATGTATTCGAAGGCGAGGCCGGTCAGGATACTATGCTCTTCAACGGCGCGAACATCGATGAACAAGTGGATGTGTCTGCCAACGGCCGGCGCCTTCGCTTCTTCCGCAACGTCGGCAACATCACGATGGATTGCAACGAGGTCGAATCGGTCCGGTTCAACGCGCTGGGCGGCGCTGACACCATCACCATAAACGATCTGAGCGGGACCGGTGTCTCCCAGATCAACCTCGACCTCGCCAGCCTCCCGGACTCCGGCGTTGGAGACAACAAGCCGGACACTGTCATCATTAATGGAACGGGCGGCAATGATGCAGTTTCCATCACTGGGACAACGGCTGGCCTAAGCGTTATCGGCCTCCCCGCGACCGTGAATGTTGTTGGCAGTGAACCCGCTCTTGATCAACTCATCATTAATATGCTGGACGGCGATGACGCGCTCGAGGCGACGGGGCTTCAAGACGGCGTGATCAAGCTGATTGTCGATGGCGGGCGGGATAATGACGTGCTCGTCGGCAGTGCAGGTGCAGACACGCTGCTCGGGGGTGAAGGCGACGATGTGCTCAATGGCGGTCCGGGGCCTGACGTGCTGGACGGCGGTCCGGGTAATAACGTTCTGATCCAATAGTCCGCACCGGATTAATTCACTGAAACCTCCATTGAACCGAATACATCCGGGGCGGAGAGCCTTGCTCCCGCCCCGGGACATCGAAAAAAACCTTTCGGTCTCAAAATAAACACAACCGCATCCATGATGAATGACACCAAAATCCATCCGCCGGCGTCCGCGCAAACGGTGCAACTGATCAGTGCACCGCGTCTGGAACATTCTCCCGCTGTTGCGAATTCACCTTCTCTTCCAGTCCCGCAGTTTTGAAAGGCATCATCGAAATGAACAATGCCTCCTCCACTTCTGCCGGGCGAGTGTCCAAGGCTCCGTTTATCTACGTGGTAGATGACACGTCGGAACTGACGGAGTTATACGCCGCGGTTTTGGAAGCGACCGGCTATTGTGTGAGGACGTTCAATGATCGGGCAGAGGCTCTAACAGCATTGAAGGCGGATCGGGCCAAGCCCGATCTCCTGATCACCGACTACCTCGGCCTTTCCATTCCTGTGGACCGGTTCATCAGTCGGTGCCTCGTTGTCAATCCTGCCCTCCGAGTCTTGATGGCTAGCGGCTTCAACCAAACCGAAGCGCGGGTCTTCTCGGTCCAACCCGACCGCTTCACCCAGAAGCCGTTTACGCTTGATGAACTTCGGCAGGAAGTCAGGGCAGCTTTGATTGTATGAGGGTTCTTCCACGTAGCCGTAAATCTGCAACATGAAAACCACCATTCGCCTCATCCGGCTGTTCGTTCTAATCTTGCTGGTTTTGATCAGCTTCGTCGCCACGGCCCCGGCACAGGGGGTGTCCATCCCCGATCCCGGCCTGAACGCCGCGATTCGCGATGCGTTGGGAAAACCCACCGGGCCTTTGACCGAACAGGACCTGCTCACCCTGACCAACCTGAGCGCCCGCTTTCGAAACGTAAACAGCATCGTCGGGTTGGACGCCGCTCGCAATCTGGTTTCGCTTGATCTTCAGATCAACCATCTCAGCAATGTTTCCCTTTTGAGCGCGTTGACGAACCTGAGCACGTTGGACCTCAGCGTCAATCCACTTGCCAACTATTTTCTTCCGGAAAGTTTGACAAATCTCATTTCGCTCACGCTTGAAGGCGCCGGACTCACCAACCTGACCTTGCCGGCGGGACTGACGCGGTTGAGCAACCTTGACCTCGAGAATAATCAACTCACCGGTCTCAACCAGATTTCGAACCTGACCAGCCTGGTCGATCTCGACCTCGGTTTCAATGCGTTCACCAATTTTTCCCTTCCAGGCGGGCTGACAAATCTGAGCACGTTCTATTTTGCGGGCAATCCGCTGACCAACGTCATCCTGGCTCCGGGGCTGGTCGGCATGACCGAGTTGAACCTCTCCCAGAATCTGCTCACCAGTATCACCCTGCCCACCGGCATGACGAACCTGGTCGAACTCGACCTCTCCTTCAATCAACTCACGAACGTGACTCTGCCCGCCGATCTGCGGAGTCTGGTCGAGCTTGAGCTCGACTTCAATCAGCTCTCCGTTCTGAATTTTCCTTCGAACCTGACCAGTCTGGGCTCGCTTCACCTGCGGGACAACCTTTTCACCAACTTCGTTCTGCCGCCGGAGTTGACCGGGCTGACCCTGCTTGACGTCAGCGATGGTCCACTCAGCAGCATCACTCTGCCAGACGGTCTATCTCGCTTGGCCAATCTCCGCATTTCCAGGAATACGAACCTGACCAGCCTGACCTTGCCCACGGGCATGACCAGCCTGGTCGGGCTCAACCTGACCGCGAATCAATTGACCAACATGGTGTTGCCCTCCGATTTATATCATCTGGAATCGCTCGACCTTGGCGCAAATAACCTCACCAGCCTCACCCTGCCTTCCGGGTTGACCAATTTGCTCGGGCTTTTCTTCCTCGGCAATCAACTGACCAGCGTCACGTTGCCGCCGGACATGACTCAGTTGATCGAGCTGGGCTTCCTCGCCAATCCGCTGACGGCCTTGGTTTTGGCCGAACCTCTGGCCGCCACGAATCTGGTCGACGTCGTCGTCGCACTGCGGAACCAGAACGTCTCCGTGTTCACGTATCCTCTGACGATCCAACTGATCTCGCCACGAAAGACGGCGGATGGTGTTTTTCAATTTGCGCTCACCGCACCACCCGGCATCTACCTCCTGATGGCTTCTACGAATCTGACCACGTGGAGCGATCTGGGCGTAGTGACCAATCCACTCGGCACCGTCCGCTTCGACGACACAGAGGCCAATCTATCGCCGACGAAATTCTATCGCGCCCGTTTACAATAAAACCAACTCACCTGAAATGAAAACCCTGATCCACATCATCCGCCGACATATTCTCACTCTGTTGGCCCTTGCCAGCTTCACCGTGTCCCTGCGAGCGCAGGACGTTTCCATCCCCGATCCCAACTTGAACGCTGTGATTCGTGCTGTTCTGCAAAAACCCAACGGGCCTTTGACGCAGTCGGACATGCTCGGCTTGACGAACCTGGGCGCCGTCTTTCAGAATATCACGAACCTGCAAGGGCTGGAAGCGGCTAAAAACTTGGTCTCGCTTGACCTGCAGGACAACCGGATCACGAGTGTCAACATCCTCACCAACCTGACACGCCTGGTCTTTCTGGACCTCAGCGAGAATCGATTCCCCCAGCTCGCGATACCAGGTGCGATGACAAACCTGACGACGCTTCGCGCTGAATCGGGCGGGTTGACGAATATCACGTTGCCGGCCGGGCTGACGAAGTTGACCTCGCTGCGCCTCGGTTTCAATCAGCTCCCCAGCCTGACCTTGCCCGCCGACATGACGAACCTGAGCGTCCTCAGCGTTTACCTCAATCAACTCACGAACCTGACGCTGCCGCCGAGTCTGAATGGCTTGACCAATCTCAATCTGGATGGCAACCAGCTCTCCCGCCTCAACCTCCCTGCGGGCCTGACGAAGTTGGACACAATTATCGCCAGCGCGAATCAGTTGACCAATTTCACCATGTCCGCGGACATGACGAACTTGAGATTTCTCCGTCTTAACAACAATCAACTCACGAGTCTCAACTTG
Organism: Verrucomicrobiia bacterium; assembly: GCA_035577265.1. GTDB lineage: Bacteria > Verrucomicrobiota > Verrucomicrobiia > Limisphaerales > UBA11358 > UBA11358. The sequence continues at coordinate 6,672 of DATLVR010000049.1, read as the reverse complement.
CCCATCGGTCTGACTAATTTGACGGGGCTTTTCCTCAACTCGAATCAGCTGACCAATCTCACGTTGCCTCCGGATCTGAATCATTTGACCCAAATAGAACTGGGCCAAAATAAACTCGCCAGCCTCACCTTGTCTGCCGGCCTGACTTCCCTGGCGTTTCTCAACCTCACCGACAATCAACTGACCAACCTCACCTTGCCTCCCGATGTGCAGCAGTTGATCGGGCTTTTCATGGGAGGCAATCCGCTCACGACCTTTGTTCTTTCTGAACCGCTGGCGACCACGGGAATGGCCAGTGTCGTTGACTCTTTCCGGAATCAAGATATCTCCGTTTTTACTTATCCACTGGATGCCCAATTGGTCCGACCACTAATGTTGATTGGCTCGTTTAAATTCGGAATCACCGGACCGCCGGGCGTCTACACGGTCCTTGGCTCCACGAATCTCGCGACTTGGAGCGCGGTGGGTGTTGCGACCAACCCGCTTGGCAGCGTCAACTTCCACGATGTAACCACCACCGTCTTACCGCAAAAGTTTTACCGCGTGCTGCTGCAAGTCCCGCCCGCGAACATGGCGTTCATCCCGCCCAATACTTTCACGATGGGCACTCCAACCAACGAAGCGAACCGAGGTGCAGATGAAGGGCCACAGATGACCGTGACCATCACTCGTGGATTTTGGATCGGGAAATACGAAGTGACCCAGCGGGAATATCAGGCAGTCATCGGCTCCAACCCGAGTCAGTTCCCAGGCGACCTGAACCGCCCGGTGGAAACCGTCAGCTGGCTCGATGCGACCAATTATTGCGCCAAGCTCACGCAACAGGAGCTGGCAGCCGGCCGGATTCCGCCGGGCAGTCACTACCGTCTGCCAACCGAGGCGGAGTGGGAATGCGCCGCCCGTGCCGGCACTTCAACGCGGTTCAGTTACGGCGATGACCCGAACTTCACAGAGCTGGCCAACCACGCCTGGTATTGGTTCAACAGCGACGTTGCGACGCATCCCGTCGGTCAGAAGGCGCCGAATCCGTGGGGCCTCTACGACATGGAGGGCAATGTCTGGGAATGGACCCAGGATTGGTATGGTCAATATCACGGCGGCGCCATCACCGACCCGCAAGGTCCGGTCTCGAATTCAATTGGAGTAAAAGTCATTCGTGGCGGCGCTTGGGATGCTGGCGAATCGAACTGCCGTTCGGGTCGACGTCAAACCGAAGGCGTTCACCCGTTCATCACCGACTACATTCTCGGCTTCCGCGTGGTGCTCGTGACGGAGCCGTAACAAACCTCCGACCGAATGCGTAATTATGAACCATCACTCGAAAATAAATAACACCCCGGGCAGCGAACTTGAATTGGGTTCCCAAGCAAAGCGCCGTCTCCGCCCGAAGCGCGAGATGATGATTTGCCTTGGCTGGCTCCGGCTGTTCCGGTCAATCATTTCGTGCGCACCAAAGCGGTGACCCGCTGCCGGATGTTCTGTAAGTCATCGCCGAGACCGGGGAAGGCGAGATCATCAGCGTGAAACACACGACGCTCCCGATCTGTGGCGTTTCATTCCATCCCGAAAGCTTCCTGAACGGAGCCGTCGCCGCCTTGGGAAGCAGGGCGACGTGCTGGCCGCTTAATGGCCGGTGTAGGCGATGCGCCAGAGCGTGCCGTTGCCGTCCTCGGTCATGAGCAGGGCCCCGTCGTGCGCCACGGCCACGCCCACAGGCCGGCCCCAGACACTGTGGTTGTCCACCACAAACCCCGTTAGAAAATCCTCGTATTCGCCCGTCGGGACGCCGTGGTTGAGGTGTGCGCGCACCACCTTGTAGCCGGTTCGCGACGTGCGGTTCCACGAACCATGCAAGGCGGCGAAAGCGTCCCCGCGATACTCGGCGGGAAAGGCCGCCACGCCATTTTTCGCGGCATAAAAAGTCATCTCCAGTGAGGCTGAATGCGCCTGTTCCAGCACATCCGGGACGATGGCCTTGCCGGCGAGATCCGGCCGTTCGCCGGCATGGCGGGGATCTTCATGGTTGCCCGTGTAATACCAGGGCCAGCCGTAGTATCCACCCTCCTTGACGCGCGTGATGTAGTCCGGCACCAGATCGTCGCCCAAGCCATCCCGCTCATTGGTGGAGACCCACAGGTCGCCCGTGTCCGGGTTCACCGCCAGGCCAACGCCGTTGCGGATGCCCGTCGCGAAAGCGCGCAGCGGTGCATGCCCTTCCGGATCGGTCACCAGAATGTCGGCGCGATGCGTTTCTGGTCCCCAGGCCGCGCCCAGTCCATGTTCCGCCTCCCAGGCGGCGATTTCCGACGGAGTTTTTTTGCCCATGTCCTCGGCCACGTTGGAGCCGGAGCCGACCGAGATGAACAGGCGTTTGCCATCGGAGGAGAAGGCCACGTCGCGCGTGCTGTGCCCGCCGCTGCCATCACTCAAATGTGGAACAACCACCTGTGCCTCGCCGCGCACCTTCAAATCGCCGTTGCGATAAGGGAAGCGGACCACCGAATTGTTGTTGCCCACATAAATCCATTGTGGATTCTGGCCGGCCGGATAGAAAGCAATGCCAAAGGGCCGGTCCAGTCCCGCCGTGAAAATCTGATTTTCCGCGGGGGCGTCCGCGCCATCCGCCGCCCGCAGCACCCGGATGCGGTTTGCACCGGTTTCCGCGATGAAAATATCGCCATTGGGCGCCACGCGCAGCAGCCGGGGATTCGACAAGCCGGCGGCAAACAAACGCACGGTGAAACCCGGCGGCGCGGACAAGACCGCATTGGTCGGCGCCTTGACCACCTGCGGCCCGTTCCCCGCCGAAGCGGTCCGGAACGGCGGCGGCAAATTCGTCGCCGTGATATGGTGTTTGACCCCCGGGGCGGCATGTTGCCAAGCACCGGAATCCGTTTCCACCGCCAAGGCCGTCAATTGCATCACGCTGTTGCTGAGGGTGACGCCGGCGGGAATTTTCAGGGTCGAAAGATAGGCAATCACATCAAGGCGGTTCGTGGCGTCGGGGACGGGCATCGGCATGGTGGTGCCCGGCACCGCCAGCAACGGGTTCGTGAGAAAATGCTCCAGCGTGGCGGCATCCCAGACCAGGCCGGAATCAACCAGCGCCTTGGTGTAGTTGAAACCCAGGCCGGAACCCGCGCGCCGCCCCAAAACCCCCACCAGACTGGGGCCTTGTTTCACAATCACCGTGTGGCCCGGGCCGAGGTTCACGGTGTGGCAGATGGCACAGCTCGCCTGAAAGTAGGTTTTTCCGTGGTCCACATTGCCCGTTGGCGCAACCTGGGCCGACACCGGGATCCCGGAAATGGAGGAGGCCAGCAGGCAGAAAAACAACGCGCGGAAGAAGGATGGCTTGGAGGTCATGGGCTGCAAGTCTTGGCTTGTTTCAAAAATAAGGCCGGAGGCTGATAATCAAAGCCCGCCGGCCAAATTTCATTTTGGTTTTTTAAATATTGGGAAGCGGCAACTTGCCGCGCCGCTCAGTGTTTCACTGCATTCCAATTCACCACGTTCCAGAACGCCTTGAGATAATCCGCGCGCTTGTTCTGGTATTTGAGATAGTAGGCATGTTCCCAGACGTCCGCGCCGATGAGCGGCGTGCCTTCGCAACCGGCGACGGCTTTGCCCATGAGCGGATTGTCCTGGTTCGCCGTGGAGACGATCTCCAGCTTGCCGTTGTTGGAGACGAGCCAGACCCAGCCGCTGCCGAAACGTCCGATGCCGGCCGCCTCGAACTTCGCCTTGAAATCATCGAAGCTGCCGAACGTGGTCTTGATGTCGTCCGCGAGTTTGCCGGTGGGCGCGCCGCCGGCGCCGGGGCCGAGGATTTTCCAGAAGAACGAATGGTTCCAGTGACCGCCGCCGTTGTTGCGGACGGGGCCGCGGATGGCATCGGGGACGACGCTCAAATCCTTGATGATCTGTTCGAGCGACTTGGCTTCCAGCGCGGCGTTGCCGGCGATGGCCTTGTTGAGGTTGTCCACATACGCCTTGTGATGGCGGTCGTGATGGATCTCCATCGTCAACGCGTCAAAGTGGGGTTCAAGTGCTGCCTTGTCATAGGGCAGGGGAGGGAGTTCGTGTGCCATAATTTTGTTTGGTTTGGTTTTTAGCTAAACTGCTGGCTGCAAATTGCGTCAGTGGCGAATAAAATGCAAGTATGGACAGGCTGAATTTTTAGTTGTCAGCTTTAAATCAGTGCAAGTTGATTGACAGATTTGGCACCGCTAGCAACACTTCAATTTCAATAAGATACAAACCGTCAAAAAAATGAAAATGGTCTGTTACGTTTTGGGATTTGCAGTTGCTTTCGGGCTGATTTTCACCGGCTTTAGCCAGCCTGCAAACGACAATTATGCGGACCGAATTGTTCTGACCGGCACTGACATTTCATTTAGCGGCACTCTGACTGGAGCAACCCGGGAGGAAGATCCTTATGAGATTGTTTATCCGTATGCATCCTCGGCAACCCAGACGGTCTGGTGGGAATGGACGGCTCCTCAGTCGTCAACCGTTGTCGTTGAGATATCAGGCGCATCCTTGGATTCATACGGCAACGATGCGCTTCAGATTTATGCGCTCGAAAATATTTATACTGGTGAAAACATTGCAGGCAGGTTGATTGACACACGTTTTCCTCACAATTTTTTTACTTTTGCCGCCAAAGCCGGAACGAATTACCAAATCCAATTGGCTGGTTCCGACAGCGCCAGTTTCACCTTCCGACTGATTGCGACAAACTTCCCCTGCATCGTCGAGAATCCGCAAACCCAGACCATTTCAACGAATGACAGCGTGATGTTCGGAGTCGTTGCCACCGGTTTGAAACCAATCGGCTTTCAATGGCAGTTCAAGGGAACTAATCTCAATGGCGAGACAGCTCCCATTCTTGCCTTGAATCATGTTCTGACCAATCAAACAGGCCTGTATCAAGTGATCATCACGAACTCATCGGGTTCGATCACCAGTCAGCCAGCCAATTTATTTGTCACTCCTGCTGACACCGCTTCCTTGCTGGCAGCTATCTATCCGCAGAGCACGAATGGCTTCTCATTCGCGTTGCTGGGCGAAGCAGGACGTCGTTATCGGATCCAATCTTCCACCAACTTGGCTGATTGGACTGACGAGTTAAGTTTTGAGTTAAGTTTTTCAACTTTTTTCTCAAACGCACCATTAAGGAGTGTGGTATTTGACCTGACGGGAGCCGATGTTTTCACCGCGCAAAGTCCCGGGTCTCAAAAATTCTTTCGGGCGGCTCCGTTTCATGCGGTCAGTGAAGAGTGCAATAACAATCTCAAAATGATCCGTTATGCCACGTTGCTGGTTGCTTATGACAAGCAAGCGTCAGCCACTAGGGTAGTCGACGTTGGTGAGATTTCGCCGTATTTTAAAAATGGATTCATTCCATTCTGCCCGTCTAACGGGTCGTATAGCATAACCACAGTTTTACAAAATCCTAGCTGCACCATCCATCCTTTTGAAGAGCGCTAGGCAGGTTTTCAAAAGCAAGCCTGCACCACGCCGCCGTCCACGCGTAGGGCCGCGCCGTTGGTGGCCGACGACAGCGGACTGCAAACATACACGACGAGATTGGCCACCTCCTCGGTCGTGGCAAATCGTTTCAGCAACGAACTGGGCCGGATGCTCGTAAAAAACTCCTTCTCAAATTCAGCGAACGGTTTGCCGCCGCTCAATTGATTCACAAATTCATCCACGCCATCGGAACGCGTCGGGCCGGGCAGCACGGCGTTCACCGTCACGCCCGTGCCGGCACAGGTCTGGGCGATGCCGCGCGAGACGGCCAGTTGCGCGGTCTTGGTCATGCCATAATGAATCATCTCGACGGGGGGCTGGATGCCGCTCTCGCTGCTGATGAACACGATGCGCCCCCAGTTCTTCTGCTTCATCCCCGGCAGATACGCGCGGCTCAGGCGGACGCCGCTCAAGACATTCACTTCAAAGAAGCGGATCCAATCGGCGTCGGGAATTTCTTCAAACGGTTTCGGTTCAAAGATGCCGAGATTGTTGACGAGAATATCCACGGCGGGAAAGCGTTTGACCAGCGCGTCCACCACGGCGGCGTCGGATAAATCGCCGGCATGGCCTTCCAGCAGCTTGGCGCCGGGCACGGCCTTGTGGATTTTCAACTGGGCATCCACCACCGCCCGTTCGGTGCGGCCATTGATGATCACCTTGGCGCCTTCGCGGGCGAGGCTGGTGGCGATGGCCAGGCCGATGCCTTTGGTGGAGCCGGAAACGAGCGCGAGTTTGTCGGTCAGTTGCAAGTCCATAGCGTAAGCAAATTGGCATTGGCCGGGATAATGTCAACTTTCTAAGCCGGAACGATTCGGTCCGAGTGAAACTTCTCTCACGCCAAGACCGCCAAGGACGCGAAGAAAACTGAATTCTTGAGTGCAAAAGCAATGCGCTGAATAGGGATTCAGAATTCTTGTGAACAAATCACTGCCTGCCCTTCCTTTTGCGGTCTTGGCGGCCTTGGCGTGAGGTTCTTCTGCAGCGTTCCGGCTAAGCCGGAACGATGCAGTTAAACCACGGATGGACACGGATAAACACGGATGAAGACCGGAGCAAAGACCACTTGAGCAAACTTGGCGGGAGGCACCGATCGGTGAACGCATTTTCGTTTCAGAAAGCCGTTTCCAATCCGTG
>DATLVR010000048.1:0-5208 GCA_035577265.1 Verrucomicrobiia bacterium | reverse complement strand
GGCTTCCCTGCGTCCCGCTCCGCCAGCCAGGAAAACCGAATAACAAAGAACAAACAACAAAGGGGACATTCTCTCGTGAGTTAACTAGGGGACATTTCTAAAGAGTTTTGACATCGGCGGAGCGCGAGTTGTCCCAACTCGCAGCGCATTGCCAGACAGACCAGCATTGAAACCATCCCAACGCCTCAAGTTCCGCCACCCGCTGCGGATTGGGACAATCCGCGCTCCTTGCCTTGCACACCGCCGTTGGTTTAACGTCCAACCATGAAAAGCGACATCCGCGTCGCCGCACCACCATCGAAGCCGCTGATGGTCTTCGACGGTGATTGCAATTTCTGCACGCTCTGGATTCGCCGCTGGCAGCAGCTGACTGACGACGCGGTGGAATATCTGCCGTCGCAGGATGCCAGTGTCACCGCGCGATTCCCGGAAATTCCCTGCGAACGGTTTGCAACTGCCGTCCAGCTCATCGAACCGGACGGCGCGGTTTATTCCGGCGCGGAAGCGGTGTTCCGCACGCTGGCAAAGAATCCCAAATGGCAATGGCCGCTGCGCACTTACGAAAATTCACCGGCGTTGGCCAACCTCACGGAATGGGCTTATCGTTTGGTCGCTGAAAACCGGACGTTCTTCTCTTTGCTCACCCGTTGGTGCTGGGGCCGGCATGTCGAACGTCCGGATTATGTTCTCACGCGCTGGATTTTTCTGCGCGCACTCGGCGTGATTTATCTGTTCGCGTTTGTATCGCTCTGGACGCAAATCAGCGGGCTCATCGGACACAACGGCATTTTGCCGACGGATCAATTCATGTCCGCCGTCCAGCAACAATGCGACGTGCGCGGCATCGGCCTGGAACGATTTTACCTGCTGCCGACGCTGAGTTGGTTCAATGCGTCCGACGGTTTTTTGAATTTCCAATGCGCCGCCGGAACTGCGCTGGCGGTTTTACTCATTGTCGGCATCGCGCCCGCGCCATGTCTGGCGCTGCTGTGGCTGATTTATCTCTCACTCGCCACCGTCGGTCGGGACTTTCTCGGCTTTCAATGGGACAATCTGCTGCTCGAAGCGGGTTTTCTCGCGATCTTTTTTGCGCCGCTGCATTTAGTGGCACGGGCGTCCCGCCCGCGTGTTTCGAGCGCAAGCATCGCGCAAAACCAGAAACTCACAGGCGGGACGCCCGTGCCACAATCACCACCGTCACGAATCCTTCTATGGCTGCTGCGGTTGCTGCTGTTCAAACTCATGTTCTCTTCCGGCTGCGTGAAGCTGTTGAGCGGCGACCCTGCTTGGCGCAACCTCACCGCGCTCACGTTTCATTACCAAACCCAGCCGCTGCCGACGTGGTTGGGTTGGTATGCGAATCTGCTGCCGCTGGCGTTTCAGAAATTCTCCTGCGCCGCGATGTTCGCCATCGAAATCGGCGCGCCCTTCCTGATCTTCGCCCCACGCCGGCTCCGGTTTTTTGGCGCTGCCGCACTGGTGAGTTTGCAACTGCTGATTATGCTGACCGGCAATTACACCTTCTTCAATTTTCTCGCGATCGCCCTGTGCCTGCTGTTGCTCGATGATTTCATCCTGCAACGGATCATACCGTCCCGCCTCCACCGCCCGTTGTCTCCCAACTCTCAACTCGCCGACTCTCAACTCTCAACTGCCCAGCCCTCAACTCTCAACCGGCGCTGGCCGCGCAAGTTGACCGTTCCACTCGCCATCATCGTCGCATCCATTTCGCTGTTCCAGATGATTTCCATGTTTGGCGTCCGCTCCAGTCTGCTGGCACCAGCAGCCGTGCTGGATGGAATGCTCATGCCGCTGCGCACGGTGAACAGCTACGGCCTGTTCGCGGTGATGACCACCGAAAGGCGTGAGATCATCGTCGAAGGCAGCAACGACCGCGTGACGTGGTGGCCTTACGAATTCAAATACAAACCCGGCGGCGTGAATCGGCGCCCCGGCTTCATCGAACCGTTCCAGCCACGGCTCGACTGGCAGATGTGGTTCGCCGCGCTGGGCGACTCCCGGCAGAACCCATGGTTCGAACAATTTTGCAGCCGGCTGTTGCAAGGTTCGCCGGAAGTTCTGGCACTGTTGGCCACAAATTCGTTTCCCAACAAGCCGCCCCGGTTCATCCGCGCTCAATTCTACGATTATCATTTCACCGATGCCGCCGAACGCCGCGCGACAGGGGCCTGGTGGAAACGCGAATTTATCGGCGAATACTTGCCGCCGGTTTCGCTTCATGAATAAGATGTCGCGCGAAACCCATGACCGGACCAAAAGAAAATGCGCATCGCCGGCCAAAGCTCATTTCCATTCCTTCAAATAATTGACCGATTCGCAAAGTAATTCTCGACAAAATAATTTTCCCAACTCAAATAGACACGTTATGGCGAAACCCAAAATCAAACGCATCGGGATTTTAACCGCCGGCGGCGACAGCCCCGGACTCAACGCCGCCATCCGCGGCGTCGGCAAGACCGCGCTGAGCTACGGCATGGAGATCATCGGCTTCCGCGACGGCTTTCGCGGCCTCGTGGAAGACCGCAAGCTGAAGCTCGACAAGGCCGCGCTCGCCGGCATTCTCACCGTGGGCGGCACCATCCTTGGCACCAGCCGCGACAAGCCGCATCGGATGTTGATTGATGGCCGCACGCGCGACATGACCGAGGTCATTGTCCAAAATTATCGCAAATACGGTCTCGAATGCCTGGTCTGCCTCGGCGGCGGCGGCACCCAGAAAAGCGCGCTGCGTCTGCACCAGGCCGGCCTCAACGTCATCACCCTGCCCAAGACGATTGACAACGACGTGGCGATGACGGATGCCACGTTCGGTTTCGCCACCGCGCTCGACATCGCGACCGAGGCGATTGACCGGCTGCACAGCACGGCGCACAGCCATCATCGCATCATCATCGCGGAAATCATGGGGAATAACGCGGGCTGGCTGACGCTGGGGGCGGGCATCGCGGGCGGCGCGGACGTGATTTTGATTCCCGAAATCCCCTACCGCGTCGAGAAGATCGCCGAAGCCATCCGCGCGCGCAGCCGCTACGGAACGAATTTCAGCATCGTCGCCGTGGCCGAGGGCGCGATGAGCGTGGACGACGCGCGCGCCTTTGCCGCCGCCGAAGCCAAACGCGAACGCGCCCGCAATCTGCACGACAAAAAGGAGGCGAAAGCGGAACTCGCCTCGCTCAACGCCCGGCATGCCGGCAACACCCTCCGGCTCGCCCGGCAACTGGAGGAACTCACGCACCTCGAATCACGCGTGACGATTCTCGGCTACGTCCAGCGCGGCGGCACGCCCTCGCCCGCGGACCGGCTGCTGGCCACGCGGCTCGGCGGCGCGTGCGCGGATCTGATCAACGAAGGCATCTTTGGCGTGATGGTGGCCGCGCGCGGGGAGCGGACGGAACCGGTGCCGCTGGAAAAAGTCGCCGGCAAACGCCGCGCCGTGCCACCCGACCATTCGTGGATTGAAACCGCCCGGCACGTCGGGACTTGTTTGGGGGATTAGTTTGTTCCGGACGATTTGCAACTTTTGTCAAAACATGGCAGACGCAAAACTTAATAGGCCACAAAGACTACGGCCTGCTTAGATGTCAGGCGTCAGCGTATGCGCTCGGTAATTTTCAGACTGTGGATTGTGGCGGCCTTGTTTCCGGCCTGTTATTTGGCCGAGCATTATCTGTTGCTCGTATGGCGTTATGGTTTTTGGCGAGTTCACAAAGAGGGGCTTCATTTTACCTCCATGCCATCGTCCAAGAGTATTGAAGATTATATCGTGTCAAACGGAGACCACATCGCCAAGGCAGACGGTTTCATGGCGCTGCCGATGGCGATTGTTGTTTGGTGTGCTTTGATTGCACTCGGTTATTTTCTTGTTTTGCGATGGTTTCGCGCTAGAAAGGCTGTCTATGACGCCTAACGACTAGATTGGCTTTAAATTCTCTTCGCACTCTTTGCGTGGCTATTTCCCCAAACAAAACTGGCTGAAGATCGAGTCGAGCAGGTCGTCCGTGGCCGTTTTGCCGACGATTTCACCGACGGCGTTGACGGCGATGCGTAAATCCAACGCCACCAGTTCGAGCGTCAGATCCGCGCGCAACGCCGCGATCGTCTCCAGCGTGGCGACGCGGGCGCGGCCCAGTGCCTCCTGATGTCGCGAGTTGATCATCACCTGCAACATCCCGGCTTCGATTTTGCCCGCCCAGACCAGGTCCTTGATCGCGTCCTTCAATACTTCCATCCCCTGCCCGCTCAGACAGGAAACATCCGTGATGCGTGATGCGTGATGCGTGATGCGTTCCGGTGGCAAAATCAATTTCACGGGCAAATCCGTTTTGTTGCGAACGAGGATCCGTTTCTTCGCAGCGAACTCGGCCAGATACAATTCATCGGCAGGCGTGAGCGGTTCGCTGGCGTCGAGGACATGTAAAATTAATTCCGCCTTCGCCAGCGATTCGCGGCTGCGACGGATGCCTTCGACTTCGATCTCATCGCGCGCCTCGCGCAGACCGGCGGTGTCAATGAACACCACGGGCAGCCCGCGGATGTTCGCGGTCTCCTCGATCGTATCGCGCGTGGTGCCAGCGATGTGCGAGACGATGGCGCGGTCGTGGCCGAGCAATTGATTGAGCAGACTGGATTTGCCCGCGTTGGGCCGGCCCACGATCGCCGTGCGGATGCCGCGCCGGAGAATCTGCCCTTCGTTGGCGGTGCACAACAGTTCGTCCATGAACGCCGCGCCATTCTCCAACCGCTGGATGAGCTGGGCGCGGGTTTCGGGCGCGATGTCTTCGTCGGGAAAATCAATGTGCGCCTCGACGTGTGCGAGGGTCTTCATCATTTCGTCGCGCAATTGGTTGATGCGCTGCGAAAGTTTTCCGGCGAGTTGTTCGTTGGCGGCGGCCAGCGCGAGTTCGGTGCGCGAATGGATGAGGTCGGCCACCGCCTCGGCCTGCGCGAGATCGAGCCGGCCGTTGAGAAAGGCGCGCCGCGTGAATTCGCCGGGCTCGGCAAGCCGCGCGCCGTTTTCCAGAACCGTGTCGAGGACGAGCTTCGCTGGCAACAGACCGCCGTGGCAGGAAATCTCGACCGTATCTTCCCGCGTGAATGTGCGCGGCGCGCGCAGGACGGAGAGCAGGACTTCATCAATGGTTTGAAAATCCCCCTCACCCCGTCCCTCTCCCCCAACGGGGGAGAGGG
>DATLVR010000047.1:0-65894 GCA_035577265.1 Verrucomicrobiia bacterium | reverse complement strand
GCTTGCTGGCGAGGATGCGTTCCAGCGGCAGCACCTTGAGCTTTAATCTGCCGATTTTGATTTCCAGCGCGCGTTTCCATTCCTCGGCAAATTTTCCCAAGCCATCCATGCGGATCACGACGTCGAACGGTTCGCTGCCCGCGCCGCCCAGCATGGGCGGATTGTAACCGAACGGGGGAATGTAGGCGGCGCCCACTTTGACGAGGGCGGGAATCAATTTCGGATCATTCAAATCATCAAACCAGAGGTCAATGTCTTCAGTCACGACGGGCGCGCCTTGCAGGGCGGCGGCGGAAAGCCCCACCACCATAAAACGGATTTTATGGCGGAGCAGCGTCCCCAAAAGACGCAGTTCAGCTTCTGAAAGCGGCAAAACCTCGGCCACGGCGCAAACTCCGGTTGAGCCGCGCGAGCGGCGGTGATTGCAGGGAGATCAACGTGAGTCGCACATCTTCCGGGTCGGCGTCGGGATGCCGCGCCATGACGACGCCAACATCCTCAGCCAGCTTTTTTGCCCAGCGGATGGCAGCGGTGGTGGATGAATTTTGCCTCACGTGAAAATAATAATTTATCCGGCTGGTTGAATCAACTTCGCACTTGGCCGTTGCCGATGCCGAGCCATTTGTAGCTGGTCAATTCGTCCAGGCCCATCGGGCCGCGCGCGCCGATCTTGTCGGTGCTGATGCCGATCTCCGCGCCCATGCCGAACTCGCCGCCGTCGGTGAACCGCGTGCTCGCGTTCCAATACACCGCCGCCGAATCCACCTCGGCCAGGAATTGTTTCGCGTGCGCCTCGTTCCTCGTGATGATGCTGTCCGAGTGCGCCGATCCAAAATGATTGATGTGGTCAATCGCGGCCTGCACGCCGTCCACCACGCGGATGTTCAGGATGTAATCCATGTATTCGGTGAACCAGTCCTGCTCGGAAGCAGCTTTCAGCCGCAGTTGAGAGTTGAGAGTTGAGAGTTGAGCGAAGGCGGTTTCATCGCAGCGCAACTCAACGTGCTTTTCGGCGAGTTTCTGCGCCATCGGCGGGAGAAACTTTTCCGCGACTGATTTGTCCACAAGCAACGTCTCCATCGCGTTGCAAACGCCGGGACGTTGCACTTTGGCGTTCATCACGATTTCCTCGGCCATCTTCAAATCGCCGTCGGCATCCACGAAAACATGGCAGACGCCCTTGTAATGTTTGATGACGGGAACTTTCGAGCAGTCCGCCACGGCACGGATGAGGCTCTCCCCGCCGCGGGGCATGCAGAGGTCCACGTATTGCGTGAGCGAGAGCAAAATGGGAATCGCCTCGCGATCGGGCGTGGGCACGACCTGAATCGCATGTTCAGGAAAGCCTTTGCAGGCGGCCTTTCCCGCGTCAATCATCGTCTTGGCGATGGTCTGATTCGAATTCAACGCCTCCTTGCCGCCACGCAGAATCGTGGCGTTGCCGGACTTGAAGCACAGGCTCGCCGCATCCGCCGTCACATTGGGGCGCGATTCGTAGATGATGACGACGACGCCGATGGGCGTGGAAATCTTTTGCAGCTTGAGGCCGTTGGGCCGCGTGCGTTCGTCTAGAATTTTTCCGATCGGATCGGGCAGGGCGACAACTTCGCGCAGGCCCCTGGCCATGCCCGCGATGCGTTTGTCATCGAGCTTGAGCCGGTCGAGCATGGCGGCGGAGAGGCCGTGTTGCGCGCCGAATTCCATGTCCAGCGCGTTGGCTTCCTTGATGGCGGCGGCGTTCTGTTCGAGCGCCGTGGCCATCGCGAGCAGGCAGGCGTTTTTCTCCGCCGTGGTCAGTTTTGCCAGTTCGCGCGACGCAGCCTTGGCCTGCCGGGCCAGTCGCGTCATTTGTTCATTCAAGTTCATGCGGTAAAATCTGTGCCGCCAAAGTTAAACGAATTATAGGGGAAGTCAAAACGGAGCGCGGGTTGTCCTCAATCCGCAGCGGGTGGCCAGTTCGGGAACGCTGCGTGTTGAGACAACTCGCGCTCCGAAGACTACAAACCCGTTCTTTCCGTCAGGGCGTTGTCGCCCCAAGACGGAAGAAGGCCGCGGGATCGGTGTCCAACGGCAGCAGGATTTGCATCGGGCCATTTGTGCCGGCGAGCGCGCTGCCCAGCGGTGACCAATCCACCAGGTTTGTGGACCACCAGGTTTGATAGGTCACGCCGGGGATGCCGGTCCAGTTGATGGAAAGATTCGTTTCGCTCAGGCCGGCTGCGAGGTCGGGCGCAATCGTCGTCGCCATCAGATAATTCTGATTGGTCGCCGACGCGGGAAGGTTCGTGTAGCTCAACGAGCCGGGCGCGAACATAAAACTGCCGGACGACGGCGTCACCGAACCATTCCAGCCGGTCGGCACGCCGATGGCATAATTGCCGCTGCTGTCCGTCATGGATCCAATGAGTCCGCCGTTCGGTTGCAGCAAGACGCCGGCGACGGGTGCGCCGTTGGTGCCCGTGACGGTGCCCGAAATTGTGGGGATCGTGATGGTGAAACCGTTGGTGTAAGTTTGCGCGAGCGGCTGGCCAAAGATGTTCTTGATGGTCGTTGCGACCTGGATGGAATAGTCCCCCAAAAGATTTTGCACCGGGAAACTCACGCGCATCGTGGCAATGCCGATGGTGGTCGCGCTCATGTTTTCCGGCACCACCGGTCCGGCGGGCGTGATGAGCGTGAAGTTGGCCGACGAGGCGGAGGCGTTATCAATCGCCTCGTTGAAGGTCAATTCCAGCGAGCTGACGGTATTGGCGACGATGCCGGTGGGCGACTGGGAAATGATTTGAAAATCAGGGAAAATCGTCGAAAGAAAAATGCTGCCATTCTGGCCGGGCGCGGCGCCGTTGCCGCCGTTGGCGTTGGTGACGCCGGCAAATAAATTCGTCGGCGAATAAATCGCGATCCGTCCGCCGCCGCCGCCGCCGCCGCCGAGCAGTTCGCCATCGCCGCCGGCTGCGGAAATATTTCCCAGTCCCGTCAGCGTGTTGGCGGAAAGCCAGACACTGCCGCCCGCGCCGCCGCCGGAATCCTCCTGCCAGCCGAAATTGCCGTTCGCGCTGATGGTGCCGTCCACATTGAAGGTGCCGCCGACACTGACGCGTAATGCGCCGCCGCCCTGCGAACCACCGGTGAGCGTGTTCAAGCCGTTGCCGCCGCCGCTGCCGAAATCCACTGGCTGCGTGGCCGAGCCGTAGCTGGTTCCGCCAACTGCGCCACTCAAAGAATTTCCGCCCAGCCCGCCGTAGCCGCCGCCGGAACCTTTGTTGTTGATGGTCACGCCTGCGCCGGGGCCGTTCGTCTGCGCATAGCCTTTATTGTCCAGATTCAAGCTGCCCGCGAGATTGAAATCCTTTAGCACGGCCAAAGTGAGATTGGATTGCGTTCCCATCATGGTGAGCAGGCTGTTCGCGTTGATGGTGAGGTTGCTCAACGCCGGGAGCGGCGTGAGCGGAACCACCGTGGCCGCGCCGGAGATGTTCAGGTTGAACGGCGACGTCGGCAGGGAATAACTGCTCGAGAGCGGCGTGTTGGTGCCAAAGACGCCGCCGTTGTCCACGAGCAATGTTCTCGTGTTGCCGACGCGCGTGTAGATCGTGCCCGCGCCGCCGGGATAAGGCGCGTTGCCGCCCGCCGCCGAAAGCTGGCCGGTAAAATTATTCGACGTGCAAATGAGGGCGAGGCGTCCGCCGCCGCCGCCGCCGCAGGCGGAACCGGTGGTCGTGCCGCCGTTCACGGAGATGACGCCGCTGCCGGCAAGGGTCAGAACATTTTGCAGATTCAAACTGCCGCCCGCGCCGCCGCCGGCGTTGAAATCGCCGTTGCCGCCATTGGCCGACAAGCGGCCGTTCACCGTCACGGTGCCGGGGACATTCAGATTCAGCGCGCCGCCGCCGCAGCCTCCCTGATAATAGGGCGGAGATTGAACGCTCCCGCCACCATTGCCGGGGACGGATGGAGATTGGATGGAATTGTAGACCAGCCCGTAAGTGGTGGAATTCCCGCCGCCATAACCGCCGTGGCCGCCGCCGCCGCGAATGGCGGCACCGCTGTTAAAGGGAATGTTGCCGGCAGAATCCAAATTCAGCGCGCCGCCGGCGTCAATCGTAAGCTTATTCGCGACCAAGGTGCGTGCACCGGTGGAAGGTGTCCCGGTCAGCATGCCGTTGGTGCGGATCAAAATATTATGCGCCGTCCACAAGCCGAGCGAGGGAAGCATTCCGACGGCTTTGTTTTGAACCGTCACGTCCATGCTGACAGAATCAAAAGTGGTATTGGTGCCGGCGTTGTTGGCGTTGTCCAGCACGAGCAGGCCGTAATTTTGCGAGTTGGTTTTGTAATAAACCGTCCCTGCGCCCCCATAATTTGCGCCCCCGCCGCCGTAGGCGGCGATTGCGCCGGTAAAATTATTGCTGTTGAAATAGACCGCGATACGTCCACCACCGCCGCCGCCGCCGATGTTTCCCGCACCGGAGCCGCCGTTGGCGGTGATGCTGCCGGAGCCGGTGAGTGAATTGAAATTCAGATTCAAGCTGCCGCCCGAGCCGCCGCCGCCGCCCGTGCCGGAACCGTTGCCACCATTGGCGGAAATCATTCCGTCCAATTGCAGCGCGCCGTTCACGTGGAAGTTCACATAGCCGCCGCCATTGCCGCCATAGGAAAAGGAGCCAACGCCGCCGCCACCGCTGCCAACGGACGCAGGCGACGTGGTCGAGTCATAGGTGGAGCCGAAAATTGGCGCGGATGAATTTGAAGTTCCCGCCGCCCCGTAGCCGCCATGTGCCGCCCCGCTGCATTGATAATAGGGGGAATTGCCGTAGATATAACCACGTCCGTTGCCATTGCCCGCCGTATTGCCGAAGGTGTCGGCGATGATGCCGCCACCGGGCAGGATGGTCGCGTTGCCATTCACCGTGAGATTGAAAATGCCGCCGCTGTTGTAAGCCGGCATGAACCAGCCGTTGGAATTGATGAGCAGATTTGCAATGATCTGCGAAGATGAGGATGGCGGCGTGACGACGGCACCGTTGCGGATGATCAGGCTGCTGGCGGAGTTGAGGCTGGAAACCGGAGTGTTCGTGCCGCGATGACCGGCATTGTCCACGATAAATGCAGACAGGATGCCAAAGCCAGCGTTGGTGCGGATACAAATGACGCCGGCACCGGCGTAGTTCGCGCCACCACCACCGGAAGCCGACAGGGTTCCGGAAAAGGAATTCGACGTGAACGAACAGGCAATGATTCCACCTGCGCCACCGCCGCCCACTCCGGTCACGCCGCTGCCGCCATTCACGGAAAGAATGCCGGAGCCGAGCAGGCTGCCGCCGGTCAAATTCAGGCTGCCGCCCGCGCCGCCGCCGCCGCCCGTGCCGGAACCATTGCCACCATTGGCGGAAAGCGTGCCGTCCACCAGCAGGCTGCCGGTGATGGTCATCTGAATCACGCCGCCGCCCGTGCCGCCGATCGCGTAAGTGGCATTGCCGCCGCCGCCGCTGCCCGCAAGCGTCGGAGCTGTGAGCGAATCGTAGCCCGCGTTGCCGCCGATGGATGAAGTATAACTGGAGGGGTTTCCGCCATACCCGGCATGGCCGCCGCCTCCGCTGGGATAATACGGAGCGCTGGCATAATTTCCACCCGCACCGCTGCCTTGACCTTGGCGGTAGCCAAGCGCATCGGCGCTGATGCCGCCGCCCGATTGAACGGTGACATTACCAGAGGCATTCAGAGTCCAAGTTGCCACTTGTGTGCCATTGGTGATGATGATCCACGAGTTTGAACTGATCAGAAGATTTCCAACGAACAAAGAATTATTGGCGAAGGCGAGTGCGCCGTTTTGCAAAGTGGTGTCGGTGGTTGGCGACGAGAGCATGGCCGAATTTGCACCCGCATGGCCGCCGTTGTCCACGATGAGTGATGCACGGTTCACGGAATTGGTTTTTATATAAATCGTCCCCGCGCCGCCGTAATTGTAACCGCTGCCGCCGTAAGCCGTGAGGCTGCCGGAAAAAATATTCGTGGTGAAATAAATCGCGATGCAACCGCCGCCGCCGCCGCCGCCGATGGCGTCCACGCCGTTGCCGCCGTTTGCCTGGATGGCCCCGCTGCCGGCGAGCGTGCCAACGGAGAGCCCGATGCTGCCGCCGGCCCCGCCACCACCGCCCGTGCCGGAACCGTTGCCGGCATTGGCGGAAATCACTCCGTCTACTTGCAGTCTGCCGCTGACCGACAGCGAAATCACGCTGCCGCCGCGGCCGCCGATGGAAGTGGATTGATTTCCGCCGCCGCCGCTGCCAGCCGCACTGGGCGAGGGGATGGAGTCATACAAGGTTCCGTTGCCGCTGGAATAAAAATAGGCCGGATAGCCGTAGCCGCCTGCGCCGCCATGACTGCCTCCATTGCCCGGATATGGGGTCGAGCCATAGTAGCCACCTGCCCCGGTGCCGGCACCCGCCGCGTAACCCAGCGTGTCGGCCGTGATGCCCCCGCCGGGTTGAATCGTGGCATCGCCGCTGATGTTGAGCACCAGGCTGCTGGGCACAGTCGTCCCAATGGAAGCCAGCCGGCCGTTGGAAAAAATATTGAGGCTTGAAAAAGTCACCGAAGAGCTGGCCGAGCCGATGGCTCCGTTGCGGACAATCAAACTAGCCGTCGAGCTGGACGAGAGCGTTGTATTTGCTCCCGCGTGACCGGCGTTGTCCAAAATCAATTGATAAGCAGATGCGGAAGGTGGTTGTAAATAAATCGTGCCGGCCCCGCCCCAGTTGGCCCCACCGCCGCCAGCGGCGAGCACTGCGCCATTGAACGCGGGAGCAGTGGTGGAATAAATGGCGATGCGTCCGCCGCCGCCGCCGCCGCCGATGGTTCCCGCGCCGCCACCGCCGTTGGCCAGAATCGTGCCGCTGCCGCCCACGGTCGTGGCCGTGATGTAAATGCTGCCGCCGGAACCGCCGCCGCCGCCCGTGCCGGAACCGTTGCCGCCATTGGCCGAAATCGCTCCGTCCACCTGCAATGTGCCATTCACGGAAATGCGCAACGCACCGCCGCCGTTGCCGCCGAACGAGAAGGTGGAATAAGTCCCGCCGCCGCTGCCAAAAAGCGTCGGACCGGTTTGCGAATCGTAGGTCGTGCCGGCGGCGGCGTTCGTGGGCGAACCGCGCGCGCCGGTGCCGCCGTGCCCCGCGCCGCTGCACGGATAATTACCGCTGGCATAAAATTGTCCCGCGCCGTTGCCGCTGCCCGCCGCGTAGCCCAAGGCATCCGCCGTGATCGCGCCGCCGGATTGAACCGCCAGCGTGCCGGTCACATTTAGCGTCATGATGGTTTGCGAGAGCGCCACGAGTTTGCCGCCGGTGGCGACGGTCACGTTGCCGGCAGTCCATGTGCCGGAGGGAATCACGCTCGCGTTGCTGCGGATCAACACATCAGTATTCGCCGGCAGTGTGATGGTGGAATTGGTCCCGGCGCGTCCGCCGTTATCCACGAGCAAGAATCCATTTTGCCCGGTGACTGTGGTGTAGGTCGTCCCCGCGCCGCCAATTTTCCAGCCGTTGCCGCCGATGGCGCTGAGGCTGCCCGTGAAATTATTGGTGGCGCATTGAATCGCGATGCGTCCACCACCGCCCCCGCCGCCGCGAACCGGTTCGCCCGCGCCGCCGTTCGCGCGGATGCTGCCGGCGCCGCTCACGCTCGCGGCGGAAAGCCAGACGCCGCCGCCCGCGCCGCCGCCCGCCCGGCTGTTGGTGGCGTCCGCACCGTTCGCTGAAATTACCCCGTCAATATTGATGTTTCCGCCCGCGATGATTTGCACCAGACCGCCGCCGCTTCCGCCGGTGCCGGCGTAACTCGATCCGCCACCGCTGCCGAGATTAACCGGTTGCGAAACCGAGCCATAGCAAACGCCGCCGAGCGCGTTGCTGGCGCTAATGCCGCCATTGCCGCCGTAACCCGCGCCGGAACCGTCCGGGAAACTGCCGGTTGCTGTGAAGCCGTGTCCCATGCCGAGCGCACCGCCGTAGCCGATTCCGTTGGCGTTGATGCTGCCACCACTGGCAACCGTGACGTCGTTGGTCACGGTGAGGGTCAATCCGGATTTCACGCCATAAGACCAGGTGTAACTCACCAGCACCGTCGCGCCGTCCGCGATGGCGGAAGTGTTCGTCCACTGGAGCTGGGTCGTGCCGTCAGGTTGTGGCAGTGCCACATAATCCACAGTGTTCGTGTAGATGATGGCGTGGCTCAAATCCGTCACCGTGACCGGTCCGGAGATATTGGTGTGCAACAGCGTGGCGGGATTGGTGCTGCTCAAAATTTGCGGCTCATCCACTGCGCTAACCAAAAATGAAGTGCTGGCGTTGGGATAAAATGAATGGGTCAGCACGCCGCCGGGCGCGACTTGCAGGCTGGCGAACGAATGCGCGCCGTCCACCGTGACGGTGCAGTTGCTGATGACGATGTCTGCGCCCTCATAGCTGGTGTCCAGCGCACTGATGGTGGTGTTGTTGGTCAACACAACTGCGTGCGAAGTGAGGGTGGTGAACAGGAGGGCAGAAATCACCTGTGGAAAAAAACGATGAAGCTTTTTCATGGCAGTTAAGGAGCCTTGTTTGGGCGTTCTTCTGATTGTTGGATTGGGTCCCCTGAGCTTCCTGCAAACCGCCGGCCAATGCAATTCCAAAACGGCTGGTAAAAAGCAGGTTGCCCGAATTCTCCGGCTCTGATTAGCTTCACCGGATGTTCGCCTCGCTGATTACGATCGTGCAGGACCCCGGTTATTTAATCCATAACCCGTGGTTGATCGTCGTCACCGCGTTCCAAATCTGGATGCTCGTTCACGCCGTCCGCAACTCTGAATGGCTTTGGGTTTTGTTCATCGTCATCGGCTGGGGAATTTCCGCCGTGTTTTACTATTTTTTTGTCTATCGCAACTCGGCCTCTGCCACCAGCGGCTTTGAATTGCCCGGCGCGCAAAGTCGCAAGCGCATCAGGGAATTGCAGGCGCAAATTCATCACATCGGCAACGCCTCCCACCATTACCAGCTCGGCGATGTTTATTTTCAGCGCGGCAAACTGGCCGAGGCTGAAAAGTGTTATCGCGCCGCGCTGGAACTTGACCCGAAGGATGTGGACACGCGGGCGCACCTGGGCCAGTGCCTCCTCCGCCTGAAACGTCCCGCCGAAGCGCGTCCGCTGCTGGAAGGTGTCATGCGCGAAAAGCCGGAACACGATTACGGTCACACGATGATGGCACTGGCGGAAACGTTGATGGCGCTGGGCGAAACCGACAATGCACTCCGCTACTGGCAGCATATCACGCAGAACCATTCCTATCCGCGCGCCAAAGTTCAGCTGGCGGAACTTTACATTGCGAAGCAGCAAAATGACCTCGCGCGCACACAACTCAAAGACGTGGTGAGCGATGATGTTCACGCGCCGGCATTCCAGCGCAAGCGTGACCGGATGTGGATCAGTCGCGCAAAAGCTTTGATGCGGAAATTATAGTCACGTCTGCTTTTACCTTTCGTGGCGGGGCCAATTGTCGCATGATATCGGAGTGTCGAATCTTATTGCCATCGTAGGCCGCCCCAACGTCGGGAAATCCGCGCTGTTCAACCGTATCGTCAAGCGGCGTATTGCCATCGTCCATGACCAGCCCGGCGTCACCCGTGACCGTGTGAGCGTCGAGGCCGAATGGCAGGGGCGCATTTACACGCTCGTGGACACCGGCGGCATCGGCCTGCTGCGCCGCGAAAAATCCGAGGACGTCATCACCAAGGCGGCCTTGGAGCAGGTGGAGATCGCCATCGAAGCGGCGTGCGCCATCATCCTCGTCGTGAATGTGCAGGAAGGCGTGGTGCCGCTCGACCGCGAGGTCGCGCAGAAATTGCGGGCCAGCGGCAAACCCATTTTGGTCGCGATCAACAAGGTGGACACCAGCCTTGCGGAAAAGAACATGGACGAATTCGCCCGGCTGGGTTTCGAGAAAATGTTCCCCGTCAGCGCGATCCATGGCGAGGGCATCACCAATTTGATGGATGCGGCGACGGCTTATCTGCCCGCAGTCAGTAGTCAGCAGTCAGTAGTTGGTAGCGATGCAGACGGCGCGGATGTTTCAGCTGCTGACAACCAACTACTGACCACTGACTCACCCGAAATCGTGCGGCGCAAAAAAGGCCCGCTGCGGCTGGCGATTGTCGGGCGCCCGAACGTCGGCAAATCGTCCATCATCAACGCGCTGACGAAATCCGAGCGGGTCATCGTCAGCCCGATTCCCGGCACGACGCGCGACACGGTGGATGTGCCGTTCGAGGTCGAGACCGAGGGCGTGCGCGAAAAATATGTCCTCGTGGACACGGCGGGCATCCGCAAGACGCGCAGCATTGACGACTCCGTGGAGTTTTTCAGCGTGCAACGCTCGGAAGAAGCCATCGCGCGCTGCGACATCGCGATTCTGGTTCTGGACGCCGAGGCCGGCATTCTGGAACAGGACAAAAAAATCGCCGACCGCATCGTCGAAAACCGCCGTGCGTGCATTCTGGTCGTGAACAAGTGGGACTTGTTCGACAAGGATATCCGTGAGAAGCGCAAGGAGGAGATCATCTCTCGCGAGAAAAAGGAGAACCGTTCCGCGCCCAAAAAGATGACCACGCTGGGCGAATTCGGCGAGTGGGTGCAGAAGAAATTGTTCTTCCTCGATTACGCGCCGGTGATTTTCACGTCCGCGAAATCCGGTTTTCACCTGGACCGTCTGCTCGAGGCGGTCCGCTACGTCGCCGCGCAATTGCAGCAGAAAGTGCCGACGGCGATCTTGAACCGCACGCTGCATGACGCCGTGGAAAAGCGCCAACCGGTGAGTGCGGCCGGTCACCGGCTGAAATTTTATTACGCCACGCAGGTGCGCCAGTCGCCGCCGGCGTTCCTGCTGTTCGTCAACCGCGACGAGTTGTTTTCCGACCCCTACAAAAAATATCTGGCGAACGAAATGCGCACGGCGTTCGGTTACGAAGGCTGCCCCATCACCTTTGTGCCGAAGGCGCGGCCGAAAACCGTTGAATCCATGCGGAAACCCAAGCCGCTGGACCAAAATCTGGCGGGCAGGATGGATGCATATCGTGCCGCACGCCGCGAAAGGTATTCCCGCAAGCCCAAGAAAAAAACGCGCGGAAAATAGATTCAGTTGCGGAATAGCGCAGTTGGCTGAAACTTTTATGAAAAACATGTCGTTTCATTTGCGCCGAAATCACGCCGGTTTCACGCTGGTCGAACTGCTCGTAGTGATCTCAATTATCGCGATTCTGGCTGGGTTCATCGTTTCCGCGCTGAAACCATTTAAGCGAACCTCCATCATTAATGACACGAAGGCGGAGATGGCGCAGTTGGAAACCGCCATTGACAGTTTCAAGGCGGCTTATGGCTTTTATCCGCCGGGTAATCCGAACGATGCGCGGTTTAGTCCGCTATACTATGAATTGCTCGGCACGACTAACAACAATGCCGCCTATTACACGCTGGATGGTAGCGCCTCAATTGTTGCCTCCGCTCTTACGGTGCCTGGCCCATTAGGCGTGAGTGGTTTTGTGAATTGCATGAAGACCGGGCCGGGTGAAAATGCGCCTGCGGCTCGGAGTTTCATTTCGGGTTTGAAACCAAAACAGATTGGATCAGCTATTATAAATCAAGCCTATCCCACTGTTCCGGTGACATTGCTGCTTGGTGCAGTGAGTGGGCCTGATCAAAACTATCAGCCGCTTGGTATGGCGGATGTGAATCCGTGGCGTTACGCCTGTCCCGGAACGAACAATCCCACCTCTTATGATTTGTGGATCCAGCTTTCCATCGGCGGGAAAACAAATCTTGTCTGTAACTGGAACAAGCAGGTGACGTTTAACAGCCCGTTGCCTTGAAGAAAAGCTGCAAAGTGGTCAAATAGCCAAACGTGCTGGCACTTCCTCAACTTGATGGAATAGCGTTGGAAGTTTTCTTATTCACAATAGCGAATAAGTCGTCAATTTTCCAACCCCGCCACGGGAATTTCATTGAATTCATTTGGGAATATCGTTCGCGTAACTTTTCTGTGAAATTTTCTTGAAAGATACCATAGGTGGTAGCATGATGGCTTCCGTTCCCCAATTAGTTGGGGAAATTGAATTTGGTGCGATTTTGAGGGTTTCTCGTTTTTTCTTGGGAAATTCGTCGTATTTTGAACCATATCCGGTTTCTGTCTCACTCTTGAAGCCGCTTAACAAATTAAAAATCAAATTGGAGTAAACCATGATTGATGCCCGTGAAGAAGTTTCGTCGTCGGCTCCCAAAGCCGTCCACCACCGCGCCAGAAAAGTCTCTGGGTCGCGCGTCGTAAAAAGCGCCAAAGCCGCCGCCAGAAAATCGCTGCCCGTCCAGCGCGTTTTCAGCGACGCCAAGGTCAAGCCGTTCGACCAGATCGAATGGGAAAAACGCACCGCTGAAATCACCGATGACAGCGGCAAGGTGATCTTCAAGCAGGAGAACGTCGAAGTGCCGAAGTCGTGGTCGGTGCTCGCCACGAAGGTCGTCGTCTCGAAATATTTTTATGGGGAACAGCACACCTCCGAGCGCGAAACCTCCGTGCGCCAGCTCATCCACCGCATCGCGCGGACGATGGCGGATTGGGGAATTAAGGATGGTTATTTCAGCAAGGCGGACGGCGAAATCTTTTTCGATGAATTGACCTGGCTCTGCGTGAATCAATACGGCGCATTCAACTCGCCCGTGTGGTTCAACGTCGGGCTGTTCAGCCAATACGGCATCGGCAAAAACTCCGGCAAGGGCAACTGGTTCTACAATCGCCAGACCAAGGTGGCCGAACGCGCCAAGACGCAATACGAATATCCGCAGGGCAGCGCGTGCTTCATCCAGTCCGTGCAGGACAACATGGAAGACATCATGCACCTCGCCTACAGCGAGGCGATGCTGTTCAAATACGGTTCCGGCACCGGCACCGACCTGACGCCGATCCGTTCCAGCCGCGAGAAATTGAGCGGTGGCGGTCGTCCCAGCGGTCCGATGAGTTTTCTGAAAGTTTATGATCAGGTCGCCAACGTGGTGAAGTCCGGCGGCAAGACGCGCCGCGCGGCCAAGATGAACACCCTGCGCGACTGGCACGGCGACATCGAGGAATTCATTGACGCCAAGCAGAAGGAAGAAAAGAAGGCCTGGGCCTTGATTGAGCAGGGCTACGACGGTTCCTACAACGGCGATGCCTATGGCAGCGTGATGTATCAGAACGAGAATCTTTCCGTCCGCGCCAGCGATGAGTTCATGCAGGCCGCGCTCTCCGGCAAGGAATGGCAGACCAAGTCTGTGAAGGGTTTGCCCCTGCAGAAAAAAGACGCAGCCAAGCTGCTCTACAAAATCGCCGAAGGCACGCACATCTGCGGCGATCCGGGCATGCAATACGATGGCGCGATCCAGAAATGGCACACTTGCAAGGGCACCGAGCCGATCCATTCAACGAATCCGTGCAGTGAATACGTGTTCCTCAACAACACCGCGTGCAATCTGGCGTCGTTGAACCTGATGAAGTTCAAGCGCGAGGACGGCAAGTTCGACATCGAACGGTTCAAGGCGGCCGTGCGCATTTACATCACCGCGCAGGAAATCCTCGTGGACAACGCGAGCTATCCGACCAAGGACATCGCCGAAAATTCCCACATCTTCCGCACGCTTGGACTCGGCTTCGCGAACCTCGGTTCACTCTGCATGAGCTACGGGCTGCCTTACGATTCCGATGAAGGTCGCGCACTCGCCGGAGCGATCACCGCCATCATGACCGGCCATGCTTATGAACAAAGCGCGGACATTTCCGCGAACATCGGCGCATTTCCGGGTTATCGCGATGCGCGTTGCGCCGGGGTTGCCAAAACGGTCGCCAAGGACAACGTCGAATCCATGCTCGGCGTCATCAAGCTTCACCGCGAAGCCGTTGAATCGATCCAGCCCAGCGCGGAATTTAATTATCTCAAGGAGGAGGCGCGCAAAACCTGGGATGGTGCGATCGCCAAAGGCCGTCAGCATGGCTATCGCAATGCGCAGGTCACCGTGTTGGCGCCAACCGGCACCATCGCGTTCCTCATGGACTGCGACACCACCGGCGTGGAACCCGACATCGCGCTCGTGAAATACAAACTGCTCGCGGGTGGCGGCATGTTGAAGATCGTCAATCGCGGGGTGCCGGATGCGTTGCGCCGCCTCGGTTACGGCGCCAGGGAAAACGAAGCCATCATCGCCCACATCGAGAAGCATGACACGATTGAGGACATTGAAGAGAACGGTAAAATCGTTGCCAGCGGTCTCAAGCCGGAGCATCTGCCCGTATTCGACTGCGCGTTCAAAGCCCACAAAGGCAAGCGCAGCATCGGCTATCTCGCGCACTTGAAAATGATGGGTGCCGCGCAGCCGTTCATCAGCGGCGCGATCTCCAAGACCGTGAACATGCCGAGCGCCTGCACGATTGAAGACGTCCGGAACACCTACGTCGAGGCCTGGAAAATGGGGCTTAAATGCGTCGCCATCTATCGCGACGGCTCGAAACGTTCGCAGCCGCTCAACACGAAAAAGACCAACGAAGGCGGCGACAAGACCGTGACGGCCACCACTGCCGTCGATGTCGCGCCGCTCGAAAACCGCATCAAAGAACTCGAAAGTGAAGTCTCCAAACTCCGTGCCGATTCCGGCAAGCCGTTGCGCCGCCGTCTGGCCGACACGCGCCAGGCGCTCAACCACAAATTCGACATCGCCGGTCACGAAGGTTATTTGACCGTCGGACTTTTTGAAGACGGCCAGCCCGGCGAACTGTTCATCACGATGGCCAAGGAAGGTTCGACCATCGGCGGACTCATGGACAGCGTCGGCACGCTCACGAGCATGGCGTTGCAATATGGCGTGCCGCTGGAAACACTCTTGCGGAAATTTGCACATCAGCGTTTCGAGCCGAGCGGGTTTACGAAAAATCCCGAGATCCGCAACGCTTCTTCGATCATTGATTACGTTTTCCGCTGGCTCGCGCTGCAATTCGTCCCCGGCTACCGGGAAAGCCTCAACGTCGGCCGCACGCAGCCGGAACTGGCCATGCCCGGCCTGATGGAAGAGATAAAAAAAAAGGTGAATCGTCCCGTGCCTGAACTGCCCATCGCCGAGGACCATGACGTTGTGGAGGTGAATTCGGAAAAGAGCAACGGCCATGGACGCGGTCATGCGAAATTGACTTTGACCAGTTCGTTTCAAAACCAGGGCGACGCCCCGACGTGCCCGATCTGCGGCCATGTCGCCGTGCGCAACGGCGCGTGCTACAAATGTCTGAACTGCGGCGAAAGCCTCGGTTGTTCTTGAGGAACCGAACCTGCAACGGGCCGGGGAATTTCGATTCTCCGGCCCGTTTTATTTTGTTTTGAATCGTCCTCGTCCTCGTTCTCGATTTTCAAATCGGATTTTCGAGGACGAGAACGAGAACGAGGACGAATTTATGGTCGCGGGCTTGTTTCGTTTTGGCGGCGGCATTATGTTTCGGCCATGAGCGACAACAACTTTATCCGCGAAGATCCGTGGCGCATCTTCCGCATCATGGCCGAGTTCGTGGATTCCTTTCAGACGCTTTCGCATGCGGGACCCGCCGTCACCATTTTTGGTTCTGCCCGGACGAAGCCCAGCGACCCGTATTATCGCGCCGCCCAGGACATCGCCAAGGGTCTGGCCAAGCATGATCTCGCGGTCATCACTGGTGGCGGGCCGGGCATCATGGAAGCGGCGAACAAGGGTGCGGTGCAGCATGGCGGAAAATCCATCGGGCTGAACATCGAACTGCCGCATGAACAAAGCGGCAACCGCTACGCCAATATTCCGATCCATTTTCATTACTTCTTTGCGCGCAAGGTCTGCTTCGTGAAATACAGCCTTGGTTTTGTTTATATGCCCGGCGGCTTTGGCACGCTGGACGAATTTTTTGAAGTCCTCACCCTGGTGCAGACCCAGCGCATTCCGCAATTCCCGATCATCCTGTTCGGTCGCGAATACTGGAAAGGTTTGATCGCCTGGATGAAGTCGCGCCTCGAAAAGGACAAGCTCATCAGCCCCGGCGACCTTGACCTCGTCAAAATCACGGATGACGTGAATGAAGTCATCGAGATCATCCGTGATTACGAACGCCGTGTTGGTCCGCCTGTCATCACGCCCAAGGCATTTGCCTAAACCAAGACTCGTTGACTCATGCGCCCGCTGATCCAGGAAATCCAAACCGCGCACACGCCCGAATCGCTCGTCGAGCAATTGGGTGATGAAAGCGGCTTGCCGCGTCGAAGCGAGGCGAAGGCGGGAATTGTTTTGCTTCGCAGCAGTTCGTTTGATTCGCCGCAGGCGCGCTACTCCTTTGTCGCGGCCAATCCGTTCCTCACGTTCCGCTCCTTTGGCTCGCGCTGTGAAATCTCCAGACCCCAGACCCCGGACCCCAGACCCCAACTTCAATACGGCAACCCATGGCATGTCCTCGACGCGCTGATGTCCCGCTATGAACTGCTCGATGAGATTGACCTGCCGTTCCCGCTCGGCGGCTGTTTCGGTTACTGGGGTTACGACCTGAAGAATTTCACCGAACCCAAACTCCCGCGCCGGGCTGTGAATGATCTGGAACTGCCCGATTGCCACGTCGGCTTTTATGACAGTCTCGTTGTCTTCGACCATCGCCTCGGCAAAGTCTGCATCGTTTCCACCGGATTAAATTTTGACGGATCGCGCTGTGAGGAGCGCGCACACACGCAAAGTGAATTTTGGCGCGCCAAGCTCGCGGGCAATTCAGGGCCAACCCTCGCCCCGGCCCTCTCTCTTTCCGAAAGGGCGGGGGGGAATTCATTCCCGCTGTTGGCCAATCCGGACGCCGTCGATTTACGCGAAACGCTGGAACAACTTCTCCCTCGCCCCCGCCGGGGGGGAGAGGGCAGGGGTGAGGGGGCAATCTCATCCAATTTCACAAAGACCGATTTTCTCGCCGCCGTCGAACGCGCGCAGCGTTACATCCGGGCGGGCGACATTTATCAGGTGAACCTTTCGCAGCGGCTGATGGCACAATGCGAATGCTCCGGCTGGGATGTTTTTGAAAAATTGAGCGCCGTTTCGCCCGCCCCTTTTTCGGCGTTTCTTAATTGTGGCGAATTCCAGGTTGCTTCGTCCTCGCCGGAACAATTTCTGCGCCTGAGCGGGTCGCACATCCAAACGCGTCCGATCAAGGGCACGCGCCCGCGCGACGCCGACCCGACGCGCGATGCCCAGCTCGCCTACGAATTGCAGACCAGCGCCAAGGAACTCGCCGAACTGGTGATGATCACCGACCTGCTGCGGAATGATCTGGGCAAGGTTTGTGAATACGGCTCCGTACAAGTACCGGAGCTGGCCAAGCTCGAAAAATTCGCACAGGTGCAGCACCTCGTCTCCACGGTCGAGGGACGGTTGCGGAAGGATGTGACGCATTTTGCCGCGTTCGCGTCGTGTTTTCCCGGTGGCAGCATCACCGGTGCCCCGAAGTTCCGCGCGATGGAGATTATTGACGAACTCGAACCGCTTTCGCGCGGGCCCTACTGCGGGGCGATCGGCTATCTGGGCTTCAATCGCGAAAGCCAGCTGAACATTGCGATCCGCACGGCGGTCTGCCGGGACGGCGTTACGCATTTTAACGTCGGCGCCGGCATCGTGGCCGATTCTGATCCCGGTGCGGAATACGAAGAAACGCTAGCCAAGGCAGCGGGTTTTCTGGCGGCGTTGGAACTGGCATGGGCGGAGAAACCTGCGTCACAGCCCGCCTCTGGATAATTTGCGCTTCGCCGGAGCTGGCGGCTTTCAAATTTTTTTGCCGCGAAAACCGCAGTAAATGAGCGGTTCGTAAATTTTCTGCTCGCGGAATTTTTGCGGTTCGCGTAAACAAGAGGATATAAGGATTTGAGTTCATGACGGTTTTCCTCAACGGGCAATTTCTATCTGATGCTGAAGCGGTTGTTCCTGTGAACGACCGTGGCTTCATGTATGGCGACGGGCTGTTCGAGACGCTGCGCGTCGTGAACGGCAAACCGTTCCGCATGGCCCAGCATCTGGAGCGCATGACGCGCGGCGCGGACTTTTTAAAAATCAAACCACCGTTCACGCCCAAGGAACTGGAGAAATTCGCCCGACAGCTCACCGAGCACAATCAGATGCCCGATGCGATTCTGCGCGTGACCTTGACCCGCGGGCCGGGCACGCGCGGTTACGCCCCCAATGGCGCAAGCAGCCCCACCATCGTCATGACGTTGCACGCCGCACCGCCATTGGACAAGCCGGTCGAGTGGAACTTGGTCACGTCGTCCTTTCGGATTCCGGCGAGCGACGCGCTGGCTTCCTTCAAGACGACGAGCAAAATATTGCATGTCATGGCGCGCGTCGAAGCGACGGAAAAGGGCGCGGATGAAGCGCTGATCATCAACACCAACGGCGAGGTGGCCGAGACGGCGAGCGGGAATCTATTCTGGGTGTATCAGGATAAAATCTGCACGGTGCCGACGGGGCGGGGGGTGTTGCCCGGCATCACGCGCGCCATCGTGCTGGAAATCTGCCAGGTGCTGGGCCTGCAAACGAACAAGCGCGTCATCAAGCCGGAGGCGCTGCGGAATTCTCAGGGACTCTTCGTCACGCAAAGCGCCCTGGGCATCGTGCCGGTCATCTCCTTCGACGGCGAGTCGGTCACGCCTTCGCCACTGGTGGATCAAATATCCAGCGCCTACAACGAGATGCTTAAGCGGGAGCCGGCTTAAGCATTTCATTTCCCGGATTAGCTTTATTTAAATCGTCACCTGCCTCTTGCACTTGGCCCAGGGCCGGGCGTATGGTTGGTCAGAACCACGAGGTGATTTATGATTAACATAAACTTGGATCGTTGCCTCTCCTTCATCAACACCCAGACCGCTCCGACAACGCATACGGGGACACCGGTGGGCATGCGGCGTGGGGTCACCATCAACGAACAAGCCGGGTGCGGGGCGGGGATCATCGCGGAAAAAATGGCAAACTATCTGCAGGAACACGCGCCGACGCCAGGAGTGAAGTGGACAATCTTTGACCGCCAACTCATGGCCAAGGTGCTCGCAGACCACAATCTGCCGGGGTCGCTTGAGAAATTGCTTCCAGAAGACCGGATATCGCGAGTCCAGAACCTGCTCGCTGACATTTTTCAGGTGATGCCAACCGAGAACACGATGCTGAAGCTTCTCGCCGAGACAGTTTTTCACCTGGCGGAACTTGGGAATGTCATCATTGTCGGTCGCGGGGCCAACATCGTCACGGCGCGTCTGCCGCGCGTTCTGCATGTCCGCCTGGTCGCCAATCTGGAGGACCGCATCGAGCGCGTCTGCCATGAATACAACAAGACGCCGGTGGAGGCGCGGCACTACTGCCTGGAGGAGGATCCCGCCCGCACCCGGTATTTGAAGGCGTATTTCAAAGCGGACATCAACGACCCATTGAACTATCATCTGGCCATCAACACCAGCCGCTTCGATCACGAAAGCACCGCCCGGATGATTGGCGAAGCCTTGCTGCGGCTGCCGTAGCAATTCAAAACTTGGGTTGGCTGGCGGCGGCGGTTAAATTGCGCCGTGCCAATTCGGAAAAAAGCATCTTTCAAGCGCCCGGGGCGGGGCGGGGACTTTCTGGTCTGGTTGCTCTTGATGGGCTTCCTGGGTGGCTTGGGTTGGCTTTGGTGGCATGAGAAACATCCGGTCAAAGTCGCTTCCAAACCAACGCCGGCAACCGGGCGTGTCGTGGAAAAGGCAAAGCCGAAACTAAAAACCCAAGCCAAACCGATTCCGCCCGTGTTGCCGGTTCAATCGTCTCTGGTTCCAGTGCCATCCGCCGAACAGACAACTGTATTTCCGCGTCCAGTGCGGGATGTGATGGAGGCGCAAATCGCCCTGGCGCGGCGCGCGATTTCGCCAGGTTCGCTGGATGGAGCAATCGGTTCGCAAACGCGTGCGGCCATCGCCGCGTTTCAGCGTTCCCGGAATCTTTTCCCGACCGGCTCGCTCGACACGAACACGCGGCCGCGCCTCACGCTGGATGCGCCGACCCTGACCGATTACATCGTGACCACGAATGATTTCGCCCGGCTGCAGCCCCTCGGCAAAACCTGGCTGGAGAAATCGCAGCAGAGCGCGCTCGATTATGAAACGGAACTCGAACTTGTCGCGGAGCACGGCCATGCGCATCCGGCCCTGATCCGGCAGCTCAATCCCAACGCGAACTGGACGAACCTCGCGGCGGGAACCGTGTTGAAGATTCCGGATGTGAGCTATCCCGAACCGGCCGGCAAGGCGGCGTGGGTGGTCATTCATTTGTCCGGACGATTTCTGGAGGCGTTCGACGCGGAGACGAATTTGATCGCGCATTTTCCCTGCAGCATCGCAGCGAAAGTCGAGAAGCGGCCGGTTGGCGAATTGCATGTTTCTGTTCTCGCGCCCGATCCGAATTACACGGTCAACCCGGAGCTTTTTCCGGAGTCGTCCGAATTGCAGGCCCTCGGTCACAAATTAATTTTGCCGCCCGGCCCGAACAACCCGGTCGGCGACGCGTGGATCGGTCTGGATCGGCCGGGTTATGGCATGCACGGCACGCCGATCCCCGAGCAGGTCGGACGCACCGAATCGCATGGTTGTTTCCGGCTGGCGAACTGGGACGCGGAATACATGGTTAAACTCGCGGGGGTCGGAATGCCGGTGCTGGTTGAGCCGTGAGGAGCGCGGGCGGCTCGTCCGCAAATCACAAGCTGAACTCGCGGACGAGTCGTCCGCGCTCCAGCAGTTCCAAATTAGCCTGGAAATTATTATTGCCGCGCGCCGCAGTTCGGCCAAGCTGTGAGGGAACTTAACGAAAGAATAATTATGATCGCATTGCTTATCTTTTTGGCCGTTATCGTCGTTCTCATCCTCATCGTCGGCGGCTTTGTGGCCGGCATCTATAACAAGCTGGTCACGATGCGCAACCGCTACAAAAACGCCTACGCGCAGATCGACGTGCAGCTCAAGCGCCGTTACGACTTGATCCCGAATCTTGTTGAGACGGCCAAGGGCTACATGGCGCACGAGCGCGGCACGCTCGAAGCCGTCACCGCCGCGCGCAACATCGCCTACGCCGCCTCGAAAGCCGCCGCCGCCAATCCCGGCGATTCCAGCGCGGTCAAGGGTCTGGCCACCGCCGAAGCCGGGCTGGGCGGCGCGTTGAGCCGTTTGATGATGGTTTCCGAGCAATATCCCGACCTGAAGGCGAACCAGAACATGATGCAGCTCACCGAGGAGCTGACCTCCACGGAGAACAAGATCTCGTTCGCGCGCCAGGCTTACAACGATTCCGTGATGACCTACAACACCGACCGCGAAGTGTTCCCGAGCAATCTCATCGCCGGCATGTTCAACTTTGGCGCGGCGGAACTGTTCGTCGTGGACAAACCGGAAGAGAAGGTCGCGCCGAAGGTTTCGTTTTCGTAAACGGCTTTGTAGGAGCCGAGGTGACGAGGCTCTAATATTTACCTCCGCAAAAATTGAAATGAGCCTCGTCACCTCGGCTCCTACAAGAAATTTATGGACTTCTTCGCGCGACAGGACCAAGCCCGGAAAAAAACCAAGTTGCTGGTTTTTTATTTCGTCGTCGCCGTCATCCTCATCATCGCGCTGAACTACGCGGTCGGCTTGGTGATTCTCACCGGTGCCCAGTCCAGCCAGCGTCAACGCGACCGCTACGAACCGGCCCCGCCGCTGGCGCTTTGGGACCCGCAGATTTTTCTGGGCGCATCCGTGATCACGCTCGCGATCGTCTTCATCGGCAGCGCTTTCAAAATCAGCCAGCTCAATGGCGGCGGCAGCGTCGTGGCCGAATCCATGGGCGGCCGGCCGGTGAGTTCCAACACCACCAATCAGGACGAACGCAAACTGCTCAACGTCGTCGAGGAGATGTCCATCGCATCCGGCGTGCCCATGCCGAAAGTCTATGTGCTCGACAACGAGGAAGGCATCAACGCCTTCGCCGCCGGGCACACGACCGGCGATGCCGCCGTCGGCGTCACGCGCAGTTGCATCACCAAGCTGTCGCGCGACGAATTGCAAGGCGTCATCGGCCACGAGTTCAGCCACATTCTTAATGGCGACATGCGCCTCAACATCCAACTCATGGGTGTGCTGTTTGGGATTCTCTGCCTTGCCACAGTCGGCCGGATTCTGCTGTATATGCGCAGCGGCAGCAGCCGGGATAAAAATCCGCTGCCGCTCATCGGCATTGCGCTGCTGATCATCGGCAGCGTTGGCGTGTTTTTTGGCCGGTTGATCCAGGCCGCCATCAGCCGCCAGCGCGAATTTCTGGCCGACGCTTCCTCAGTGCAATTCACCCGCAATCCCGCCGGACTTTCCGGGGCATTGCAGAAGATCGGCGGTTATGGCTCAAAAATGGATTCGCCCAATGCGCCGGATGCCGGCCACATGTTTTTTGGCAATGCCATTTCCAATTCATTTCTGGGTGCGTTGGCCACGCATCCGCCGCTCGAAGACCGCATCCGTGCCATTGACCCAGCTTGGGACGGGAAGTTCAAACGCCTGACGGAGGACAAGCCGGAGAATCTTTTCCGTCGCGACCCATCACGTCCGCCGATGCCGGACGCGTTTCGCACGGTGCTGGGCGGCGTCATCCTTGGTTCTGGCGATGAGGCCAAGCCGCCGGTCATCCAATCGCGCTCCGTCCTGCCGAATCTCGGCACGCCCACGCCGCTGCATCTGGAATATGCCGAGAAGCTGCGGGACGCCTTGCCCGAAAGCGTGAAGTCCGCCGTGCGCGAGCCGCTGGGCTCGGCCGCGTTGATTTACGCGCTTTTGTTAAGCTCCAACGAAACGATGCGCGCCACGCAACTCGCCACGCTCGCAAAAAATTTGTCGCCGGAAATGTATGGCAACATGGTGAAGTTGTCTGCCGACATCGCCTCCGCTGCCGTGCCGGCGCGACTGCCAATGGTCAACCTGGCCTTAGGCGCGCTGCGGCAGTTGAGCCAGGAACAGTTTGCGCAATTTTCCAAGACGCTCCAGTGGCTGATCCAAAGCGACGGCAAGATGGAGCTGTTTGAATTCGTGCTGCAGAAAATCATTCTTCGCCATCTCGCGCCGCAGTTCGGCGGAGCACGTTCGCCGGTCGTCCAGTTTTACACGATCAAGCCGTTGGTGCCCGATTGCGTCGTCGTTCTCTCCACGCTGGCCCATGTCAGTGGCGGTGACGCGGGTGAAATTCAAAAAGCATTTGATGCCGGCGCGCCGTATTTGCGCGCGCCCGACGGCGATCTGGCGCTGCTGCCACGCGAGCAATGCGGCTTGAACCAGATTGACGCCGCGCTCAATCGTCTGGCTCAGGCGGTGCCGCAGATCAAAAAGAATCTCATTGATGCCTGCGTCCATGTCGTCGGCGCGGACGGCGTGATTCAGGAAAGCGAGGCGGAACTGCTCCGCGCAATCGCCGACACGCTCGACTGCCCGATGCCGCCATTTCTGTCGGCGGAATGAAAGTGGGGCAGGCTTTCAGCCTGTCTCTCTTGAATTGACAGGCAGGATGCCTGTCCCACGACATTTATTCCCGGAACGTTGCTGACAGCTGTGCCTTGAATGCTTCCACGATTTTGGTGTGTGCGGCATTTACCTCGGTGTCGGTCAACGTTTTCTCCGGCGAACGGTAGGTGAACGCATAGGCGAGACTCTTCTGTCCCTCCGGCACGTGTTTGCCCCGGAACACGTCGAACAGCTCCACGCTTTCAAGGTTGGCGGGCTTGGTCTGCCGGACGGTCTGCAATACGGCCTCGTGTGTCGTGGCTTCCGGGACCAGCATCGCCACGTCGCGGCGGATGGTGGGAAATTGCGGCAACGACTTGAACGACTTGGCCGGATTCCGCCGCGAAAGCAGAAGGTCCAGGTTCAATTCCGCGAGAAGCACGCTGTCGCGCAAATCGTATTTCTTCGCCAACGCCGGCAGCAGCTGGCCGACTTCGCCCAGCACCAGCTTCCCGCCGAGGGCGATGCTCGCTGATTCAAGGAACAATGCGGTGGATTCCGCGCGTCGCGTGAAGGTGACGCCGCGCAAGCCGAACTGTTCCAGAAATTCTTCGAGCAGCCCTTTCAAATCGTAAACGTCGAACTTCGCGTCGCGATCCTCGCCGCTCCAGAAGGGCAGGGCGCGCTGGCCGGTGATGGCGATGGCGACGTTACGATTCTCCTTTGTCTGGCCATTGGTGTTGGTGAAAACGCGGCCCACTTCAAACAACGCCACATCATGATTCTTCCGGCTCACATTATGCCGCAGCGAATGAATCAGTCCCGGCAGCAAGCTCGGGCGCAACACGTCCATGTCGCTGCTGAGTGGATTTGCCAGCGCGACCAATTCGGCATTCGGCATTCGGCATTCGGCATTCGCGACAAGCGTTTGTCCCTGCGCTTCATTCAGGCCGAGGCCGCTCAAAATCCTCCGTGCCTCGGCGAGCTGATCGTGGATCGAATCGTAGTCGTTAGTGCCGAGCGCGCCGCGCGGCGGTGTGCTGGGAATCTTGTCCACTCCATGCAGCCGTGCGACTTCCTCAATCAAATCCACATCGCGCTTCAAATCTACGCGCCACGTCGGAATTTCAAACGTGCAGATGCCGGGTGTTTGTTCCACCAGCTTCAAGCCCAGCTTGGTCAGGAACGAAATCTGTTCGGTATGCGGGATGGCGATGCCGAGCAGTGACTGGCTTTTCGAGAAGTGAAGTTCAATTTGCCTGGGCGCGGCTGGCTTGGGGAAATCATCAATCGCGTGCCCCAGCACCTGGCCGTTGGCCAGATCGCAGATCAACTGCGCCGCGCGCCGGCTGGCCCAATCGCAGATGCCCACGTCGCCGCCGCGCTCAAAGCGATAGGAGGAATCGGTGCGCAGCTCGAGTTTCTTGGATGTGGCGCGGATGTTTTGCGGTTTGAAATACGCGCTCTCGATCAGCACGTCCATCGTGTTCGCGCTGATCTCGGAATTCTGTCCGCCCATCACGCCCGCCAGCGCCACGGCTTTCGTCTCGTCGGCGATGAGCAACATCTGATTCGTCAGCGTGCGTTCCTTGCCGTCGAGCGTCGTAAACTTTTCACCCTCGTTCGCGCGGCGGATGACAATTGCCGGCACATTGGTTCCGCTGCTCTTGAGCAGATGATAATCGAACGCATGCAGCGGCTGGCCGCTTTCCAGCATGATGTAATTCGTGATGTCTACAACGTTGTTGATGCTGCGGATGCCGACTTTTTCCAAAGTGCTTTTCAGCCAGTCCGGGCTGGGGCCGACTTTGACTTTGCGGACGATGCGCGCCGTGTAGCGCGGGCACAACTCCGGCTCGTCATTGCGCACTTTCAGCAGGCCGTCAATCGGCTCGGATTCGGTGTTGAGAAATTGGACGGCGGGAATTTTCAGCGCATTGCCGGTGATCGCCGCGATTTCCCGTGCGATGCCGATGACGCTGTTCAGGTCGGGCCGGTTTGGCGTGATTTCCAGATCATAAACCACGTCGCTGCCGCTGCGGCCGAGATATTCGGCGAACGGCTGGCCGACCTTCGCGTCCGGGGGCAGGATGAGCAGACCGTCCACTTGATCCGGCAGGCCGAGTTCCTGCGGCGAGCACATCATGCCGTGCGATTCCACGCCGCGAATCTTGCCGACTTTGATGGTGAACGGTTCCTTCTCACCGGGCTTGGGCGGCAGTGTCGCGCCGGGCAGGATGAGCGGCACCTTGTCGCCAGCCGAGAAATTTTGAGCACCGCAGACGATCTGGCGTTCGCCTGTGCCGTCATTGACGCGGCAGACGGTGAGTTTGTCCGCGCCCGGATGCTTGTCCTTGGTGATGACCTGCGCGACGACGATGCCGGTGAACTCGCCGCCGAGCTTCTGCACGCCCTCGACTTCGACGCCGAGCATGGTGAGTCGCTCGGTCACTTCCTCGGGCGACCAGTTGAAATCAACGTATTGTTTGAGCCAGTTAAGGGTGACTTTCATTGGAACAAAATTAACTTATGGGAAAATTTTCAAACCGATTGCCGCAGCACATTTCCGCATATTCAAATCCGTGGAAACAAATTCAATTGCGCCTTGCAAATCAGCGGTGGCGATGTGAATGCCGTCCAAGGTGCGTGTGAACAAGGGCGGTTTTGAGCGGTAAAGCCGTAAAACCAAATTACGAAACCGATCTTCCGTCGTCTCGTTCATCGGAACGAGAACAACCGTGCCACTGGCCACATCGGCGAGGAACTCGTTGAAAATTATTTCCGCCGCGCCGGACGGAATCAAGCCATCCGTTTCTTTTCGCGCGAGAACGCAAAATAATTCCCAGCGCGCGAGCGCCGAGGTGTTGATGCCGCCGGTTTGTGACCAATGGGCGGAGAACTGCGGCGAATCCGGCTCGGCAATATACAATTTGGCCAGCGTGGACGTATCCCAGTAGTGCATACGTCACGGACGGTCGGCGCGGGTTTCCTCCAAAATCTGATCCACCGTCAGCCCGGTTTTGCCGGTGCGATACTTTTCTCGCAAGGCCGCCAGTTCCTTGACCCGGAGAGCCAAATCAGCTCCGCCATTGCCGGGCGCAACGTTCGCGCGCGTCAACCGCGCCTTGGGCTTGCCTTCGACCGTGATGACCACGTCCTCGCCCTGACTGGCGAGTTCAACCAGCCTCGGCAATTCGGCCTGGGTTTTGGACAATGTTGCAGTCACGGCCAAAGAATATGATTTGTGAAACGATTGCGCAAGCCGAGGCCGGGCATGGTGAGGCGCCCGGTCACTTCGTCGGGCGACCAGTTGAAATCAACGTATTGTTTGAGCCAGTTAAGGGTGACTTTCATTGCAAAAATGGTGCCGCATTAAATCACAAAGCGTCCCAACACGAAATGAAATTCAAACCGCGCCGGAATCCAATTTGCCCGGCCCGGTTGAAAAGCTTCGGCCGACGACCACGCCGATGATTGTGCCAATGATGGCGCCGGCCACAAAATCCGAGCACCAATGGATGGTCATGGAGACGCCGAGGCCGATGTAGCCGGCATAGCCGATGCCCAGCCAGCCCAGCCAGCGTTGTTTCGGAAAGAGCGTGAACACGGTGGCGCCCATGGCAAACGCGATGGTGGTATGTGACGAAGGCCAGCCCCAGAACATTCCGCCGCGCAGTAAACCAAATTGAAAGACATGGCTGATGTCCGCGCCAGTCTCGTGCAAAGCGGGGTGGACGCGGCCCGTGAACGCCTTGTAAGTCGAGGAGATGAGCGAGCCGATGAGTTCCGCCTGGCCGATAGCCCAGCCGGTCAGGCTGATTCTGGCGTGGCTGATGATAAAGCCGGACACAATCAAGGTGAGCGGCAGGATGATCGGCGCCAGTCCGCCGATTGGCGCGGCGGGAAACATCCACTTCCAAAGCTGCGGATTCCGGGTGGATTGAAAATAAAACCAGTCGAAACCGGACGTGACGAGAATGGCCGTGAGCAGGAGCGCCAGGAGCTGCCAGAGAATCATCCGGCCTTTGAAGCAGCCGATGAGGTTGCGTGGCAGGGTGACAAGGAACCGCTTCACCTGGGAAGTTGTCCGGTCGCTTCCTCAGACGGCGATGGGAAATCAACGTGAGCTTTGAGGAGGCACATGGCGACTCTTATTTTGCGTCGTTGTCATAAAATTCGACCTTCCCGGTGGACAGGTCATACATGCCGCCCACAATTCCGATTTCTCCGTTGTCGAGCATCCCGCGCAGAATCGGGCTGCGTTCGCGGATCTCTTTCATGACGAGTTTCACGTTTGCCTCGGACACGTCGTTGACGAACGCATAATTTTTGGTCGTGCGCGGTTGGACATCGGCGGGCACGGCGTCGATCGCCGGTTTGATCTTGGTGAGCAGGCCGGTGAGATTGCCGAGTTCGACGTTATCCACCGCGCCCTTGATCGCGCCACAGTTGGAATGACCGATGACCGCGATCAGCTTCGCGCCGGAAACTTTGCAGGCGAATTCCATGCTGCCGAGGATGTCGTCATCGAGCACGTTGCCGGCGACGCGTGCGCTGAAAATATCACCGACGCCCTGATCCAGCACGAGTTCGATGGGCTGGCGCGAATCCAGGCAGCTCAAGACCACGGCGAACGGATACTGGCCGGATGCGGTCGCCTTGACCTGCGCCGGGAAATCACGGACCAACGACTTGCCGGCGACAAAGCGCGCATTGCCAGCACGCAATTCCGCCAGCGCCTGATCCGGCGTCATCGCCGCCTGCGATTCCTTCGTCTGCACTGCGGATGCCGCGGCAACCATCGCCGCGCACGGCGATCCCGGCATGGCGCAGCAAACCGGATGGGAACTCTCGCAGCCTGCGGTGAACAGCACGGCGGCGACCAGACCGGCAAACAACCCAAAATGATTCAATGAATGTTTCATAAATTTAAAATGGTCAGGGTGACTTTCACGTAAAAGTTATCAGTCGTGGAATGGCAATGTCAAACATGGTGAGCAGCAAAGCACCCGGCTGATTCAGAATTTCCCTTTGATCTCATCCAGGGCTTTGGCGAGGGCGTTGGCCCGCTTCACAAAATCCGGTTCGTAGATGACCTTGGCGACAACCTGCTTCGCTTCCGGGTCCAGGAAGAGAACCGTGGGTGGCGTGTAATGCGGATCGGGCGTGTGCAGAGAATCATCCACGAGCGGCGGCACTTTGTGATTCTCCGCATACGCGTCCTCATAAACGAGGATGGCCTTGTCGCGCAGGGCATAGAAGGCGTGCAGCGTGGCTCCGCGCGAATTGGTGAGCGCGATGGTTCCCCGGCCGTCAAGCAACTGGGGCGCGGTGGCGATCCAGGCGATCGGTTTGTGCGCGGCGGTGGCTTCCTTCTTGGCGCTCTCCAGATCGGCGGTGCGATAGGCGGAAATAGTTTGCTTGTTGATGGTGATCGTCAGCTTGTCGGCGGCGAGACTGCGGAAGGAAGCGAAGGCCAGCAGGACAAACAAAGTCAGGCGCGGAAATTGTTTGAGCCAATTGAGGGTGGCTTTCATGGAAAAACAATTAAGCAAATCCAATGCGCCTCTGTTCGGCATGTTCTAAAAGTTTAGCTTTGGCCCGCTCAAATTCTATTTCATTCAAGACACCAGAATCTTTTAGTTTTTTTAGTGCTGTAAGTTCGCCCGCCAAACTTTGGGGTGCCGGCTCAATTGGTCGGTTATTCCAAGCATCTTCCGCTTTCTTGCTTAAAGATTCGCAAAATGATTGAAAAGCATTTGTATCTGGGCGTTCATACCAAATGCGAATTTGGCCGTTTCCCTGTCGAAAATAAAAAACGCTCGCGTTTACTGATTTTGTTTGAAAATTCCAAATACTGAGCCAGAAAAACCCACCCAAAAAAAACAAGGGGAATCCTAAAGCCGCAGCAATCGCCAAATCCTTTGAGGCAATCATGCCTCCAACTATCCCGATACAGCATATGCCGAAGATGATAGCTCCAATCATAGCACCGGGTTGGGCGAATTTCACGCGAGAAGGGCTTGGATTAAGTTGCCATAGCGGAAACTTAAATTGGTTGTGCGTGGAGAAACGCTTAAAAGTCACTTCCAATTCGCCGTCAAGGCGGATTTCGAATTTTTGATAACCACACAGAAATTTACGCTGCTCAATAACAGTATTTCTTTCAGGAATCATATTATTTGATCAGGTTAAAACTGTTTCAAGAACCGCACGTCATTTTCGTAGAAGAGGCGGATGTCGTTGATAATATAACGAATCATAATTTTGCCGCGATGGGCAGGACTTTATCAAAGTGACTGTCGCAATGCTCCAAGGCCAGCTGGTTGTTTGCTGCACAGGCGGCAACTACGATGTCGGGCGTGGAAGCGGTGACGCCCTTTTCGCGGCAGCGACGTGCCAGCATTCTGGCACTCGCCCAAACCTGCTCGTTAACCGGATAAATCCGCAATTCCTTTTCCAATTCTTCAAGTGCTTTCTTTTCAACGTGGCCTTGCGCTCCATTCCAAAGCTCCACCAAAGTCATATCACACCATGCGGCTTCACCTCGCGCGAGCAGGTGCTTGACGCGCTGCCCCGGTGCGCTATCACGTCGGCGCAGGAATTCAATCCAACTGGAGGCATCCACCAGCGTCATTTGGCAGCTTCCCATTTGTGATCCTGCCGCATCCGCCGGAGGTCGGCCTGCGTCATGAAGTTCGGGCAGGAGCCGTGCAGCCGTTCGGCCATTTCTTCGAGACGGCGGCGGCGGTTGAATTCTTCCACGGCGGTGACGACCGCGTCGCGTTTGGTTTTCGCGCCGGTGTGCTTGATGGCTTCCCGAAGCGAGGCGTCTGGAATATCAATGGTCGTTTTCATGCTTCCAAAATAC
This sequence comes from Verrucomicrobiia bacterium, assembly GCA_035577265.1. GTDB lineage: Bacteria > Verrucomicrobiota > Verrucomicrobiia > Limisphaerales > UBA11358 > UBA11358. The sequence goes on along the minus strand of DATLVR010000047.1, from coordinate 35,468 downwards.
GTTGATTCGGAATCCTGTCAAACGCCATTCAGAATCCTAGAACTGTTTCAAGAACCGCACGTCGTTTTCGTAGAAGAGGCGGATGTCGTTGATGCCATAACGGATCATCGCGATGCGTTCGATGCCGAAGCCGAACGCCCAGCCGGTCCAGACTTCCGGATCGTAGCCGACGTTCTCGAACACCTGCGGATGCACCATGCCGCACCCGGCGATCTCCAGCCAGTCCTTGCCCATTTTCTTCACGAGCGCGCTGCTGAAATCAATCTCGAAGCTCGGCTCGGTGTAGCTGAAATAATGCGGCCGGAAACGGATCTTCACGTCGCTGCCGAGCAGTTCCTTGAACACAAATTCCACCGTGCCCTTTAGGTCGCCCACGGTCACGCCCTTGTCCACGTAAAGCCCTTCGATCTGCTGGAAGGTCGGATTGTGCGTGGCATCGGCGTTGTCGCGGCGATACACGCGGCCCGGCACGATGATGCGCACGGGTGGCGGCTGCGATTTCATCACGCGGATCTGGACGGAAGAGGTGTGGGTGCGCAGCAGAAGTTGAGAGTTGAGAGTTGAGAGTTGAGAGTTGTCAGGCTTCGCGAGATAAAACGTGTCTTGGGCATCGCGGGCGGGATGGTCGGCGGGCGTGTTGAGCGCGTCGAAGCAATGATACTCATCCTCGATCTCCGGCCCGTCGGCGACGGCGAAGCCGAGCTTGCGGAACGCGCGCACGATGTCTTCCGTGACCTGTGTGAGCGGATGCAGTTTGCCAAGCGCGCGGCGGCGTCCAGGCAGTGTGAAATCCGTCGGCTCCTTCGGCAGCGCGGCGGCGAGTTCGAGTTCCTCGCGGCGGGCGAGCAGGGTGGCTTCGATCTCGACCTTGGCGACATTGATGAGTTTGCCGGCGGCGGGCTTTTCCTCCTTGGAGAGCGTGCCGAGCTGTTTCATCAGCGCGGTGAACTTGCCGTTCGCGCCGAGCCACGCGCCCTTGGTCTGTTCCAGCGCGGCGAGATCGGGCGCGGCTTTGAGTTCGGCCAGCGCGGTTTGTTTCAGTGGTTCGATGTCGTTGAGAAATCCAGCCATAAATTTTCAGAAGTTTAACCGCAGAGAACGCAAAGAACACAGAGAAAAAACTACAAAAACATTCAACATTGAACATTCAACGCCCAACATCGAATGGGCGCGCCGTGCTTATATTGGAGGTTGAAGGCTCAATGTTGAACGTAGAAAGTTCCCGGAAATAAAAAAACGGGCGAGCCTTTTCAGGTCGCCCGTTGAGATTAATTACTGAATGCGCTTATGCCTTGGCCAGCGTGGCGGCGGGCTTGTTCTTCAGCGCGGTCTTGGCGAGGGTCACCAGTTCGCCAAAGGCGGCGGCATCCGTCGCCGCGAGGTCGGAGATGACCTTGCGGTCGAGCGCGCACTTGGCGGCTTTCAGGCCTTCCATGAAACGGCTGTAAGTGAGGCCGGCTTCGCGGGCGGCGGCGTTGATGCGGATCTGCCACAGGTAGCGGAAGGTCCGTTTCTTGACGCGGCGATCGCGATAGGCGTATTGACGGCCGTGGTCAACGGCGTCGGACGCGTAGCGATACAGTTTGGACCGCTTCAGGCGAAAGCCCTTGGCGGCCGTCAACATCCGTTTGCGACGTTTGCGGGAGGCGGGAGAATTGGTTACACGCATGGTTCGTTATTCGTTAAATGGTTGAGTGCGTCAATCGTTAGTGGCTGGTCGGCAGATTCTGCGTGATGCGATACGTGTCCGTATGATCCATGACCGCGCTCTTGCCGAGACGGCGGCGGCGCTTGGAGCTTTTGCCTTGCAGCAAATGGCGTTTGCCGGCGTGACTGCGCATGACTTTACCGGTGCCGGTGATTTTGAATCGCTTGGCCACGGACTTCTTCGTTTTGATGCCTTTGGGACGTCGCATAAATTTATTATTTCAATTACAAAAGGGCGCGCACTATACGCAGCGGATGCATCCGAAGCAAGCGCGATTTTCAACTCTCTGAGTTGTCTGGTGAAAGTCCGGCGTGAAACCGGACAAATCCGCCATTATGGCTTCGTCGAGAGGTTTGACACCGGCGGGGGCATGGTGGTGTTCGTCGCCGGGGTCGAAATATCAATCCGCGCCCCGGCATTGAGCTGGGCCAGGATGGTGTCGGTCAGGTCATTCTCGCCGTTGGTGTAAACCACGGTCAGCGTGCCGTTGACGGTTTCCGCCGCGGAATCCAGCACCAGCGAATAGCCTTCGGCCTTGGCCTTGGCATTCACGGCCACTTTGATCTCGCCAAGAATGTTTTCGCGCATCCGCTGGCGCTGTTCGCCCAAGGTGGTCTGGGCCTGGCGTTCGAACTGGTCGATGGCGGTCTTGGAACCCTGCAGTTGTTTCAGCTTTTCATCGGCGGCTTGCTTGCGGCGTTCCCGTTCCTCGGAGGAAATGCCCTGGTCGTTGACCTGCAACAAAAGTTTCTGGTAATCGTCGCTGCCTTTTTTCAGGTCGTCCTTCATGCCCTTGTCGTCCTTGTCGAGTTGGGCGGCGCGCTCCTGGATGGCCGCCTGGGCGGTCTTGGTTTTCCAGTAATTATCGAACAATTTCCTCAAATCCACCGTGCCGATCTTCGTGTCCGCCAGCGCGGAGCTGCTCAAAAAGGTCATCAATAACGCGGCTGGCAACACATTCCGTAGAATAATTCTCATGCGAAAATGAAACCAGATTTTCCCGCCGCCGCCAACTTAAAATTGCGGCGGCTAGGGCAGTGAGATCTTGGAGAGGACGGCGTCGGCCTTGCCGTTGCGAAACGGCTGGAAGGCATTGGTGAGCGGGTAATCCTTCGAGAAGGTCTGACCGGTGATGAAGACGCTGCCGGCGGCGTCCACCGCGATGCTGTAACCGTTGTCGACCTTCTTGCCGCCGAAGTAGCCGGAATAAAGCACGGCGGAGGCGTCGCTGTTCAATGCCGTCACAAAAATATCGGTGTTGCCGATGCGCTTGTCGCTCAGGGCGGAGGCGGTGTTGTTGGTGGGGAAATCTTTTGAGGTGGTGGTGCCGACCACAAAGGCGTCGCCCAGCGGGTCCACGGCGACACCAAAACCGATGTCGGTCCCCTTGCCGCCGAACATGGCGGAGTAAACCAGCGCGCCAGTGGGATCGAACTTGGTCAGGAACGCATCCGATTCCCCATTGGCGTTGTTCGCATTGCCGTTTTTGTTGCTGGCCACAATGGAATAGAATCCGGGAATATTGGTCACAGTGTAGGGAAAATTCGGGGACGCCGAGTAGCCGGTCACGTAGGCGTTGCCGGTGGCATCGCTGGCGATGCGGTAGGCAACATCGTTGTTGGTGCTGCCGAGAAAGGTGGAATAAACCAGGCTGTTGCCCGCCGGCGACAGTTTGGTGACAAAGGCGTCGAAGGCGATGTTTCTGATGTTCTTGTTTGGATTGGAATTATTGTCATTGTTCTTCTTGTCCCCGCCTTCGTTCAGCTCCGAGGAGATGGCATTGAGCGTCGGAAAATTGGACGAAATCGTGAAGCCCGCCACCATCGCGCTGCCCGCCGCGTCCACGGCAATGCTCTCCGCCACATCATAGGCAACTCCGCCCAGATAGGTCGAATAGATCAGCGGTGAACCACCCGCGCCAATCTTGGTGACAAAGGCGTTGTTCGTTCCCGCCAGCCGGTTCAGCACCAGATTGGTCGAGCCGATCAATTGGAACGCCACCGGGTTGAGAACCGGATAATTGGTCGAAGCAGTGCCGCCGGCCACATAAATATTGCCGGATAAATCCAGCGCGATGCCGTAGGCCGCGTCCAGTCCGGAACCGCCGAGATAGGTGGAAAAAACCAGATTGGAACCGCCCGCATCCAGTTCCGCGACAAACGCGTCGCCGGCGTATCGCTTGGTTTTCTTGTTGACGACGCCATTGATGTTCGGATAAAGCGCGTTCGTGGTCGGAAAATCCGGTGACTCGGTCCAGCCGGTCACAAATGCGTTGCCGTTCGTATCCACGACCACGCCGGACACAAATTCATCAACACTGCCGCCGAGATAGGTCAGGTAAATCAGATTGGTGCCCGTGTTGTCAAAGCGGGCCACAAATCCATCACCGGTGAGTTTGCCGCCCGCAAATTCCTCCTGCATCGCGCCGGGGGTGGAAAAGGGCGCTCCTTTGATGAATTCGCCCTGATCTTTTTTCTTTTTGATGGCCTTCTCGGAAAGGGTCTGGCCGGCGACATACACCGAGCCGTCGGTGGCGGACACTGCGACCGACCACGCCGTGTCCAAGTCGGTGCCGCCGAAATAAGTCGAGTAATCCAGCACCGGATCAATCACCAGCGGCCGGGCGCGGTCGTAGTTGCCGACGGTGAAGGCGACGTTGTGGGCGTCCAGCATTTTGTAGCCGCCGCTGATTTCCCGGCGCACACCGTCAACGGTCTGATAGATCACCGGCCGGGGCTGGCGCATTTCATCGTGGCCGAGTTTCAACACCAGTTCACCCCGGGCGTCCACGGAGATTTCATCCGCGCCGGAGAAGCGCATGGCAATCGCGCCGGGATGCACGCCCGGTGCCAGCGTGAAATCATATTCCAACCGCTGCTGGTTGCCGTAATAGACCAGATCAATGCCGGGATAAAGATCCGTGACCTGCACCCGGGCAAACGTCGGGACGCCGGTGCGCCACTGCGCGGGCTGGCTGCCGGTGAGGTAATTGATCCGGCCGGACAGTCCGCCGTCGCCCTGAATCTGCGGCTGCGGATTGGCACCCGTAAACTGCATTTGCACCGTCCGGGCCACGCCGGACTTTTGGAGGGTCAGCTGTGCCCCATTGGCGGCGACGGAAAATTGCGCGTCTTTTCCCTGGGCGACAAAGCGGTCCGGGGCTCCGGCTTCAAAATAGAGCGGCAGGTTTCCAAAGGTGGCGGCGGTTTGTGCCGTGGCGGCGAGCGTTGCGAGTCCCAGCGCGATGCCGGAAAGCCTCGCCGCAAGATTTTTAGTGATGCTCGTTTTCATATTAAAATTCGCGCGTGTAGCCGGCCCCGAACTGGAACTGGCCGCCGCCGCTGTTAAATTTGTCATGCGTGATCGGGATGCCGTAGTCGAGGCGCAACGGCCCAAGATGCGGAATATTGAGCCGGAAGCCAAGTCCCCAGTCGTCGTCAAAATTTCCGCTGAAGGTGGTGGTGCCGGCGCCAACGGAGCCGACGTCGTAGAATGCCGCAATCCGGATGCCCAAGCCGTTGTCTTTTTCCAGCAGCGGAATGCTGTATTCCACCGAGCCGAAATAGAAACTGTCGCCGCCGACCGGCTCGTTCTTCACATAGATGGTGTTTTGCTGGCGCGGCGAGACGTTGCGGAATTTGAAGCCGCGCAGCGAATACAAGCCGCCGAGATAGTAGCGGTCGTAAAACGGCACGTCCCCGCCACCCAGGCTGGTGGCGATGCCGGTGCGCCCGACCAGTTCGATCACGTGGCCCTTGGCCAAGCCGGGGAAATACCACGCTGACCGCAACTGGACTTTCAAATAGCTGCTGTCGCCGACGCTGATTTCCGGGTCGATCTCCGTTTTCTGGCCGTGGTTAGGCAGCCGGGTGCTGTTGCGCGTGTCATAGGCAAGCGTGGTTTCGAAGCGGTTGAACAGATGGGCGCCGGTTTGATCCAGAATGGCCTGCGGCACTTCGGCCTTGCCGGAATTCGGATCCCCCGTGGGGGGAGAGGTCGGCGGCCCCCCAAAGTGTTCTTTGTTGAAGGGGCTGTTCAATGAAATGCCCACCTGCTCGAGCGTGTAGCTGACGCTGCCGATGAAGAAATCGCTCCACAACGCCCGGGTGAGGCTCAACCGAAAGCCTGAGCGGGTCTCGTCATACATGTTGTTCGGGCTTTCAAAGTTCAGCTGGTGGCGATACAGGTCCACGCCCAGCGCGAGCTTGCGGTTCAAAAACCAGGGTTCAATGAAGGACGCTTCGTAGTCCTGACGCTCCGTTCCCAGCTGGACTTTCAGGCGCAGCTTCTGGCCGCCGCCGGTGAAGTTCGGCGGGTGGAACAGATCGAAATTGCCCTGCGTCATTTCGACATAACCGACGAGCGAATCCACCGAACTGAAGCCCGCGCCGAAGGTCAGGTTGCCCGTGTTCTTTTCCGTCACGTCAATGTCCAGATTTTTGCGGCCGGGCACCGGCGGATCCAGCGGCGCCGGATCGGTTTCCACTTTTTCAAAATAATTCAGACCCTCGAGCCGCTGCTTGCTGATCTTGACATGCACCATGTCGAACACGTCGCCCGGCGCGATGGCGAGTTCGCGGCGGATGACTTTGTCCTTGGTCTTGAGGTTGCCCGCGATGTTGATCTTTTCGACGTAGGTTCTCCGGCCTTCGTCAATCTGGAATTCCAGGTCCATGGTGCCGGTGTCCACGTTCGGGATCTGGATGACGCGCAAGGTCGGGCCCTGCTGCACGTCGATGTAGCCTTTGCCGCCGTAAAAATCCTGCACCGCCGTGATGTCGCTTTTCAAACCTTCCGGTGTAAACGTGTTCCCCACATCCATCGCCAGCCCGTTGACGCCGGTCTGGCCTTTCAACCGCTGGTAATCATGGTTGACCTTCATGCCGGCGATGATCTGGGCGTCGCTGAAAATCTTGTTGCCGCTGAATTTAACCGCGCCAACCTTGTATTGCCGACCTTCGTAGAGATAAAACGTGATGGCCAGGCGGTTGGTCGTCGGGTTGGTGAATTTGATGTCCTTGATCTCGAAGTCGAGGTAACCGTGGTCCCGGTAAAACGTGGAGAGCGTCTCTTTGTCGGTGTCAAACTCATCCGCCTTGAACGTGCCGCTGCCGGTCAGCCACGACCACATCCAATGTTTGCGGGTCTTGATCTGCTTGCTCAATTCCTTCTGGGTGAACGCCGCCGCACCGATGAATTCCACGCTCGTGATCCGGACTTTCGGACTTTCCACAATCTGGTAAGTGACTCGGCCGGTGCCGGCGTTCTCGTCGATGTTCAACACGTATTTCGCCTGCGTGTCCGGGTAGCCGTATTTCTCGTAAAGTTTTTTGATCTCCTGGACGTTGGAAAACATCTTTTGCTCGTCCAGCGGGTCGCCGACCTTCACGGTGATTTTCTTCTTCAGCTTGCGGTCGCTGACCTTTTTGTTGCCCTCCAGCTTGACCTCCGTCACGCGCGGACGCGCCTGTACGATGTAGGTGAGCACCACGCCGCTGTTGGTGGATGGTTCCGTGGAGACACGGATGTTGTAGAACTGTCCCGTGCCGTAAAGGGAGCGGACGTCGTCCTGGGTGGCGCTCGGCCGGTAGGTGTCGCCCGCCTTGACGCGGATGTTGACGCGGATGAACTGGTCGCTGACCGTCGCCGGGCCGACAAACTTGATGTCCACGCGGTCGATGGGGACACCGGCGGATTGCGCGCGGAGAGCCGGGGCACCGCCGAGCAACAGCATGGCGAGCAGGAGGCGGTAAATTAATTTCATCGTTTATCTGCCCGGCATGTCTTCGTCGCTGACTTTGGCGGCGCTTTCAAATCGTGTATAAGATTTCAGGAACGTTAAATTCACATCGCCCGTCGGGCCGTTGCGCTGCTTGGCGATCAGCAGGTTCACCGGCAGACCGTCGGATTCCTCGGGCGGCGCACCGTCTTCGTCATCGCCCGAACTCGGCTTGTAGAGCAGACCCACCAGGTCGGCATCCTGTTCAATCGCGCCCGATTCGCGCAAGTCCGACAGCCTCGGCTTGCGGCTCTTGTCCTTCTCCAGTTCGCGGTTCAACTGCGCCAGCACGATCACCGGCACGTTCAGTTCTTTCGCCAGCGCCTTGATGCCGCTGGAAATGTCCGCGATTTCCTGCTGCCGGTTGTCTTGCGATCGCCGCGCAGTAGAATGCAGCAATTGCAGGTAGTCAATCACGAAAAGCTTGATGCCATGCTGCTGGTGCATGCGCCGCGCCCGCGCGCGCAAGTCCAGGATGGAAAGCCCCGCCGTGTCGTCGATCAACAGCTTCGACTTCGCCAGCTTGCCCGCCGCGCTCGTCAGCTTCGGAAAATCCGATTCGCTCATGAACCCTTCGCGGATGCTCCGCAGGTTCACGCGCGCGATCGAGCACAGCATGCGCAGGATCAGCGACTCCGCGCTCATTTCCAGGCTGAACACGCCCACCGGCTGGCCAAGCTCCAGCACCACGTGTTCGACGACGTTCATCGCCAGCGACGTTTTGCCCATCGAAGGCCGCGCCGCGATGACGATCATTTCCGCGCCGTGCAACCCGTCCGTCATCCGGTCCAGGTCCACGAAGCCCGTGGCGAGGCCGTTGAGTGTGCCCTTGCGGTCGAAATAATTTTCCACCGTCAAGATCGCCTTGCCCACCAGTTCCTTCACCGATGACGTGCCGCTTTGCGCGCGTGATTCGTTGATGCGCAGAATTTCCTTCTCCACTTCGTCGAGCAGTGCCTCCACGTCGCCCTGATAATCGTAAACGCGGCCCACGACCTCCGTGCAGGTGGTGATCATGCGGCGGAGCAGAAACTTCTCCTGGATGATCTCGAGGTAGTAGCTCAGGTTGGCCGCGCTGGGCACCGCGTCCTGCAACTGGCCGAGATAGGCGATGCCGCCGATCTGGTCGAGCAACTGCTGGTCCTTGAGCTTTTGTTGAAGCGTGATGACATCGATCGCCTCGCGCGAGTCATACATCAGCGCCAGATTTTCATAGATGGTCTGATGCCGCAGATCGTAAAAAACCTCGTGGCCTTCGCCCTTGAGTTTTTCGATGCACAGGCCCATGCACTCGTTGGGCGAGAGCAGCACGCAGCCCAGCACGCCCTGTTCGGCCTCCGGCGAATGCGGCGGCAAACGGTCCACTTTGAGTGAGTCGGACGAAATATTTTTGCGGCGCCGCGCCTTTTTCAAATCCGCGGCGGCACCCGCAAGGTCGGAAACGGAATCAATCATCCGCATAGAATCGCCGCTGGGAAATTGGCGGCAAGACAAAGTTGTTTTTCTTGTTCACAAAGTTCTTCGCCACGGAAAAATTGACTCGCCTACAAACGCGACTAGACTTGGCGCTCGTTGCAATTATGAACCGCAAGCCTTCCATCCTCGTCGTCTTTCTCACGGTCTTCATTGACCTGATCGGCTTCGGCATCGTCGTGCCGCTCGTGCCGTTGTTCAGCCGGCATTACGGGGCCAGCGGATTCGTCATCGGCGCCATCATCGCCTCGTTCTCCGCGATGCAGTTCATCTTCTCGCCCATCTGGGGCAAGCTCTCGGACCGATATGGTCGTCGGCCGATCCTGCTGATCAGCACCGCCGGTGCCGCTTTGTCGTATGTCGTGTTCGCCATCGGCTGCGGTTTTGAAAATCACAGCGTCGCGCTGTGGGTGCTGCTCGTGTCACGCGTGTTCGCCGGCGCGTGTGGTGGCAACATCACCGTCGCCCAGGCTTACATCGCCGACATCACGCCGCCGGAAAACCGCTCGAAACGGATGGGCCTCATTGGCATGGCGTTCGGCCTCGGCTTCATCTTCGGTCCGGCCATCAGCGGCGTGGCGTTGAAATTCGGCGGGGCCACCGCGCCGGGTTGGGCGGCCGCCGCGCTGTGTGCTTTGAATTTTATCCTCGCGTATTTCATCCTGGCCGAAAGCTGGAAGCCCGATGCCGCACCGGTGGCCAAGCGCCCGCGTTTTGCGCAATGGGGCCATACGTTGTCGCAGCCCAAGATCGGCCTGTTGATTTTGATTTTCTTTCTCGCCACGTTCGCCTTCAGTTGTTTCGAAAGCACGCTGCCACTGCTCGTCAGCGACAATTTCCAGCTTGGCATCACCATGGATGAAAACAAACCGGCGATGACCGTCATTTCACTGTTTGTTTTCTGCGGCCTGATTGGTGCGTTCATCCAGGGCGGCGCCATCGGGCGGATGGTGAAAATCTTTGGCGAGCCAAAATTGATCGCGTTGAGTTTGTTCCTGACCGGGGTGAGCCTGGCCCTGCTGCCGTTCATCAAAGGTGATGGCCCGCTCAAATGGATGGCCGTGTTGCACCTCGCGGACTGGCCGTGGATCAAAATGCTGCTGGCGCTGGCGTTGCTGTCCATCGGTTCCAGCCTCACACGCGCGCCGCTGTTCGGACTGCTTTCTAATCTGACGCCGGCGAATGAGCAGGGCGCGACCATCGGCGTGGCGCAAAGCGCCGGGGCGCTCGCCCGCATCGTCGGCCCGATCTTCGCTGCGACACTTTACGTTCCGATGCCCATGCTGCCGTATGTCGCCTGTGGTGTGATCTCCGTGGTCGCCGCGCTCCTGGCGGCGGCCTGGCTGGTGAAAAAGTGATTCCCGGAAAAAGGATCGGCGGACTGGCTTCACACCCGGAACTTTGCCAGCCCGCCGACTTGCCGTTCACACAAACGGAAGCTTAGCCGGAACGATGCAGTAGAGAGTTAATTTCCATGTGGATTTATCCTGTGAAAGCTGGGCGGTTTTCTACTGCATTGCAGTTGGGTAATGGGCTTAAGATTTTCTCCCATAAGCGCCGCCACCAAGCTCGTTCGCGGTGGGGCACGGCCAGTTTGATGGTGGTTTTGCCCTGCGCATAACTCAACACGCCCGCCGTCACGAACAGCCAGAACCTCAGCGAATGAATCGTCACCTTTTGCTGCCAGCCCAGATGGCGCTGGAACAAGACCGTCAGGTTGTAAGTCAACGTGGCCAAACTCAACGCCGCTTCCGTCGCCCAGAACTTCTCCAAGCACAGCGTCGGCAAGGCAAAGCCTGATTGGAGTTCTTTGATCACGTTCTCGCAGTCAGCCCGACCGTTGTAGTAACGCCACACTTGCAATGGCCGGTGCGTAGCCCGGGGCAGGCTCGTCACCAGCGCCTGAAACCGGTAGCCCGGGACGTCCAACAACCGCTTGCCCACCCGGCCTTCCTCCGCCTCACGCACCCGGTGACGAATGAGCACCACCCGGCGCGGCTGTGGCCAGTTCATGGATTGGTATTCCAGTTCGGTGACTTCGGTGCCCGGCACTTCCGTCGCTATCCACGGCAGCTCGCCTTTGATGAGTTTTTGAATCGGCTGACTCAATTGCGCCACCACCACATAGGGCAGATCCAGTCCTTCCCACAACGCCAGCAGTTCCGGCAGGCAGAAGCCCGCGTCGGCGCGCACGCCGCGCAACCGGAGATGTCCGGGCAGATTCTCCCACAAGTCGAGGAAGAACGCCGTGACGTTGCCGCCACAGGACGTATTGCCAGGCCGCAGCCACAGTTGCGCCACCAACCGCACCTCCGCGATCACCGCCAGCAGCGGATGCAGACACGGCTTGAGTCCCTGCCGGGTGTAACCGACCGCCACGCCTTCCTGATGGCCGTCCTCGTGCAGGAGCCGCGTCGAATCCAAGTCCAGCGTGTAGCCTTCCTTGGCACAGGGCAACCGGTCCAGACACCAGTGCCAGAGTGGACGGAAACAGCGCAGGTTGGTGCCTGCGGAATCAAACCCCTGAAAGAACCGCGACAGCACCGACTGGCTGGCTACCCGGCGCACGCCGATCAACTCGGGCACCACCGGATCGCGCCGCAAATAAGCCACCTGCGTCAGCTTGCGCGCATCACACAACAGGCCATGGATGAAAGCCAAGGCTTTTTCCAGCGGCAGCAGATGATTGTTGGAGATCGGCAGCCGCTGGGGCAACGCCCCCGCCAAGAGTTTGTTCCAGCCCAGCGGCCGCAGCCAACTCCAGAAAGTGGCGCTGCCAGCATGCGGACTCAACCGCTGATCCGTAAAACCGATCGTGATTGATTTGCCCGCCCCTTTGACTTCAAATTCCTCGGCCACCGTTTGGTGAACCGGGCGTGTGCCCGACGATTGTGTTGTTTTCATCTACCACCAATCAATTCCCATTCGGTGGCATCTTTTCAACTACATTGATCCGGCTTAGTTGTTGCCCGGAGGCGGCCCCTTGGGCCCGTCGCTGTTGCCGGAACCGGCATCACCGCCGCCCGGCGGTCTGCCCTGCGGACGCTTGCCGATGAATTCATCCCGCGTCAATTTGCCGTCACCGTTTTTATCCAGCGCCTTCAGTGCCGCGCTCGCGTTCGCGATCTCGTCCGCGTCAATCACGCCGTCGTGATTCGCATCCAGCGCGCCGATGACCAGGGGCGGCGGGGGACGCTGTCCGCCCATACCGGGCCCATGCTGTCCGCCTCCGGGCGGGCCGCCGGCCGGTGGACCGTCGTTGTTGTTGTCCTGGGCGCTGACGATCAGGGTGGACGCTCCGAGCGCCACCATCGCCAGCATTGCGTTCATGTTTGTTTTCATATTTTGCCTTTTTTATTTGTTCGGGTGTAAATCTTTTACGTGCTCAATCTATACTGGGCAACCTTAAGCCGTCATGAAGGCCGGTGTTTTTCCTGAAAAAATCCTGGGTGTATTTCCGCTTGCCACGGATCAAGCCTTCGCGGCTGAGCACGGTTTTCAGGGATTGCATCAACATCGGCTTGTGAAGCAGGCCGCAGAAACCTCTCGCGGCGGCCTGGTCGTCCGTCAAGATTTCGCTGCCGGTCGAGAGCAGGACTTTCAACGCCGGGGACGTTTCATGCAGGCGCCGGCAAAAATCGGTGCCGTTCATGCCCGGCATTTCTAGATCGGTGATGACGAACTCGAACCGTTCCGGCGCCGCCTGGAACACCAACAGCGCGGCTTCCGGCGAGAGGAAACATTCAATCGGCCGGTCGGTGAAGCATTCAACGAGCGACCGCACCAGCGTGAGGATGGTTTCATTGTCGTCCACGATCATCCAACACGGTTCTGGAACGCCGTTGTGGGGAGCACCGTTTGTTTTCATGCCGCCACCCTACGCCAGCGAACCTTAAGTGGAGATGAAACCGGCAGGATTTTGCGGATTATTTTTCCGCGAGTTTCGCCGGTGCCCCGGGCAATAAATACTGGCCGTCAGTCAGCGTCTTCAAAAAAGCCACGAGGGCCTGTTTGTCTTCCGCGCTCAACGGCACGCCGCCGTCGGGATGCTTGGCCAGATTCGGGTCGAGTGTCGCGCTGCGCGGAATGCCCGTGGAGTAATGCCGGATGACATCTTCCAAAGTGCGGAAACGTCCGTCGTGCATGTAGGGCGCGGTGAGTTCCACGTTGCGCAGCGACGGCACGGCAAACTTGCCGCGATCCGAAGGCTTGCCAGTGACCTTTTCACGTCCGATGTCCTTGAACGCGCCATCCGAACCGTTGTTCGCAAAGCCCTGGCTCTGGAACAGCGGCCCGCCGTGGCAATGAAAACAATCCGCACCGAACTGGCCGCGTCGCGGATCATACTCCGTCGAAAATAATTCGAATCCGCACTGTTCTTCGGGGGTGAATTTTTCCTCGCCGCGCAGCACGCGATCGAACTTCGCGTTGAACGACGTGAGCGTGAGCAGATAGTTTTCCAGCGCGAGGGAGATTTTTTCCGCCGTGATTTCCGGCGAGCCAAACGCGGCGGTGAACAGGGCGGGATAAATTTCACTTGTAGCAGCCGACGTGAGGAGGCTCTGATTAATTTCGGATTTCGGATTTCGGATTTCGGATTTGGAAGTTTGAGCCTCCTCACGTCGGCTGCTACGAAAGGATTGAAGCTTCGCCACCAGATTCGTCAGCGTCTCGTGCATCTCGATGGGATTCTGGATCGGCTGCAGCACCTGCTCGCGCAAACTTTTGGCGCGGCCGTCCCAGAAAAATTCCTTTTTCCACGCGAGGTTGAAGAGCGGCATGGAATTGCGCGGGCCGAAGTCGCCCTCCGCGCCGCGGGCCGTGCGGCGGCCGTCGGTGAACGCCTTTTCGGGCGCGTGGCAATCCGCGCACGACTGCGCATTGTTGACCGAAAGCTGCTTGTCGAAGAATAATTTCTTCCCCAGCTCAACGCGCTCGACGAGCAGTGGATTATCGCGCGGCAGATCAGGAATCGGGAACGTCGCGCTCATCTGGAATTCATAGGGCGTGAACTTCGCCGGCAGATACAATGGCTGGGGATGGGCGACGGCGATTTCCGTTTCGCTCAACTGCGTGATGCGATGCACGTGAAACGCGCCCGGCAGATTGGCGGCGAGCGCGGCGGAAACCGGATCGCCGTCGCGCGAGTGCGTGGACGAACCGTCCCTGGCGAACGATAGCGGCCTCGGCGCATTAAACAGCGTGGCCAGATCAAAATCCAGTTCCACCTTGGTCTCGTTCGAAAGGACAAGCGGGGCAGCGAGCGTGATGCGCGTGGCGTTGGTGTCGCGTGCGAGGTGATAGGCCCAGCCATCGAGTTCAACGGCGGCGTTGCGCCACAAGCCTTCCAGCGCGAGAAAAATGTAGCCGCCCTGCCAGCTCCAGTGCAGGCCGTTCAGATTGGGATTGAGCGGATGGCTGGCGGGAAACAGTGCGATGTCCGCATGATTTAGATTGGTGTTCAAGCCGACGGTGAAGCGCACGGCGCGAAATTCGCCTGGCGGAATTTCATCAAGCCGGACCGAGTTGCGGCTCTGCTCGTGATCCAGCCACGCGACTGAATTGGAAAGCTCCAGCCACGAACCGTCATTGCGTTGTAATGCAAATTCGCTGGCGAGATAGCTGACGCGCGTGATGGAAAAGGTTTCACCCGCCGAAGTCTGGTAGCGCAGCGAGGCGGGCTGCAGATTTTCACCGGAGACTTTGGGCGTGATTTCAATTTGAAGAGTAGCACCAAGCACCATGATGGGGACCAGAAAACATCCAAGCACCAACATCCAAGCTCCAGAGAAATTCCAAGCACCAAATTTCAAACGGCCTGCGCGGGCAGCTTTGGTGCTTGAAAGTTGGAGCTTCTCTGGAGCTTGAAGCTTGGAGCTTGGAGCTTTCATTTTATCTGGTTTTCGCGCGAGAATTTCCATCGCTGTTCGCGTTCCACGTCAGCGTCGTGGTTTTGGCCGGTGGTGCGGCCGCCGCGAGCGATTTGTTGGCCTGGTTCACAAAGTTGGTCGTCACCGGCTCGTTGATTGACCTGACGAGCCGGCCGTTCGGATAACCATGATAACGCCGGCCCATGTTGTAAGGATAGATGGGCGTGCCGTCGGCATTAATCGTCGTGAAGTAGGCAAACGTGCCGTTGGGAAATTCCGGCGTGATGCACCAGCGGCCGTTGAGTTCGTCGAGGTCAAAATCCTTGCCTAAAGTTTTCCCACAATCGCCGAGATAGGCGTAGTCCTCGATATAGTGGCCGAGCGGATAGGCTGCGCTGACGTTCGGACCGGTTTCGGAGTTTTGCAGTGCGGCGGTGCGTTGGTTTTCGCGGGCCTCCCACGCGGGCAGGCTGCGGCGACCGGTCTGCGCGAGGTTGTCCGCTCCGTTCTGACCGGTGCGCGGGACGAAACCGGAAACCATCCGGCGTACGCCGCTCGAGGGATTCGTCGGATTGGAAAATCCGTAAGGCCCGTAGAGCGGATAACCATCCTGCATCCAGCCGAGGATGGGCGAATGTTTCGTCGGCGCGCCGCTGCTCTCACGATAGGTCTTCGTCACCGAATCAAAATCCACGTGGTCACCGAGCAGGTAACGCAGCGCGATGGGTTGCGTGTGGTAGTGATACGTTCCCCGGTTCTGCTGGTGGGCGAGTGCGGCGTCGAAGGTCTGGCTCTCGTTCACATACGCGTCGCGGTTCCAGATGCGGTCGCCCGGGCCGATGCCTGCGCGCGGATCGGCGTCGCGTCCGCTGGCGCGCGAGTAGGAGAACGCATCGCCCGCATCGAACATTCGCACGCCGTCCGTGAACATCCCGATTTCACCGAGATGATTGAAGCCCGTGGTTGGCTGTTCCACGGGATAACGGCAGATCGCGAAGATGAAGTGTTGGTCCGTCGGCAGGTTGGGGAAACGTCCGTTCTGCCACGGTCCCATGACCTGGCTGCCGAGACCGGTGCTGACGATGTAAACCCAGTTCGACGACGAAAGAATTTCCTGCACGCCACAATAGGCTGGTTGCGACTGCGTGTTTCGCCCATTGCTCCAAGTCACTGCCGTCTTGCCGGAGAACTTGTCGGTATCGGTGCGGTAGATCTGTGCGAACCTGCTGGAATCCAGCGTGAACCACGAAGTGATTTGTGGGTCGGCAAAACCACTCGTGGCCAGCGTACCAAATGCAACGACACAGGAAATGGCTTTCATGTTTGGATTATGGATTGATGGTGAAACCGCCCGTGAGCGTGAAGACGATGTTGTTTTGAGGAGCCGGCAGTGGCGGCGGCGGGAAGGTGACGATGATATTCTTTGCCCCCGGGGTTGAGTTGCCAGTGGTGAGGGCGAACGTGGCGACGACCGTGCCTTGCACTGCATACGAAACACTCGTGCCGGTGATGCCGCCGAGCGTGATGCTGGAGACGGAGCCTCCGGCGGGGGGAGTCATCGGCGGATTGGATCCGCCTGTTGGCAAGGTGATGCTGACGGTGATGTTCGTGCCGGTACCGAGACTCACACTGCCACCGGGTGCGAGATAAGCTGCGGTGATTCCGCCGCCACCGTCATATGCCGCCAGCGCGGTGCGCGCGACGCGGTAGAAACGGGCATTGTCCGTGGGATTGTTCGTGTAGCCCGCGGAGTTCAACACGGCGGAAGCCGTTGTCGAGTTGGTTGTCCACGTTGAGAAGTTGGTCGTGGATTGCACCATGTAAGTGCCGCCTTCGGTCGCGCTCCAGGTCAAGGTGACCATGCCGTTTTTCATCGTCAGCGCGTTGAGCTGTGGCACGGCGTTCGGGCCGCCCAGAAAATTGGTTGCCACGGTTTCCGTGATGCTGCCGGCGGACGCGCCCGAGTTGCTGCCGTAAAAACCGCGGCCGATGTTGTAAGGAAATAACGGCGTGCCGTCGGCGGCGATGGCGACGAAGTAGGCGTAGGTGCCGTTGGGGAATTCCGGCGTCACGCACCAGCGACCGTTGTATTCGTCGAGGTCGTAGGTGTTCGTGCCGGGGGCGATGCCGTGGTCGCCGAGAAAGTCATTGTCCTCCATGTAACGGCCCAGCGGATAGGTCGTGTTGACGGGCGGGCCGGGGACGATGTTCAAGGCGACATTGAACAGGCGCGCGGCCCATTGAGGAATCGTCGAGCGCCCATTCGCGGTGAGATTGCTGGTGCCGTTGGCGCCGTTGCGAACGACGTAGCCGGAGATCATCCGGCGGATGCCGCTGCCCGCATCATTGGAAACCGAATATCCATACGGGCCGTAGATTGGAAAACCATCCGCCACCCAGCCGAGAATCGGCGAATGTTTCGTCGGCGCAGTGGCGGATTCGGTGAACGTCTTGCTGGCTGCGTTGTAATCGACATGGTCGCCGAGCAGGTAGCGCAATGCCGGCGGGTTGGCGTGGTAATGATACGTGCCGGTGTTTTGCTGGTGCGCATTGCCGGCGTCAAACGTCGCGCCCTCGTTCACGTAGGCATCGCGGTTCCAGTAATACGTCGTCATGCCCGCGCTGACCTCCGCCGAGCCGTTCCACGCGAACGCGTCCCAGCTGTTGAACATTTCCACGCCGTCCACAAAGATTCCGATCTGCCCGCCGCCGGAGATGGGTTTGGCGGCCGGCACATTGTTCGTGCGCGGCAGGCGGTAGAGCAGTTGCTGGTTTTTCGGCAGGTTCGGGAACGAGCCGTTCTGCCAGGGCCCCATCGTGTAGCCCGCCAGTCCGGTGCTGCGGATGTAAACCGAGTTCGACGACGAATACACCTCCTGCACGCCGCAATAGGCAGGTGCCGACTGTGTCTGCGAACCATTGCTCCAGGTTGTCAACGCCGTGCCGGCGGTCTTCATGGAGTTGTTTGTATAGACGCGCGCATATTGGCCGGAATAGGTGGTGAACCATGAGTTCGTGCGCGGGTCATCGGCGCTGACGACCGTAACGATTGTCAGCAATGTTAGGATCAACGCAGCCGTTAAGTTCAGTTTTGAGGGGGAATGAATGGGTGCTTTCATGCCGCGACTCTATGCGAGCAAACCTTAAGCGAACGTGAAGCGAACCATTTTTTGCATAGCGGCGCGCAAAATTATTCTTCATCTCCGCTTAAGGTTGGCGATGCGATGATTCACGCGCTGGTGGATTCACCTTGTCTCTGATAAAACTCCGCCAGCCCGAACATGAGAATCCTGATTGTCGAAGACGAACCTGATCTGCTCGCGAGTCTTGCGCAAGCCTTGCGCGAGGAAGGATATGCCGTGGACACTGCCGACAATGGCGACGACGGCCTTTTCAACGCGGAGGGCACGGACTACGACGCGATCGTGCTGGACGTGATGTTGCCGGGCATGGACGGCTGGGAAATTCTCAAGCGTCTTCGCAAGACCAAGAAAACTCCCGTGCTCATGCTCACCGCACGTGACCAGACCCGTGACCGCGTGAAAGGTCTCGACACCGGCGCGGATGATTACGTCGTCAAACCGTTCGACCTCGAAGAAGTTTTCGCCCGGCTCCGCGCCATCATCCGCCGCAGCGCAAACCAGACCACGAATCTCATTGAGATCGGCGACGTGAAGGTGGACACCGCGGCGCGGAATGTTTTCCTGAAGGACAAACCGGTGGAACTCACCGCCCGCGAATATTCGCTTCTGGCATTTCTGGCGTTGCATCGCGGCGAGGTCGTCACGCGCACGCAGCTTTACGAGCACCTGTTCGACGAGAACGAAAGCTCGCTGTCCAACCTGCTCGACGTTCACGTCTCGAACGTCCGAAAAAAACTGGGCGCGGAATTCATCGCCACGCGCCGCGGACATGGCTACTGCATTGAATGAAATATGAAAACATTCAACGCTTAACATTCAACATCGAACACCCAAGCCGTCGTGCGGCGACGGCTCCAAGTTTGATGTTCGGCGTTGAATGTCGAATGTTCCCTGAACCATGATTTTCAAATCCATCAAGTGGCGGTTGCAGCTCTGGTATGGCCTCATCCTTGTGGTCGTGCTGGCGGGATTTGGCTTCACTTCGTATCAATTGGAACGCGGTCGGCAGTTCCGCCGGATTGACGATGAGTTGCACCAGCGACTGGACGTTTTGAAAAACGCGGTGCATCGCCAGCAACCACGGGGGCCGAATGGGAATCGTCCGTTTCCCGGCCAGCCGCCCCGCCGGCAGAATTTGGATGAGCCGCCATTTGATGGACCTCCGCCAGGACAGTTCCCTGAAGAGGATCCGTTAGGATTGGGCGCGCGTCCACCAGTCAAGTTTTCGTTGCCGCCCGAAGCGGCGCACTTCTTTGAAGCCAATGATCCGCATGGATTTTATTTTTCCATTTTACGTGACGGAAAAGAGATGGCCAAATCAACCAACCAGCGATCAAGCATGTATGTAATTTCCACGTATACTGGCGGCCATTTGAATGAACTGGGAAACCTACCCGGAAACACCCCAAGGCCGCCAAACGTAAATTCGATTGGAAATTATCGGGAGATTTACCAGTCACTGCCATCGGGTGAAAGAATCTTGGTTGGCTGTTCTGTTTTGCCGGAACAGAACGAACTCCATCGCACGGCTCTGAATCTGACTGCGGTCGGTGGTTTGATTTTGCTCGTTGGCCTGGCCGGCGGCGGGTGGCTGGTCTCGCGGTCGCTCAAACCCATTTCCAACATCAGCGCAACCGCGGTGAAGATTTCCGCCGGCGACCTGTCGCAACGCATCAATGTCGCCGAGGCGGAAAGCGAACTGGGCCAGCTCGCGGCGGTGTTGAATTCCACGTTCGCACGGCTCGAAACCGCTTTCGCGCAGCAGAAGCAATTTGCGTCCGATGCGGCGCACGAACTGCGCACGCCGGTGTCCGTTATTCTCACACAGACCCAGACGGCGCTAACCCGTGAACGGGATGCCGCGAGCTACAAACAAACCGTGGAGGCCTGCCAGCGCGCGGCGCAGCGGATGCGGAAATTGATTGAGTCGTTGCTGGCGTTGGCCCGGTTCGATGCGGGGCAGGAAGTACTGAAGCGCTTGCGGTTCGATCTGGCCAGGACCGTGAGCGATTGTGCCGAACACGTGCAACCGCTGGCGGACGAACGCAGGGTGAAAATTGCCGTTAGCACAGAACCGTTGGAAATCAGCGGCGACCCTGACCGGCTCGCCCAAGTGGTCACGAATCTGCTGACCAACGCAATCCAATACAACCTGCCGGAGGGTGAAGTCCGCGTGAAGCTGGAATCACAAGGCGGCCTCGCCGTGCTGACAGTGCTGGACACCGGGCAGGGGATTGCGGCGGAAGATCAGGCGCGCGTGTTTGGCAGATTTTTCCGCGCCGACCAGTCCCGCACCGGCGCCGGAAATGCCGGTCTCGGCCTCGCAATTTCCAAGGCCATCATCGAAGCTCACGGCGGCACGATTGAAGTGGCGAGCGAAGAAGATGCGGGAACGACTTTCACGGTCCGGCTGCCGGTTTGATGTAGCGGCTTTCGGCAGAAAGCCGCCAACTTGAAATGCGGCGGTCTGCCGACGCGCCGCTACAGTTATCGCAGAAACATCTCCGCCGCCGCATCGGCGAATCGCAACCCCTGATGCGTGAGATGAAAACGGTCATCACTGCGCGTCGCCCAGCCGCGTTGAGCCAGTTGATCCATTTCCGTCGCCCACCCGTTCGGCAGGTCGAATCCGGTCGTGTGCTTGAACTCCGCAAAGGGCCAGCCGGCATTCATCCGCAGGCCAAAGGCGGCGATCTCCCCGGCCCGGCGCAGTGGCGGCAGTTCTTCGCTGGATTCGATGGCGCGTTTGCCCTTTTCCAGCTGGTCGCAGTAAAGCGGGGTGTTCGACCAGTTTTTGGTTCGCAAGCCGCGGACATAACCGGTCGCGCTGGGCCCCAGGCCGTAATACGAGCCGCCGCGCCAATAGTTGACGTTGTGTCGGCAGGCGTGACTGGGGATTGGCGTCTGGGGTCTAGGTTCTGGGGTCTGGGGCCTTGCATGAATGTTGCGGGCGAAATTGGCGATTTCGTATTGATGAAATCCTCCGTTAGTCGCATGAGAAATCAGTTCCTCATACATTTCGCAGGCGAGGTCTTCATCCACGGAAAATTCGCCGGCCTTGAGTTGTTCGTAGAGCGGCGTGTCATCTTCGTAAATGACTTCGTAGCTGGAAAGATGTTCGCTCTGCATCGCCATGGCCTCGTTCAACGTCGCGCGCCAGATATCCATGGTCTGGGTGGGAATGGCGAACATCAGGTCGAGATTGATGTTCTCAAAACCGGCGGCGCGCAGGATGTCGAACGACTTGAAAACCATTTCGCGTGAATGGATGCGGCCCAGCCGGTCGAGCAGTTTTTCATCCAGTGATTGAACGCCCATGGAAATGCGGTTGATGCCGAAATCGCGGAAGAGCTTTGATTTGTCCGCGGAGACGGTAGCGGGATTGCTTTCGACGGTGAATTCTTCCGCGCCCAAAAGGTTCAGTTTTTCCATCGCCCGTAAAATGGTTTCCCACTGGCGCAGGTTGAGCAGGGAAGGTGTGCCACCGCCGAAGAAGATGGTTTTGGGCTTGAGGTCGTCAGCGACAAGTTCCAGTTCCCGGACGAGTGCTGCCGTGTAGCGGTTGATGAGTTCGCCGCTGGAGGCTTCGGAATAAAAGGCGCAATATGCGCATTTCTGTGCGCAGAACGGGACGTGAACGTAAAGGCTGGTGACGCAGGTTGCGTCGGGATTTACCATGCCACCAGAATAACCATCCTCCTTGCCGCTGGCGAACGAAAATGCCTGCGGCGGAAAAACGGATGGCAACTGAACAGGCATTAAGGAGCCTGCACGCGCTTGACGTTTTCGGCTTTCAAACCTTTTTCGCCGGGGACGATCTCGAAGGACACGGTGTCGCCCTCATTCAATGTTTTGAATCCCTGACCGGCAATGGACGTATGATGCACGAAAACGTCCTGACCGGAACTCTGGGTGATAAAGCCGAACCCTTTTTTGTTGTCGAACCATTTGATTTTGCCGCTGGCCATAATGACTCCTGTTGTAAGGCGGTGTCCGGAAAACAGAAAAAGACACGACTGAATTTAATCGTGTCTTAAGTCAGTTGTCAGAACTACTCATACCTCAGAGTATTATAAAAATAATCAGCTGGAAGTCAAGGTAAAATACTCAAGGTAAAACTGTTGCGCATTTTTTTATAGGAAAAAAGCTTAGTCGTTTATAGGGTGTTCTGCTATCCCTAAGGCTGATCGCTGTCAGGTTCTGGGATTGGTCGCGGGCTAAGCGCAGCCTCCTCATGTTGAGCCCTAACCTTTGATTCGGCGAGATTTAACACCGAATCGTGTGCCAGGAAATCTTCGTGATTATTGCACCAACGAAAAACGGCACCCTGTTCTGAAGCAGGGTGCCGTGCTGGTGTGAAAACGTTTACTTACTTTTTAACCGACGGGCCATCATGCCCAAACCGGATGAGACCGCGCCCAACAGGAAAACTGTTGATCCGCCGTCGGGAACATTGGTGCGATTAGTAGTAGTCGGGTTGGCTAGGAGAAACGATGTCATACGGTAAGATTCACCGGCTACTAAGTTGGTACCTCCGACTGGATGAGCATTCAGTGGAATATTGATGGTCGTTCCAGCCGCGATGCTGGCAATGTCCCAAAGCATCCCGCCACCATTTTGTCCATCATACTTGGCCAACAAATAAGTGTAGCCTCCCGTCACCGGCAACGCTATCTGAAGGTATGTCAACCCGCCAATTGTGGTCGTGCCAAGTCCACCAATGGCACCGGCGTCGTTATAATTTTCACCAGTCGTTGAAACTGTCGGCAACAAACTGGTATTCATGGTTGAACGGTTGTAGAAGTATGTGCCATAGGCAATGGCGAAATTCCCCGATGTTGAAGCTCCCATGCCAATCAACTGGTTGATATCAGCATTGTCGTGAACGGGCTGGCCACCGTTGCTGGCGCTGCCGAAAACCTGACCGATGGCATAGGAGTCGGCTAATCCCACGTTTAAAGTAATAGCGACAGCGTGAGCGCTGGTTAGAGCCAGTGAACAAACCGCAACCGAAACTACTGCCACCAAGGTGGTTTTGGATAGAATTTTCATTATGCTTCTTAGGTCTAGTAAGATTTTTACTTACGTAGTTCTGCTTCAGCCATTACTGTGCCAAAAATGGACACCGTGGAATCTGAATTTTAAATTATTTAAAAAACCTTTTGAATAAATACTTTGTGGTAGTGTTTTTGAGAGGTCTCAAACCTGCCTTGCTGTCGGCTGTAATGCAAAATGGAAGTTTTTCCGACGCACATTTTGCCCCCAACAGAACAGATTGTGTGTATCCAGTTGTTAATAACTTCTAAATAAGCGCCGTAAGAGATTTATTTGGATGCGGGTCGCATGTAAGAAAAACTGACAAATAAACATGCGACTTTGGTAGGAATCTACCAAACTTAAAGTTATCAAGGCAGGTCGGTGTGACCCATCAAATAACGATCGCATTCGCGTGCCGCGCCGCGGCCTTCGTTGAACGCCCACACGACGAGGCTTTGGCCGCGACGGCAATCGCCGGCCGCGAAGACGCCTTTGAGGTTGGTGGTGTATTTCTCGAAGTCGGCCTTCGCATTGCTGCGCGCGTCGCGTTCAATGCCGAGCGATTCGAGCAATGGCTGGTCCGGTCCGAGGAAACCCATCGCCAGCAGCACGAGCTGGGCCGGCAACACCTTTTCCGTGCCAGGAACGTGTTTCGGGATGAACTGGCCCTTGTCGTTGCGCGTCCATTCCACCTGCACGGTGTGGACGGCTTTGACGTGGCCGTGCGCGTCGCCTTCAAACTGGGTCGCGGTCGTCAGATAAACGCGCGGGTCGGCGCCGAATTTCGCGGCGGCTTCTTCCTGGCCGTAATCCAGCTTGTAGGTCTTGGGCCATTCCGGCCAGGGATTGTCCTTGGCGCGTTCGAGTGGCGGCTTGGGCAAAATTTCCACCTGCACGAGCGACTTGCAGCCGTGGCGCATCGAGGTGCCGACGCAGTCCGTGCCGGTGTCGCCGCCGCCGATGACGACGACATCCTTGCCGGTGGCATCAATGAAATTCCCGTTCTTGTGCTGGTCGAGCAGGCTCTTGGTGTTCGCGGTCAGAAAATCCATCGCGAAGTGAATGCCCTTGAGTTCGCGTCCGGGAATCGGCAGATCGCGCGGCTTGGTCGCGCCGGTGGCGAGCACCACGGCGTCGAATTCCTTCAACAGTTTTTCCGCCGGATAATTTTTCCCGACTTCCGTGTTGCAGACAAATTTGATCCCCTCGGCTTCGAGCAATTTGATACGGCGCAGGACGACTTCGTTTTTATCAAGCTTCATGTTGGGGATGCCATACATGAGCAAACCGCCCGGGCGGTCGGCGCGTTCGAACACGGTGACTTCGTGACCGGCCTTGTTCAATTGCGCGGCGGCGCTCAAGCCCGCCGGGCCGCTGCCGATGACGGCGACTTTTTTGCCGGTGCGCTGCTTCGGCGGTTCGGCCGTGACCCAGCCGTTTTCCCAGCCATGGTCAATGATGCTGACTTCGATGTTCTTGATCGTGACGGCGGGATTGTTCATGCCGAGCACGCAGGAGCCTTCACACGGGGCGGGGCAGACGCGGCCGGTGAACTCGGGGAAATTGTTCGTCTTGTGCAGGCGGTCCAGCGCATCACGCCAGAGGCCGCGATAGACGAGGTCATTCCATTCGGGAATGAGATTGTGGATGGGGCAGCCGCTGGCCATGCCGCTGACAAGCTGGCCGGTGTGGCAGAACGGAATGCCGCAGTCCATGCAGCGCGCGCCCTGCTTCTTCAGCTCGGCCTCGGGCATGTGCTCGTGAAATTCCTTGTAATCCGCGATGCGCCCCAAGGGCGAGCGGTCCTTGGGCAGTTCACGTTGGAAGTCTAAAAATCCGGTTGGTTTTCCCATGGTTAGATGCTTGGTTGATTCAGAATGAACGCAGAGGCGCGGAGAACGCGGAGAGGCGCAGAGAAATCCTTAAGCCTTTTCTCTGCATTCCTCCGCGGCTTCTGTTTCTTCGCATTGCACTTCATAATTAATTTAAAATTCGAAACGAACCGGGTTCCGGTGGTGGTGACATCAATCCGTTCACCACCCGCGAAATTCCATCTTTCAATACAGTTTCGTGAAAGTTGATGATCAAGCCCAGCCGCAAATTCGAAAGGCGCAGATAGCTCAAGAGCTTCGCCCGGTCGAACGCGTTCACTTCTTCTTTGGCTTTCAAATCAACAATCACCTTCTCTTCGTCAATCAAATCCAGCCGCAGCGGCACACCTAGTTGCACGCCCTTGTAAAATATGGGCACCTGCTTCTGCCGCTCGAAGAGGATGCTCCGCAAATCGAACTCGTGGCACAGCGCCTCTTCATAAACCTGCTCCACCAGTCCCGGCCCGTAATACTTATGCACTTCAATCGCCGCGCCGATGATGCGTTCGGAAATCTCATTCTCGTGCATGGCCAAAGCTTTATTTAAAGCAGAGAGGCGCAGGCTTTTTTTATCCAACAAGTTTTCTCTGCGCGTCCGCTGTGTTCTCTGCGCCTCTGCGTTTTTCTGATTCTGTTTTCAATGGCCGCCCTTCACATTTTCTTCGAACGCAGCCATGATGGCGTCGTCACCGCTCAAGCCCTGGCTTTCCATCTTCTTGAGCGACTTGAGCACGCGGGCATAATCCTGCGGCAACACCTTCACGAACTTCGGCACAAAATTTTTCCAGTCGGCGAGAATCTTCGTCGCGCGTTCGCTGTGGGTGTAAGTCTGATGGCGCTGCACCAGTTTCCAGACCGCCTCGATTTCATCGGCATCGGCGAGCTTTTCCAGGCCGACCATCTCCATGTTGCAGCGCGAGGCGAAATCGCCTTTCTCGTCGAGGATGTAGGCGATGCCGCCGCTCATGCCGGCGGCGAAGTTGCGTCCGGTTGCGCCGAGGATCACCACGCGCCCGCCGGTCATGTATTCACAGCCGTGGTCGCCGATGGCTTCCACGACGACATTCACGCCGGAGTTGCGCACGCAGAAACGTTCGCCCGCCATGCCGCGGATGAATGACTCGCCGCCCGTTGCGCCGTAAAACGCCACGTTGCCGATGATCATGTTCTCCTCGGCCTTGAACGTCGCAGCCTTGGGCGGATAGACGATGAGTTTGCCGCCGCTCAAGCCTTTGCCGAAATAATCGTTCGCGTCGCCTTCGAGTTCGAGCGTCATGCCCCCGGGGATGAAGCCGCCGAAGCTCTGGCCCGCGCTGCCGTTGAACTTGAGATGGATTGTGTCTTCGGGCAGGCCGTTCGGCCCGTGTTTCTTCGTCACTTCGCTGCCGGTGATCGTGCCGACGACGCGGTTGACGTTGATGATGGGCAGTTCGGCGCGGACTTTTTCACCGCGTTCGATGGCCGGTTTGCAAATCGCCAAAAGCTTTGTCACGTCCAGGGATTTTTCCAGGCCGTGATCCTGATCCTGCTTGCGGAAACGCCCGACTTCCGGCCCGGCTTTCGGCTGGTGCAAAATGGGCGTGAGGTCGAGGCCCTTCGCCTTCCAATGTTCGATGGCCTTCCACGGAACGAGCTTGTCGGTGCGGCCCACCATGTCTTCGAGTTTGCGGAAGCCCAGCTTGGCCATGATCTCGCGCAGTTCCTGCGCCATGAAACGCATGAAATTGACGACGTGATCGGGATTGCCGGTGAACCGCTCGCGCAACTGCGGGTCCTGCGTGGCCACGCCGACGGGGCAGGTGTTCATGTGGCAGACGCGCATCATGATGCAACCCAGCGTCACGAGCGGCGCGGTGGCGAAACCAAACTCCTCCGCGCCGAGCAACGCCGCGATCGCGACGTCCCGGCCGGTCTTCAACTGGCCGTCCGCCTCGACATAAATCCGGCTGCGCAGATTGTTCAGCACGAGCGTCTGGTGCGTTTCGGCAAGGCCAAGTTCCCAAGGGCCGCCCGCGTGCTTGATGGACGAGAGCGGCGACGCGCCCGTGCCGCCGTCGTGGCCGGAAATCAAAACGACATCCGCGTGCGCCTTGGCCACGCCCGCCGCGATGGTGCCGACGCCGACTTCGGCGACCAGCTTCACGCTGACGCGCGCGTCGCGGTTGGAATTCTTCAGGTCATGGATCAATTCCGCCAAGTCTTCGATGGAATAAATGTCATGATGCGGCGGCGGTGAAATGAGGCCGACGCCCGCCGTGGTGCCGCGCACTTTGGCGATGGACGGATACACTTTCTTGCCGGGCAATTCGCCGCCTTCGCCGGGCTTCGCGCCCTGCGCCATCTTGATCTGAAGCTCCTTCGCGTTGACGAGATACTGGCTCGTCACGCCGAAGCGACCGCTCGCGACCTGTTTGATCGCGGAATTTTTCGAGTCGCCGTTGGCCTCGAGAAAGTAGCGCAACGGATCTTCGCCGCCCTCGCCGGTGTTGCTGCGGCCGCCGATGCGGTTCATCGCGATGGCGAGCGCCTCGTGCGCCTCCTTCGAGATCGAGCCGTAGCTCATCGCGCCGGTCTTGAACCGTTTCACGATGCTCTCGACGCTCTCGACTTCCTCGATGGGAACGGGCGTTTCGGCAAACTTGAATTCCAGCAGCCCGCGCAGCGTGCACAGCGATTTGCTGCGGTCGTTGAGCAGGTCAGCGTATTCGCGGTAAACTTTTTCGTTGTTGGTGCGGCAGGCGGTCTGGAGTTTGTGGATCGTCTGCGGATTGAACAGATGCTGCTCGCCGCCGTCGCGCCACTGATACTGGCCGCCCGCTTCCAGTTCGCCGTTGACCTGGCGTTTCGGAAACGCGTGGTGATGGCGCGCGCGCGCTTCTTCGGCGATGACATCAAGGCCGACGCCCTGGATGCGCGACGGCGTCCAGGTGAAATACTTGTCCACGACTTCGCTGTTGAGGCCGACGGCTTCAAAAATCTGCGCGCCCCGGTAGCTTTGCACGGTCGAGATGCCCATCTTGGCCATCGTTTTCACGACGCCCTTGATGGCGGCCTTGATGAATTTCTTCTGCGCCGTCTGGTGATCGGTCTTGAGCAGCAGCCCTTGCTTGATGAGATCGTCAATCGTCTCGTAGGCAAGATACGGATTGATGGCGCTGCAGCCGTAGCCGATGAGCAGCGCGAAATGATGCACCTCGCGCGGTTCGCCGGATTCCAGCACGAGGCCGACTTTGCCGCGCGTGCCGGCGCGGATGAGATGATGATGCAAACCCGCCGTCGCGAGCAGCGCAGGAATCGGCGCAAGCTCCGGCGAAACGCCGCGGTCGGACAAGACCAAAATGTTCGCGCCGTTTTTGATGGCGTTGTCGGCGGCGGCAAAAAGATTTTCCAGCGCGGTCTCCAGCCCGTTCTTGCCGTCGGCGACCTTGAACAAAATCGGCAGCGTCTCGGACTTGAAGCCGGGACGGTCGATAAAGCGGAGTTTCAACAGTTCCCCGTCCGTGAGGATCGGCTGTTCCAGCTTGATGAGCGAGCAGCTTTCCGGTTTCGGATTCAACAGGCCGCCGCGCGAACCGACCATCGTTTCCGTGGAGGTGACGATCTCCTCGCGGATGGGATCAATCGGCGGGTTGGTGACCTGCGCGAACAGCTGCTTGAAATAATTGTAAAGGAGTTGCGGCTTTTCGGAGAGCACGGCGAGCGGCGTGTCCGTGCCCATGGAACCGAGCGGCTGCACGCCGTCGTTCGCCATCGGACCGACGATGAAACGCAGGTCCTCGAAGGTGTAGCCGAACGCCTGCTGTTGCTGCAAAACGGTGCGATGCGACGGCTCGGTGGGCTGCGTGGACGCCGGCAGGTTTTCGAGCAGGACGTGGTGCTCATCCAGCCATTTTTGATACGGCTTCGCGCTGGCGTATTTCTTCTTCAGTTCTTCATCCGCGACAATGCGGCCTTCCACCGTGTCCACCAAAAACATCCGGCCCGGCTGCAAACGGCCTTTGACCGCGATGCGTTCCGGGGCGATGGGCAGCACGCCTGCTTCTGACGCCATGATGACCATGTCGTCCTTGGTGACGTAGTAACGCGAGGGACGCAGGCCGTTGCGATCGAGACACGCGCCGATGAATTTGCCGTCCGTGAATGCCATCGAGGCCGGGCCGTCCCACGGTTCGGTGAGGCAGGAATGATATTCGTAGAACGCGCGGCGTTCCGGATCCATGCTCTCGTGATTCTCCCAAGGCTCGGGGATCATCATCATCATCGCGTGCGGCAGTTCGCGTCCGGCCAGCGTGAGCAGTTCGACGACGTTGTCGAACTGCGCGGAGTCGCTGTTGTCCGTGTTGATGACGGGGATGACTTTCTTGATGTCGTCGCCGAACAGTTCCGAGACGAAATTCGCCTGCGCCGCCTTCATCCAGTTCACATTGCCGCGCAGCGTGTTGATTTCGCCGTTGTGCGCGATGCAGCGGTTCGGATGCGCGCGGTCCCAGCTGGGAAACGTGTTCGTGCTGAAACGCGAGTGAACCAAGGCGAGTGCCGTGGTGAAAGCCGGGTCGCGCAAATCGGGGTAGTAATGCGGCACCTGCTCCGGCATCAACATGCCTTTGTAGGTGATCGTGCGGGCCGACAGACTGGAGCAATAAAACCATTTGCCGCCGGGAATCTGGTTGCCGTAACGGATGGTCTGCTCCGCGACCTTGCGGATGACGTAAAGCTTGCGTTCGAATGCGGCATCATCCTTCAACGCGGCGCTGCGCCCGATGAAGAGCTGCGCCATGAACGGCTCGGCGGCGATGGCGGATTTGCCGAGCGAGGAATTGTTCACCGGCACATCGCGCCAGCCGAGCAGCGTCTGGCCTTCGGCGGAAATGATTTTGGCGATCTCGGCCTTGATGCCGTCGCGCAGGGCGGGATCTTTCGGCAGGAAAATCATGCCAACGCCGTATTGGCCGAAGGCGGGCAGGGTGAAGCCGAGCTTGGCGGTTTGCGCTACGAGGAAATCATGGGGCACCTGCAGGAGGATGCCCGCGCCATCGCCGGTGTTCGGTTCCGCGCCAACCGCGCCACGATGGTCGAGGTTCACCAGGATTTGCAAGGCGTCGCTGACCGTCTGGTGCGACTTCTGGCCTTTGATGTTGACGACGAACCCCAGCCCGCACGCGTCGTGCTCGAACTGCGGGTCGTAAAGGCCTTGTTTCAACGGAGCGCCCGGAGGCGCCTGACTGATCTGATTGGCGGTCGGCATTATTTTCTGGTGATGGCGAGGCGGATAAGCCTGCGTTCACTTATTTTTTACTTAATTTCGTTTTGTGCGCAATAATTGTTTTCAAAAAACTGGTTGAATCGCTCATTAGAATTCAATTTTTTCGCGGTCTCTGTATAAGCGGCCCGCTTTGGCCGGCACCGGAAAACGCCAGCCGGCCAAAATCCCGGCGCCATTTTTGGACCGTGTCACGTGCTAAAAATGAGGAGCGGGATGCGTGGGTTGACGTGATTCGGCGCTCCCGGCCGGGAGTGCAAACCGTTGAGCTGCCAGTGGATTCCACGGTGGTCTTTTCCAAGTTGCTTTGACGGATGCCGTCCGATAAGCTGGTTTAACCGTCCACCGCATGAAGCGAGGGGCGGTAATAAAATTTATGGCCGAAGGATACTGTGTTAAGTGCAAAGCCAAGAAGGAAATCGTCGATGGCCTCGAAGAGACGATGAAAAACGGACGCAAAGCCATCAAGGGCAAGTGTCCGACCTGCGGCACGGTGATGTTTAAAATTTTGGGTGGCAAAGCGACGCCCCCGACGCCCCCGGCGGCACCCGCAGCCCCCACCATTCCTCCCGCCTCCAGTTAATTTATGTCACAACAGATTGCTTATGTCATCATCACGCCGTATTCGCTCTATAAATCGCGCACCGGCGGCATTCTCACCCGATTGATCACCCGCACCGGGCTGGATTTGGCCGGCATGCGGATGTTCGCCCCGAGCGAACAGCTCGTGAAGGAATATGCGGACACCCTGATTTCCGCCCAGGACACGCACGACCGGCAGATCCAAGAGCTGCTTCAGCAGTATGTCCTCAAGAATCTTTCTCCCGACCCGAAAACCGGCCGTCGCCGCCGGGTAATGATGCTGTTGTTTCGCGGTGACGAAGCCGTGCGCAAGGTCCGTTCCGTGGTCGGCAACCTGAGCCCCGACCGTCGCGGCGGTGAGACCATCCGTGACACCTACAGCGACCTGATCATGGAAGACGACGGCGAAGTCCGTTATTTTGAGCCGGCCGTGCTGGCCGCGCCCAACGTCGAGGAAGCGGAAACAAAGCTGAAGCTGTGGGCGAAATATTCCGATGCGGATGGCGGCATCCTGGAAAACGTCATCAATTACCCGCCCAGTGACAAGCCGGAACGCACGCTTGTCCTCATCAAGCCCGACAATTTCAAGTTTGCGACCGGCCGCCCCGGCAACGTCATTGATTTCTTCTCGCGCACCGGCCTTTACATCGTCGGCGCCAAGGTCCTGCCCATGAGCACCGCGCAGGCGATGGAATTCTACGGCCCCGTCCGGGAATTTCTCCGCGCCAAGCTCAAGGACGGCGTCAGCGCCAAGGCAAAGGACTTGCTGGAAAAGGAATTTGGTTTCAAGGTTTCCCCCGCCGACCAGCAGGCGCTGGGCGAGATTCTCGGCCCGTTGCAGGGCGACAGCCAGTTCGACAACATCGTCCGCTTCATGTCCGGCCACGCGCCCGGCGAAATTCCCGAAGCCGACTGGGCCAAGCCCGGCACCGAGAAGTGCATCGCGCTCGTCTATGAAGGTGTGGGTGCGGTGAACAAGATCCGCGACGTCCTCGGGCCGACCGATCCGTCCAAGGCGCCGCCCGGATCCATCCGCCGCGAATTCGGCTCCACCATCATGGTCAACGCCGCGCACGCCAGCGACTCGCCCGAAAACGCCCAGCGCGAATTCGGCATCGTCAAGCCCGGCGAGAACAACTTCAAGCAGGTCATCGAAGCCGCTTTTGGAAAAATCTAAGGCTCCGTGAGATTCTGACCGGCGAAGTGCGAACCCCGCGCTTCGCCGGTTTTGCTTTCGGAAGCGTTGATGGGGTTGCAGCCTGTCCGTCTGTTGGGCATCGTCACAATCAAACCCGGTCTAGCGGTAATCAATGCCTCCCCATGCATCTACATATCGGTAAATCAAGAAACCGCCCCATACGCTGTGCCCTTGCAGCCAAATAACCGGCGCGTAAATAATCTCAAACGTGCGGGCGGATGCAGGGCTCGTCTTTGAACTATAAAGCAAACGCGCAGCGGGACCGACACTCAAAAAATATAGGAGCACACCCAATCCCGCTATCCACCATTGCCTTCCCCAGTGACGCGAGTTTGATTCAGACATGTTCATGTGATCACTGATGCCTAACATTTAAACAGACCTGATTTTTGTGGCCAATCCTGCTTCATGAATGTGAGGTTGTGCCGCACGGAAAAGGTTGTCGAGCATCTTTTCGGAGTGCGCCCGTCCCCCGGGCGCTGCAGCGAACTTATGACCGGAGCTTTCACAAGATCCGAAGCGTCCGGAAAAGCAGCAACCAATTCGCGGTCGAGGTTCCCTGACAATTTCGGACCGCCCGCCGCTTGAACGTTGCAGCGCCCGGGGACGGGCGCACTCCGGCAGCAAAAAGCCGGCGAACCTGTCCGGGGAAAATTCCTGCAGGATTATCAGCCGGCGGATTGGTGAAGTCCGGCGGGTAAAGCCAGGCCACGACTATGGATGGTGCACCGCCTGCGCGGCAGGTGGCGTGACAACCACAGGCGTTTGCTTGGGTGCCTGATTGGCTTCCGATTTGATGGCAGCTGAAATCAATGGGCCAAATGATTGAACGGGATTGGCAAATCCAAATTGACGACCTTTACTTTCACCGCCACCCAAATTTATGCCAACGACCTCCCCTGCATCATTTAGGACAGGAGCTCCGCTTGTTCCAGCGAAATTAAATTTTCCGTCGTCGTAAAAGTATTCGAGGCTGGTGCTTGAATTTCTTGCGACTTTACCGGGAATGATTTTTAAAGAATCTTCGCCTCGTGGCCTGGCATAAAGATAAATGGCGTCACCGGGTTTGGGAATTTGCTTCGCGATGGCAAGTGATTTTCCATTGTACCCGGGCAGCAAAAAAACAGCCACGTCTTTACTGGCGTCCACTTGTGAAAATGCTTTGGCCGAGGGTATCAGCAGCATGTTAGTGGACATCAAAAGGTGAGAACGAACGTCCATGGCTGTTGCCGCGAGAGCCGCTGCGTAATCCTTTGCCTCTTCAGGCGTAAGGTCTTTATCAAGACCGGCTGCTGGTCCGAACAGGTGATGTGCGGTGACAAAAACGAACGAGTTGTCAAAACGCAAAACGAAACCGGTTCCAGCGGTGAGCGAATCGTAACCCGTAAGAAAAGTGGGTTTAAAGACAACTCCGGGTAGTGGTTCTGGTGCTCCAATTCCTGTGCAGACGAAGGAAAGGATGGCGATGGAAGCTATCAATTTGGAAAGTTTCATTGTCGCTACTTTGCTCGGGGTCAAATCTTTTGTCCAGCCAAAGGCGGCTATGAATAAATTGACTCCCGTAAAGGGAGCGCTGACAATTGCGCCAATCGAAGCTATGAAAAATATTTTAACCTCGATCCGATTCATTGGAGCCGTCGCGTTGCTGGCACTGGCCGCCGGTTGCGCCAGTACGCAGCACACGGAACAAATGCTGTCCGCCGCCGGGTTCAAGGCGGTCGTTCCCAACACGCCCCAACAGGAACAGCAGATCAAGACGTTGCCGGTGGATAAATTGACCGTGGCGCATCGCAGCGGAAAGACCTACTACGTTTTCCCCGACCCGGCGCACAACCGGCTTTACGTCGGCAGCCCGGAACAATACCAAACCTACCAGCAGATTCTCTGGGACAACAAAATCGCCCGTGAAAACCGCGTGGACGCCGACATGGTCGGGGTTGATGGAGATGCCGATGAGAACCGGTGGGCGGTATGGACCGAGAATTCGGGATGGTTCACCGGTAGCAGTTACTAAACCAGCGCCTTGGACTTATGCCTTCTCCTGAAAATCCTCCCCGCGATCCGCTGCACGGCATCACGCTGGAGCACATTCTCAATGTGCTGGTCCAGCGGCACGGTTGGGGCGAGATGGGGCGGCGCATTCGCATCCGCTGTTTTCAATTCAATCCCACGGTGAAATCCAGCCTCACCTTCCTGCGCAAAACGCCGTGGGCGCGCAAGCGGGTGGAAGACTGGTTCATCGGTGAACTTTAGGTATGCGAAAGGATTTTAACGCAAAGACACAAAGGTGCAAAGGCGCAGGGGTTTTGAAATTTTTTGCGGTCAATCTTGGAAATCATCGTTTGGTGAGCGCAAACTGTCGGAGGCCCTCCATCGCGTTTCGTTGCATTCACTTTGCAGCTTGGCCTCTTTGCGACTTGGCGTTGAATTCCGGTTTAACAAGTCGAGTATGAGCGGTTCCAAACGCATTCCCACCGACGGCGGACAAAGCCTGAGTCATAATCCGTTCGCCTCCCTTTCAAGCGAGGGCCTCCCGGCGGCACCGGAAAATTTACCGCCCGCTACCACGCCGTTGCCGGAGAAGGCGGCGCGGAAAAATCGCGGACGCGTGGATATCATCCGGCAGACGGCGGGACGCGGCGGCAAGACGGTGACGGTGGTCAAAAATTTTGTGGGCATCGGCCTGCCGGAAAAGGAGCAACTGGCCAAGGCGATGCAGCGCGCCTGCGGCACCGGCGGCACGGTCAAGGACGGCCAGATCGAGATCCAGGGCGACAAGCGCGAGGAGGTCGCGCGCATCTTGACCGAGGCGAACTTTCGTCCGGTGTTCGCGGGTGGATAATCCTGGAAACCACGAAACACACGAAACACACAAAAGAGACAAGGCATTGCCGAATCTCTCGATTTCACCCGGAGGTTGAATTATTGGAATGGAGCCAAAACGGGTGTTTTATCCTTTATTTTCGTATGTTTCGTGGTTCCCACCCTGCTGCGGATTTTAGGTTTTCCTCAGCTCGACTTGTTCCAGCATCGTCCAACATTGCCCGAAAAGAGCCGGGTAGTATCAGCTTGCAGTATCAGATTTTCCCTTGAGCGCCCCAACTCAATAGGCGCAGCCAGTCGTGCAGCCTAACTGGAGCCACTCAAAAAACCGAGGCCCGGAGGAGTCGCCGACTCAATTCACTGGTGCCGGAGCACCCCGGGTCGGCGTTGGGCACGGTCGGACTCCGCGGATTTGATTGGGCACGATCGCCAGCGGCCACACTGCGGATAACCCGACCGCCGGGATGCGAGCTAAAGGGCTCGCGCTCGTCCCGGCTCGCTTAACTCGTGGTGGCCGTCGGCAAGGACCATAACCAATCAGCGAAAAAGAATTGGCAAACAATTTGGCGACTCCGCCCCAACCGCACGTCCGCAAAAAACTGAAGCCCCCGTGGGCAGCCGTCTTCGATTCGAATGGATAGCGGGTGGGTTTACTGCACAGAGTTTCTGGACCGGGAGGCAACGTTTGATTGCGTCCCTGGAAAGTAAGTTGAGGTTTGGTCTG
>DATLVR010000046.1:0-58977 GCA_035577265.1 Verrucomicrobiia bacterium | reverse complement strand
GATCGCCGTTACTTTGGCGGTGAATACCTGCACCCCGACTTCGGTGGCAAATGCTTCCGTGCGGTTCGGCAGCCGGACGCGGAGTCTGGCAGTGTTGGCAGCGCCGGCGGGCAGGCTGCTCCGACCCAGGAACACGGCCATTTCAGCCGCCACGGACACTTTGACCTCATCGCCCGCCTTGATGTCATCGAATCCGAAGGCCCCGGGCGCCGCCTTGTAGGTGACGGTGGTGCCATCGGCACGTTTCAACACCACCAGACGTTTGGCGTGGTCCACCGAAACCACGTTTGCCGTGGTTGAACTGGCATCAGTCACGATCTCGCCGCTGAAGCCGGAATTGTCAGCAAAGGTTCCCGGCGCGACGGGTGTGCCGCCGGTGGTCGGGCCGGAAGTGGAACAAGCGGTTAGCAGCGCAAACGGTAAGAGTGCGGTGACAATGCATTTCAAGGTCACGCGAACAGCAGGGTTCTTTAAAATCATAAAATAGTGGTTGGGTTGGCCGGTGGTCTCAACTTTTTAAGGAGGATATTGCCGTTACTTCGTTGGAGCGCATCACCACGTCGTCACCCGGCGCCATTTTTTCCAACTGCACCTCCGGCCCGGCTTGGATGGTCACGGTACGGCCGTTTGAAAACTGGAGGGTCAGCAGGCGGGATCCGGGATTCACCATCAGAACCTTCGCATTGAAATTAATGGTCTTGGGCCGGGTGGTTCCGTTCGCACCAGGCAACCGGCCATTCTCCAAAATGTAAACGCTGAGTTCCGCCTTCACCGCGGCACTGACGGTGTCGCCCACTTTGACCTGGTCAAAGTTGTTCACAGATTCGTTCACGTTGAAAGTTTTGGTGGAGCCGTCCTTGTGTTTGAGCGTGATGAGGCGTCGTCCGGCATCAACGGATACCACGGTCACCGGTTCCTGGATGATTTCGACCGGAATCCCGCCCTGGATCAAACCGGGTTTGCCCGTGGGTTGAACATTCGCGTTAGGTGGCGTCACACATCCGGTCAATGCCAGAGTGATGGCTGGCAGCAGCGCCGTCAGCGCGAAGTGTTTGATTTTCATCGAATCGCTTTAGTTACTGCTGAATCCAGACCTGGCTTGACGTTCACGTCAGTGGCAACGTCAGTTCCCCGTGTATCTGATCGCCACTCCAATGATGACACGTCCGCGCGTCTCCTGGATGCTGCGGCCATACCACGGACCATTGATGAACGCTCCGGTGACCTGGGTCCGGTCATACACAATGACCACTGCGTTCGCGCCCATCTTCGCGGCCGCCTTTTGCAACGCAGCCTCGATCTGCTGCACGCTCACGCTGTCGCTGGAAGGTTCCGCCGTCACCTCTCCCAGCCGCACATGTGGACGTGATGGCGGCGTGCGCAGAATCTCAACTGACGCCGGGTTGGTCGGTGCGTAGATTGGCCCGCCGATAAACTGGTTGGAACTGATGGAAACGGTATTACAGCCGGTCATCAGCAACAAAGCCGCCGCCGCGAGGAATGAGGCGACATAACGATGTGTGAAAATTGTTTTCATGCCGGATTGTCGTTTGTTGTTCAGACTTTGAATCGTCCGCCTGAAGTTATCGCTACTCAAACCGTCCCGTCCACATAAATTTCCCGGCCCGCTCATCCCGGGTGACCGGCCTCGGCAACACGCCCGCAGCGTCCGGGAGTGAACGTCACTCGATGATCCAGCCCTGTCCCTCGAATCGTTGCTTGAGGACGTCGGCAATTTCCTTGGCGGTCGCCTTGGCCCGGCCCTCGATGCCGCTGTTGCCGCTGGCCACTTGATACCCCTGCACCCCGCCGTTGATGATCAGCCCGACCGGATTTTTTGTGGCGAGGAAGGTGGCGACGCCCAGCACCATCCCCGGGCTTTTGTTGCCGCCAGCGTCAATGGTGCCGTAGCCGAGTTTGCGCAGGCCGTGGTCCGTCATCTGGTAGCCTTCCACCATCGTGCTCAACGAGGACTTCCCGGCACCGAACCCGACGATGACCCGCATGCCGGTGCTGCCCTCCTCGACGGAAAGAAGATAACCCCGGATGACAACGTCGTTGACCTGCGGTTTGGTTGCCGGCGACGCCACGGCGGCGGACATTCCCAGCTCGTTGATCCGCGCCACCAGCTCTTTCGCGATTTGAGCGCCCAGCTTCTTCCCTTCTTCAATCTGCTCCGCCGTCTGGGCCGGCGCGGTGTCGAGGTCTTTCTCGCCGTTCAGGGCGGAATTGGCCGGCACGTCGGCGGCGGTGGCGGCGAAGTCATACACCCAGATGGTGGCGGGCCGCGGGATTGGCCCGGTCACGAGCTGTTCACGGTTGGTGATCTTGGTCGAGGCACAGCCGGTGATGAACAGCACTGCAAACAGGCACGCGGCGAGGGACGTTAATTTCAAGATGCTATTTGTTTTCATGGTTTGCTCCATTTTTTATGGTTGGTTCGCCGGCGAATTCGCGGGCCGCTCCTTGCGAAGCGGCCCGCGCACCGATTTCAACTCTCGTGGAAGCAGATAAAACACGGGGCAAAAAACTTGTAAAGACTTTTTCGGTGACAACCCGGCGACAGGGCGCATCTCATTTTTGTGAAGCAGCCACGTTTCTCAATCCCTTTGGGATTCTTGGACGGCACGCCTGGCCCTGCAAAAATTGGGATGCGCGCTTGAATTTCAACCCAGCGAGTTCCCGACAATTTCCTGCGCCTCTTTTACAATCGAACTCAAGTGCGCCTCGTCCTTGAAACTCTCCGCGTAAATCTTGTAGATGTTTTCCGTGCCGGACGGACGCGCCGCAAACCAGCCGCTCGCCGTCACCACTTTCAAGCCGCCGATGGCGGCGTTGTTTCCCGGCGCACGCGTCAGCTTGGCCGTGATGTCATCGCCCGCCAGCTTCGATTCCTTCACCGCCTCGGGTGAAAGCTTGGAGAGTTTCGCCTTCTGTTCCGGCGTCGCCGCCGCGTCAATGCGCGTGTAATACGGCGTGCCGAATTCCGCCGTGAGCGCGCGGAAATGTTCGCCCGGATCCTTGCCGGTGACGGCGGTGATCTCCGCCGCGAGCAGGTTCAGAATCGGTCCGTCCTTGTCCGTGGACCACACCGTGCCGTCACGGCGCAGAAAACTCGCGCCCGCGCTTTCCTCGCCGCCGAAACCGAACGAACCGTCGAACAATCCGGGCGCGAACCATTTGAAACCCACCGGCGTTTCGCACAGCTTGCGGCCCAGCTTGTTCACCACGCGGTCAATCATGCTGCTGCTGACGAGTGTTTTGCCAATCGCCACGTTCGCCGACCATTGCGGACGATGTGTGAGCAGATAGCCAATGGCCACCGCGAGATAATGATTCGGGTTCATCAACCCCGCCGACGGCGTGACGATGCCGTGACGATCCGAGTCAGGATCATTCGCAAACGCGAGGCGGAATTTATCTTTGAGACTGACCAGACTGGCCATCGCATACGGGCTCGAACAGTCCATGCGGATTTTTCCGTCGTGGTCCACCGTCATGAATGAGAACGTCGGATCGAGCCTTGGATTCACGACCGTGATGTCCACCTTGTAAATTGAGTTGATCGGCTCCCAGCAGGGCAGGGCGGCACCGCCCAGCGGATCCACGCCCAGTTTCAAACCGGCGGCGCGGATGGCGTCCATGTCCACGACATTTTTCAAATCCTCGACGTAGGGCAGGATAAAATCGATCTGATGCGTGGTCGCCGCCTGGAGCGCGGTGGCGAATGGCACGCGCTTCACGCCGGCATTGTTTCCGCGCAGTAATTCGTTGGCGCGATCCTGCACCCATTTGGTCACGTCGGTGTCGGCAGGACCGCCGTTGGTCGGATTATATTTGAAGCCGCCGTCCTCCGGCGGATTGTGCGAAGGCGTGATGACAATGCCATCCGCCAGTCCGGTTTTGCGGCCGCGATTGTGAACGATGATCGCGCGCGAAATCACCGGCGTCGGTGTCACGCCATCGTCGCGTTGGACGACCGTTTCAACACCGTTCGCCGCGAGCACTTCAAGCGCGGTGCGCTGTGCGGGTGACGACAATGCATGCGTGTCCTTGCCCATTTGCAACGGGCCGTTGGTGCCGTGGCTTTTACGGTAATCACAAATCGCCTGTGTGATGGCGAGGATGTGCGCCTCGGTGAACGTGCCGTGCAATGACGAGCCGCGATGCCCGCTCGTGCCGAAGCTGACCAACTGGTTCGCGTCGCTGACGTCGGGCTTGCGTTCGTAGTATTCGCGTTCGAGTTTCGCCAGATCCACCAGCATGGATTTCGGCGCCGGTTTGCCCGCCAAAGGAGAAAGTGCCATAGGTTTTGATTTTTAAATTTTTGCCGAAGTTGGTTTCACGATGTCCAGCCAACAGGTGACCGGCACAATCTGAACCAAACGCCCGCCGGAACGCCACTCGATTTTTTGGCAACCGACCAGACGTAGCGGCTTTCGGAAGAAAGCCGCACTTTTTAAAAAACAAATGCGGCTCTCTGCCGAGAAGCCGCTACGACTCGATTCCGCCTATTCCCGCTCAATGATCTTCAACGCGCCGCGCATGAAGCCGAGCGCGTAGGCCATGCCCGCGTGCCACGGCGCGGCACAGCTCATCTGTGGCGCATGATCGGGAATCAGCACGCCTTGATAATTGTTTTTCTTCAAAATCCGCAGCACGCGCATGATGTCCACTTCGCCGTCGTCAATGAACGTTTCCTTGTAGGTCGGCACCTTGCCCCGGACATTGCGCAGGTGAACGTAGCCGAGTTTGTTCTGGCGGCTGTAGGTTTCCACCGCGTCATAAATATTTCCGTCCGTCATTTCCGCGAGCGTGCCGACGCAGAATTCCAGCGCGTTGCGTGGGCTCGGTTTCAAGTCAATCAGCTTCTGGTAAAGCTGCGGCTGATAAACCAGTCGCGGCTGGGCGCGGACGAACGGCAGGGGCGGATCATCCGGATGCGCGGCGAGCGTGACGCCCGCCGCCTCGGCCACGGGAATCAATTCATCGAGAAAAAATTTCAACCGTGCCCACAATTGCTCGTGCGTCGCCGAAGGAATCACGCCGGGCGCGGCGTTTTTGTCGAAGACCATGTTCCACGCCATGCCGATGGGGAGCGGTTTGTCGAGCGGGCCGTCCATGCCCACGGCCTCGGCCTCGCCGCGCGCGAACGGACCTTTGATGCGGCCCGCGACGCCGGCGATGGAAAAGTTATAGCCGAAAACCGGAATGCCCGCGCGCCCGACATTCCGGATGAGCGTCTTGAGATTTTCCATCTGCTGAAGTTTTTTCGGCCCGTCGAGCAGCACGTCGTGCCAGTGCGCCGGATCAAAATTTTCGATGGCTTCGAGTTCCAGGCCGGCGGCATTGATTTCCTTTTTGATCGCGGCGAGTTCCTCAAACGTCCAGAATTTTTCCGGATCACCGGCCAGACCCCAGCCGGCATCATCACCGACGGGCTGGTCGCCGGGCTGGTTGCTGCGCGAGGAACGGAAATAATCCACCAAGTGAATCACCAGATGCGTGCAACCACATTGCTTTGCAAAACGATAATGCTCCGCATTGAGTTGATGACGATAGAGTCCGAGTCCGAGTTTCATGGGTTTATGTCCGGTCAGGATATTTCTACGCAACTGCTGTGGCAACATGCCAACAAAATTATTTTTCAGCGTTCAAGTTTTTTTTTAGCCGGTAAAAATTGTTGCTGGCGCTCAATGGCAGCGCGATTTTACAGATTAAAGAGGTTAAGCGTGAGTGGATCCGTCACAGCCGACCAGTTCATTGGAGACAAATCAGAGCTTTGTTGCAGCAAAAAATGTCGAAGGCACAAGCCGGGAAAGTGTGAGTTTGTTAGATGAGGGTTTGAACTTCAGCTGCGGCGCATACGTTGATTCCGGGAACTGGCTAAAACCAGGGCTGCCAGGAAAGACGAGCGAGAAAAACGACCGTGCGATCGGCTCGCCGCCGTCGACACTGGAAGCGCTGCTAAAATATTTAAGCCAGGCAGCAACCGAAGTTTAACGCCCGCATCGTCACTGGCGCGGTTTTTTTGCTTTGCTTCTATTTAGTCACTGACGCAGACCATCACCGGATCATGCCGTCTTGGCGCATGACTTCAACCACCTTGCCCACGAACTCATCGGCAATTTCCAAGCGGTCGTCCGTCTGCCTTATGGTGGTTTCCGTAATGCAACCCCAGATTCGCTGTCCGGTATTCAGATCGAAGAGGCTGGTATCCAGCAGCAGGTAGCTGCGGTCGTCGCCTCTGGGAGCACTTTGATAAGTGTCAAACGAGCCAATGTCAGTATCCCAGCCATCCGAACCGGGAGTTACCGTCACTGCCACATAACGGCCGGTGAAACGCTGTTGCGCCTTGGCCTGATAGTCGGATTTGCTCACCAGTCTGGTGATGAGGATGGCATCCGCACCCGCTGCGCGTAATTGCACAACGGTCGCTTCCTTGTGTTTACGAGCCGCCTCCAAATCAGCAAACGCTGACGCTGTGCCAAAAGCCGGCTGGCTGGCGGCGACAAGCTGGTTGACAAAGCGGTTCTCCAAGGCCATGCGCACCAACTTCCGCTCCTCGTCGGCCACCACGGCCACTTTTTGAGGCAGTGCTCCTTTGTAATCCGGCAATTTCCAGGAGCTTTTGACGGACGTGGAAGCGCAGGAACTGGCAAGCATTATCAAGGCGGTTCCTGCTGCCAGGCACAGGCCAATAATGGTGTTTTTTCGAACAATCATGATTTGAGTTTATGATTCCGTGCATCCATTGTCTATTCCTGACAGAGGGGAAGCGGGCTTTTGCCATGTCGGGTGCCAACGGTTGCCAAAAAAAATGGCCTTATTCTGCCGGATTGGCTGGCATTGCCCTTCATTGCGTCATTGCGTAAAGAAAAATGAAAACCAATTAAAACCTTCGTTTATACTATTTCTATTGGTTTCTGAAGTGGTGCCAGTGGGAGGAATTGAACCTCCGACCAAAGGCTTATGAGTCCTCTGCTCTACCCCTGAGCTACACTGGCCACCGAAAACGGTTTCATATTTTGCGGACATTTCGCGCGCTGTCAAACCTGAACCGCAGTCAGGGAACGGTTGGGCGCATCCTGGCACGGCCTTCGGAAGCCGCTTTCAGGCGGCGGCAACACCGCGAATCACACTGTTGCCGTGTAAACGCGGCGTTCCGATATAACGGTTGACGCATAAAAAAGCGGGGCTTGGTTTTACCCAGGCCCCGCTGTGAAAACTTATCGGCTATGATTAATAGCGTTCACGACGGCCGCCGCCAGAACCGCCGGGCGCGCGCGCTTCACGGGGCTTGGCCACGTTGACCGTCAAAGCGTACCAGCCAACTGCGCGCCGTTCAGGGCGGCAATGGCTAACCAACGCGACAAACGAACGCGGAATGTATTTATACGATGGAGGCTCGCATCATTGGGTAACGGAGCGCGGACTTCAGCCCACCCGCTTCAACGTTCTGATTCACGAAACGCGTAAAACCTCCGCCCTGCTTGGCCGGTTCACGCTGAAGCGGCATCAATGCCGCGCTCCACTCCCGCTTCTCCCCATGTCGCGCTAATTGACGAGCCTCAATAAAACATCCGAAGATAACGAACCCGTGCGGCGCATTGATGTCGCATTTTGAAAAAGTGGCAACTTGATTGAATGACGGAATGGCAATCTGCATGAAAACAGAATGCCACCCCTTTCACCTGCCA
This sequence comes from Verrucomicrobiia bacterium, assembly GCA_035577265.1. Taxonomy (GTDB): domain Bacteria; phylum Verrucomicrobiota; class Verrucomicrobiia; order Limisphaerales; family UBA11358; genus UBA11358. The sequence goes on along the minus strand of DATLVR010000046.1, from coordinate 51,277 downwards.
AGCATCACCAAGGATGGCTTAAGCGGAGACAAACTTCCTCCGGGCACATTCAACAGCCAGCAACCCTAATCCCAATAAAATCACCGTGCTGGCAGCGTCAGGTATTTGTTGAGTGGACGCAACGTAGCTCCATTCTTCGTAACCAGACTCAGCCCCCAGATCGCCATCGACACCATAATGTGCCCCATTCAGATTATAGAACCAGAGATAATCCGTCGAAAGAGATCCGGCAAAAGCCGTGACTGGAACGTAAAGAACCATATCGGACTGGCCGCTCCCGCCATTTGCATTGCTGGCACCACCGTTAATGTTCTCCTGGGCGGCATCAAGTTTGACCCAATTATTAATGTTCCAGGATCCGTTGGGTCCGGTCGGACTGTTTAATGCCCAGCGAAGCGTTCCCAATTGGTCGAGTTGTGTCAGATCACTCCCCACCGCCGCCGTATGATCCGCTGCCGAGGTGTAAATCCTGACATTATCAATGGAAATGATGCTTTTACTAGCGCCCGGCTCATTCGCATCCAGCAAAAAGGCGTAATACAGGGTTCCATTGACATTGACTTGTGCCAGGTCACCCAAGGTAACGCGGTTGTTCCACTGGGGACGTTGCTGATCCATATACAAAGCGCCAAACCCATCCGTATTGAACGCCTGCTCTACAACTTGGCTGCCGGTGCTGGATTGACCATTCGCCTCAAGCGTTAAAAACGGTTGAAACACTCCGGTGCCCGCCGGCTGGGTCCAATTGTCCGCAAAAATTGCGGTGCCGCCGACATCGCCTGGAACATTGAATGAGTCGCTGCCAAGCGTCGATAAATCATACTCAATAGCGGCAGTCTTGGCCGTTGTCATAATGACAGCAGCAATCGAAACAACAGTTACAACTCCAATTCTACTATTTATGTTAGTTTTCATAATAACTAATGGTTTTATTTGTGTGGTTGTTGTGAACAGCTTTCGAAGTTGAGAAAACCTTCCCTCGTCTTAAATACGAGCCTATTTTGTGCCAAAAGATTGAATCGTTTTTAAAAGTCAAGACTTATATGCATAAAAGATTTGAATTGAATAAATTACATTTCATTATGAATTTTTTATTTTTCACGAGGTGATTTCCTGCAAATTGAAATTGTTAACCAGGCCGACAGTTTTTTTAGGTCGTATGCCCATTTCAGCGGGAATACTCATATAATTCGACATCTATTTCATATTTTCCAAATCGTAAAGAAAACCAACATGTCGGAGCATTTGTTATTCGAATGAAGCAACGTAATCCTGGTCGCGCCTTGATGGTCCGGACCGAAGTTGTGTGATCGAGTGTTCGAGAAAACCGCAAACCAAAACGCTGGCAGTTTCTCCCTCTCCCCGGGGAGAGGGCCGGGGTGAGGGCGAGCGTCCCACAAATCAAGCTCTCAATAGCATGGAGATTCAGTTTGTGCTTTAGCTCGCCCTAACCCTCTCCCCCGAGGAGGGGGAACACCGGCGGCGTGCGCAGATTTTGCGAATGACCAGGTTGCGAATCCAACTCCGGGTCATTCGCGATTTTTAACACCAAGCGCCGCCGAAAATGAACGGATTGATTTTCTTCATGGTTAGCGCGTTTCGTCCCGGTCAATCCAGATGCTCGTATTTTCAAAAGCGCGGGTTAGGGAGAGGGGGTTCGTGGAAAAACCAGGACTCCGCTCCCCGGCCCTCTCCTCGTTGGGCGAGGCGAGGAGGGGGGAGAAAAATTCCCGCGTCCGGGCTGTGCTTCGTTAAAAGCATAATCCCAGTTTGGAGTTCCGCCTTCAGGCGGCTCGCAAGCCGCGTAACCGCGTAACTCCAAACAAAAAAAGCGGGGCCTGGTTTTACCCAGGCCCCGCCACGAAAACTTAACTGCTATGATTAATAGCGTTCACGACGACCGCCGCCGCCGCCGCCGCCGTATTCACGACGACCGCCGCCGCCGCCGCCGCCGGGCGCACGTTCTTCACGGGGCTTTGCCACGTTGACGGTCAAAGCGCGACCATCCAACTGCGCGCCGTTCAAGGCGGCAATGGCTTTCTGCGCTTCTTCCGCCGTGCTCATGGTGATGAAACCGAAACCGCGCGGACGGCCGCTCATGCGGTCCATCATCAGGTTGGTTTCCGTGACCGTGCCGTGCGCCGCAAAGGCGTCCTGCAGGTCGTTTTCAGTGGTATTGAAGGAAAGATTTCCGACAAATAATTTATTGCTCATTGATGTTTTACTGTCCGACTAACACTGCACTCACCAGACTGTTTCCGACTTTCGGATTTCAAATCATCACTGAACGGACGTTCACTTGAAGATTTACCATGCCGTGGGACTGACAAGCTATCTAACAGATGGGTCAAGAATAGATTAAGGTCTTGGAATAGCAAGGTTTTTCTTTGCTCATGATGTGCTACCCTTTCGCCATGCGAAAGCTGGCGCGTTCATTTTATGACCGGGACACGATCACGGTCGCGAAAGCATTGCTCGGAAAACATCTCGTCCACCACTCGCATGACGTGGAACGCATCGGCAAAATTGTGGAAGTCGAAGCCTACCTGGGCCCGCATGATCTGGCCGCGCACTCGGCCAGGGGACTGACGCAACGAACCCAGGTCATGTTCGGCCCGCCGGGTCATGCTTACGTTTATCTCGTCTACGGCATGCATCACTGCATGAACGTCGTGACCGAGCGCGAGGGGCATGCGTCGGCGGTTTTGTTGCGCGCCGTCGAGCCGGTGAAAAATGTCGAAGGCCGCACGCAAGGCCCGGGCCTGCTCTGCCGCGCCATGGAAATTAACCGGCGGCTGAACGCTCAAGATTTATTGAGCGACGATTTCTACATCGCCATACCGGAAGAAACCGAGCCGTTCACCATCGTCAAACGTCCGCGCATCGGCGTGGAATACGCCCGACACTGGGCGAAGCGGCATCTGCGGTTTTACATCAAGGGCAATCCATTCGTCTCCCGGCTTTGATTCGCTTGAAAAACTGCGTTGGAATTTTTCACTCTCACCTGGCTGGGATGTTCATCCCACTGCCGCTGCCGGCCGTGGCGATTAAGTTTGAAACTGGCTGCACGTCGGGTCGCGGCAAAAAATGCAATTCCAAAAAAGAATCCAGGGCCGATTGCGCGGCGAATTAGGTTTTGACGAGATCGGGTGTATAATGCAGGAGCTTGAATTCCGACGCCTCCAGTTTTATGCAGACGGTCTGGCAGTATAAGCCGATCCTGATCGTGCTTCTGGTCGTGGGCTTGATTGTTTTTGTCCTGCTCGTCGTTGACACTCACCGCCATCGCAACAAACAGAAGAAACGCCACAAACGGCTTCACTAAGGGCCGGCAAAAACCACACGTCAGATCACGTTGACGATTTTCCCCAATCCGGCGGCGGTGCGGTGAAGCCGGCCGGCTGTCTGGTTAACGGATGAATAAACTTGATCTGCCACGCATGCAGGCACAGCGGTGAATCCTCCACGGCCAGCGTCTGCAGATCGCCGATTGTTTTGCCGGGCAGATAAGCCGGATCGCCGCACACGGGAAACCCGAGATGCCAGAGATGGATGCGGATCTGATTTGTGCGCCCGGTCAACGGCCGCGCTTCCAGCAGCGTCGTGCCGTCGGCATTTCTTTCCAGCACGCGAAATTCCGTGCGCGTGTCCTGGCCCGATGCTTCATCCACGGTGCGCGAACCCAATGTGCCGGATTCCGCGCTGATGGGCGCATCGCAACGGAACACGTCTTCCAGCGGCTGGCCCTGCACCCGGACGAGATAAAGTTTTTCCACTGTGCCGCGCGCGAACTGCGGCTGCAGCCGTCCGGCGAAATGCTGCGTGCGCGTGACCAGCACAATCCCCGTGGTGTTGGCGTCAAGCCGGTGCGCCGGATAAGGCCGCTGCGGGTGATAAACGAGGCTCAGGATGTGGCGGAGCGTGTTGCGATAAAACCGTCCACCCGCGTGCATCGGCAGGGGCGCGGGCTTGTTGACCACAATCAACGCCTCGTCCTCGTGCAAAATCTCCATCCGCGCGTTTACGTCCGGCTCGGTCACATTGGGAAACAAATGCCGGTAACGCTCGCCCGCGCGGACGATTTGCGTGGCGGCAACTGGTTCGCGTTCCAGACTCACCACGAGGCCGCGCGCACATTCGTTTTCCCAATACGTCCGCGGCACTTCTTTGACCACGCGGCACAGCGCGTCGAGCATCGTCGCGCCGTCACAGTCCTTGGGGACGTTGATGGATTTATAATTCTCGCGCGGTTCGCTGCCCGGCAGCGGCGTGGTGACGCGACGGATCGCCTCGTGCCGCTGGGTGATGTTCAGCAGCATCTGCTCGGCGGGCGTCTTGAAACAATACGGACACGATTGTCCGGGAACGTAACGCTCATCAATTTGATCCGCTTCGCTCAGCGGCGTCTGGCAGCGGAAACATTGCGTGGATTCCGTCTCCTGCAAGCTCGGGTCGAGGCCCACGCGCTGGTCGAACACAAAACATTCGCCGTCGTAATGCGCACCGCCGCATTCCTCGAAATATTTCAGGATGCCACCGTCGAGCTGAAAAATGTTTTTGAAACCTTCGCGTTCCATGAACGGTCCGGCCTTCTCGCACCGGATGCCGCCGGTGCAAAACATGACGATGGGCTGCTCCTTCAGCTGCGGCGGCAGTTTGCGCACCGCATCGGGAAATTCGCGGAAATGATCCACGCCGATCGGCAGCGCGTTCTTGAATGTGCCGAGCTTCACCTCGTAATCATTGCGCGTGTCAAGCAGCGTCACGGGCCGGCCTTCATCAAGCCATCGCTTGAGTTCCTGCGCCGCGAGTTTTGGGGAGGTGCGCTTGCCCGGTTCGATGCCTTCGACGCCGAACGCGATGATTTCCTTTTTGATCCGCACCAGCATCTTCGTGAACGGCTGATGTTCCGTCTCGCTGATCTTCGGCGACAAATCCTCCAGGCCGGGCACGCTGCGCAATTCCGCGAGCAGCAAATTAATCTTCCCGCGCCCGCCGGCAACGAACAGATTGATGCCCTCCGCGCTCAAGAGAATCGTGCCCTTGAGTTCCCAGCCTTTGCACAACGCCAGCAGCCGCGCCCGGAGCAAACGCAATTCTGGCAGCGACACAAACTTGTAGGCGGCAATATTGAGAATCTTTTCCATCGAAACGAAAAGCAGGATAACAAACTCTGCGCGGGAAGCCAGCGCGTCTGTTGCGGAGCGCGGATTGTCTCAATCCGCAGCGCGTGGATGGCCTCGGCGTGCTGCGAGTTGGGACCACTCGCGCTCCACAACCAAAACACACCTCACGGCTTGTCCGCCGAAATGCCGAGGACGTTGACCACGGCGCGTTCGCGGCCATCGGTCGGCTCATTGAGGATTTTAAATTTATCCGTCGTTGATTCGCGCACGGCCATCACGGAACTGCCGCCGCCGTCGAGGTTCAAGGCGTCCTTGCAACCGAGACGCAACATCTCCGCCGCGAGTTCGTCGTAACTCATGCCGACGGCGATGCCCGGCTTGCGTCCATCCACAACGAGAATCGTCAGCTTGGTTCCGGTGTTGTCCAGGCCGACGACGGTTCGCGGATGACGGACTTTGCTTGCGTGGGGAACGATGACCCCATCGCGGACGAGGATCACATTTCCGCCGATGACTTCCCAATCGTCCGCCGCCGGGCGGGTCAATGTTTCAATCGTCACCGAATGATCTTTGTGCACGACCAGGCAGGGCCGCGCATTCGTGCAGGTGGACCACGTTTTTCCGTCCGTCATCGCCGGCCCTTCGGCGAGCGCCCATTGATCCGCGCGGAAGGCCGCGTTGGTTCCCTCGCCGTCATTGACGCCACGCGCCTTGAAAAAATCGCCATTGATGACGAAATCAAATTTTTCCCGCGCCGCGATTTTCGTCGGTTGCAGCAGCGTGGTCTGCCATTTGCCGGGACCGTCCGGGTCCGGACCACCGTTGGCGACGTGAAGGTGCAGTTTCGGGTTCTTCAAATCCACTACGGCAACAAACAATCGCGTCGGCGGATTCGTCCGTGTTTCGGAGTGGATAAAGATTCCCGGCACGGGTTCGTTGGACGCCGAGATTTCAGCATGGGCGGAGAGAATAAAATTCAGCAGCGCGAGGCACAACACTGAGGGCAAAACAAATTTCATCGGCGCATGTTCCAATAACCTCGAAGTTTTTCAACCCTTCAAATTTTCTTCGCAGCGATTCCAAAGCCGAGGCACGGATGCATCCTGCCCCCGGAACGCCGTCTTCAGGCGGCAGCAACCAGGCTGCGCCACACCGCTGCCGCGTGAACGCGGCGTTCCAATTCTTCGCGAGATCAATGCGGGGCAGTATTCCAATTTATGCCCACTGCCCGCAGGCTATTTTTTGATGGACTCGACGTGCTTGCCGCGGATGTGATCCAGGTGAAAATCCCAGAGCAGCCAGTCGTCGTTTGGCACGAAACGGTTGAGCTTGCTGTCCCATTTCTTGGGCAGGCGCTGGTTGAGCTTTTCGAGGAAGGGCAGCAGTGGACGTTTCGGCGGAAAACGTTTCTCCAGTTGATCGAGATGAATCTCCTCCTTCCAGGCGAACTTTTTGCGGTAGCGGGCGAAGCCGAAGCCATCGAAGAAGTTATCCCCGGTCACCAGCGGGATATACCACAGGCTGGGAATGCCGCGCGGATTTTCCTTGATGGGAATTTCCATCTCCAGCCGTTTCAGTATCTCGAGAGCAGCCGGATCGTTTTTCAAATGCTCACGCAACTCGTGCAATGCCGGAAATGTGACCGGCGGACTGACGAACAGCACCGGCTTGTGCTGTTGCGTGGCGAGGATGATCTCGTGCGGCGTGCCGACGCTATAAATATTGGTCGGGCAATACGACACGGTGAAATCGCTCGTGTCCACCATGCGGAGATCAATGTGCAAGGTTTCCCAGAATTGCGCCGCGCACCACGCCCGCGCCTTCGCGCCCTTGGTGCCGCCCGCATAAGTCCAGCGGTCGCGGATTTTGTGGCCGCTCTTGATATCTTCGCGCCCGTATTCGTGCAGGCCGCGTACGTCCGGCTTGAACCACGGATCGAACACCGTGGTGCCCATCTTCTGGAGAAACTGGCTGACCCGGTTGCGCCAGCCGAATTGTTTTTCCACCGCGCGCGACGCGACAAAATCCATCGGGCCTGAAAGATAAACCCGCGCTCCCTGTAACAATGATTCCTGCTTCTTCGGCATGGGCGGATGATAGACGCAATCACGCGCGGCTCAAGACCGGACTCACTGCCGCGCGTGCCTCGGAGCGCGACCTTCAGGTCGCATCAGTGCGCAAGCAGCCGACGACGAAATGATTAACCTGCGAACTTCCGGATGCCGAAGCGGCGTGAACGCGGCGTTCCGACATGGTTTCAATCATGCACAGTGTCAGGTTGAGGTTGCGTGCGCCGCCATGAAGTTCGCCACACGCTTCGGATCCACCGCGCGCGACCAATGCCCGCCCACTTTGAATTCCGAACCGATGATGAATCCGTCCGCCGCCGCGAAAAACTGTTTTAAGTTCGCCGCCGTCACACCGGAACCGAGATACACCGGCAGATGCGTCTTGCCTTTGACCTCCAGCACATCTTTCTTCTGCGGCGCATCACCCGTCACCGCGCCGGTCACGATCACCACGTCGCCGCGCATGAATTCCACCGCGTGCGCCGTCTCGCCGATGCCCACGTCGGCTGTGATTGCATGCGCGCTGTGCTTCTTTTTCACATCCACCCAGACCTGCACATTGTCCGCGCCGATGAGCCGGCGATAGCGCAACAACTCCGCCGCCGAAGATTGGATGATGCCCTCGTCGGCCACGTGCGCGAACGCGAAGCCTTCCGCGCGGATGAAATCCAATCCGGCCGCGTGCGCCACCGCCATCGCTTCCGTGTTCGCGCCCGCGAGAATCTGGATGCCGGACGGCAGACCGGCCGCGACCTTCACCGCGCGTGCGATCAATGCCATGCTCGCAACGATCTCCGGCCCGACGTGGCCGCGCAGATACGGCGTGTCGTGCATGTTTTCCAGCATCACGCCGTGGACGCCCGCGTCGCGATAAATCTTCGCCTCGCGCACCGCCTGCGCCTCGATTTCCGCCAGCGTCAAGCCGCTGGCTGGCGTGCCCGGCAACGCGCCGACATGGATCATGGCGATGACCGGCTTGGCGGATTTGAAAATCGGATTGGGCGAAATCATGGCGGGAAAAGTTTAGCGGCGCGCATTCAGAAACCAAGAACGTTCCAGTCGGAGTGCGCCCGTTCCCGGGCGCAGCAATGTGTAAGTGTCGACACGGCTTCGCAAATTCGCAGACGGCTCGCTCCTCATTTCTTCACCGGCCGGGATGCCGCGATGAATTTTTCGACGACGACCGGCACCGCGCCTTCCTTCGTGATCGCACCGACCACAATCGGCGGACCGGCTGGGACAAGCGAAAGCAATTTCAACCGCGACCCGACCATGCACGATACACAACTCGGCACCAGCGCCACGCCGCGGCCGGATTCCACCGCCGCGATCAGGCTGGTCACGCCGTCATGTTCCTGCACGATCTGCGGCTTGCTGCCCACCGCATGGAACAAGGCGGTCACTTCATCATGATATTCGGGATAATCTTTTTGCGTGTAGCCGATCAACTTTTCCTTGGCCACTTTCTCCAGACTGACGTTGCGCAATTTCGCCAACGGATGCGTTGGGGCCACGGCCACTTGCAACGGATAACGGGCGAGTTCTTCAAACCGCAGACCGCGCAGCGTTTTCTTGGTGGGCTGAACCATCAGTGCCAGTTGCAATTTTCCCACGTGCAGCTGCGACAGCATTTCCTCCGTGGACAGATCGTGCAGCATCACGCGAACGCCGGGAAATTCCGCCTGAAAAATCCGCAACGCCTGCGGCAGGATCTGCACCGTGAGCGACGGCGCATAGCCGACCTGGATCTCGCCCGACATCCCGCCCGCCTTGGCCCGCGCGGCGGCCACCGCCTCCTCCGCGCGTTGCAACACGGCGCGCGCCTCGGTCAGAAACGTGCGGCCCGCCTCGGTCAAGCGCACGGACTTGGCGCTGCGTTCCAAAAGGGGAAAGCCGATCTCATCTTCGAGGTCGTGAATCTGCCGGCTCAAGGCCGGTTGCGAGACGTGCAGCTTCGTCGCGGCGCGCGTGACGTTTTCCGTTTCAGCCACGGCAACGAAATAACGGAGATGACGGAGTTCCATGCGATTTTTACAAAACTAATTCCAAATAATCACCCGGACGCAACGACTGGATGGCGGTGATGATCTCCGGCGTCTTGGCCCTTACCTGCGGCCAGCGGTTGGTCGAAAGCACCAAAATCGCCAGCTGTCTGCCCTTCAGGTTTTGCTGGTATTTGAGTTGCTGGTCGGCGGTCAGGAAAACGTCAAACACTCCTTCGGCGCGTTTCAGAAGTTCGCCGTTCTTCACGCGACCCCAGCCCATTTCCTGTGCTGTGGAAATTTCAAACTCCGCCAGAAGGCGGCGCAATGGTTGCGGCATGCACTCGTCGAAAAGAATTTTCACGCATGAACGAGCAGTTCGCTCTTGCTATGCTCCAGCACCGCAATGGCGTCCTCGCGCCGCACCGTCGGAAAGCAGTCCAGAAATTCATCCAGCGAAAGGCTGTCCTCCAGGTATTCAAACAGCGATTGCACCGGCACGCGCGTCCCGCGAAACACCGGCGCTCCGCTCATGATTTCCGGGTCCACTTCAATGGGCAGTTTCATGTCCATGTCTCGACCTTAAACTCTTCGAAGCGAAGACGCAAAGAATTTGAACGGCCAGTTCCGTCGTTCGTCGTTCACCTCAAACCGGCATTGTACCAGATCGCGGATCATCGCAATCAATTCGTCCAGATTGTCGCCTTGGGTCGCCATTTCGGGCTCGTGGCAGATGGCGACGAGCGCGTCCTCGTCCCGCTCGATTTGAAAAACGAATTCATTCTTCATGCGGCCAGTTTCACCCACCAACCGGCCTTTGACAAGGGCGAAGCCGGGGGCCGGTTGCGAGACGGTCAGCTTCGTCGCGGCGCGCGGACTTTTTCTACTTCAGCCACGGCGACAAAGTAACGGAGATGGCGGAGTTCCATGTGGCGAAGAATCATCCGACTTGGCCGACAGGGCGAAAACAATCGGCATCAAAACAGCGAAGGTGACTGCTCAACAAACCGTCTGGCCGATTCCACGTGATACGTTGTACGGCAGTTCGGACAAATCAGGTGGAACTCGTAATAGTAATCGCGGCTCGGTTTCCATCTTCCCTTCCGCTTGATGACGGGCGTTGAACATTTCCCGCACGGCTCGCTTTCCTGCATATCCAAGCGAACGCCGTCGGTCTCGGGTTTGTTCTCATAACCGTCGTCCACGGGAAGATTAGACTGGCGCAGGGCGGCCATCGCGAGTTGATCACATCGCTCGTTTTCCAAAACGCCCGCGTGACCTTTCACCCAGCGAAATTCCACCTGATGCGTCTGGCACAACGCGTCCAGTCGCTGCCACAAATCCACATTCTCCGGGCGTTCGGTTTTGGTGCGCCACCAGCTTTTCTTTTTCCACGCCGCCACCCAACCCGCCATCATGGCATCCACTACATATTTTGAATCACTGCAAATCGTGGCCTTGCAGGGTTGCTTCAACAATTCCAGCCCCGCAATGGCGGCGTAGATTTCCATCCGATTATTGGTGGTCTTCCGAAACCCGCCGCTGACTTCCTTGCGCTTCTTGGGATGGATCAACACTGTGCCATAACCGCCCGCGCCGGGATTGGGTTCGCATCCACCGTCCGTGTAAATCTCCACTTGCGGCATTACGACCGATGTTGAATTTTCCTCCATGCTCACTTACCAGAAACAGGATGCTTACCCAAGTCGTTTGGAAATTCTTCGAGACGCTTCGCTTCACGGAAAGTTAAGACAACCTCGCCAGTCGTTTTCCGAGCCGTCCAGTAAGTTCCCTTTAGCTTCTCAACTGGATCTCCAATCAGCTCGAAGACGATTGTTCCATCATGCGGTTGGCTGCGGTCAACAACCGATGGTAACGGTTTACTGTGGTAGCTATAGCCCAGCATCCGAATCTGCTCATCTCCATCCAGCCAAAAATCGGCCAGATAACTGCGACTCGTCATTTCAGCCGTTCGCATTACGCAACTCATTCGGATAAACGATTGCTTGATTGTGAGAGTCACCGGAATTGGCACAGGCACAGCGCCCGTTTCAGGGCTCTTCCATGTTGTTTGGATTGTTCCTTGCCATGTGCCATTGAGGTCTGGGAATGGCACAAGCCAGCCCCGGAAGATTTTCCAACGCCACGCGTGCGCAACAAAAACACCGACCACCAACAAAACAAGCGGAATAGTTTTGTAAGTAATCTTCAGGACGCTCCAGAGGTCGGAAGCATTCTTGCCGCTTCGATATGCCATTCCGCAAAAGCAGACAGCAAAAACGGCGAAAATTGCCAGAGCAAAACGTTTGCTGTGTAGGTTTTTCATTTGAATCCTATGTAGTTCCAAGCGGCATGCAAAAACGTGTTTGCTTGCTCACGAGTCCACGGTTGAACTGGCCTGAAAAGATATTTCAACTCGTTCACCTCACCCCAATCCTTGCAGTCCTCGTCCTTCCGAGTTCGATTCCAAATATCTGCTATCACATGTCGCACAATTGCCGAATAAGTATCATGTTCAAATGCTTCGAGAGGCGCATTCCATACTAAACACTCGATGAGGAATGAAGCAATGTTGGCCGAACCAGCGATGTCCTCGTCCTGCATCTTGTTGCGGAGGCGCTTCAGAATCCGAATACCACGTTTGTAACTACGACCCGTGGCGTCGTTGCGCGCCACGCCGTTGTCGTAGGTTTGGTCCGGCCAGTTTAAGATCAGCTTGCCGCTGTCAGTCTTAAAACCAACCCCAGACAAGAAGTGAAAGCTTCCATCAGAATTCTGCTGTCCGTTGTAGCGTCGGTGCTCGAAAGTCGGCACAACGTCAGCATCAATGCGGTAGGTGTTCGCATGCACATCAAAGGCCTTGTCGCCACGCTTTACAGAATTTTCGCCAAAGTAATCATTCAACGCCTTTTCGACCATGTCCTTGAAATCAGAAAATGGTAATTTCCCACTAACATTTCCAAATGTTTCTTTGGTTGTGCCTTCAGGATAATCAGGAAAAAACCATGTGTTGTGACGGACACAAATATCCACATCACTATCCTGCCGCACGTTGGTTCGAGCGTTGTATGAGCCTTGTGGTAAAACTGAAATATCCATTTTCGAAAGCTCCACATCTGCGGCGATTGCCTTGCGCACCGCAGTTTCTGCATTTTCGCATTTATCGGCCTCCGTTTTTCCAGGCCCTTGCGCCCAACTCACGAATGTATCTTCCGAGATATTCATAGACGGGTTAAGAATTTTTTGGCGGCCAAAGTTTTTCCGCGCGCAATCGTTTGGCAATCACTTCCGTCGAGACGCCGAATTGCCGGCGAATGTGGTTGGCCACGAAGCTTAACGCGGTTTCGCCGGTGGCGTCCCATTCGGTGAAGCCGGCTTGCTCCGCCGTTTGAACGGCTTCGGTCAACGCGGTTTGCAGCGGTTCGGGCGGCACGAGCAAGCGCCCGGCAAATTCGTAGGCGTGGCTTTCCAGCCAGTCGTATTCGGCTTCGGGGATGGCGAGAAGAAATTCCATCCACGCTTCAAGGCTTTCGTGCCGGAGTCCGCCATAAACGTCGGCGTGAAGAATCAAGTGGCCGATCTCGTGCGCGACGGAAAAGCGGAGGCGGTTTTCCGAGCGCGGGTCAAGAAAGGCGTCGCGATCCACGAAGATGGTTTTCAAATCGCCGAGCAACAGGGATTCAATGTCGCCCGCCTGCCGGAGTCGGGCCTTGGGAACAAGTTCCAGACCAAGATCAAACTCGGCCAGGTCGAGGACGGGCACGGGCAGCTTGGCGCAGGACGGGAAACGGGCGCGCAAGGCGTCGGCCTTTTCCCAGATTTGCGCGCGGCGCAGGTAGGGCGCTTTGAATTTTCGGTAGTCCATTTCCAGTTGCGCCTTGGTCAGCGTTCCCGCAACAGTTTGATGAGATTTTCGAGTTCGGCACGCGAAGGTTTGTTGCCGGAAATGGTGCGGAAGAAGGCGGGAAGCTTGGCGAGGAGCTCTTCATCTTCGAGAACGTGGCTGGGGATGCGCCCGGCGTCCACGGCGGCGTAATCGTGGAACTTGTGCCAGTCATCCGTGTCCGGCTTAAGGCCGAGTTGCTTCGCCCACTTATTCAGTGTTGCCTCGTCCTTGGGTGGCGGTGACACCTCCCGTTCAATCTTGCTCCAGTTGCTGGGATCGTGGCCGTGCTCCAGACAGAATTCGCGCAGGCCGAGGCGTCGTTTCGCCCGCAGTTCTTTGATGAATGTTCCAAACATAGTGCTTGATAAAGTTGTGGTAAAATATCTACCACACTTGCCGGAAATTGTCCACGAAGATTTCTTTACAGGCTAGCCGGTGATCTTTTGCGAGCATACCTTTAAGTTATCGTGAGGCAAGAAACATGATATTTCCACGAACGCGAAATCGCCGCTAAGGTCTTCCCATATGAAAATTCTAAAATCAAATGAACGGGGCCACGCGAGTCACGGGTGGCTGGACAGTTATCACACCTTCAGCTTCGCGGATTATTATAATCCGGACTGGATGGGCTATCGCACCTTGCGCGTCATCAACGACGATCTCGTGATGCCGGGCATGGGTTTCGGCGCGCATCCGCACCGCGACATGGAGATCATCACCTATATCTTGAGCGGCAAGCTCGAGCACAAGGATTCCATGGGCAACGGGCGCGTGATCAAGACGGGCGACGTGCAATACATGGCCGCCGGCAAGGGCGTCCAGCACAGCGAATTCAATCCGGCCAAGGATGAAGCCGTGCATCTGCTCCAGATCTGGATCCAGCCGGACACGAAGGGCGTGACGCCGCGTTATGCGGAGAAGTCGTTCAAGGACGTCGCGCCCGGCACGTTGAACTTGGTGACGAGCAAGACCGGACGCGATGGGTCCATCGCCATCCATCAGGACGCCGAACTCTGGCTGGCCAAGCTCGCGCCGGAAAACCGGGTGGCGCACAAATTAAACGCCGGACGTCATGCGTGGGTCCACATCGCCGAGGGCGAAGTGAAGCTGAATGGCAAGACGCTGGTCGGCGGCGACGCGGCGGCGATCGACAATGAAACGAACATCGAACTGGTTGGCGTGAAACCGTCGCAGGTGCTGTTGTTCGATCTGAACTGAACTGTAGCGGCGGTCGGGAGACCGCCGCCATTTTACAACAATAAAAATGCGGCTCTCTGCCGAGAATCCGCTACAACCGGAACAAAAAACAAATCAAAAAACAAAACTATGAGCACGATCAATTCCAAACAACTCCTTGAACGATTGAACTGGCGTTATGCCACCAAGGAATTCGATCCCAAACGCAAAATCAGCGCCGAGGATTGGGCCACGCTCGAGCAAGCGCTGTTGCTCTCACCGTCCAGCGGCGGATTGCAGCCGTGGAAATTCATCGTGGTGACCGATCCCGCCGTGCGCGCCAAGCTCGTGCCTGCATCTTATGGCCAGGAGAAAGTCAGCATAGCGTCGCATCTGGTCGTGTTCGCCGCGAAAAATAATCTCGGCGAAGCCGACGTGGACGCGCACTTGAACAATGTCGCGAAAACCCAAGGCATTCCGGTCGAAGCGCTGGCACCGTTACGCGGCATGCTGGTCGGCGGCATTGTCAAAGCACTGGATGAAACCGCGCGCAATGCCTGGGCGCGCAACCAGACTTACATCGCCCTTGGCAATCTGCTGACGAGCGCGGCGTTGCTGGGAATTGACGCGTGTCCGATGGAAGGTTTTGACCGCGCGCAATATGACGAGATTCTGGGCCTGAAGGCGAAAGGGCTCGCCGCAGCGGTGATCGCCACGGTGGGTTACCGGTTGCCGACCGATAAATATGCGTCCGCCCCCAAAGTGCGCTTTCCCAGGGAACAAATTTTTGTTCAAGTGTAAGCCATCCATCCAACCCAAATCCTGAATTATGAAAAAGTCTTTGCGCATACTGGCCGTGCTGGTGCTGCTGGCTGCCGGGGCGACCTGGCTGGCCACCGGCGCCAACGTCGGCTGGACCAAAACCAGCGTGGCCGTGAAGACGCTCGATCCCGTCACCGAGATCGAGGGCATCACCTATCAGAAGAAGTTCCTGCCGGGCATGGATTTTCTCGGCGCGGCCTTTGGCGGTGCAGCGCTGATTGCCGGCGCGTCCTTTTTCTTTCGTAAACCAACCACACATCAACCAACCAAACAATAAACAAACCGAGTTCTAAAAAATCTGTAGGAGCCGGGGTGACGAGGCTCAATTGAAAATCAGTCAGAGACTCTTTGCGTCGTCTCCTACAATTCTGAAGGAACCCACAATCAACAAACATTAAATAAATTATGAAACTGAAACATATCCTCACACTGGTCGCTCTCGTATCCACAACCTCGGCTTATGCCGCGCCGCAATCCTTCGACTTCAAAGACCCGAAGGGCGTGAACAACGCCGTCTTCAAACTCGACGCCCCGCTGGAATCGATCAACGGCAGCGCCAGCGGCATCAGCGGCACCGTTTCGTTCGACCCGGAAAATCCGGCGGCGACGACCGGCAAAATTGTCGTGGCGAGCGAATCGTTGACGGTGCCGAACCCGATGCAGAAGGAACATCTGCACGGCGCCAACTGGCTCGACGTGGCGAAGTATCCGGACATCTCGTTTGAAGCGAAGTCGCTCGCGAACGTGAAAACCGATGGCAATGCGACCACCGCCGATGCCACCGGCACGTTCACCGTGCACGGTGTCTCGAAGGAACTCACGGTGCCGATCAAGCTGACGTATCTCAAAGACAAGTTGAGCGCGCGCGTGCCGAACTTGAAGGGCGACCTGCTGGTCATCCGCGCCAACTTCGTCATCAACCGCGAGGACTTCAACATCCAGAAGGGCCAATACGAGGACAAGGTTTCCCCGACGATTGATCTCTCGTTGAGCATCGCCGGTGCGTCCGTTACGAAATGATTTGATCCGTGGCGGCGGTCGGCAGACCGCCGCAATTTTCCACGAATAAGAAATGCGGCTCTCTGTCGAAAAGCCGCTACAACCAAAAAATTTATGACTCCTCAAGACAAAGTTAAATTGCTGGCGCTGGACCTCACCAAACAATTCCCGCGCAGCCCGCGTGAATTGCTCGCGGGTTATGTGATCGCCGCGCGCGCCGTGGACAAATGCCGGGCGGTGCTGGCGGGCACGGGCGGTGAATATCATTCCGGCTGTCCGGTGGATGCCATGTTCCTCGATTTCGCCGGCATCAGTTACGACAAGTTCAAGGAATTCGTTGCGACCGGGGCCACGGATGCCGAGATCGCCGACTGGATCGCAAAGAACGCCAAACAACGTCCGCGCATCGAAATCATCCGCTGGAACAATGGGCTGCGCGACAAACGGCTCAGCGAACTGCCCGACGACCTCCAGGAATACATGGAGGACTACGTGCCCAAGTTCGTTCCGCGCAACCGGCCGGTGTATGTCTTCTTCGACATCTACGATCTGGAAGAAGAGCGCCAGTAAATTGAAGCGATCATCATTGCCCGCACCTTGCCGGGCTGGAAAAAACTGAACTAACACAACATATGCAAATCGGCGTTGATAGTTTCGCGGCGGCATTGACTGACGACGGCAAAGGCCAGTCGGTCAGTGCGTCGGAGAGCGTTCGTCACCTGGTCGCGCGGATCGAACTCGCCGATCAGGTGGGCTTGGACGTGTTCGGCGTCGGAGAGCATCATCGCCGGGAATTTCTCGATTCCGCGCCCGCGGTGATTCTCGCGGCGGCGGCGGCCCGGACCAAAAACATCCGGCTCACCAGCGCGGTCACGGTGTTGAGCGCCGCCGATCCGGTGCGCGTGTTTCAAAACTTCGCCACGCTGGATCTGCTCTCGCAGGGCCGGGCGGAAATCGTCGCCGGCCGTGGTTCGTTCACCGAATCGTTTCCGTTGTTCGGCCTGCAACTCGAAGACTACGATTCGCTGTTCGCGGAGAAGCTGGATCTGCTGCTCAAGCTGCGGGAAAATGAATTCGTCCACTGGTCGGGCCAGCATCGCGCGCCGCTCACGGGGCAGGGCGTTTATCCGCGGCCGATGCAAAATCCGCTGCCGGTCTGGCTGGGCGTGGGCGGAACGCCGGAGTCCTTTGCGCGTGCCGGCATGCTGGGACTGCCGCTGATGATCGCCATCATCGGGGGCGAGACGCGGCGGTTTCGTCGGCTTGTGGATGGCTATCGGGAATATGGGCGTCGCGCGGGACACGCTCCCGAAAAGCTCAAGGTTGGTGTTCACGCGCTGGGTTTCGTGGCTGAAACGACGCAGCAGGCGATTGACGATTTCTATCCCGGTTACGTCAAAACCTTCACTAAAATCGGCAGGGAACGCGGCTGGCCGCCGATCACGCGTCAGCACTTCGATGCGGTGCGCGGTGAGCATGGCGCGCTGATGTTAGGCAACCCAGAAGAAGTGGCCGAAAAAATCCTGCGCCACAGTGAAGCGCTCGGTGGCAGCTCCCGGATCACGTTTCAGATGGACGTCGCCGACTTGACGCAGGCGAAGCTGCTGCGATCCATCGAACTGCTCGGCACCCGTGTCGCGCCCATCTTGCGCGAAGAACTTGCCCTCAATCCGTGACGAAATTTGAAATTGAGGGACGCTATTAATCCTAACATTGGCAGCAATGCAGAATTGGCGCGGTGACAGGAACGTCGCCTTCAGGCGGCAGTAAATGTGATTGTCAACCCGCCTGCCGCCTGAAGGCGGCGTTCCAGTTGTGCAATACGATGGACTGCGGACCGTTTTACCCGGGGACAAACTTCAGACGGGCGGTGTTTCCTTCAACAGCGCGCCCAGATCCAGGGCGCGCGTGAACATCGCCAGTTCGCCGGCCGGATTACGCGGCCATTTTTCCAGCGGACGATCCCAATAGAGTTCGACGCCGTTGTTGTCCGGGTCGCGCAGATACAACGCATCACTCACACCGTGATTGGACGCGCCGTCCAGTTCGATGCCCGCCGCAATCAGTCGGCGCAGCCCATCCGCCAAAGCGGCGCGCGTTGGGTAAAAAATGGCCAGATGATAGAGTCCCGTGCTGCGCGGCGGTGGTGGCGAACCGCCCGCGCTCTCCCACGTGTTCAGTCCGATGTGATGATGATAACCGGCGGCCGAGATAAACGCCGCGCTCGAACCGAACCGCTGCTGCAATTCAAACCCCAGCACGCCGCAATAAAATTTCAGCGCGCGGTTCAGGTCGGCGACTTTCAGATGCACATGGCCGATGCGGACGCCGGGATCAATGGGGTTGGGAGTCAGATTTTCTTTCATGAACGCAATTTAACTCAAGTCAGCGGAGAGCGCGAGAAAGCCGGTCCGGGAACGGTTGCCGGATTTACCGCCAATCAAAAGGGGGACCGTGTATCGGCATGAATCTCCTGAGGTGTTCACCCCATTGCCGCCGGCGTCAGCAGCAGGCAACTTTGTATCAAGTCGTTTGGACCGGCGGACGGCAAAAACGAAATCCAATTTCAAAATGAGACATCCTCAAAGAGCGGCGCCACTTTTGCTTTCGGCTGATGTGGCGGAGCTTCGCTTCCCATGAATTCAGACGTGTCCACATTTGTTGGCGAGATATGGCGATACCAGCCGATAATCATCGTCCTGGTGGTTGGCTGTCTGATTATTTTTTGCCTGTCGGTGATCGATACACATCACCACCGAAAAAAAGAACACAAGAAGCGACATCGGGACAAATATTACTAACCATGTGTTGCGCGGCCATGCCGCCCGTCCCGGCTTAAACATCCCGCCGCTTTCCCGATCACCGCGGGCTGAAGCGCCGGACATGGCTCGAAGAACGGCTGGGAAAATGCCGTTCGTTGCCGCCTTCACGATTGCCGCTGGCCGGTTGCGACGGGGGACGACCGCCGCCAGGCTGCGGGCGACCACCACCACCGTGCTGAGGCCGGCCGGCTTGCGGCGGACGCGACGGGGAATGCTGCGAACGTTGCTGGCCGCCGGATTGTCCGCGGTGCGGTCCGCGTGGTTGTCCGCGACCTTGTTGTGGATGGCGCGGACGATCTTCAGGCACATGCGCAACCACCTGGGCGTAATTAAATCCTTCCGCGCGCTTCCGCACGATGCCGCGGCCGATGAAGCGTTCGAGCGCGCGAAGTTCACCGTGGTCTTCGGGCGTGACGAAGCTGATGGCGTCGCCGACGGCGTGGGCGCGTCCGGTGCGGCCGATGCGATGCACATAATCTTCGACGTGCATCGGGAAATCGTAATTTACGACGTGCGAAATGCCGTCTACGTCAATGCCCCGCGCCGCGATGTCCGTCGCGACCAGCACGCTCACCACGCCGGACTTGAAATCTTTCAGCGCCTTGAGCCGCTGGTTTTGCGACCGGTTGGAATGGAGCGTGGCGGTCTTGACGCCATGTTGCTCCAACTGCCGGGCGAGCCGGTCGGCGGCGTGTTTCATGCGCGTGAAGACGAGCACCATGTCCATGGCCGGTTCTCTCAGCAGATGAACGAGCAACGCGGTCTTCAGCGACTTCGGCACTTCATACACGAGCTGGGTGACGGTCTCGGCCGGATTCGAGCGGCGGCCGATCTGCACCAGTTTCGGCTGGTGTTGAAATTCGTGAGTGAGCGTTTCGATCTCTTTGGAGAGTGTGGCGGAGAACAGCAGCGTCTGGCGTTTCGTCGGCAGCGAGCGGACGATCTGGCGGATGGACGGCAGAAAGCCCATGTCGAGCATCCGGTCGGCCTCGTCGAGCACGAGATATTCCAGGTTGGAAAAATCGGCGTAACGGCGCTGCATCAGATCCATCAGGCGGCCGGGGCAGGCGATGATGAGATGCGTGCCGGCGCGGAGCGCGTTGATCTGCGGATGTTCGCCGACGCCGCCAAACACCGTGGCGACGCGCAAGGGCAGGTGTTTGCCGTAGGCTTTTACATTCTCCTCGATCTGCAAAACGAGTTCGCGCGTCGGCGCGAGAACGAGCGCGCGCGTGCCGCGCTGGCGGCCGTCGCCGATGGTGGCGGCAAGGCGTGTCAACATCGGCAAAGTGAACGCGGCGGTTTTTCCCGTGCCGGTTTGCGCGATGCCGATGAGGTCGTGGCCCGCGAGGATTGGCGGAATGGCGGCGACCTGAATGGGCGTGGGTTCCGTGTAGCCGGCTTCCTTCACCGCCTGCAAAATTTTTGCGTCGAGACCGAGTGTGCTGAATGACATGTCGCACAGCTTGCCAGAAATTCGGACGATAGCACGCAATTTACTCGGGAGACGAGCCGAAGATATTTTGTTTTACACCATTTACAAATTACGGCGATGGTCGCATGATGCCATCACCTTCGGAGAAACTAACCATGCCGAAGTTCAGTTAAACAAATAAAACATAAAAACTATGGCAACTAAAAAAGCTGCAAAAAAGCCCGCTGCTAAAAAACCCGCCGCCAAGAAGAAGAAGTAGTCGCTCCCCGAATGCTGTCTCCCCTGGTGAGAAAATCGGGGGAGACAGATTTTTTTTGCACTCATGAAACTTCGCCAGGGCCAGATTTGGAAATCGGGAAAGGAATACATCCGCATCGTGAAGCTGGAGCGGCTCGCGGTGGAATATAAATCCATGGTCAGCCTCACCACCCGGGAAGGCACGCTGCACCAGACCAGCAAAAAGGATTTCTGCCGTCTGCTCAAGCAGGCCAGACTGCTCTCCGCCGGCAAAGCCCCGCCCGTGACGACGCCTCCGATTGACGCCGGCAAAAACCAGTAGCGGCGGGCGTCCGCGCCTGCCGTAGAGCCGCGGCGTCACGCCCGGCGGAAAAAATGCCCACCCGCCCAGGTCGCTCCGAACTTGTGTGATTCTGTAAAATCTCCGGCGTCCGATCCGGGCGGCAGGATGCCGACCTCTACGGCAGGCGGGACGCCCGCCGCCACTTTTCCCGCCAGCAAATCTTTCCTTTGGCCGGTGAAACATTTATAAAATCTCCCGGCATGAATTTCTTAACCGGCAAAAATTAGCGAACTGATATGGCTGACAAGAACACGATCCGTCCTTTCCAAAAACTGCTCGCGGCCAACCGCAGCGAGATCGCCATCCGCATTTTCCGCGCGGGCACGGAACTGAATCTCCGCACCGTCGCGATCTACGCGCAGGCCGACCGCTTCTGTCTGCACCGGTTCAAGGCGGACGAAGCGTATCTCGTCGGCGAAGACAAAGGGCCGGTCGCCGCGTATTTGGACATTGAGAGCATCGTCGCCATCGCCAGGGAAAAAGGCGTGGACGCGATCCATCCGGGCTACGGCTTTCTTTCCGAGAACGCCAACTTCGCCCGCGCCTGCGCGAAGGCCGGCATCACGTTCGTCGGGCCGCGACCGGAACTGCTGGACATGATGGGCGACAAAACCGCCGCCCGCGCCCTCGCCCAAAAGATCAACGTCCCGGTTCTGCCCGGCAACGAGGAAGCCATCTCCGACCGCGACGAGGCGATGAAGGCCGCGAAGCAGATTGGTTTTCCGCTCATCATCAAGGCCGCGTTCGGCGGCGGCGGACGCGGCATGCGCGTGGTGCAAAAGGCGTCTGAACTTTCCAGCCTGCTCGACGAGGCGCAGTCCGAGGCGGAGCGCGCGTTCGGCAATCCGGCGGTCTTCCTGGAAAAATATATTCCGCACGCCAAGCACATCGAGGTGCAGATTCTCGGCGACAAACACGGCAACGTGATCCATCTGCACGAGCGCGATTGCTCGGTGCAGCGCCGTCATCAGAAGGTCATCGAAGTCGCGCCGAGCTTCGGCCTGCCGCAAAAAGTTGTCCGGGAATTATGCGACGCCGCCGCGCGCATGGCGCGGGAGATCCGCTACGACAATGCCGGCACGATTGAATTCCTCTACGACCTCGACAAGCACGAATGGTTCTTCATCGAGATGAACCCGCGCATCCAGGTCGAGCACACCGTCACCGAAGTCATCACTGGCCTTGATCTGGTGCGGGCGCAGATTCTGATCGCGCAGGGTTATGAATTGCACGGCAAAGAAATCGGAATGCCGCCGCAAAATGAGATTCCTCGCAACGGCTACGCCATCCAATGCCGCGTCACCACGGAAGACCCGGAAAATAAATTCATGCCCGACTACGGCAAGATTATCGCGTATCGCTCGCCCGGCGGCTTTGGCATCCGGCTCGACGGCGGCATGGGCTACGCCGGATCGGTTATCACACCGTTTTACGATTCGCTGCTCGTGAAGGTCGTCGCCAGCGCGCACAACTACGAAGACACGATGCAACGGATGAAGCGCGCGTTATCGGAATTTCGCATCCGGGGCGTGAAGACGAACATCCCGTTTCTCGAAAACGTCATCCAGCACGAAAAATTCCGCACCGGCCAGGCGACCACGACGCTCATTGATACGTCGCCGGAACTGTTCACGTTCAAAGCCCGCCGCGACCGCGCGACCAAGCTGCTGAATTTTCTGGGCAACGTCATCATCAACGGCAATCCGCACGCCAAAGGATTCAAGCCGGCGAAGGCCTTCACGCCCGCCACGCCCGCCAGCTTTGATCACAAGCTCGCGCCGCCGCCCGGCACGCGCGATCTGCTGCTGAAGCTTGGGCCGAAAAAATTCGCTGAATGGACGCGAAAGCAAAAGCGGTTGCTCGTCACCGACACCACGATGCGTGACGCCCATCAATCGCTCATGGCCACACGCGTGCGCACGCACGACATGCTGGCCGTGGCGGATGCGCTCGCCCGCCGCGCGCCGGGGCTATTCTCGCTGGAGATGTGGGGCGGCGCGACGTTCGATACTACGATGCGTTTCCTCAACGAAGATCCGTGGGATCGGTTGCGCCAGTTGCGGGCGCGGATCCCGAACATCTGTTTTCAAATGCTTTTCCGCGGCTCAAACGCCGTGGGTTATTCCAACTATCCGGAAAACGTCGTGGCCGGTTTTGTAAAGCACGCCGCGGCGTCGGGCATCGATATTTTCCGCATCTTCGATTCGTTGAATTACACGCCGAACCTTCGCGTCGCCATGGACGCCGTGCAGGACACGCACGCCATCTGCGAAGCCGCCGTCTGCTACACCGGCGACATCCTCGATCCGAAGCGCGCCAAATATTCGCTGAAGTATTACGTCAAGCTCGCGAAGGAACTGGAAAAGATGGGCGCGCACATACTTGCCATCAAAGACATGGCCGGGCTGTGTCGTCCGCTCGCCGCGAAGACGCTCGTCAGGGCGCTGCGCGATGAGGTCGGCATCCCGGTTCATTTCCATACGCACGACACGGCGGGCACCCAGGCTGCTGCCATTCTTCAGGCCAGCGAAGCCGGCGTGGACGTGGTGGATCTCGCGCTCGCCAGCATGAGCGGCAGCACCAGCCAGCCGAACCTGAATTCCATCGTCGCCGCGCTCCAAAATTCGCCGCGCGACACCGGACTGGATCTGGATACGCTCAATGAGTTCGCCGACTACTGGGAAAAAGTGCGCGAGTATTATCATCCCTTCGACACCGCGCCGAAGACCGGCAGCGCCGAGGTTTACCTGCACGAGATGCCCGGCGGCCAATACACCAATCTCAAGGAACAGGCCGCGAGCATGGGCGTTTCGCATCGCTGGTCGGAGATCGCCCACACCTACGCCGAGGTGAACCAGCTCTTCGGTGACATCGTGAAGGTCACGCCCAGCAGCAAGGTGGTTGGTGACATGGCGCTGTTTCTGTTTTCGCGCGGCATCAAGCCCGCCGACGTGGTGAACCTCGAACCCGGCGCGCAGGGGTTTCCTGAATCGGTCATGGACATGATGAGCGGCGGACTCGGCTGGCCGGCGGGCGGCTGGCCAGTGGACGTGCAGCGCGTTGTTCTCGGCGAAAAACGCGCCGCGCAGGCGCAGAAGGATTTCAAGAAGGGCGTCATTCCCGGCGCGGTCGCCACGCCGGCGAACCTGGAAAAAATCCGGAAGGATCTTTCTGAAACCCTCAAGCACGAAGCCACGGACGATGACCTGTATTCGTATCTGATGTATCCGCAGGTGTTCACCGAGTTTGCCCGGCACGTCCGCGAATTCAGCGATGTCAGCGTGGTGCCGACGCACGCGTTTTTCTACGGGCTGCGCATGGGCGAAGAAATCAACATCGCCATCGAGGAGGGCAAGTCGCTCATCGTCCGTCTCGTCAACGTCAGTGAACCCGACAAGGACGCCCGCCGCACCGTCACGTTCGAACTGAACGGCCGGACGCGCGAAGCCTTCATCACCGACAAGAAAATCACACCGCTGGCCAAGACGCGGCCGAAAATGGATGCCACGGATCCGTTGCAGATCGGCGCGCCGATTCCCGGACTCATCGTGTCCATTGCCGTCAGCGTCGGCCAGAAAGTCGCCAAGGGGGACAAGCTGCTGATGATGGAAGCCATGAAAATGCAGACCGCCGTTTACGCCTCGGCGGACGGCGTTGTGGATGCGTTGCACGTTTCGGTCGGTGAGGCGGTGGGAAGCAAGGACCTCCTGGTCAAACTGCGGGCGTGACCACCATTGAAATCATCGGGTTGCTGGCCTCCGCTTGCGCGGCGGGAGCGATCAATGCCGTGGCCGGCGGTGGGACATTGGTAACGTTTCCCACGCTGCTCTTCTTCGGCACGCCTTCGGTGGTGGCCAATGCCACCAGCACGCTCGCCCTCGTGTTCGGCACCGCCGGCGGGACTTTCGGTTACCGGCAACACCTCAAGGCCATCGCGCCGTGGCTCCGTCGTTTCCTGCCGGTCAGCCTCCTGGGCGGATTGATTGGCAGCGTCCTCCTGACGCATACCAGCAACCAGACTTTTTCCAAGCTGGTTCCGTTTCTCATCCTCTTCGCCACCGTGCTTTTCCTGGCGCAGGGAATCTTCCGGCGTTTTGCGGGCGCGCATTTGGATGACGGGAAACACCAGACTCGCCGCCGGATCTGGGTCGCGATATTTTTTCAATTCCTGGTCGCCATTTACGGGGGTTACTTCGGGGCCGGCATTGGCATCCTCATGCTCGCGTCGCTCGGTTTCATCGGGCTGCACAACATCCATGAGATGAACACGCTCAAAACGCTGCTCGGGTCGCTGCTCAATCTCGTCGCCGCCGTGTGGTTTGTCTGCGCCGGGCTGATTGACTGGCCGCGTGCCGGGGTGATGACGATAGGCGCCGTGGCGGGATATTATCTGGGTTCGCATTTTTCCCAGCGCATCCCGCAATCGCGCGTCCGCCAGCTCATCACGCTCATCGGGTTCGTCATTTCCGCCGTGACGTTCTACAAGGAATTTCTGCGCTGAACTTATGCCCTGACCGGATTTCCAAACCGATTAACAGGAGATAACGGAGCGAACAGAGACTGAATGGATTCCAGCCGGAGCATTCACTTGGCCTTTGTTTCAAAAATCCCGGTCAAGTTCCTCCCTCCGTTGACTCCGTTTGCTCCTGTTCAAAATCAATTCCGGTTTTCGCGTTTAATGAAGCTGACGCCGCCAGGTCCGCCCGTTAATCTCGCGGCTTGCAACGCACACAAAATAATCATTACGCCACGCTCGGCCTCGACCGCCGCTGCACGCTGGCGCAAATCCGGGCCGCCTACCGGGTGCTCGCCAAACAGTTTCATCCGGACGTCAACGGCGGTTCGCCCGACGCCGTCCGACGCACGCAGGAACTCAACGCCGCGCATGAAACCTTGAGCGATCCCGCGCGACGCGGCGAATACGACCGCGAGTTGGAAGCTCCGAAGGCGTCTGTAGTGAAAACGCGCACCACGAAAATCCAGCGCAATCTTTCCCAGGATGTGAATCTGCGTCTTGAAGATTTCCTGCGCGGCACCAAGCGCGAAGTGTGCGTCAATGATCCCGCCAATCCGCACGGCCCGGAGATTTACGAACTCGTGGTTCCGCCCGACACTGCGCCGGGCACGCGCTTTCGCCTGCCGCGCGGCGAACCATTTGCCGGCGGCTTCGTGCAACTGCGCGTGAAGGCGCTGGCGAATTTCCGGTTCAAAGTGCGTGGTTCTGATTTGCGCTGCGATTTGAAGATCAAACCCGAACGCGCCGCCAAAGGCGGCACGGAGATGATTCACGGACTTACTGGCGCAATGCTGCGGGTGCCGATTCCGCGCGGCGTTGAGCGTGGAGAAATTTTACGCATCCCCGGCGAAGGGTTGCCCAAACCGCGCGGCGGACGCGGCGATCTGCTGGTGCGGATCAACTATCGCGTCGAAATCCGCATCACCCGCCCGACGGGACGGTGAAGCCCTGCGGGGCAGGGCGCGGCGAGCGGAAGCTTGCCAGAAAACTCAAATTCCCAGGGTGTCAATCTGCTCATAGGCGCTCCGCAGCCAGACCTTGACGCGCTGGCGTTCCAACAGGCCCAGCCCCTTCATGTCCGTGGCGCTGCGGTTTTTCGCCGCCCAGAAGCTCGTGCTGCCGGCGTCAATCTTGTTGATCACCGGTTCGTGCAGGCGCTTGAGCGTGATGATGCGGGCGTTGAGTTCCAGTGCATGCTCCCGTTCACCCGACTGGTCGAAGATGTCGAAGCTTTCGCCGCGCAGTTGATTGAGAACGAGCGCGTAGTTGAGCCGCGCGCCAAAGCGGTCGAGGAGTTTCTTCAACAGATCCACGGAATCCTTGCCGTTGTCCATGACGTGCCAGTAGCAGAACGACACGCCGAGTTCCTCCTCCGTTTCCAAAACACCAGAGTCGTCCATCCACTTCACCAGCGGTTCGTGCGTCTGCGCCGCGAGATCCACCAGGACGCGCTTGTCGGGAAATTCCGCCGCCGCTTCCACGATCATGTCCAGACTTTCATAGCTGTCCACCACAACGGGTGAGGCAAAGTCCGCGTAAAACCGCAGGAGTGAACCATGGGAACGATCCGTGTCGAAGCCCAGGAAGGGAAGGTTTTTATCAATTAAATACTGTGCGACCACCCGGGCCACCACGGATTTGCCCACGCCGCCTTTTTCGCCGCCGATCAAATGTATTTTGTTCATGATAATTTTAAAAGGTTGAGCAATCAGGGAAATGTTTCAAGCCTTACGCCAAGGGTTGTGGTCGCCTCCCGAACTGCCGGACGAAGGATACCTCAGCAGCGGGTGAATACACGCAAATAATTGCCCGTTGGCCGGGGAAGTTCCGTCTTGTACGAGGCGTGGGATCAAGCTGTTTTATCCGCATAGCGGATGTGAAAGGATTCTTCCCGGTGGCCGGTCTGCTCGAATCCCACCTTCACCAGATACGCGCCGAATTCTTTGGTGTGTGGCGCGATGATGATTTCCCGGACGCCGCGCTCCCGGAAAACCCCCGCCTGTTCCACGAACAAGAACCTGCCGATCTTCAAATCGCGGTAACTGGGAATCACGAAATCCAGCACCACCCGCAACACGCCTCTAGGTTTTAATTCTGCGATGAACACGCCCACCGGATTGCAGTCCCGCAGGATGAACAACGCGATCTGGTTTTCGGATGGTTGATAAACAAATTCCGGCAGTATCCGACGGATCTCCCTGCCATAAAAGTCCAGGAAATAGGGCAGATAAACCGAGTCGGGTCGCAGCTTCAGCAGTTGATAATATTGTTTCGCGCGCAGCATCCGCACCAGATAGAACGCATTCACCGTCACGGTGATTCCATTCAACACGGTCACCGGATAGGCGCCGATGCAAAGGCCGTAGATCGCGAAGCCGATGGCGCCAGCCAGGTTGAAAAGCCGCAGCCGCAGGATGGAACTCATCATCATTGAAATGGCGATGAGCAGCGACGCCCCGTAGCCGAGCAGTTCCAGAATCAAGCGATGTTCCATGGGAAAAGTTTAACCGAACTGAACGGTTGAGGAAACACCCTCCCTGTGAAACGCACACCAATTATTGCCACCACGTTTGCGCCGCCGTGGCCGGATGATTTTGCGTCCGCCATTTACAATCACCACCCCATCGAGCATTCTGCCATCGCCATCGGAGAAAATTAAATGCCGCCGGCAAGTCAATCCGCAGAAGAAAAATAAAATCATGGGCGATAAATCCCCGAAGTCCAACCAGAAGAAATCCTCGCAGAAGCAGTCCAAGGTCAGCAGCTCCGAGCAGAAGAAAAACGCCGCCGCGGCCGCCAAGTCCGCCGCCGGCAAGAAAAAGTAACCCATTGTTCCTTGCTGTCTCTCCCGGTGCAGCATCAGGAGAGACAGATCCCTTTCAACGTCCGCGCAGTTCATGGCCCGGTGTCCAAAGCCGCGACCACTTTCTCAGCCGGATATCAACCGGGAACTGAACGGTCCAGCGGTTTTGCCTCCATCTTCTCCATCTGTTGCAACGCCTCGTCGTGGCCCAAGGTGAGAGCGTCGGCGATCAGTTTCTGCTCGGCGGTGAACGAACCGACCGGCAGCGGACGGAGCGGACGGAACACCCGCATCCGAACTCCCTCCGGCGGGTTTTTCATCAGTTCCAGGGCGGCGTTGTAATACACATTTTGCCGGCTGACCCAAGCCCGGGCGACCTGGGGAAATTCGGGGTAGGCCAGTTTTCCCATCCAGCGCGGGATCGGTTTGAGGCGGAAAGCGGGATTGTGCGTGAGCACCACGGTGATGTCCGTCGCCCCCTCTGCGATCGCCCGTCGGATGGGAATAGGATCCGCCACGCCGCCATCCGCGTAGGGTATGCCATCCACAAAATCATATCCGCGCGTCGCCAGCGCCATGGAAGCGGTGGCGCGCAGGGCCGCAAAAACGCGGTCATCACGGACGTGGAAGTAAACGGGTTCGCCCGTGGCGCAGTCGGTGAGGACAATGTAAAAGCAGGTGGGGGCCTTTTGCAGCGCTTCGACGGAAAGCGGGACATGCTTGCGCATGACGTGATCCACGAGATAGGCCAGGTCGATCATCGGCTTGTGCCGGAGAATATTGCTTTTGCGGACCACATTGCAGGCCAGATCGCGCCAGATGGCCATGCCTGGTTCCCACATGTCGGCCACGAAGTAAGCCGCCGAGCAGGCGCCGGAAGAAGCCGCATAAACCAGATCAAATTGCCGCCGGCCGCGCTCATGCAAATAGGCCAGCACTCCGGCCGCCCATGCCCCGCGCATCGCGCCCCCCTCCACAATCAACGCTGTTTTGCGTTGGTCGTCCCCAGCCTCTGCTCCCGGCGTTGTCATGCTGACCTCTTTCCCTTGTCGTTTCAGTTGCTCCGTTCGATACTCTTTACGGATTTTTTCTCGTGCTTCACCATAGCACACGACCTTTGAAAATCCAGTGGGGCATTTCGCTGCGGGAATCCGTCGGGCATGATGGCATCTGCTTGCCCCATCCGCGCGTGAGGCGCTAATCTTGCGATCTTGATCACCGACCTGCTGGAACAATGGCGTCGCTACACGAGTTTGTCCCCGCGCTTCGCCGCCGCGTTCGAGTTTCTGGAGAAGCTGCCGGTCAGCCAGGCCGACGGCCGTTTTGAAATTGACGGCGACAACTGTTTTGCGCTCGTCCAATCCTACACGACCAAGCCTTCAGCGCAGGCGATGTTCGAGGCGCACCGCCGGTATATTGACATTCAGTTCATTCAAGCCGGACGCGAGACCATCTTGTGGTCCCCGCTCGCGGCGCTCACGCAGGTGACGCAGCCCTATGCCGCTGAAAAGGACGTCAGCTTCTTTGCCAATCCGCCGCAATGGACGCCCATCAATCTTTGCGCCGGGCAATTCGCCATATTTTTTCCGGAAGACGGTCATGCGCCCGGCATCGAATGCGGCGGGTTGGTGGAAGTCCGCAAGACTGTCATCAAGATCCGCGCCTGAACATCCGCCGCCGTGATGGCGACGCGGGAAGCGTTTTGCTTAAAATTCCCGCCCGGAAAAGAACCGGCTCGAAGCCTTCAGCGACGGTGGGATCGCGATCAGCATCACCGTCATGGTGTGGGAATTGAAAGTTAGGGAGAGGGGTTCGTGGAAAAACCAGGCCTCCTCTCCCCGGCCCTCTCCTCGTTGGGCGAGGAGAGGGAGAAAAATTCCCGCGTCCGGGCTGTGCTGCCTTTAAAGGCATAATCCCAAAAAACGGCAGGCATCCTCCCAGCCGGTTTGGCCAGCTATGCGGGTGCGGAGTTTTTCGCGATCAGACTCTTGATGACTTCCTCAAGCGTCACCTTCCCCTTGAAACGCTCCGCACCGTCGCCTTCAAAATCAATCCAGCCGGAATTAAATCCATCCAGCATTTCAATCCGGGGAGCCGTGCGGTCTTCAGCGCTTCCCGATTGCATAAAAAGACGGTGCCATTCCGAACGCGGTATCGGACGCCCGGTGACAGGGCGGCCAAGGAGCCTTGAAAAAGCGGCAGCGGCGGCGGCCGGGGAATATTTTTCGGGGCCCTCCAGTTCCAGAATCCGGCTGCCATTCCATTCTTGTTGCAGTGTCTTGGCGGCCAATTCGCCGATGTCCTGGGTGGCAACCATCGGAATGCTCCGGTCCGGATTCAGAAACATGTCAATTTCCCCCCTTTCCTGCGCCGGCTGAACGTCCCATTGATAATTTTCCAAAAACCAGGCGGGGCGGATGAACGCGGTTGCAAAGGGAAGCGTGCGCAGCTCCTGTTCAAGGATATGGGATTGGGTGATGAGCCCAAGGCCGTGTGGATGCTGCGCGCCCACCGATGAAAGACAGACCACTTTCTTTGGTTTGGCCGCGACCAGCGCTGACCGGATGCTGGCGACGATGCTTTTCGTTTCCGGATAACCCGGCGCCGGGGCAAAATACGGAGGCACCATGACAAAAACCCCCTCGCTCCCGCGGAACGCCCCGGTCAAAACGGCAATGTCGTCCGGGTTTCCTTGCAGGAGTTCCACCCCTTGCTTTGCCCAATGGGCGGCTCTGGCTTTATCCCGCACAATGCCGCGCACTTTTTTCCCTGCGGCAAGCAGGGCTCCCGCAGTCAAACCTCCAACCCTTCCGGTGATTCCAATGATGGTAAACATAACGTTCCTTTCGATGTAGATGTTTTGGATGTTTTGCTCAGTTTTCAAAGTCTGCGGCCAGCGTCACTTCACGCCAGGCCTCAAATTCGTTTTGCAGCCTGTCCGTCTTTGCCGTCGCGTTGTCATACGCGAATCGCCCCAACAGCAGATGCAGGGGAGGTTTTTCAGAAGTAACCGCCTTGATAATGGCCATGGCCGCCCGGGAAGGGTCGCCCGGTTGTTTTCCATTTCGCGCGGACGCGCCCAGCCGCGCCGCTCCGGCGGTTTTCTCGTAGTGCGGAATTTCATTTTCCGCCATCGCCAGCGACCCCGCCAAAAATTCAGTTCTGAACGGACCGGGCTCGACGATCGTCACCCGGATGCCCAAGGGTGCGACCTCCGCCGCCAGCGCCTCCGAGAGGCCTTCGATGGCAAATTTTGTGGAATTGTAGATGCCGAATCCCGGCAGTCCGATGAGTCCGCCAATCGAAGACAGATTTACCACATGGCCGCTTTGGCGCTCACGAAAATGAGGGAGGACCGCCCGCAGCACTCTGAGCAGGCCAAAAACGTTCGTCTCATGGACGCGCTTGATTTCATCGTCAGTCGCTTCCTCCACCGCGCCGATGAATCCGTAGCCGGCATTATTTACCAGCACATCCACTTTGCCGAACCGGGAAATTCCGGCGGCGACGGCCTGCGTGATTTGATCGCGGCTGCCCAAATCCATGGCCACCGCCAGCAGCCGGTCCTTATGTTCGGCAAAACCCCCGGCGACTTTTTGTGGATTTCGTGAGGTGGCTATTACGGAGTCGCCGCGACGAAGCGCCTCGCGCACCAGTTCGCGCCCAAATCCGTTGGAAGTGCCGGTGATAAACCACACCAAAGAATTTTTGTTGCTTTGAGTATTCATAATTTTTCTCGTTTTGATTCGTTCCGTCATGGATCAACCTACGCACGAATCCTGATTTCCAAAACGCATTGTTATCATATCAAGAATGATATACTGTCATGCTATGAAGGCTTCCGATCCGCGCTTTCTTTCCGGCCTTCCGGTGCTCGCCGCCGTCATCGAGTGCAAAAGCTTTGTGCGGGCCGGCGAGGCGCTGGGTTTGACCCAATCCGGGGTCAGCCGGGCCATTCAACGATTGGAAGAGCGGCTGAACATCCGGATTTTCGAGCGCACTTCAAAAATCGTGCGCCTGACCGACGATGGAAAGGCATTTTGCGACGAAGCCCTGCCGCTGTTAGCCCAATTGGAAGTGGTGGCGGAAGGAGCGCAAAACATCTCGGGCGTCGCCCGCGGACGGCTTCGCGTCAATGTGGATCCCACTTTTGCCCGTCTTTTTCTTGCGCCACGCCTCGGGACATTTTTGCAGGCCCATCCCGGGCTGCGCCTGGAACTGATGGCGAGTGACCGCCTGGGCGACATGGTCGCCGATGGTTTCGACGTGGCAATCCGTTTTGGAGAGCCGGAACCTTCGGCATTGATCGTTCGCCGGTTGTTGCGAACCCGGGTCCTGACGTGCGCTTCCCCCGCCTACCTCAAACGTCATGGACGGCCCCGCCTCCCGCAGGAACTCGAAACAAAAAATCACGAGTGTCTGCTGTTTCGCGATTCGGCCACCGGAAGGCCGTTCCCCTGGGAATTTCACCAGGGAAAAAATCACATCACGGTTGCGGTAAAGGGCCAGTTGATTCTCAACGACGCATTGACCCAACTGGACGCGTGCCTGGCGGGTCACGGCGTGGCGCAATTGTTCGACCTGGGCATCAGCCAGTTGTTGGGCAGCGGAAAACTGATCAATCTCTTTCCGGACTGGAGCGACGAATTGTTCCCGCTGCACCTTTACCATACGTCGCGCCGGATCGTGCCCGTCAAACTGAGAACGTTCATTGATTTTGTGGTCGCTTCCTTCAAAGGGCAGGAGGATCCAGGTATTCGTCACCTGCGATCATGACCGATTGTGTTCGGCTGCCTTGTCCGTGTGCAGCGAGCGCCAATGGACCATATCGAACATGCCGAGGCACTCAGCTTCCTCACGTCGCCGGGTCGCCGGAAATGTCAAACCGTTGAAACAGCCAGCCCAGCAACAGCACGCCCAGCGCGGCTTCCACCGCCAGCACCAGCGTCGCCGCCACGGTGGCCGCCGCCACGGCAAGCGTCACGCCAGCCAGAAATTTCACCGCGAAGAAGATGCCTGCAAACACCGCCGTTGCCGGAACCAGCGCGACAATGAACGCCAGGAACTGGCCGAGCGCAAAGATCAACCGCTGGCCCGTGGCCTCGATGCCGTGCGGCGCGTCTTTGCCGGTCTGGAACCACGCCGGAAAGAGCAGCACGGCGGCATTGGGAATCGTCAGCGAAATCAAGTTGAACATCGGCGCCACCAGGGCGGCGCCGGCACCCATCACCAGCACCAGGCCGGGTGAAAAATGTCCCCTCGCTGAGGGCGCAAGGCAGACCACGGCCACAATGATCAGCAGCCATTGGAGGGCGGCAAGAATCACGGCGGGGGCAAGGATTTCGCCCAACGCCACCTGCCAGCCGCGGAGTGGAAATACCTTGAGCATGTCCATCTGCGGCAGGTCGTGGCGGAAATCCTGCCGGGCCAGTTGCGGGCCGAGCAGCAAGGTCCACGCGCCGAAGATCAATGCGCCCATGCCGATCACGAAAGACCAATTGGATGAAGAGCCGAAGCCGTGCAAGCCGACGGACAGCACCACCACAAAGACCGTCGTGGAAATCCAGGTGCGCGCGGTGAAGGCGCTCCCGGCGTTGATGAGGTTTTTCCAGAACAATGCCATGAAGGCCGGGCCGGCCGGGTGCAACCGGAACGGCGCGCGCTTTTGTTTCAGTTTTTTGCCGGCGTTGCGCCAGTTGCCGGAGCGCACGGCGGCGAGCTTTTCCGCGAATTTTTGGGACGCTTCCACGGAGGCCTCTTCAAAGGCAACGTCCGAGCGGATGACCCAGAGGTAATGCAGCAGCATCACCAGCAGCGCCGGAACGAGCGCGATCAAAAAAGCGGGACCATCCGGCGCGAGGTAGGGGCGGATGACGAGTTGGAACGGAAACAACAGATAGGGCAGGGGGCCGCTGGCGAAGGCCTGCTGCGCGTAGGCCTTGATCGTTTGCAGATTGGTGAGGTCATCCGTAGTCAGTTGCGGGAGCTCATGTCCGGCCCAGAAGATCACGAATCCCGCCAGCGCGATGACGGGCAGCAGCACGGCGATGCGGCGTTTCCAGTTCGAGATGCCGCGGTCCATCAGCATCGTGACCGAGAAGGACGCCGCGAGGATGTGCAAATTCAGCGTGAACAGGATCACCCACCAGCCCGCCGCGCGGATCAGCCAGTGGCCGTTCACACCGAAGCGGCTGGAAATGAGGGTCAGGAACAATACGCTGAACAGGATTCGCAACTGCGACCGCACCAGTTTGAAATGGATCAAGGTGCGCCGCGTCACGGGGGCCGGGAATAGAAACGCCACTTCCGCCTCGGAGAACGTCAGCGCCGCGCGCTTGTGCGGCAGAACCCACGCCAGCACGATGAACACAAGGAGAGCCAGCGCGCCGATGGATTCGAAGAACAGCGGATCGGCCGGACCCTGGGTCGTGACGGGGAAATGGCCGTTGCCATGATGTTGCGGCATGAGCAGCACGCGGAAGAAATACCAGTAGAAGTAAAGCCCGCCGACCAGCGCGCCCAGGAGATATTTCGGCTGCTTGAGCCGTTTGAACCGCATGGTCAAACGATTTTTGGCCGTGTGCCATTGCAAATAAAACAGCGCGGCGATCATGGCAGGCGCGGCGGTTCATTCGTGGCCCGGAAGAAAACCTCCTCCAGGTTCGCATCGCCGGGTTCGCCGGAATACTGTTGCGCGATCTCGGCGATGGTGCCGTCGATCACCTTGCGCCCGTTTTTCAGGATCAGGATGCGGGAGCAGATTTCCTGGACGAGATGCAGGAGGTGCGAACTGATGATGACCGTGCCGCCGCCGCGGGCGCGTTTGAGGATGGAATCCTTCATCCGGCGGATGCCCATGGGATCGAGGCCGGTGAGCGGCTCGTCGAAATACATCACCCTGGGCGCATGCAACAACCCGCAGGCGATGGCGAGCTTTTGCTTCATGCCGCGCGAGAGTTCGCCCGGCAGCTTGTCCATCTTGTCCGCCAGTTCCAGTTCCTCCAGCAACGTGCGTGCGACCGGCTCAAAGTCCGCGACGTTGTAGATGCGCGCGACGAAGTTCAGATGCTGCCAGACGGTGAGGTAATCGAACAGGCGCGGTTCGTCGGTGAAAAAGGCGAGCTGCCGTTTCGCCTCGATCGCATTCGTGGCGAGGTTGTGGCCGCAGATGGTCACGGTGCCGCGGGTGGGCGGGATGATGCCGGCCAGGCAACGCATGGTGGTGGTCTTGCCGGCGCCGTTGGGGCCGACCAGACCCAACACTTCTCCCGGTTGCAGGGAGAAGGATAGTTCGTTCACGGCCGTGAAGTCGCCGTAGAGCTTGGTGAGCAATTCAATCTGGATCATTTGGCTGCATGCGAACCGCGAGAAGCAAAACTCGCGGGGTGCATTGCTGCGGACGCTAGCAGCATTGCCGGGAGGAGTAAAGAGTTCCTGTTTTACAACTCCTTGGCCTTTACCAACCTCGCCGTTCATCCTTTGTTCGTAATCCCAAGCCGCTTTGATTGGTATCACGCTCTTACAGCGCCAGAGGGCTGGCGCACTCGAGGCCACCACCGGCGAACCTGTCTGGGGCAAATTCCTGAAGGATTATCATGAGACAGATTGGTGACGGAGCGCGCCCGTCCCCGGGCGCTGCAACGGACTTAAGACTGAAGGCTTTCAAACAATCGGAAGTCGTCCGCAAAAGCAGCAAGGAGCTTGTGGTTGACGCTTCATAAAAATCCACGCTGCCCGCTGATTGAACATCGCAGCGCCCGGGGACGGGCGCACTCCGATCTATACAAACGGCAGTTCCACTATTTTCGCCGGACTTTCGCCCGCCATCGTGTGCAACGCCAGTTCGTTGCCGATTTGATTGGCTTCACGGCGGACGTAGCCGAGCGCGATGTTGGCGTCGAGCACCGGCGATCTTACCGCACTGGTCACATAGCCGGTTTCCTTGCCTGCATGAAACAGTTTGTCTCCCTTTTTTGGCAGCGGTTCCAAATCGGTGGCCAGCCGCAAGGCTCGCAATTCGCGATTCACGTGGCCGACACTGTGGACGCGGTTGATGACTTCCTGCCCGATGTAGCAGCCTTTGTTATAAACGATGGCGCGGCTCTCAATGCCGCATTCGAGCGGGATGTTCGACTCGTCCATGTCCGCGCCGAATCGCGGGATGCCTGCCTCGATGCGCGCAGTCTCAAACGCCTGCCAGCCGGCGGCGCGTCCGCCGATCTGTTTCGCGGCGAAAATCAATTTGTCCGCGACCGCGCCGAGAGAATTGTTGGGGACGAACAGGTCGAAACCCGAATTGTAGCAGCCGACGTAAGGAGGCTCTGACTCATCTTTAATTTGAGCCTCGTTACCTCGGCTGCTACAAAAACTTAACAGCCGCGCATGATTCACCAGATAAATTTCGCCGAGGGTGGCGTCGGAGATCTTCACTGAGTCGAGTATTTTGGCGGGAAGGTCTGTAAACAAGCCGAGCGCCCGGACGACTTCCGCCGCCTGCGGCCCTTGCACGCTCAGCAAGCCGTAATGCGGCGCGGCGTCCACGATCTGCACGTCGTCGGCGACGATGAATTTTTCCAGCCGCTGCGAAATCTTGTCCGTCAGGCCCGGCTCGAAATCCAAAAGCAGTTCGTCGGCGAGCGCCAGAATATTCAGATCGCTTTCCATTTTGCCTTTGGCGGTGGTGATGGCGGAGTAACAGCCTTCGCCGACGTGAAGTTTTTTCACGTCGTTGGTGACCTGGCCGTGCAGATAGCGCGCCCGGTCGGCGCCCACCAGGCAGATGCGCGATCGAAAACTGAGATCCACCACGCCGGCGGTTTCGCGGAGCGCGGCGTGTTCGGCTCGCGGATCGCCGTAGTCCTTCACGATCTGCGCGCCGTTCAATTCCCCGAAGCTGGCGCCGAGGCCGTGGTGAAGTTCGTGTAACATCAGCGGATTCATCGATGACCAAATCATGTCACTGATTTCGGGCGGAGCAAATGGGAATCGAATTGCCACCCGGCTCTTCTTTTGTAAACTCCCCGGATGAATTTAGATGCCCTCTATTCGGAACTGACCCTTAAATCCAAAACGAAACACGTCCTTGTCGTGCTGGATGGCCTTGGCGACATCGCGACCAAGGAGCAGCATTATCTCACGCCCCTGGAAGCCGCCCACACGCCGAACCTCGATAAGATCGCCAGGGATTCCGCGCAGGGCCGCATGATTCCCGTCGCGCCCGGCATCACGCCCGGCAGCGGGCCCGGCCATCTCGGTCTGTTTGGTTATGATCCGCTGGAATTTCAAGTCGGCCGCGGCGTCATCGAGGCGCTTGGCCTCGGGCTGGAATTGAAACCCGGCGACGTCTGCGCCCGCGCCAATTTTGCGACGCTCGACAACAAGGGCATCGTCACCGACCGCCGTGCCGGCCGGATCCCGACCGAGACCTGTGAGAAACTCGTGGCGCTGCTCACCGCCAAGATCAAAAAAATCGGCGACACACAGGTCATCATCAAGGCGGGCAAGGAACATCGCTTCGTCGTCGTGTTCCGGGGCAAGGGACTGGAAGGCCCGCTGACCGACGCGGATCCGAACCGTGAAGGATTTGCGATCCCGACCGTGAAGCCGCGCGATGCGAAAAATCTGAAGCAGAAGAAAATGGCGAAGCTCATCGCGGACTTCTACAAGGCCGCGCTGCCGGTGCTCGCCAAACAAAAGCCGGCAAACGGTTTTCTCATGCGCGGCATCGCGCATCAGCCGCACATCCCGCTGTTCGCCGACCGCTATCTGCTCAAGCCCGCGTGCCTGGCGGTGTATCCGATGTATAAAGGTCTCGCGCAACTCGTCGGCATGGTGAAGATCGAAGGCCCGCAGACCATCAAGGAACAGTTCGAGCGCTATCTCAAGGAATACGACAACTACGATTTCTTTTTCATCCATTACAAATACACCGACAAATACGGTGAAGACGGCAACTTTGCCGCGAAGAAAAAAGCGATCGAAGATTTCGACGCCGCGCTCCCGATCCTCCTGAAGAAGAGGCCGGACGTGCTCGTGGTCACCGGTGATCATTCGACGCCGTGCGCGATGCACGGTCACTCCTGGCATCCGCAGCCGGTGATGATCCATTCCGCCACCAGCGGATCGGACAAACTGGAACGCTTCACCGAAACCGGCGCGAACAGCGGTTCGCTAGGCGTGTTCCCGGCGAAATTCATAATCCGCCTCATGCAGGCGAACGCGAAGATGTTCGACAAGTTCGGCGCATGAAGAAGAAACGGCTGAATGGATTTTTGGATTGGTGGATGAATGGGAAAACCACCAAGCCATCAATCCGTTCATCCATCCATCCATTTTAGATGAACCTGCCCAACAAGCTGACGGTCGCACGTTTTGGACTGACGGTGGTCTTTCTTTGGGCGATGTTTTCCAAGTTCGCTTACAACGACACGCTCGCCTTGATCTTCTTTTGCCTGGCGGGCGTGACGGATTTTCTCGACGGCCACATCGCCCGCTCGCGCAACCTGATCACGAACTTCGGCAAGCTGATGGATCCGCTGGCGGACAAGATCATGGTGTGCTCCGCGTTCATTGCGTTTGTGGAAAGCACCCATCTGCATCCGGATCTGCATCCGGATGCACCGGTGAAAGTCGCGGCCTGGATGGTGGTCATCATCGTCGGGCGCGAACTGGCCATCACCGGCCTGCGCCTGATCGCGGCGTCCAAAAACATCGTGCTGGCGGCGGAACGCTACGGAAAGCACAAGACCATCTCGCAGATCGTCTGCATCATCGCGCTGCTGGTGGTGGACGCGTGCCAGGAATGGCCGGTGGCGTTGCGGGATTTGCTCACGCCATGGGTGCCGGCATTTGCGGAAGTCATGCTCTGGGTCACCGTCGTGCTGACCGCGATGTCCGGCATCATTTACCTCTGGCGCAACCGGCGGATTTATCTGGACGACATGTGAGGAAAAAGCCCCAACCTCCAAACTTCAGAGTAACATCAAGTGTTCAAGATTCAATTCCGACTGCGGGCGCCTCGATTGAGGCTTGGCGGTTGAAATTTCTCTGGAGCTTGGTGTTTGGAATTTGGAGCTTGGAGGCTGTCTAAAAATGCCGCATTTGCCCTCCTCCTCTTCGTCGTTCTCGTTCTCGTCCTCGAAATTCCCCAAGCAAACCGAGGACGAGAACGAGCAGGGGAACGAGGACGATTCGTTCGCCAGCACTTTTCAGACAGTCTTTTAATGTTTTGGCAGCGGCAGGGTGTTACCGGGATTGGCCGGCTCAATGCGGGCGGGCGGCAGATTGGTCAGCGGATTGTTCTTGGCGCGATGGCGCAAGACGCTGTTGATGAGCATGACCAGCAAAATGATCCCCAGCACCACGGCCCCGGCCAGCGCCATTTTCAGATTCAGTTTCGCCAGCAAAAAAGTGAGGTGGTCGAGCGGCTTGTTGGCTTCCTCCGTGAGTGCCGGCGGCTCGCTGTAGTTTTCCGTGCGGCCCAGTTCCTCATCCAGTGCGGCCATGATTTGCGGCACGTCCAGCTTCATGCGGGTGGCATAATTTTTCACCGAGCCACGAATGTAAACCGGGGCGGAGAATACGCTGAAGTTGCCCTCTTCGAGGGCGCGGACGTGGTCGGTGCGGATTTTGGTCATCTCCGCGATTTGTTCGACCGTGAAATTGTTGGCTTCCCGCGCGAGGCGGAGTTGTTCGGCGACCGTTGACATTCCCTTCATTTAGCGGGTTTGCGGCGCGGTTGGCAACCTTGGAAAAATCTTTTTCAATTGGCCGTGCACAGGTAGATGTAGAAACGCGTCATCGGCCGGCCGTCATGTTGCGCCCAGAAATCGTCCACCAGTTCCACGCTGCCGAATTCCTCCCGCAAGGTTGGCGGGATGGCTTTTGCGGGATTGGTTTGGGTGGTCACATACAGGGCGCGGGTGTCGGGCCGTTTATCATAGCCCGGCCAGAGGGTGAACTGCGACGCCCCATACGGCGCGGGCAGCAGATAGGTCACCGGTTGATCCGGCAGATAAAACGCCATCATGCTGGCCTGGGAATAATGATCGGCGATCAACAGGTTTGCGTTGTATTTCTCCCGGGCGGCCTGCACGTGCGCCGCGAAATCCTTCCAGCCCTGGGCGCGACGCAACGGGTCGGTGATGGGCTTCCAGCTCTGGGATTCTGCGAGGCGATTCAACACGACCATGAGCGGTCCGGTGTTGTGCATCAACACCGTCATCATCAGCGCCAGGGCAAAGGCCGCGCCCACGCCCCAGCGCCAGGCCGGATGCCGCGCCACGATTTCCCGCCAGTAAACCACCGTGAAAATGATGCCGGTGACCAGCGCCGGCGCCGCCCAGTTCGCCTGACCCGCGTTGTTCAAACTGAAAAACATGAACAGGCCATACACCGGCAGGAACTGGCTCATCAGGAAGCGCACGCGCAAATCCGTGTGCCGTTTCCAGAGCAGCGCGGCGGCGGCCACCACGAGGCCCGCCATGATGAACGGCGAGATCACCGCAAACTGTCCGCCGAGAAATTCCAGCAACTGGCCGGGACGGATTTGAAACGAACTTTTCACGCCGCTGCGCGAATGCAGTGCCATGGCGTGAACCCAGCCGGTCTGGATGTTCCACCAAAGGATCGGCAGGATGCACAGGCCGAACCCGGCGCCGAGCACCGGCATCTTGGGGCTGAACAACAGCCGCCGGTGTTCCTTGGACCAGAGCAGAAAAAATCCGATGCAACCCAGCTGCACCCCGTTGGTGAACTTGGCGAGGAAACCCGCACCGACCGCCAGTCCCAGCCAGAACCAGTCCATCAGATGGTCACGGTGGATCGCCTTCCAAAAAATATACGCCGCCAGCGCCCAGAAAAAGACGCTCAGCGAATCAATCGTCATCAAGATGGAACCCACCGCCATCAGCGGGATCACCGCCGCCAGCACCAGGCACCACAGACCCACGCGGTCGTCATACAACCGCCGTGCCAGCATGAAGATCACGACGCCGGTGCCGGTGCTCAGGAGGACGGCGAAGAAGCGGATGCCGAACACCGTGTTGCCGAACAATTCTGTCCCGAGCGCGATGACCCAGGCGATGGCCGGGCCTTTGTCGCGATACGACGCGGCCAGATGTTTCGACCAGAGCCAGTAGTAGGCTTCGTCCGGCATCATCTCCATCTGCGTGATGAACCAGAGGCGATAACACGTCAGGGCAAACAACAGAAGAATCGCGAGCCGCACCGGGCTGGTCTGGCGGAGGAATGAAAACATTTTAAGTCTGGGCCGGGGCGCGGAATGATTCGGCAACCGACGGCAAGCGCATAATTTGCGGATTGGACGCGCGCTTGGCAATCCTGAAAGCCTGGAGGACTGTCTGGATTGTGCAAATAAGTCGCGCCAACGGCGCTCGTCGGTCACACGGATAGCTCGCGCCGCCACAAGAAATGGAAAGACTACAGCGTGGAGATACTTG
This sequence comes from Verrucomicrobiia bacterium, assembly GCA_035577265.1. Taxonomy (GTDB): domain Bacteria; phylum Verrucomicrobiota; class Verrucomicrobiia; order Limisphaerales; family UBA11358; genus UBA11358. The sequence goes on along the minus strand of DATLVR010000046.1, from coordinate 9,601 downwards.
CAATCAGGAAACCGGCTTCAATGTTGTTGAAGCCTATAATAAGCGTTTGGCCGAGGAGGGGTTAAATCGGAGTAATTCAATTGGCCGTTTGTTTGTGATGTCACGGTTGTCAGAAGAGACCACGAAGACAAGTTGGTGGAGCGTTGAACATCATATTGCACGGCGGAAGTCGCGGCGCATTGAAGCCAGTTTGAGCTGCTTAAAGCAGACAGGGACAAAATCCGGGGCGGCAAGGGTGCGGCGCTGAGGGCAAAGACACAGCCTGCCCCGCCGACGGCACCAAACTCCGTCGTTCCATAAAAAACGCCGTTGCTTAATTGCAACAAAGCGCATCTTGGAATGTGACCATCACCGTTGCCCGAAGAAAAATTTCGTAAAATTTGATAGCCACTGCTATCTTTATTTAGTTTGTATATTGTGCCTGATGAGCCAGTGCCGCCAGAATCTGTTCCACCGTAAAGAGCACCATCAGCACCTTCGATTAATTCGCCATCGGGTCTTTGTCCATCGCCATTGCTAGTGGAAAATCGATGCAAGATTTGATAGTTGCTACCGTTTTTATTAAGGCTGAACACGGTTCCATTGGTTCCAGTTCCACCACTAACGTAGGTTGTTCCATAAAGCACTTGATCACTACCCTCCAGCAGACCCGCACCAGGCTGACGTCCGTCCCCGCCAGTTGTCTTAAAACTATAAAGAATGTTGTAGCCAGTGCCATCTTTGTTAATCGCAAAAACTGTCCCAGCATTTGCAGAACCGCCAAGTGAAGTGGTTCCATAGATCAAGCCATCATCAGCTTCAAGCAATTTGCAAATGGGGTTTTGGCCATCTCCGCCTGAACTGGTGCCGGTAAAGGTGTGTAATATCATATATCCGCTTCCATCCTTGTTTATCTTAAAGATTGTGCCGCGAGTTGCGCCGTCCGCAAAATAGGTTGTTCCATACAATGCGCCGTCACTGCCTTCAATTAAGCCAGCTTCAGGATTCTTACAGTCAGTGGTGCCTGTAAAACTGTGAAGATAGGCCAAACCACTGCCGTCCCGGTTTATTGTGAAAACCGTCCCGTAGTTTGATATGCCACCGCCATACGTTATTCCATATAAACTGCCATTAGTGCTCAAGACAAGCCCAGCATAAGGTGCCACGCCATTGGTTGCGCCGGCAAAGCTTCTTAATGTGACATATCCAAAAGTATTCGTATACCCGAAAGCATTCTGCTGGATGGCGAATATAGTTCCTTGATTAGAGATGCCACCATTTACGGTTGTGCCATACAGCACCCCATTTGTATCGGCCACCAAAGTGGAATATGGGATATTCCCATCAGGTGCACCCGTGAAACTTTTCAGGATGGTGAAATTTGTCTGTGCACCGGCGGGACGAATAGCGGTCAGCAGTCCCATCATCAGCAAAAAGCCGATGGTTAGTTGTAGGGTTTTCATATTCTGATTCCTTTGTTGCTTCAATTTTCCCGCCGTGGTCAAATGCGATCTTGTTGTCCGCCGACATCGTTGGAAGGCTGAACGCGACGGTAGCGAAGCTTGCTATTCATTCATAGGGTTTACAATCAGATTTGCACCTCAAAAACTATTTTGATTTATATTGAACCTTTGCTCGCCCCGGCCATTCCACTTGGGGAACATGCCGGACGTGGCCGAACCCGAACAACTGCCCGTGACCCAGGCCCGCGCCGGTGAACCGGCGGCTTGGGACGCGCTCTTCCGGCGATACCAGCTGCCGCTTTATGTTTATGTGTTTGAACTCGTCCGCGACGAACAGGCCGGCCTCGACATTGTGCAGGAAACATTCATCGCCGCCGTCAGGCACATTGGCGGGCTGCGGGAGGATCATAAATTTGGCGGCTGGCTCTTTGGCATCGCGCACCAGAAATGCGTCCAGTGCTGGCGCAAACGGAAGGAGCTGCTGTTCGATGAAATTCCCGAATCGCCGGATGAGTTTGAAGACGGCCCGGATGATTTGCTCATCCGGCAGGAACAGGAGGCCGAGTTTGTGAATCTGCTGAACCAACTGCCGCTGCCGCAACGCTCGGTTTTGCTGCTGCACTTCGTCGAAGATTTTTCGCTGGAAGAAATCAGCCGCATCACCAAAACGCAGCTTGGCACCGTGAAGTCGCGGCTGCACTACGGCAAACGCGCTTTAAGAAAAATGTTGGAGGGGGTTAAGAGATGAAAATGGGAAATAAACGCAGAGACGCGGAGAACGCAAAGAAACGCAGAGTTTGTTTTCTCGGCGAATCTCCGCGTTCTTTGCGTCTCTGCGTTGAAAGAAATTTTTTATGAAAACGCCGCGTGACATTTTGTTTGCCCGCCATCAGGCCGTCGCGCCGAAGCTCGACGCTGTTCGCCGCTCGGTCGTGGCCGGATTGAACAACGAAGGAACAAAGGAACAAAGTTTGCCAGCTTCCTTCGTTACTTCGTTACTTGGTTGTTCAAACAAACTCTGGCTGGAGCTCATCTGGCCGGCCCGCCGGACTTGGACGGGACTGGCAACGGTCTGGATTTTGATTTTCATCGTCAACTTCTCCCAGCGTGACAACGTGAGCAGTGTCACCGGTAAAAGCGTCAGATCGGGTGGGGTGCCCATGAATCTGCAGGCGCAGCAACGCTGGATGAATGAATTGCTCACTGATCGTTCATTGCCGCCGGATGCCGACCGTCCGAGAAGTATTTCGCCCAAGCCACGGACCGAAAGCGATGAAATGATGATGACCTGAATTTCGTGGCAGCCGACGTGAGGAGGCTCATTTTCGGAGATCGGGAATTAATCAGAGCCTCGTTACCTCGGCTGCTACAATTTAAATCGACATGAATGACAAACCCAAAAGTAAATTGCGCTGGCGGCTCTTGCGCTGGGGACTGACCGGATTGGCTGTCATCGCCACGCTGGTCGCCATCCTGGTCACGGAAGAAAACTGGCGCGGCAAGCACGCCTGGGAAACTTTCAAGCGCGAAGCCACCGCGCGCGGTGAGCGGCTGGACATTGCTTCGGTGATTCCGCCCGCCGTGCCGGACGACCAGAATTTTTTCTGCGCACCGATTGTTGCCGACGCCGTGAATTGGAATCGCAAACAAAACACGGGCATGCTGGAGCCACGCGATACGAATGTCGTCAACCGAATGAATTTTGATATCTATCGCGGGGATTCGGGACTTTGGCCGAATGATGGGGGTAACTGGCAAAAGGGAAAATTAACCGACCTGAAGCAGTGGCAGCATTATTTCCGCGATTTTGCCGCAACGTCCCAGGGAAAGACCAACGGTTTTCAAATCGCATCACAGCCGCAAACACCGGCCAAGGATGTCTTGCTGGCGTTAAGTATATTTGATCCGGCAACCGAAGAATTACGGGAAGCCAGCCGGCGTCCTTATGCGCGATTGCCCCTCGATTATGACAATGGTTTTGATGACGCCTGGAAGCTCCTGCCTTATCTGGCAAGCACGAAAGTCTGCGCCCAATATTTGCAGTTGCGAATTCAAGCCGAACTGGATGACGGACAAAGTGAAAAGGCGCTGAACGACCTGAAGCTTCTGCTGGCAGTGAATAATTCCATCCGCGACCAGCCGTTTCTGATTTCGCATCTGGTCTGCATTGCGATGATGGCCATCACGCTACAGCCGGTGTATGAAGGTCTGGCGCAACAACGCTGGTCAGACGCCCAGCTGGCCGATCTGGAACAGATGCTGGCCCGGCAGGATTTTCTGGCTGACTTCCAATTCGCCATGCGTGGTGAAAAAATAATGGCGATCCAATCCATCGAGAAACAAAGAATCACCCGTGAAATGAAATCCGTGGATGACAGCGCCGGGACGAACAAAATCGTGACCACCAGTCTGCGGTGGGCGCCGAGCGCCTTTTTTTATGGAACCGAACTCGCCTTTGCGCAGATGCACCAGCAGTTCATCGTGCCGCTCGTTGATCTGACGAACCGGGTGGCCGCGCCCGCCGCCTTGCGTGAAGCTCAGGATGCCGTGAAGTCGCAGATGAAACATTATTCGTATTACAAAGTTCAGGCTCTGATGGTTTTTCCCGCCATTGCCACGGCTGTTAAAAAGTTTGCGATGATCCAATCACAGGTGGATCTGGCGCGCACGGCCTGCGCGCTCGAACGCTTCCGCCTCGCGCGCGGCAATTATCCCGACACGCTCGACGTCCTCGCGCCGCAGTTCATCGAAAAACTTCCGCACGACCTCATCAATGGCCAGCCGCTACATTATCATCGCACGGACGATGGGAGATTCGTCCTCTATTCCGTCGGCTGGGATGAGAAAGATGATGGCGGAAAGATTGTCTTCAGCAAAGGCGGTCGAGTGGACACCGAGAAAGGCGACTGGGTCTGGCAATATCCGGCGAAGTGATGCCGGGAAATTGAATTCGTCCGGCGTTATCTCAAAATTGTTTGAACCTTTGTGCTGGCTGCGGGGATTAACCATTACATGGTCATTACGGACGGGCAGCTTGAACTGTCAGACTGTCGGGAACTTCTCTCACGCGCCTGTGCCGGTGAGGCGCAGGCGTTCTGCCTTTTGACCGAACCGTTGCAAGCTCGTCTGCTGCGGCAGGCGGTCGCCCTGGCTGGCGACTTGAATGTGGCGGAAGACCTCGTTCAAGAAACGCTGGTCGAGGCCTGGAAAAGCCTGTCGCGCTACGATCAAACCTGCCGGCTATCCACCTGGCTTTATGCCATCCTCCTGCATCGCCACCGGAAATCCGTCCGCCGGGCGCGGTGCCGTCCGATTTCGCTGGCCTGGCTTCCATTCTTTAAAGCCCAGGATCTTCACGAGCGGCAGGTGAATCTGCCATCAGAAGAGCCGTCGCCGGCGGATGCGATGACGCAAAACGAAACCGGCAGGCGGCTGTGGCAATGCATCGAAATGTTGCCCGACAAACATCGCCGGATCATTCAGCTGCGGTTTTTTGAAGACGCCTCGCTTCCCGACATGGCGGTCGTGCTCGGCTGTTCGGTCGGCACGGTGAAATCCCGGCTACATGCCGCCTTGGAAAAGTTGCGCAAAATGAAAATGAACCTTCCCGGGATGAAAGGGGATAAACAAATATGAGACGGTTTTTCAATCCATGCAGTCGTTACCGCCGGAGCATCTGTCTTCTGGCTGGAGGTTCGCTGCCGGAACCGGAGAAAGCCCAGATTGAAAATCATCTCACCGGGTGTGCAGAGTGCCGCAAATTTTACGAGGAAATGGAGTCCCTAACCGTGCCGCTCGCCAACTGGCAGGGAGATTTTACGCATATTCAACCGCGCCAGGCTGTCCAAAACCGATGGACCAGGGCAATCCACGCGGCCGGCCGGCAGTCACCGGTTCGCAAACTCACACCGGCAATGGCCTTCCACGAATGGTGGCGGGATGTGATCCGGCCGCGCCGTTATTTCTGGGCGGGCTTGGCCACGGTTTGGACGGTGATTCTCGCGGGAAATTTCTCGCTGCACGATCATTCGCAAATCCGCGCTGTGAAATCTTTGCCGCCGTTGCAGGAAATGGTCGCCTCTTTCAAAGATCAGCAAAGAATTCTGGCCGAGTTGTTGACGGATCCTTCCGCGCCACGCGAGGCGGCAGGGCAGAAAGTCTTTTCCCCGAGACCCCGAACGGAAAGTGTGACGGGATTGATTGCCTGACTTTATCATGAGCGAAACACCAATGCATCACACAGGGCGGCCGGCGTTCATCGGACGATTCTTCCGCTGGTTGCTCCGCCGGCAAACGCAGAGTCGTGTCTTGGTTGTGCTGGCCGTGCTCGCCACCCTGGTGGCGGCTTTTTACCTGGAAGAAAACTGGCGCGGCGAACGCGCTTGGGAAAACTGCAAGCGCGAACTCGAGGCCAAAGGCGCGGTGCTGGACTGGGACAAATACATTCCGCCGCCCGTCCCGGACGACCAGAATTTTTTTAAGGCGCCAAAGATGGCCGATTGGTTTGTCAAAACTCGATCATCACTGACTAATGAATTGACGCAGCGGATGCTCAACGTGGACACGGTTGCGACCAATTTGAACGAAACCGCTGCGGCCAAGTATCTGGCCTGGAGCGACCAGTTTGAGCCCGATTTTGATTTGATCCGCGAGGCGCTCAAACGTCCCTATGCGCGAATGGATGGCGATTACGCGGTGCCTTATGAAATTCCGATACCGAATTTCGTCGCGTCACGCTCGCTGGCGCAGGTGCTGGCGCAGCGGACTAAATGTCAACTTCTGCTCGGCCGCCCAGAGCAGGCGCTGCACGAGGTCACTCTGCTGAATGATTCGCGAAAATGGCTGGAAGCCGCACCCACAGGCAAGCCCATGACGCTGGTGGCGGCGATGATCAATGTCGCCATCACCGGGCTTTATGTTGAAACTCTTCGGGATGGTTTCCGCCTGAACGGCTGGCAGGAGCCGCAGTTGGCGGCGATTCAGGAACAGCTTCAAAAAATCAACACGGCTCCGTTTGTGTTTGAGGCATTCAAAGAGGAACAGGCCCACACGGTTTATCTTGGCGAGAAGGCAGCTTTAAGAAAAGATTTCAGAAAGGTCATGACGGGCGAATTATTTGGCTACGGCCAGGGAAAAACATTCATGCAAAAGTTGGAAACCCACGCTTATGACCTGATGCCGCAGGGTTGGGTATTTCAAAATGTGATAGTCGCAACCAAAGTTCACCAGCGGCTAATTGACACTTTTGACCCAACGGAAAAACAAGTCTTTCCAAAAAAACTGGAGGAGGCTTATCTGGATGTGACAACAAAATTACAACATCATTCTGTATTTCACCTCTTGGCTGACATTGCCATTCCGAATTATTCAAAAGGATTTCAAATTTTTGCTTGCAGCCAAACCAGATTCAACCAAACGCAAATTGCCTGCGCGTTGGAGCGTTACCGGCTGGCTCATGGCGCGTATCCCGAAACGCTTGATGCGCTCATGCCGCAGTTCATCGATAAGATTCCGCAGGACATCATCGGCGGACAGCCGTTGCACTATCGGCGCACGAGTGATGGGAAATTTCTGCTCTATTCCATCGGCTGGAATGAAAAGGACGATGGGGGGATTATGGCCAAAGACAAGTCAGGCAATGATGACCGAACACAAGGCGACTGGGTCTGGCAGTATCCGGTGAAGTAATTTCAGGAAACATTCAACATTGAACATTCAACGCCCAACATCGAAGTTTCACCCGCTCACCTCCTCGGGATTTGGGTGTTCGATGTTGAATGTTGAGCGTTGAATGTTTCCCCAGCTCTCCGTAACTTGCCGGGTCGGAGACCGGCGTTCCTTACACCGCGCTCTGCCCCGCGCCGTCGTGGCCTTCGCCATCCAAATCAATCAGGATTTCGCGCGGCTCGGCGCCTTTGCTTTCGCCGACGATGCCGCGATTTTCCAGTTCGTCCATGATCCGCGCGGCGCGGCCGTAGCCAAGCCGCAGGCGGCGTTGCAACAGCGAGACGCTCGCCTTCTGTTCGCTGCGGATGACTTCGATGCACTGCTGGATGATTTCCTCGTCCTCGTCAATGCCGCTTTCGTCGCCAAAGCTGGCCACGGGTTTGGAAAGCTGCTTGTGGATTTCCGCCTCGTAACTCGGCTTGCCCTGCTTGGCGATGAAGTCCACCGCGCTCTGGATTTCGTGATCGGTGATGAGCGCGCCCTGGGCCCGGATGAGTTTGCCGGAGCCGGGCGGGAGATAGAGCATGTCGCCCTTGCCGAGCAATTTGTCCGCACCCATGGCGTCGAGAATCGTGCGGGAGTCCACCTTGGCCGCGACCTGGAACGCGATGCGCGCCGGGATGTTCGCCTTGATGACGCCGGTGATGACGTCCACGGACGGCCGTTGCGTGGCGACGATGCAATGGATGCCGGCGGCGCGCGCCATCTGCGTGATGCGCGCGATGGCCATTTCCACGTCGGCCGGTGCCACGAGCATCAGGTCCGCAAGCTCGTCCACGATGACGACGATGTAGGAAAGCTTTTCGGGAATGATGATGTCCTCATCGCGTGGCACAACGATCTGCTCATCCACTTCCACGGCAAAGCCGTCGGCGCCCGGCTCGACTTTTTCCCGCTTGGCGGTGAGCGGCAGTTCGGGTTCGGACGGCGCGAGCGGTTTGTCCTTCGGACGGGAATTGAACGATGCGATGTTGCGGACGTTGACGCGCGCGAAAATCTGGTAGCGCTTTTCCATTTCGTTGACGACCCAGCGCAACGCGAGCAGAACTTTCTTGGGATCGGTCACGACCGGCACCACGAGGTGGGGCAGGGCGTTGTATTGCTGCAACTCGACGACCTTGGGATCAATCATCACGAAGCGCAGCTGGTCCGGCGAGAAGCGGTAGAGCAGGGAGGCGATGATGGAATTGATGCAGACGGATTTGCCGGAGCCGGTGCTGCCGGCGATGAGGCAGTGCGGCATCTCCGCGAGATCGGCGATGATGGGATGGCCGTAAACGTCCTTGCCGAGTGCGATGGGAATGCGCGCCTTGGTGTTGCGCCATTCGTCCGATTCGAACAAATCGCGCATGATGACCTTGGTCTTGACGGCGTTCGGGACTTCGATACCGACGGAACTTTTTCCGGGCACCGGCGCGAGGATGTTGATGCGTTCGGCCTTGAGCACGGCGGCGATGTTGTTGTTCAGCGCGGCGATCTTTTCCAGCTTCACGCCGGGGGCGGGATGCAGTTCGTAACGCGTGATGGTCGGGCCTTTGGTGATGTCGCCGAGCTGCACCTCGATGTCGAACTGCGCGAGCGTCTGCTGCATCAGCCGCGCGTTGGCCATCAACTCCTCCTTGGATTCGGTGGGCCGGAGGGTATGGTCGGCGTGCTGGAGAAAATCCATCGGCGGCAGCTGGTAGTTGCCGATCATCGGCACGCTGGCGACGGACATCGGCTTGGGTTTGCGCAGCTGACGGCTTTTGGCCGGCCCAATTCCGGTGATCTTGATTTCTGATTCGGGCTTTTCCTCGCCGGATTTTTCAGGATCCGTTTTTTCGGCGCCTGACTCTTCAGTTTTCCCGTCAGCCGGATTTTGTTCGTCCGCTTTTTTACCAAGAATGTCTCCGGTCGTGGCGGCGACGATTTCCCGGGCGGGAATGACTTCGCCTTCCTCCGGCGGCTCGGGCGCTTTGTGCGATTCGGGCAGGGTGGTCTTGCGGATGCGCGGGGCGTTGGGCCTGGCCTGCGGCACGCTCAAATCGCGCACCGTCGGTTCCGGCACGGGCTGCAAATCCGCGCCCAGGCCGGAGCGTTCGACTTCCTCCTGCAATTTTTTCGCCTGCTTTTCCAGGTCGCGGGCGCGGCGTTCCAAGGCGATTTCCTCGCTGGACTTGGGCGCGATCTTTTCCAGCGCGGATTTTTCCGGCGCGTTTTTTTCCACGAAGGCGCGGATCCATTCGCCGAGCTGGAAATTGGTCAGGAACAACAAGCTGATGAGGCAGAGCGCCGCGTAGACAATCGTCGCCCCCAGCGACCCCAGCAGGGACAGGCCGAAGTTGCGGGTTTGGGTCTGGCCGTAAGTCAGCCAGCCCAGCCCGCCACCGATGCTTTGCGAGCCGATGACTTTGTGAAATTCCCCCCCTTTGCCGCCATCATCCACCAGGTAG
>DATLVR010000045.1:0-26523 GCA_035577265.1 Verrucomicrobiia bacterium | reverse complement strand
TTCGCGAACGCGATGGATGCGCTCTACAATCTCACCCGCAATCCGAACGCATTGGACCAGGGCGGCAATGGCGTGGACACGGCCTACCGCGTCGGCCTTGAGCAAAAGGTCAAAATCGACCCGGCGACGGGCGTGCCGCTCACCACCACGGCCGGCGGCATTGTCAGCGTCCAGCGCGACAAGACCAAGGCTTCGCCGCTGCAGGCGCTCGGACCGGGGCTGGCGCTGACGGCGAATCCGGATTTTCTCGACCCCAACAACCCGGTGCAGATCAGTTATGTCACCGTGGCCGAAAACAACAGCGACGCCCTGGGCGGTTCGCCGGTCATCCTGCACATCATCAAGGTGGACAAGACGCAGCGGTATCGCGGTTCCATCAAGACGATCCTTTCGGACAACGTTTTTGATGAGAACATCATTTTGCGCCATACCGGCGATTTCGGCGGCAATGCCGACGACCTCGTGTTCGAGTGGTGGTATCGCGCCGAGGACGGCACGGAAGCGCTGGTGCCGGACCGCCAGCCGTCGCCGACGCCGTGGAAATTATTTGCCGATCCGACCGGCAACCAGGGTCGTGGATTTTATCAACTCACGCTCAAGGGAAATCCGAGCGCCCCGGAAGTGTTGCTGGGCGACACCCTTTTCTTCCTCCGTTACCGTCACAAAAACGAAGTGACGGATGGCGTCAATTGGGAAGTGCCCCAGTCGAACGCGGAGCGCCGCTGTGTGTTGAACGATTGCAAGCCGGGCATTCCCTATGACTGGGCGGGCGCAGGCAATTCCAGCGTGCTGGACGTGGATGGCGACGGCCAGCCGGACTATAAACCGCAACTGGCCGAAGGCTGGATCAAGCGCGTGCTTTCGCGCATCAATCCTTACGAGGCGCGAATCAATGATTTCTCGGCGGACAATCCGGCGACCTATTCGAGCATGATCCAACAGCTCGGCGCGGCCTACACCGGGCCCGTGGCGTTGAATCCGGACAAAAATGTCATCGAGAACGTCGGACTCATCGCGCTCTATGAAACGATTTTCAAGCGCGGCATGGATCTGAGCATTGATCTCTCGACGCCGATCTCGACGCCCAGCATCGCCAACGCGCTGGAGCTGGCGTCCACGCGCCTCGCGGACTTCTACATGCTGCTCGGCAACGAGGCGTATGCCGACGCCCAGAACCCGACCATCGGTTACGGCAGCGACAGCGTGGAATACGGCAACCTCGCGCCGTCCATCTTCGCCTTTCAGAATCAGATGTCCTCCCTGCTGGAGCAGGAGCTGGCGATGTTGCGCGGCGTGGATGCGTTCAACGGGCCGCCGGTCAACAACCGGTTGTATTGGAATTTCACGCACGCCGAGGGCGAGGCCGCCTACGCGATGAAATACAACATCAGCGACGTGAATGCCGACGGGTTCATTGACGTGAACGACGCGATGATCCTGTATCCGCAGGGGCATGGCGATGCGTGGGGACATTATCTGACGGCCCTGACGTTCCAATATGATTTGCTGCGCCATCCCTATTTCAACTGGGTTTCGCGCTCGGAATACATCAATTCGCAGGACGTGGTCATCAGCGTGGATTATCTGGATGAACGGAAATTCGCGCAGGTCGCCGCCGCCAAGGCGCAGGCGGGCGCGGAAATCGTGAACCAGACTTACCGCGAAAAATATGTCACCGATCCAGACGGCCAGTGGCAGGGCTATACGGACACCGACAAAAACCGTTCCTGGGGCGTCGAAGAATGGGCGCGCCGCGCCGGCCAGGGAACTTACTTTGATTGGGTCACCGCCAACGCGCTGTTGCCCGCCGTTCATCCGAACACGAACTATGTCGGCATCCAGAAAGTGGATCGCACGACCGTCCAGGACATCGCCGTGGTGGCCGCCAATTTGACTGCCATCCAGACCACGATGGAACAAGTGAATGGCGGCGCCAATCCGCTGGGCCTGGCGAATGGCGCCCTCGCCTTCGACTTGGATCCGACGCAGGGACAAAACCTGTTCGACCAGGTTTACAGCCGCGCTGTCGCGGCGTTGAACAACGCGAAGGTCACTTTCGACAATGCAAACCAGTTCGATAACATGATCCGGCAGGTGGCCAATTCCGCGGCTGATTTCCAGAAGAGCGTCACCGAGCAGGATCTTTCCTACCGCAACCAGTTGATTGAAATCTACGGCTCGCCCTACGAAGGCACCATCGGTTCGGGCAAGGCTTATCCGGCCGGCTATCAGGGTCCCGACACCATGCTCTACATGTATGTCGCCGTGAACAACATCAACGACAGCACCGTGCCGCAGCCGCCGTCGGCCTACTATGACAATTATCTTTCGGAAATCACCGGCGATAATGCGCACTTCATCAATGGCGTGGGGGCCATTTCCGGCGTGCCGGACAGCTGGAAGACGCGCTACGGCCTGACCTTCCTGGATCCGGCGCAAATCACCAACTCGATCAACTATACCGACTTCACGGATCCGTCCGCCAACCCGCTGGTCAATACGCTGGACAACATGAATCTGCCGGTCATGGCGTCGGGCTATACTTTTCTGGCGCCGTCGGAATGGGGCATCCGCTCCTCGCCCGGGGAACTGCAATCCCTCATCGGCCAGATGGTGCAGGCGCAGGCGGATCTCAACGCCGCCATCAGCGACTGGGATGGGGCGCAGAGTTCGTTCATCCAGGGCTTGCAGGCAATCAATGCGAAGTTTGATAATAACAAATATCAGCGGGATTTGATGAAGGGCCAGATCGCCCTCGACGTGACCCTGGACACGGCCAAGCTGGCCCTTGAAACCACGGTGAAAATCATCGCCGCCGCCGCCACCGATGCGGAAGAGGCGCTCAAAGCCGGCGCGGACATGACCCCGACCGACACGCCGACCGTCGGACTGGCCGTTTCGCCGGGCGACGTTCTCGCCCCGGTCAAAGGCGCGCTGGAAATCGCGGCGGTGGCCACCAAGGCGGTGCAGGACACGTTCACGATTCCGTTGGAGACGATTGCCGGCGGAACCGACATCGCCAAGAGCCTCGGCGACGCCATCATTGCGTTGGAACAGGACGCCGGGGATCGCGACCTGGACATGATCCAGAATTTGCAGGAGCTTCAAAACAACGCGGGCAGCGAAGCATCGGCGCGGGTGACGGTCTTCAAGCAGGTGCAGGTGCTGCGCCAGATCTCGGATCAATACCGCACCAAGATCGCGGAAGGCAACCGGTTGATCGAACAGCGGACCGCCTTCAACAAGCGCGTTGCGGCCCAGACGCAGCAAAACCGTTATCAGGACATCACCTTCCGCGTGGCCCGCAACGCGGCGCTGGAAAAATACCGTTCCGCGTTCGACCTCGCGGCGCGGTATGTTTATCTGGCCGGCACGGCCTATGACTACGACACGAATCTGCGCAATGACGACCCCGGTTCACCCAACAACATTCTCACCGACATCGTCCGTCAGCGGACCATTGGTTTGGTGGATTCCTCGGGCCAGCCGCAGGTCGGCGCCAAGGGCCTGGCCGAAGATCTGGCCACCTTGAAAGCCAACTATGACGTGCTCAAAGGCCAGCTCGGCATCAATAATCCGCAGCTCGAAAGCGCCTCCTTCTCGTTGCGCTCCGAAGCCTTGCGCATCCTGAACACGACGAACAGCGACGCCGTCTGGAAACAGACGCTTCGCGGTGCCGGCATCTACAAGGACGATTTGTGGCAGGTGCCAGAATTCCGCCGGTTCTGCCGGCCGTTCGCCTCGCTGACCAATGGCGCGCAACCCGGCCTGGTGATTCCCTTCAGCACGAAGATTGTCACGGGCCAAAACTTCTTCGGCTGGCCGCTGGGTGGCGGCGACAGCAGCTATGATCCGAGTGTTTTCGCCACGCGCATCAGCTCCGTTTCCGTGGCCTTCGCCGGTTACGACACGGTGAACCTGCCGCAGACGCCGCGCGTGTATCTGATCCCGGTCGGCTCCGACGTGATGACGGTTCCCAACAGTCCCGATCTCTCGGTGCGGTTGTGGGATGTGGTGGAGCAAAGCGTTCCCATCCCGTATCCGAACATCGCGGCGAACTTGAGCAGCCCCACCTGGAAGCCGCTCACGGACAGTCTCAATGGCGCCTTCGCCGCGCAGAAACAGTTTTCCAGTTTCCGCGCCTACGGCTTCGACAACGTGGCGCTCACGGCGGCGGACCTCGCCACGGTGGGCTACGATTCGCGCCTCGTGGGCCGTTCCGCCTGGAACACCAAGTGGCTGCTCGTGATCCCCGGCGCGACGCTCAACGCCAGCGCGACCAACGGCCTGAACCTGTTCATCAACAGTGTCAAGGACATCAAATTGAACATCAACACCCACGGCTATTCCGGCAACTAAAAATTTTTCAGCCAAGGTTATGAAATCATTGCTTAAAAAACTTTTCGCCGCATCGCTGCTCGCCGGCTGTCTGGCACCGCTGGCCGTGTTTGCCCAAATCGCCGAGCCGTCCACCGTGTTCTACGGCCAGGTGATCAACCGCACCAGTGCCCAGACCGACCTCATCACGCAGGGAAATCTCGTGTGGACGATTCTCCAGCCCGGCGGCAAAACACTCACGCTCACCGCGGCGTTGAAACCCCTGAACAACGGACGTTTTTCCTATCGCCTCGCGGTGCCGCACGAAGCATTGACCTTTGGTCTGACGGTTTCCGACACGGTGATTCCACTTGCGGCCGCGGCGGCCGATTGCAGTCACCTGGTCATCACCGTGGATGGAGCGCCCGCCAGCATCCTCGCGCCGGGCCCGGCTTACTTTACGGTTTCGCAAAATTTGCGGGCGGCCACCTATCGTCTGGATCTGGAACTGACCAGTCCGCTGGCGGACACGAGCGGCGATGGCATCCCCGACTGGTGGAAGACGCTCTACGGCATCACCGATCCCAATGCGGTTGGCGCCGACGGCTGGTCCAATCTGCAAAAATTCCGCAACGGCGGAAATCCCGCACAGGACAACCGTTTTCCGACGCTCGCCACCACGGAGTTCTGGGTTTATGCCGATGGCATCACCGAAGTGCCATTGACCGCCGTGGACTCGGACAGCGCGGCGACTGGCATCCAATACACGCTCACCAGTCTGCCGGCCGGCGGAACTTTTTATCTGCACAATGTCAACACCAACGGCGGCATCAATGACGTGGCACTGGGGATCAACGGCACGTTTTCGCAGGACGATGTGAACCAGGGCCGGTTGGTTTTTGTCCAGAACCAGACCAACGCGCCGGCGGCGCCGATGACATTCAACATGAACCTGGGCGATGAAAATCCCGCGCATGCGACCAACTACGTCATCACGTTGAATGTTTTCCGCCCGAATTATCCCGATGCCGTGGATGCATTGGCGGAAACAAACGCCGCGGCCCCGGTGGGCTGTCCCGACCTGCCCGGCTTTGCCTTCGGCGAGCAGCAGATGCTCCTTAATTATTATTTGAGCCGCGATCACGGTTACATTCTGGCAGACACTTCGCGCGCGACCATGTCGCACACGGTGAAGGCCGCCAGCGCCGGGGCCAGCGCCGGACTGGATCATTCGTATGTCCTCACCGGCGGCGCGGGTGACGACCGCCTGGTGGGCGGCACGACGAACGACATCATCATCGGCGGCCGCGGCAAGGATGTGATGCGCGGCAATGGTGGCGCGGATTTATTCATCATCCCCGGCACGGATTCAGGCAATGAAACGATTGAAGATTTCAAGGTCGCCGAGGGCGATGTCCTTGACATCTCGCGCCTGCTGCAAGGCGCGTCCACCCAGCTCACCAATTATGTGCAATTGACCACGGCGGGGACAAATTCGTTGCTCGGCATCAATTTCGCCGGCGCCGGCGCCGGCTACTCGAACTTGACGGTCACGCTGCTCGGCACCCAGCTGACCTCGACCAATCTGCGGTCGCTCGTGGACGGCGGCAGTCTGCTCACGGGCAGCAAGGGGATGTCGCCCGTTGTTTCCATTGTCGCCAGCATTCCTGCCGCGAGCCAGAACGACCTCGCGCCCGGCCAGTTCACCCTGACTCGCAGCGGGCCGCTCGGTTCCGCGCTCACGGTCAACCTCACCATCTCGGGTTCGGCGGTCAACGGCAGCAGTTATGAATTGATCGCCAGCACGGCAACGTTCTCCAGCGGCCAGCGCAACCTGACTCTGCCGGTCAATCCGTATCTGAATTCGGCAACGGTGTCGACGGTCGCGCAAATTTCCGTGGCGGCGGGCGGCGGATATGAAATTGGTTCGCCCGCGTCCGCGCAGGTGAGCATCGAGCCGCTGCTGCCGCAGATCACCATCGAGGCCATCGAACCGGAAGCCGTCCGGTCGGATTTGACGCCCGGAACCTTCCTCGTGTCGCGCGCCGGGATTTTCGACCGCAGCGTGCTGGTGCGGCTGACCATTGGCGGAACGGCTTCGACGAGCACCGATTATACGGCCGTTTCCACGGTTCTGAATTTCCCGCCCTATCAGACCACGGCGCTGGTTTCCATCGCCCCCAAAACCACCGCCAACGTCACGAACGGGACAAAGTTCGTGCAGATCGCCATCAAGGCCGATCCCAGTTACAAGGTGATGAATCCATCCGTGGACCGCGTGTTCATCGTGGATCAACTGTTCTCGCATGATTCGTGGCAGGCACGCTATTTCCCCGGTTCGGGCGAATCCTGGGCGTCGTTCGCCAACCTCGATGCCGGCAATGCCGGCATCAAAAACCTTTACCGGTATGCCTATGGCCTGAACGCGGTGAATCCGGTGGCGACGAACGGGATTCCCTTCTACCAGATTTTGAACGGCCATCTGAGCGTGACCTTCCGCCGCCCGCTCGCGGTCACGGACTTGGACTACATCGTGCAGGTTTCGGACGACCTCATCCACTGGAGTTCGTTGGCTGATGATGTGGAAGCGTTCACGCCGGCGGCGGCGAACACGAACGACGTCGAGTCCGTTTCGTTCCGCAGCAAGGCGGTCGTGACCGGCACGCCCAAACAATTCATGCGCGTGCTGCTGCAGCCGCGTTGAACGGAAAAAGATTTTAATCCGGAGATGAAACCCTTTACGCAAACGGCCTGTCTCGGCGCCATGTTCCTGGCGTTCGTGGCGGTGCTGGCGCCGGGCTGCGAAAAAAAATCCGGACCGGACGTGCTCGCGCGCGTGGGCGGACAGGTGATCACCGTGGACGATTTCAAAGCCGAGTTGCAGCGGCGCACCGCCAATCGCCAGATGTTGCCCGACCGCCAGACATTGCTGGACGAAATGATCGCGCGCGCAATGCTTCTGCAACGGGCCCGCGCGACGGGCTTGGACAATGCCCCCGACGTTCGCCGCACGGTCGAGGATGTGCTGATCGCCAGGCTCAAGCAGGCCGAGTTGGAACCGAAACTGGACGCGGTGAAAGTTTCACCGGCTGAAATCCAGGCGGCTTATGAAAAAGATGCCGCGCGTTTCACGCAGCCGGCAAAGGCTCACCTCGCCATCATCTATCTGGCCGCGGATTCCAAGACGGACACCAACCGTCTGGCTGAAATATTGACGCGCGCCAACGAAGCGCGGCAGCTGGCGCTGGCTTTGCCTGCAACCGAAAAGGGTTTTGGCAAGGTGGCGGCGGAATTTTCCGAGGATCAGATCAGCCGCTATCGCGGCGGCGACGCGGGCTGGTTCACCGCCAATATTTTATCGGGCGACCGCTGGCCGAAGGAAGTCATCATCGCCGGACTGGCCTTGAGCAGCAACGGCGACCTGAGCGGCATCCTGCCGGCGGCGGACGGATTTTATCTGGTCAAAAAAATGGACGCACGCTCATCCGTCGTCACACCACTGGCCTCGGCACAGGCGGGGATAGAGCGCCAGCTGCTCACCGCCAAGCGCGCGCAGGCCGAGGCGGACTTCAAAGCGTCCTTGCACGCCGCCGCCCAAGTGCAAACGGACTCCGAACTTTTGGGCAAACTGGAATATCCAACCTCGGCCATCGCCCAGGCCGCCAGCCCGGCGCCACCCGCCCTGCCCTCGTCACCCTGATTTAAGTCATGAAATCATCATTCCCATTCAACCGCCACGCTGTTCAGAAGACCGCGGCGCTGATGTCCACGTTTATCCTGGCGCTGCCGGCGTTGCTGCAAGCCGCCGCGCCGTCCATCAGTGGCACGGCAAACAACATCAACATCAACGACACCGCAACCTCCGCCGTGTTCGGCAACGCGACGATCAATGAAGGCGACACCAACGTGCTGACGGTGCACATTGATTTTTCTCCGGCCAACGTCGGCGGTTTCAATCTGCCGGTGGCGGGCGTGGTGCAAAGCGGCGGCAGTTATCTGATCAGCACCAACAGTGGTGCGGCCGCCACGGCCATCTTGCATCAGCTGGTTTTTGCGCCGGCCTTGAATGTGATCCCCGTGCCGCTCACCTCCAACGTGACGTTTAACATTTACGTTACGGATGCGAGCGCCACCAGCAACACTTCTGCGACGGAGACGACCGTGCTGCATGTTCAATCATTGAATGATGTGCCGTCGCTGACGGCATCCGGAGTGACCAATATCACGGACAACAGCCCGGGCATCACACCCTTTCAGAATGTCACCCTCACGGATCCGGACAATGGCGGCGTGCAGCAGCAGGTTCTGAGCGTGACGTTGAACCAGACGAACAGCGGTTTTCTGATCACGAACAGCACCAGCATCGGATTCACCAGCAATAATTTTGTCTACAGTTTCACCGGCACGCCGGCGCAGGCGCAGGCGGCGGTTCGCGGACTGGTGTTTGTGCCGGTTCCAAACATCCTGCCGGTCGGCCAGACCGCCACCAATACGTTTAAGATTGTGGACTCGGACGGATTGGCGGCGGTCACCAACAATGCGGTCAGGGTTCTGGCGTTGTCCTCCAATGATCTGCCGTTCCTGACGGGTATGCCGGCGGGCCATGTGGCGGTGCAAACAGGCCAGAATGGAATGCTTTTTCCGCAGGTGTCACTGTTGGATCCGGATCAAAACCTGATTTTGACCAATAAGAACGGCGAGGATCTGACGTGGTCGGTCACGGTGACCGGCGCGAATCCGATCGGCAACCTGGTATTGAACGGAGTGAACCTGGGCCTGAATTATTCCAGCTCCAACAATCCGTCTGCGGCCTCGGTTGTCATCCGGTCGTTGAGCTATCAGGCACCCTCGTCTACGATCAACGGCACGAACGCGATGACCATCACGATCACGGCCGCAGACGGTCACGGCGGCACGGTTTCGAGCAATGTCTTCCTGGATGTTTTTTCGATCATTTCGCCCCCGGGTCTGACCGGCACGCAATCCGGACAGATTGTGAATGACAACACCACCATCGCGCCATTCTCCAAGGTCGCGATCCAGAGCTTCAATGGCAATTCCGTTGCGGTGATCATCAGCCTCGCCGGCGGCGCAACCAATGACGTGCAGGGCCAGTTGCTGAATCTCGGCGGCTTCACGCGCACGCTCAATGCTTCCACGCCGTCGCTTTATTCCTTCAGCGGCACCAGCGAGGGCGCGACGGCGGCGATCCGCACGCTGCTGTTTCAGCCCACGCCCAACCGGATCGGCGGCTCCCTCAGTGACACGGCGACGTTCAGCATCCAGTTGATTGATGGCAGCATCACCAACAATCCGGACATCTCCACCACGGTCATCGTGGTGCCGGTTAACGACACGCCGGCCATTGCCGGCATCTCACCGCTGCAGTTGATCGCCGACAATCAAACCACGGTCCCATTTCCCGGGATCCTGATCACCGACGCGGACGAAAGCGGCCAGCAACCGGTGACGGCGGTCGTCACGTTGGACGATCCGGCCAAAGGCTCTTTTAGCGCGGCCAGCCTGGCGGCTTCGGGCTTCACCGCCACCAACAACGGTTATTATTTTTCCGGCGCGCCTGCCACTCTGACCGCCGCGATCCACCAGCTGGTGTTTGTGCCGACGCCAGGTCGCGTGCCTTACGGCCTTTCGGAAATCACCACCTTGACCATCAGTTTGAATGACAACCACGGCGGCCTGGTCGCCAACAGCGGCACGGCGGTGCGCGTGACGCCCGTAAATGGTCTGCCCGTGGTGACCCTGCCCACGCCGCAGCCGGTCTCGATTCCGGTCGGGCCAAATATTTTCGCGCTTCAGGGCGTGGGCATTTCCGATGCGACCACGCTCAAGGTAACCATCACCATCTACACCAATGCCGGCGTGGTGGGCAAATTCACGACCAACAGTGTCACCACCGCGGGCTTCACGATTCTGGCCAACGGCAGCTATTTCATCAGCGGCCCGGCGGGCAATATCACCGCCGCGCTGCAGTTGCTGGACTTCTCCCCCGCCACAAACTTCCCGCCCGGTTCGGTGACCAACAATTTTGTCATCAGTGTGACCAACTCGGCTCCCACGCCCGCCGGCCTCACGGTCACGCACGGCGTCGTCTTGCGCACGGTGCCGACGTCCTTCATCGTCACCAAACTTACGGACTATGATCCCAATGGCAGCGCGGCAGACAGCACGAAGGCCGGCACGCTCCGCAAGGCCATTGCCGCCGCAAAAAACAACGACCACATCACGTTTGACATCCGTTCCACCGTGCCCGGTCAGCCGGATTATCCGGCGGTCATCCGCCTGGTCGCGCCCGTGGTGCTGGATAAAAACCTGACGTTCGACGGTCCGGGTGCGGAACGCCTTTCCATCAGTGGCGATACCAACGCCAACGGCACGGCGGACATCCAGCTGTTTACGGTCAATGCCCAGGTGACGATGCACCGGCTCACGTTCACCAAGGGATATGCGCCATTTGCCGGCGGTGCGTTTGAAGTCAATGAGTTTGGCGACCTCAAGTTGAGCTACTGCGCGGTGACGGACTGCGCGGCCGACGTGTGGGGCGGCGGCATCGATGTGAATGAAGGCAGCCTTTCAATGGATCATTGCCTCATCGCCGGCAACCGCACCAGCAGCACGTTCGGCCAGGGCGGCGGCGGTGTTTCGTATTATACCTACTGGCCCTGCACCATTCTGGATACGACCTTTGCCACCAACCGGCAGAACGCCGTGGGCGGTCTGGGCGGCGGCGCGATTTACGCGGAGACAGCCGACGCCGGCACCGAATTTGACCTCCACGTTTTGAGCAGCACCTTCCGCGACAATCGCGACGCGGCCAGCCACGGCACCTCTTTACGCCCAAACGTCTTTAACACGGTTGTGAAGTTGCAGAACAGCATCGTCGCGGATGGTCAGGGCAAAAACATCGAGATGGATATGAGCGGCGCGGTGATTTCACTCGGCGGAAACATCTCCGATGATGCGACGGCCTCCATCTTTTCCAGCGGCGGCTCGGCCACGAATACGTTCATCTTTCATCCCCCGCTGGATCAGGTGAATGTTCCGGCGACCAATCTTTTGCTGGCGCTCGCGAACAATGGCGGACCCACGCTCACGCCTGCGCTGGTCGCCAGCAGCCCGGCCATCAACAGCGCCGTTTCAAATGCTCCCGGGGCCTCATTTTATCCCACCCTTGGGACGGATCAGCGCGGCTATTTCCGTTCCTTCTCGAACAATCCGCCGGACATCGGTGCGTTTGAGCTTGGCGCGGCGCAGCGGGTCATCATCCAGGAACTGCGTTTCAATCCCGGCGCGAACGACAATACCAACCAGTTCATCGAATTTTACGTGCCGCGCGATTCCACCAACGTGAATTTTGGCGGCTTCCAGGTTTTGGTGGACGGTGTGTTGCGTCATACGTTCACCAATCAGTGGCTGCAGCCGGGCGAAGCACTCGTCCTCTTCTCCAAAAATGCCGCGAACCCGGCCGTGCCATCGGGTGTCTATTCGCAAATTGCCGCCACCAATCTGTTGATGAACAAGTCCAGCGGGGTGGTCACCTTGTTGAACGGGTCCGGCCAGGTTCTCTTCAAGGCGGATTATGTCGGATTGTTCTCCGCCACCGCGGCGGACGACTACGGCCATCTCACGGCGGATTATCAATCGCTTGTTTTGTCACCGCCGTTTCAAGGCGTGTTCCTGCCCTATCAGCGCGCGGTGGCCAGGGAAGGCGGGGGCGATACGAACGGCCTTTCCAATCCCGGCTACGATCCCGTCGGTAATCCGATCGCCATCGGCAACGCGCCGCCCTTCGCCTATGCCGATGCCACGGCCACCGACGCACATACCGTGCTGTCCGCGATCAACGTGCTGGGCAATGACTTTGATCCCGACATCAACGATGTGCTCCGCGTCGTCGCCGTCGGCCTGACGAACGGCAGTTTTTCCAGCCTGACGAATTACAGCACCCTCGGGGCGCGGCTGGTCATCAACAATTCGCCGGTCACCGGCGCGAGCCTCAGCTACGATCCGACTGCGTCCGCGTTCCTCACCGCGCTGCCACAGGGCAGCAATGTCGTGGATAGTTTTCAATACACGATCATCGATTCATTGAATGGCACGAACCATCTGCGCAGCGCGACTTCCAACGCGCTGGAGATCGCACAAAACCTCCTGAAAGCCACGGCCACCGTCACCGTCAACGTGGTTGGCGTGAATTCCGCCCCGACGCCGCAGCCGGACACCGTTGCCACGAGCGGGAAACTCACCACGCCCGAGGACGTGCTGCTGGATTTCACCACGGTGACGAACCTGCTCGCCAACGACACGGATCCGAACAGCGATGACAACAATGCCACGTTGAACATTGTCTCGCTCAATCACACCAACGGCTACGTCGCCAACCGCCTCGCCATCGTCACCGCGCTCGGCGCGACCGCCGTGCTGGATATCCGCTTCGACCGCAACGAGACGCATCTCACCTACGACCCGCGCGGTTCGGCCATCTTAAACACGCTCGGACTCGGCCAGTCCACAAATGACACGTTTTATTACAGCGTGAAGGATCGTTACGGTGTCATCGGCACTTCGCCCGTAAGCATCCGCGTCACCGGCGTAAACGACGCGCCAACGGCGAATCCTGATTTATTTGCGACGGATGAAGACACGGCCGTGGCGGTGGCCGCGGCATCCTTGCTCGCGAACGACACCGACCCGGACATGGGGACGTTGCTGAGCATCTCGTCGGTCACCCCGCTCAGCGCCTTGGGCGCCAGCGTGAGTCTCAACGGCACGAACATCGTCTACAACCCGAAGGTCTCCGCGACTTTGAACGCGCTGGCGAACAAGGAATTTGCCAGCGATACGTTCACCTACACGGCCACGGATGAACACGGCCTGTCCAGCAACGCCGTCGTGACCGTGAACGTCGCCGGTGTGAATGACAAACCCATTTCGCAATCCGATGCGTATTTGACGGACGAAGAGACCGTCTTCACCGCCAACGCACCGGGCGTGCTGGCGAACGACGTGGAACCGGACATCAATGGGATTTTGCCCGATGATGCCTTCCGCGTGCTGCCCGCGACCAACGCCACTCCGCGCGGTGTCACCGTGGTGGTGAACGCGGACGGCAGTTTCGGCTACGATCCGCGCGGTTTGTTCGACTGGTTGAAGCAGGGACAGACGACCAATGATACGTTCAGTTATGTCGTGATGGATCACAGCTTGAGCATCGCCGGCGATGACAGTTTCGCGGTGACCGCAAGTTCCACGAACAACCTTCTCCCTGTGCTGGCGAACGATGCGGTCCTGTCGCTGGCCGGAGGTGCGTTTACCATCACCAGCGTGACGACGCCCACCAACGGCGGCACGGCGACACTGAACGCCGCCAGCAATGCCATCATTTACACGCCGGCCGCCGGTTACGTCGGCACGGAAAAATTCAGCTACACCGTCGGCGACGGCCTGGGCGGCAGCGACACCGCGAATGTCACGATCACCCTCACCGCCAGTTCGCTTTATGCGAGCGCCGATGCGTTCACCGTGGCGCGCGGCACCACGAATTCCCTCGACCTGCTGGCCAATGACCGTCTGTTGCCCGCAACGGGGGCGACCCTCAGCATCATCAGCCTTGGCGCACCGAACCTGGGTGGAACGGTTTCGCTCAATGGCACCGGCCCAAACAACCTCGTCAGCTACGCGCCGAACCCGGCCAATCCCTGCCCGTTCGTGGAGACGTTCAATTATGTGATCACCAGTGGCGCGCTCGTCTCGACGGGCTTGGTCTCCGTCACGGTCCGGGACCTGGGAAATTCGCTCACGGCGAACAATGATTATTTCACCGTCATCGCGAACGGCGGCACGGCTTCGTTTGACGTGCTGGGGAACGATTTGATTTTCCCCGGTCCGAACACAAACCTCGTCATCACTTCCTTCACGAGCAACAGCGTGCTCGGCACGGTCTCGCTTAACGCGGCGCACACCCGTTTGCTCTACAAGCCCAGCAACACGGTCTCGAACCATCAGGAGCCGATCATCACTTACTCGATCGCCGACAATGCGGGCGGCACGGCCACGGCCAGCGTCTCGGTGAAGGTCACGCCCAGCGGATTGATCGCGGGCGACGACACCTTTGTTGTGGTGAAGAACAGCACGAACACGCTGCCCGTGATGATCAATGACGTCATTTTACCCAACCTTGGCCAGACGTTGTTCATCAGCGGCACCGGCATCGGCACCAACGCGCCGAATCACGGCGGCACGATTACCATCAACGGGCCGGGAACGGGGCTGATTTATGTGCCGCCGGCAAATTACAGCGGCGCGGAGGATTTTACCTACGAGATCACCGATGGCAGCCCGGCGCGGGCCCTCGGCCATGTCCATGTCGTCGTGCTGGACAATTCCCCGGCGGCTTCCAATCCCGATGTCTTCCGCGTGGATCGCGACAGCGTGGACAATGTGTTCAGGGTCTTGACCAACGATTACACGCTGCCGAAGACGCCCGGCGCGTTCACGATCACCGGCCTGCAGACCAATGGCGTTCACGCCAGCATCGCCATCAATGGCGCGGCGGCGGACAATTGGCTGCTTTACTCGCCGGCGGCGGGCTTCATCGGCACGGACCGGTTCAATTACGAATTCACCGACACGCTGGGCAACCAGGGCACAAATTCCGTGACGGTGACGGTGGGCGATCTCGCCCCGCGCGATGACGTCTTTAGCGTGTTGTCCGGCCCGGCGACGAACCTGCTCGACGTGCTGGCGAATGACCTGGCTTACCCGGACACCAACAGCGTGCGGGCGATCTACCTGACCGGCACGCCGGACCACGGCGGCTCCGCCATCGCAAACGCCGGTGCGACGAAGGTGGCTTACACGCCGGCGCCGGGTTTCACGGGCACGGAACATTTTACCTACACGCTCAAGGATGACTCGTCGAATTTGTTCACGGCCACGGCCACGGTGCATGTTTATGCCCGCGGCTCCGATCGCGACACGAACGTGGTGACGTTGACCATCACCGGCGTGAATGACCTGCCGGTTTGGGCCGGCAACTTGAACCGCGCGATCACCGACAAGCAGACCGTGCAGCCGTTTTCCGCCCTCACGCTGACCGATCTCGATGAATATGGTTTGCAGTGGCAGACCGTCCGCATCTTCATGGATCACCTCGACAACGGCACGTTGCAAAATCTCGGCGGCTTCACGCAGACCGCGCCGGGAATTTTCCTGATGAGCGGCACCCCCGCCGGCATCGCCACCGCCTTGCGCGGCATCGTGTTCGCTCCCGTGCCCAATCATATCCCGGTGCCGGCAACGACGACCACGCACCTCACGCTGAGTGCGGACGACGCCTATGTGCTCGCGTCCGTGACAAACCTGACGACCGTGGATGTGACCGCGGTAAACGATGCGCCGGTCATCAGCGGTACGGTCGCAGGCCAGACGGTTTACAGCCGCAGTGCGATCAAGCCTTTCGCCGGCGTGTCGATCACGGAAGTGGATAACGACAAAACGCAGGCGTTACGCGTGACGGTGACCCTGGATAGCACGATCAAGGGCGGCTTGTCGTCGCTGGGCGGTTTCACGGACATGGGGGCGGGCGTTTACTCGATCGGTGCGTCGAACGGCACCGTGACTGCGGCGATCGCGACGACGGCATTACGCGGGCTGGTGTTTACGCCCACGGCGGGGAACCGCGCTTTGCCCGGCGCGCCGGAAATGACGCGATTCACCATCCGGGTGGATGATTTCTTCGCCCCGACGGTAACGGATGCGAACACGACGGTGTTGGCCACGCATCCCTTGACGGCGAAAGTCACGGCCAGCGACAAAACCGCCCTGGCACAATTCGGGTGGTCGGTTGCCGCCACCCGCGATCTGGCCGTGGTCGGCGCGTCGCACGATGCCACCGGCACCAAATCCGGATCCGCCTACCTGTATGCGCGCAGTCTCGACGGTTCCAACACCTGGACGCAGATCAAAAAACTTCTGCCATCGGACGGGCAAAACTTGGACGAGTTCGGCACGGCGGTGGCCATCAGCGGCGATACCATTGCGGTGGGCGCGCGGTTGCGGGATGATAAGGGCACGGACTCGGGCGCGGTTTATGTGTTTACGCGAAATCAGGGTGGCGCGGATCAGTGGGGTTTCGTCAAGAAGCTGCTCGCCACCGACGGCACCGCCAATGATCAGTTCGGGACGGCGGTGGCCATCAGTGGCGACACTGTGATTGTCGGCGCGCCGCTGGCGAATGTCTCCGGTTCTTTCAATGCCGGCGCGTCTTATGTTTTCGCACGGAATCAAGGCGGCGCCAACCAGTGGGGCCAGGTCAAAAAACTGGTCGCCTCGGATACGTCCAATTCCGATCATTTCGGCGGCGCGGTTTCCATCAGCGTGGATACGGTGGTGGTGGGCGCGCCGGTGTCCGGCGGCGGTGGCGGCGCGGCGTATGTTTACATGCGCAATCAAGGTGGCGCGGATCAATGGGGTTTCATGAAGAAGATTGTGCCGTCCGATGTCTCCAACGGTCAGTTTGGAACCGCGGTTTCCATCAGCGGCGATATCATCGCCGCCAGCGCTCCGTTATTGAATGCTTCCGGGCTGGGGGATTCCGGCGCGGCCTATGTTTTCGCTCGCAACCAAAACGGTGCCAACCAGTGGGGACAGGTGAAAAGATTGCTGTCCTCCGATCTGGGGGCTTCGGACCATTTTGGCAGTTCCCTGGCCATCAACGCGGATGCGCTGGTGGTGGGCGCGCAACAGGCGGATGGAAACGGCCTGGACTCGGGCGCGGCCTATCTGTTCATGCAGAATCAGGGCGGCAGCAATGTGTGGGGGCAGGTGGATAAATTCCTGCCGGCGACCGTGGGTGCGTCGGATAATTTTGGTTCGGCGGCCGCGATCAGCAGCGGCACCATCGTGGTGGGAGCTTACAACGGTCTGGACAGCGGCCTCCGTTGCGGCACCGCGTTCATGTTCCGGACCAAATATAACAACGGCCCGCGCGTCTTGATCCCGCTGGCCGACCAGACGGTCACCGTGAACTCGCCGCTGGCATTCACGGTGCCGGCGGGAACATTCTCCGATCCGGATATGAACGAGACATTGGTGCTCACGACCAGCCCGGCCGTGCCCGCTTGGCTGGTGTTTGATCCCATCACCGGCGCATTCAGCGGCACGCCTGCAGTCGCCAATGCCTATCCGATTACAGTCGTTGCGACTGATTCCGACGGGGCGAGCGCCACCGATCAGTTTGTCATCAACGCGGTGGCGGCGCCGAACACTTACTCGGCCCTGTCCCTGGGCTTTCAGAAGTTCGGGTCCAACCAGATCATCGTAGTTTCGCTGAACGGCGTGAGCGGTGCGGGCTACCGGTTGCAGCGCACTCCGTCGTTGTCTGGAAACGTGATCTGGACGGATGTCGCGACCGGCACGGCCGACGTGACGGGCACGATCAGTTTCTACGATCCGGCCTCAACGGGATCCATGTTCTATCGTGCCGTTGCGCAATGACATGCAAGCATCCAAATCATTACCGTTCAAAGGCTGGCTGAACGTCCGTGACCACGACGATCATGGGCGGTGCAACGATGGCCTCGCGAGGCCAGAAAAGCATTTGATCTTCGAATGCGTCCGCGCTTCGCAGCCAGCCGTGGCTGAAAATCACGGCACGCGTCGAGCTTTTTTGACGGCACTCCCCAGCGGCGGAACTCAGTAAAAAAGGATTTAGAAAAAAGAAGGGCGGCGCTGACGGCACTGCGGCACTTTACTTCAAACCGGAACAAGCTGCCGAACCGTCAATGGATCGACGCGTGCTGCATGCCCTTTTTGCTTGGAGCGTCAATCACGATTACGCACGGACTGGATACTCCCGAAAAACAGAAACGCGGCATTGCCGAAGCAACACCGCGATGTAAAAAACTTCTTGGAACTTCAAACGCCAGCACTGACTTTCCGGCGCGCAATGCTCAGAGCCGCCAGGCCGAAACCCAGCATGGCCACCGTCATGCCGCCATCGGGCACACCGGCAGGAGTGAAACTGAAATTGGCGAGGATGCTGTTTTCTGAAGCGCCGGCGGCGGTGATTTGCACCAGCTCGCCCAAGACATAGGGTGCCGTCAGCGGCAAGTTCCCAGAGGCGATCACATTGGCATCAGCGGGCAGACTGCCGGACAGCGAGGTGATGGCGGAGCCTGTCGGCAGCGTCGTGGTGGGCATGACGTTGGCCGCGTTGGCAAAGGTCGTAAAAGTGTAGGTTTCAGTGGCACCGTTCACCACGTGGCCGCCGATCGAGGCGTTGATTGAGCCAAGCCCGGTGTAGCCATCATTGGCAAAGCCAATATACAATGATCCAGCCCCAGTGCTTGTCGCTTGAATGGACAGTTGCATGATGGGGTTGCCGGCGCTTCCCACTGCCGGAGTCGTCAAGCCAGTGATTGAGAAGAAACTCCACACGCCACTAGAGGAAAGAGAGGTTACGGTGCCAAGTGCGCTGCTACCCAAAACAGTGTAGCTGCCAGCGGCACCCGTGGTGCTGATGTAAAGCGTCGGAACCGCTTGGGCCGTCAGAGTGCAGACGAACAAGCCGCTCAGGAGAGGAAACAAGAGTTTTTTCATACGCGCTTGATTTTGAAACATTATTTAGGCCATGTTTTAAAATGGTCCGGCGGTTGGATGTAACTACCTGTCAGACAAATCATAAGAGCTGATATTAGTTTTGTGTGGTTGTGCAGCCGAAATGGCAATTTTGTAAGCATTTCCGACGCAAACCCTCCGTTGGATCCCTAATGCCTTAAATTGGCTGCTCTTTTTCATCATAATTGCCATGTTTTTATACTTTCTGTTTTCGTTTGCCATTTTGCAAGGTCAGCCGACACTTTTGCCCATCCTTAATCAGAAGCGTGGAACCAAGGTTGCGAACCAACAGTTCTCCCGCGCGCACGGCCTGATCCGCACCCGGCTGCGGATTAAAACAGAATCTGGTCGCAATCCGGCGGGTGAGATCGTCATTGGCCGCAACAACTTCTTGTTGTCGTCGCAGATTCTGATGCGGCAGATCTGAACTTCCGCTGCCGGCTCGGTGACGGATATTCGATGAATCACCGCGGGAGTATCGCCTAAAAACATGACGACCACCATGGGGCAGAACCCTACCGCAGTTTCCAAGCTTGCCATCACCCGCCACATCATCAAAATTGCGGCGTGAATCAGGATCATTATGACGCGCTGATAATCGGCTGCGGCCCTGGTGGCAGCAGCGCCGCCACCTTTCTGGCGCAGGCCGGCAAACGCGTGCTGGTGCTGGAGAAAGAGTTTTTCCCGCGGTTCCACATCGGTGAATCCCTCCTGCCCTGCAACATGACCATCTTCCGCGACATGGGCGTGTTGCCCGCATTGGAAGCCGCAGGCTTTCCGCGCAAGTTCGGGGCGCAATTTGAACTCGGCAACGGTTCCATCGGCACACGCTTCGTTTTCCGGCAGGGCAAATTCAACCGCGAACCCGAAGCGATCCAAGTCGAGCGCGCGCCGTTCGATCATGTCTTGCTCAAGCACGCCCGCGCGTCCGGCGCGGATGTCCGCGAAGGCTGGTCGGTGATCAAAACAATTACTGACTCCGACGGTGTGAATGTCGAAGCGCGCGATCCCGACGGCAAAACCCACAGTTTCCGCGCAGCCTATCTTGTGGACGCCAGCGGACGCGGCAACCTCACCGGCAATCAGGAAAATCTCCGCGAGATGCATCCGACCTGGAAAAAACTCGCCATCTTCGGCCACTATGAAAATGTCGCCCTCGATCGCGGCGAGGGAAAGACCGACACCATCATCGTCCGCCTGGAAAACAAGTGGTTCTGGATCATCCCCATCAGCGCCGAAAAAACCAGCGTCGGCCTCGTCATTGAAAAAGACGAGTTCGTCCAATCCGGCGGCTCACCGGCGGAAATTTTTCATAAATGGATCGAATCGAGTCCGCGCGTCAAGGAACGGCTGAAAAATGCCGTGCCGCTTGGCCCTCTCCAGACGACCACCGATTTCAGCTATTACAACCGCAAATTCGTCGGTGACCGTTTGCTGCGCGTCGGCGACGCCGCCGGCTTTCTCGACCCGATTTTCTCCGCCGGAGTTTTTCTGGCCATGTGGTCGGGCCGGCTTGCCGCCGAGGCCGTTCAAAAATCACTGGCGCAAGGCAAGCCCAACCGCCGGCTCTTTGCCAGTTACGAAAAGCGCGTCCGCAAGGGCCTCATGTTTTACTGGCACGTGGTGGAGTGCTATTACACCACTCCGTTCATGGAATTATTTTTGCAGCCGCGCAACCACCACGATCTGCCATCCGCCGTGAACGCCGTGCTGGCGGGCGAACTGGAAGGCGGCTGGAAATTGCGCTGGCGGTTGAAATATTTTTTCCTGCTCGTCAAACTCCAGAAACGCTGGCCGCTGGTGCCGCGCATTTCCTTCGCGGCGCGCCGTGCGCGAGTGCTGAAACCTTCCGAATCCGCCGCCAAAGTTTGAAACGGACCATTGAAACTGAAACCGGTCGCTTGAGTCGTCCAATCTTGATTGTTTACGCCCTGGCGCTGATCGTTTGCGCCGGCTGCCGCACGACCCATCCGCTGCCGCCCGCCGATTTTTCCGCGCCCGGCTGGCACGTGCAGCAAGGCCAGGCGGTCTGGAAACCATCTGCCAGCCGGCCCGAAGTGGCGGGTGATCTGCTGCTGGCGACCAATGTGAATGGAAATTTCTTCATCCAATATTCCAAGATCCCCTTTCCGCTCGTCATGGCACAGGTTTCCGGCGGGCAATGGCAGATCCAATTCGGCGCGGATAAATACTCATGGCATGGCCATGGCACGCCGCCGAATCGCTTCGGCTGGTTTCAATTGCCCCGCGCACTGCTCGACCCGAACCTCGGTGGCAGTTGGCAGTTCACACACGTTGAGACCAATTCGTGGCGGCTGCAAAATTCACATACCGGCGAGACGCTGGAGGGCGAATTTTTTCCATGAAATGGTTTCGCTGGTGGTGGCTGCTGCTGCTCGTTCCGATCTTCGCGGGCCTCGCGCGGTTGCATCTGGATGTCGAGATGCTCGATCTGTTGCCGCCGGAAGTTCCCGCCGTGCAGGGGCTCAAGATTTACCAGCAGCATTTCACCGACGCCCGCGAACTGATCGTCACCGTCCGCGCGCCGGATCGCGAAGCGGCTGAACGCACCGCGAAATCCATCGCCGACGGTTTGCAGCACGCAACCAATCTGATCGCCAGCGTCGCCTGGCAGCCACCGTGGGAGGCGCATCCCGAGCAGACCGCCGAACTGATCGCTTATCTCTGGCTCAATCAACCGCCGGAAACATTCGCGCAATTGACCGCGCAGCTTTCGGAAACGAATCTCGCCAATATCCTCAACGCCACGCGCGACCAGCTGGCCACCACGATGTCGCCCAATGAAATCGCCCAGCTGAGTTACGATCCGTTCGGCCTGACACGCCTGCCTGAAACGGTTGCCGGCGCCGTTTCCGGTTTCGGTTCAGGACAGGAATTATTCACCTCCGCCGACGGCACCTTCCGGATCTTTTTCGTCCAGGCACGCGAGGCATTGAATGGTTATCGCGAATGCACCGATTGGTTTAATGCCATCAAGAACGTCATCAGCACCACGTTGCCGCCCGATGAGAAAATCCAAATCGGCTATACGGGACGACCGGCCTTCACGGCGGAAATTTCCGGCAGCATGCAGCATGACATGGAGTTGTCGATCGGCGGCACAGCGTTGATCATCGCGATTCTCTTTTGGTGCGCCCACCGCCGCGTGAAGCCCCTGCTCTGGCTGCTGACATTGCTGGCCCTGATCCTGGCGGCGACGCTCGCGCTCGGCGGACTCATCTTCGGCGCGGTCAATGTCATCAGCATGGGTTTTGCGGCGATCCTGCTCGGCCTCGCGGTGGACTATGCCGTGGTGCATTATCAGGAAGCCCTCGCGCAGCCGGAATTGTCCATCCCGGAAATCCGCCGCGCGATTGCGCCGAGCATATTCTGGGCGGCGGTCACAACGATCTCCGCGTTTCTCGTTTTGAACTTTGGCGGGCTGCCCGGCCTCGCCCAGCTGGGTTCGCTCGTCGGTGTCGGCGTCGCCATTTCGGCCTGTGTGATGATCTTCGCCTTTCTCCCGCCGTTGTTTCCGCAGCGGATGAAGTCTTCACGTGGAAGCACCGGCGTCCCGCCGGCGAGTTTAGAATCGAAAGACATTTCGCCGGCGGGACGCCGGTGCTCCCACGCGGGCAATGAAGTCGCGCGAACCAAAATCATTTTCACCATCACCGCCGCCCTGCTCTGCTGCTGCGCCGCAATTCTGTTTTCCGGACTGCCGGGAATGGACAAGTCCGGCAACGCCTTGCGTCCCCGTGACAGCCAGGCCTACACGACCCTCGACGCCATCAAAGTCAATCTGAACCAGAAACACGAGCCTCTCTGGCTGGTTGTTTCCGGCCGCGATGAAAGCGAAGTGGCGCGCCGGCTCGACATGGTGTTGCCGGCGCTCAATGCCGCGGTTTCCAACCAGACACTCTCCGGCTTCACTCTGCCCAACGCGCTCTGGCCGCGACCGGAATTTCAATTGGCGAATCATGCCAGCGCCCGGCAACTCGTCGCCGAGCGCGAGGTGTTCCGCGCCGCCGCGTTGACCAATGGCTTCGCCGAAAACGCACTTGGCTTGAGCGAAGGCATCCTGACCACCTGGCAGTTGGCCACCACAACCACCAATGTCTTCTGGCCGACGAATCCGCTCTGCTCCTGGATTTTTGAAAAGCTCGCCGTCCGCGAACCGCAAAACTTTTTTGCCGTGGGCTTACTGTATCCCGCGACCAACGCCACGGTGAAGACCTTCGCAGCATTGGATGCCCAACTCCCGCGTGACGGCGTCTGGCTGTCCGGCTGGGATTTATTGGGTGGAACGGTTCTGGCGGCCGTGCAAAAAAATCTCTGGAAACTCCTGCTGCCAATGGCCGGGTTGATTCTATTGTCCCTCTGGCTGGCCTTCCGCCGGCCGGCCGAAGTTTTTTTCAGCCTCGGCATTTTGGTGTTGAGCGGCGTTTGCCTGCTCGCGGTGATGAAGCTCTGCGGCTGGTCGTGGAATCTGTTCAATCTGATGGCGCTGCCGCTGATTCTCGGCACGGGCGTGGATTACAGCATCTTCATGCAGCTCGCCTTGCGCCGGCATGGCGGCGATTTGAAGCTGGCCCACCAATCGGTCGGGAAGGCGTTAATGCTCTGCGGCGGCACCGCCATCGCGGGGTTCGGCTCGCTCGGCCTGTCGAGCAACGCGGGCATGGCCAGCCTCGGCCGCATCTGCGCCATCGGCATCGCCTGCAACATGATGATTTCAGTGTTCCTCCTGCCGGTCTGGTGGAAGTCGTTTCCCGGAAAGAAAAAATCAGCTGCCGGTCCCGATAAGTTTTCCGGGCCATCGCAATTTTACGGCGTGTTCATCTGGCGTCTGGGGTTGCTGGTCGGACGTTTCATTCCCTCGTTTGTTTTGCGGCTGTTCGCCCGACTGATTGCCGCGATTTACTGGCGGCTGGCGGTGCGCCGGCGCGAGATCGTGATTCAAAATCTGCTGCCGGTTTTAAACGGCGAGCGGAGGGCGGCCACCATGACTGCGCGGCAATTGATCACGGAATTCATGATCAAAGTCACCGACCTGTGGCGTTATGAAAGCAGCGTGGCGTTCGACCGCTGGCACGGCGATTGGACGGGTTGGGAACATTTCACCGCCGCCCACGCCCGCGGCAAGGGCGTGCTGCTCGTCACGCCACACCTGGGGAATTGGGAATTTGGCGGCTCATTTCTTGTCGAACACGGCTACAAACTGCTCGTGCTGACGCAGCCCGAACCGGATCAAAAGTTGACCGAACTGCGGCAGGCGTCACGGGCTCGGCGTGGCGTCGAGACGTTGGTCGTCGGCGAAGACGCCTTCGCCTTCATCGAAATCATCAAGCGCTTGCAGGCCGGGGCCACGGTGGCATTGCTGGTGGATCGTCCGCCCGCGCAAACCGCAGTGAACGTCAATTTATTCGGCCACCCCTTTCCCGCCTCCATCGCCGCCGCCGAACTCGCCCGCGCCTCCGGGTGCGCCATCGTGCCGGTCTATATCGTGCGTCAGGCCAACGGGCATCTCGCGGAGATTTTGCCGGAGATCAAATACGACCGGGCGTTGATCGGCAACCGCGACGCCCGCATCCAGCTGACCCAGGAAATCCTGCGTGCGTTCGAGCCGGCCATCCGGCAGCATCTCAATCAATGGTTCCACTTCATCCCGGTCTGGCCGGAAGTGGAAAAGGACCAAGCTCCAACATCCAAGCCGTAACGATGCAATCAAACTCCGAACCAAAACAACCGCCAAGGCCGGAAGACCACGGTGGAGCGCGGCGTTCACGCCGCTTCAGTGTTCGAACTGATTGGGGTGACCTTTTCGCATATGATACTGCCGATAATGCGTGCGTTGAAGCGGCGTGAACGCCGCGCTCCGACTGCCAGGCAACTCTGCACCACTCCACTTTAGCCCAATGAAATTCCAAACTTCAAACTTCAATAAGTGCCGTGCTCGACGAAATCGAATTGGTGCTTGGTGCTTGGTGCTTCTCTGGACGGAGTGCGCCCGTCCCCGGGCGCAGCGATGCTGCAATACCCGGTCTGCTGGGAAAGCTCGTGGGCTGTCGGTTCCAAGCCCGTTACTGCGGCCGAGGACGGCCGCACTCCGCACTTTGAAAACACGCTCCAATGCTTGGTACCTGCTGCTTCTCTGGAGCTTGGTGCTCGGAGCTTGGAGCTTGCGCGCCAGCGCCGCCGACACCAACTCCGTGCTGGACGCCTGGTTCACCGCGCAAAAAAACCTGCACACCTGGTCCGCCGATTTTGTCCAGACGCGCGCCCTCAAGACGCTCACCCAGCCGCTCATCGCCAAAGGTCACATCGCCTTTGCCATGCCGAACGATTTCCGCTGGGAACTCGGCCACCCCGCGCAGACCATCGCGCTGCGACACGGCGATGAGATGTTCGTGATTTATCCCCGGCTGAAACGCGCAGAACGCTATCCGCTCGGTGCCGGCACGCCCACCGAATGGCGCGACACCATGTCGCTGCTGCAGGCGGGTTTTCCGCGCGACCGGAAGGAATTCGACGCGCAGTTTCAAATCCTGTCGCTTGCCGAAACCAATGGCGTGTGGCAGATGGCGCTCCAGCCAAAAAGCCCGTTTGCGCGGCGGATGATGCCGGAATTGTGCGTCGGTCTGGCGACGAATGATTTTGCACTGGCCAGCACGGAACTGGTCTTTGTGGACGGCTCGCGGATGCGGAATGATTTCACCAATGGCGTCATGAACCCGTCGCTGGACGAAAAATTGTTCGAGTGGAGTCCGCCCGCGGATTACAAGGTCACCAACCCGTTTGCCAAATGAACTCCGAAGATTTGCAACCGGCGCTCAGCCTCCTGCCACATGGCGCGGAATTCCGGTTCATTGACCGGCTGACGAGTTTGATTCCCGGCCAGAGCGGCACGGGCGAATACACCGTCCGCGGCAACGAGCCTTTTTTGAGCGGGCATTTTCCTGGTGAACCGATTTTTCCCGGCGTGCTGCTGGTCGAAGCGGCGGCCCAACTCGCCGGCGTCGTCGCACAAAGCGACCCGAAAATTCCGCCGCTCAAAAATTTGAAATTGGCCGCGCTGCGCAACGTGAAAATTCTGGGCACGGCCAAGCCCGGCGAGGTGATTCAACTGGAAGCAAAAATTACCGGCCGGCTTGGCAATCTGGTTCAGGCACAGGCCACCGCGCGCGTCGCCGGGAATATTGTGCTGACCGCGGAATTGACGTTAAGCGGAAGCTGACATCGTAGCGGCGCGTCGGCAGACCGCCGCTGACCGAATTCAAAATGGCGGCACCCGTCCCCGGAGAGTCTCAATCCGCAGCGCGCGGCCATTCCAACCCGTATGGAGATACTTCACGCGTTCAGGTCTGGCGCAGCCGCTGCGAGTTGGGTCAACTTGCGCTCCGCTCCCAATCCCCAGCGCCGTCAGGTGCGGCATCTCTTAAGAAACTGCGTGTGAAATCGGCTTGGAAATGAGTTCAAATCCCATTGCTTTTGCGGTTTTTTGGAGGGCGTTCAATTTCCTTGCTTGGAACTTCTTTTCGTAGTCTTCCAATCCTTGGCGGACATAGG
>DATLVR010000044.1:0-49356 GCA_035577265.1 Verrucomicrobiia bacterium | reverse complement strand
GCGGAAAATTCTCCTGCGTTGAAGCCGGCTCCAGACAAAGGCATGGGGGCGACTCTGGTATTGAAAGTCAACGGGCGGCGCATTGAATGCCTGGGCGGCGATTGGGGCATGGACGATGCGATGAAACGCATTTCGCGCGAGCGGCTGGAACCTTACATCCGCATGGAACATGACGCGCACTTGAACATGATCCGCAACTGGGCCGGCCAGAGCACGTCCGAGACCTTTTACGATCTATGCGACCAATACGGCATTCTAGTCTGGAATGATTTTTGGATGAATACCGAGACTCATGATTACCGGCCGGTGGATCACGCGCTTTTCCTGACCAATGTCGCCGACTCCTTGAAACAATATCGGAATCATCCCAGCATCGCGCTGTGGTGCGCCGGCAACGAGTGTGTTCCGCCGGAGGATTTGAATGAGGGCATGGACCGGCTCGTTTATGAACTGGATGGCACCCGCTATTATCAACCTGATTCGCGGCTGGTTAATTTGAACAACAGTGGTCCGTGGTCGAACTTGCCGCTGGAGTCATATTTCACCAACTTAAACAAGGGCTTCACGACCGAGTTGGGCGCCAGTTCCATTCCCTCGGCCGAAGTGCTTCGCACCATGATGCCCGAAGCCGACCTCTGGCCAACCGGTGACCAATGGGCCTATCACGATTTGCATAGTCAAGGAGAAGGCGGCCGCAGTTCAACCTTCGGGCGAATTACCAGCCGCTTTGGCGAACCCAAAAACGTCGAGGACCTCAGCCGCAAAGCGCAGATGATGAAC
Source organism: Verrucomicrobiia bacterium (assembly GCA_035577265.1). GTDB lineage: Bacteria > Verrucomicrobiota > Verrucomicrobiia > Limisphaerales > UBA11358 > UBA11358. The sequence continues at coordinate 48,576 of DATLVR010000044.1, read as the reverse complement.
TACGAGACTTATCGCGCCATTTACGAAGGTTTCAACAGCCGGCTCTGGGATTCCTGCAGCGGTGTGCTGGTTTGGATGAGTCATCCTTCCTGGCCGAGCATGATCTGGCAATTCTATACCTGGGATTATGACCCGAACGCTTCACTGTTCGGCGCCATGAAAGGGGCGGAACCCGTGCATATTCAGATGAACCTGCCGGGCTGTGATGTGGCCGTCGTCAACCGCCAATCCGCTCCGCTCGAACGCGTGACGGCCAGCGCCACCATATACGATCTGTCCGGCAAAGCTGTGCAGAGTCGCAAGGTTGCTCTGGACGCTGCGCCCGATGCTTGCACACCGGCATTGACCCTGGACTGGCCGGCTACCGGCGCTTATCTGGCCCGCCTGGAATTACGCGACAAGCACGGGAAGCTGTTGTCGGAGAATTTTTACTGGCACGCCCGCAATGAAAGTCAATTGCAGCAATTGAGCACGCTGCCGAAGGTTGCCGTGAATGGCAAAACGCGCGTCAAGCGAAACGCGAAGGGAATCGCCGTTGAGGTCAAGGTGACGAATCCCAGCGATACTCCGGCATTGCAAATTCGACTGACGTTGCGCGACGCCAAAACCGGCCAGCGCGTTTTGCCAGTCTATTACGAAGACAATTATTTTTCGCTCTTGCCCGGCGAATCGCGCGTCGTCCAAATCGAAGCACCAGGGGCAACGCAAGCCGTGCATGTGTCCACGGAAGGTTGGAACATTGAACCCGCAAGTTTTTAACCTCATCCTTTATTTATCGTGGCAAGCATCACCACCTCGGTTGAATCAAGACCGGCAGTCACAACTCCAGAAAACGGCCGGACTTATCGCGGCCCTTTCATTGTCATGACGATCCTGTTCTTCATGTGGGGTTTCATGACGGTGTTCAACGACATTTTGATACCACGGTTCAAGGAAGCGTTTCATTTGAATTACTTCGAGGCGATGCTGGTGCAGTTTGCCTTTTTCGGAGCCTACTTTATCGGTGCGCTGTTGTATTTCGTGATTTCGGCCACGGCCGGAGATCCCATCGCGCGCATGGGTTACAAAAATGGCGTGGTTATGGGGTTGTTGATCGCGGCAGCCGGCAGTGCCTTGTTCTGGCCGGCGGCAACCTTGGTTTCCTATCCGTTGTTTCTGGTCGCATTGTTTGTGGTGGGACTGGGGTTTGCTATGCTGCAAATCGCAGCCAATCCCTACGTGACTATTTTGGGACCGGAGCGCACGGCTTCCAGTCGGCTGAATCTGGCGCAGGCTTTCAATTCATTCGGCACCACCATCGGGCCGTTGATCGGCGGATATTTGATCTTCCAATATTTCGCCAAGACCGGCGCCCACGGCGCCGAGTCGGTGAAAGTTCCCTATCTGGCCTTTTGCCTCATGTTTTTGGTTCTGGCTCTGATTTTTTTCTTCGTCCATCTGCCGCACATTGGCGAAGGAAAAGTGGAACGACGCGCGGGCGCGCTGAAGCATCCGCATGTGGTGCTCGGCATCATTGCGATTTTCATGTATGTCGGCGGCGAGGTCTCGGTGGGAAGTTCGATCATCAACTTCGTCGGGCAAAAGTCCGTGGCCGGCTTGTCGGAAGTCGAAGCCAGCAAGTTCGTGGCTTTATTTTGGGGCGGCATGTTGATTGGCCGGTTCATGGGCGCCGTCGAGTTGAGCGAAATGAAGGCGCGGAACAAGCAGCTTCTGCTGGTGGCAGTCCCGGTAACGGCCTTTGGGATTCTGAGCGTGTGGCGCGGCTGGGACATCATGCAAAATTACCTGCCGTTGCTTGCGTTGTGCTGGCTGTTGTTTCAACTCGGCAAAGCCAACCCCGCCCGCACCCTCGCGATTTTCTCGGCCGCCATCATGGTGCTGCTCGGCACGGCGATCATCATGGGCGGCCGGATCGCCATGTGGTGTATTGTCGGCATTGGCCTGTTCACTTCCATCGGCTGGTCCAACATCTTCTCGCTGGCGCTGGAAGGCACGGGGATTTTCAAAAGCCAGGTGTCATCGTTGCTGGTGATGGCGGTGCTCGGCGGCGCAATGCTGCCACCACTCCAGGGCCACATCGCCGATCTCTGCGGGCTGCAGATCTCCTATCTCGTGCCGCTGATTGCCTATGCGTATGTTGGTTTCTATGGCTGGAAAGGCCATCGGATCGGGCGGCACCTGAAGCCGGCCACATCGGAAAATGCCGGCTGAAAATATTGGCCGAGCTGGTCGCTACGGTTGATTATCTGTATAGGCAGAGCCCGGTAGCGTGAGCGAATACGTCATTTCTCCGGGGACGAAATCCTTGTAGCTCCCGACGTGACCGTCGGCAAAAAGAACGTTAAGTCGCTTGTTATGGACGGGTGCGGGACGGAGGCCGCCCGCGCCATCGGTGCCAAAGAGGGTGTCTTCGGTAAAATTGTCCGGATCCGCATCGTCAGAGTAGAAAGGCCAATTGGCGTCGCCAGACAGGATGTAGAGCGAGGGCAGATGAATCCGGTTCAGGACGAGGCTGGCAAACCGCCGGTTGGCCAGGAGATAAGAGGCGCGCGATCCCATGAAGTAGTTGTAGGGGCAGTTGCTGTAACACAAGCTCAGCTCCGGGCACCGGAGCAGATTGGTGTTCTTGTAATAGTCATAAAGCGCGTGCAGCCACGGCACTGGATTGGTGCTCTGCCAGGGGATTGAGCTGTGTGCGCTGGGGAGGATTTCGTGGTTGTCATCCCCATACATGTGCATGGCCAATCCGATCTGGCTCACATTGCTGGCACACAGAGTGGAGGAAGCTTTTTGTTTGGACTTGGCCAAGGCGGGCAGGAGCAAGGCCGCCAAAATGGCAATGATGGCAATGACGACCAGCAATTCGATCAGGGTGAAAGCTCGTGGACGTTCCCACCAAGGAATGCTTTTGAATTCTTGCCGGGGGATGGTAGTTCGGGTTTTTCCCATACAGGTTCGATACTATGGTTGATTACCCATTGCAAGTATCGAATACCATGTATTTATCCGGGTTACAATTTTCTCCAGCTACGGCTAGTATGCTCACTATACGTGAACTATCCGTGCTGACCTTCGGTGATCTGTCCTTGGCGGTTTATGAATAATAACAGAAGATTCGGGTTTCGTGCCCAGCAGCTAGGGTGGACGAAAGCAAGGGCACTTGAGTGTGCGTTTAGCCGGATGGACCTGGTGTTCGTGGTGGCCGGGGTGGCTGGAGTGCTGCTCGTAGGATGGTTGGGGATCGCGCGCGTCGGCGAACGTGGACGCACCGCGCAGTGTGCCCGGAATTTGGCCCTATTGGGCGAAGGCATGCTCTCCTACGCCGGATCCCACGAGCAAAGCCTTCCCCCTGCCTATGTCTGGACCCCAGAGTTGAAAACCACTTGGGACACCCGGCTCATGACCATTCTCTCCAGCCCTTCTTCGAAGAAAGATACGCGGCCCGCCCTTTTCGTTTGTCCTTCCGACCGTTTGAAACGCGATTCACCCCGAAGTTATGCCATGTCCCAACATGATATGAAGCCTGAAAACTGGCCGCTCGGGGCCAACAATGCCACGGGGCTCGGTCTGGCCTGGACAGAAACTACCATTAAGAAATACTTGCCGGACAACAAGCGCGCCGAAGGGCCAACCATTGACGAACTGTCGCTCATAAAGCTTTCGATGATCCTGGAGCCGGCTGACACTTTGCTTTTGAGTGAACTAATTAGTGCCACCAACAAGTTTAGACACGCGGCTCAATCTGGCTTGGACGGCCCCTCCATACAACTGGAATTTCTCAAAGGGGACGGCAAGGTCTTTCATGGAGGGCGTTTCAATTATCTGATGCTCGATGGGCATGTGGAATTGCTCTCGTCGCATGAGACCCAAAATGTGGGCATTGGCGACGCCAATTGGCACTTGGGTATTTGGACGATCAAGGCAGGAGATTGAATATGGCACAAATACCGGTTGAAATGGCGGGGAAATCCCAAACAAACCCAAGATTCATGCGGCGGGCCTTAGCCCTGCCGGGTTTCTGGATTACCGTCGTGGTCCTCATCGCGGTTGGGGGACGGCTTCTTTGGGTGCGAGCCGATCGTCCGGCCCACTTCAAGGAGATTATAGCGGCTTTTGATTCGGCGAACCGGCTCTACGCGATGCCCCGGCCAGATCATGCCGGCAATCGGATTACCTATGCTCAAACGACCGAAAACGGGGCGGGCGTCTTCTTGTGCGATACCGTCACCACCCAAAAGCAACTGGTTTGTGAGGAGACCGTGAATGGGTCGGGCGACTTTGAGTTTGACGCCGGGCCTTGGTCGCCAGACGACAGCTTGTTTGTCTATAGTCGCTTGAACATGGTGAATTACCCCCCGGTGCAAGACTTGGTGATCTGCGAGGCCAGCCGCGGGCAGGAGGTAGCCAGATTCGCGCTAGGGACGAACGAGGTAAACACCTTTACCTGCGACCGGTTTGTCTGGCTGACTCCCACGTTGCTGGCCGCTGTCAATGGGCAAGACCGCCTTCATTTGTTCCAAAAACAAACCGCTGGAGGATGGACCGAGAGTGTGCCGACGGAGGTAAAAGTGGGGGCGGCCTCGCTCACCGCCTTGCCCGACACCACGATTGCCTGGCGGGATAAAAATCAAATCTGGACGCTCGACGTGGTCTCCAACCAACGCCACCTGCTTTTTGAACTCAAGACCAAAACGCTCAAGGAATTTAGCTACTCAAGGGAAACGGGACAACTCCTCTTAAACTGCGCGGAGAAGGCGGGTGATTCCTTTTGGCGGCTGACGCCCGGTGACGCGTCCCCACTGGTTCCAAGCAGGATTGCCTCTGTCTGGTCCGTGAACCATGCCCGCTGGATCAACGGTTCCCAGGTTGGCTATGCTTATATGAACGGCAAGCCGGACAATAACACCGTGCTGGTCCAGGCTGATTCCCGCGCCAAACCGGTCACGCTGTTTGCGCAGGGTGATGCCGAAGGGTTGACGGGGTCGGCGGACGGCAACAAGTTGTTCATTGTTGGTGTTGCCACCAATGAGCCGTTTGCCGGGATTTGGGAATACAATGTCACGGCTGAAACCCTGCGCTGTATCATACCCTGCACCGATCACCCCTCTCCCTATGCCAAGAGATCGGTGTGCTTGACTGGTTCGTTGCAATTGCCATCGGGCCGAAAAGTGAATTATAGGGTCTATCCACCGGCCACCTTTGATCGCCATCAACATAAGCAATACCCGCTCGTGATTGGGGATACTGGCTTTTTCCAATATGGCAGACCTTACCCTGGACTCCCCAATTGGGCCCCGGCCATGACCAGTTGTGGCGCCTATTTTGTCATTGTTCTGCGCAGCAGTTGGTATGGGGTGGATCAATGGGGCGAGGATGTCACGGCGGTATATCAACACCTGGCCCAAAGCCCGGCGATTGATGCGCAACGGGTCTTTCTCTATGGCTGGAGCGTGGAAACCATCCCCATGAGCGAGTTACTTGCGAAGAACCCTGCACCATGGCGGGGAGCGATGATGCTCAGTCCTCTTCAATTTCCTGATCTTTCGGTGATGCCGCCAGGAAACGTCGAGCCAAAAATCCTGATCAGCAACGGCGGCGCGGAAGGAAGTGGAAAGAGGGTTCAAGACTTTCAGGAAGGCGCTATCAAATCCGGAGTCATTGTTGATGTCGTCACCCATCCTGACGCAGTGCATCGGTTGCAAGGCAATTCCGGCTTGCGCGAGCGCACGCGGGCAATGGTGGATTTTGTTTTTGGCGAATGAAGGCGGATTAGCACACGAATAACTCTCATGAACCCGAAAGCAACAGTTAAACCGCCAAATACGCGAAACGGACGAACGATAAGGCTGAAATGGAGCCGGCTTTTTATCAATTCTGCCGGAGGCATCCTGTTGGCAGCGGCGATCGCCCGTTTTCTCATCACCGCCGGAAGTGCGCAGGTTTTGACTGCACCTGACCTCTTGTTGGGGATTCCCCTCCGCCATGCGCTCTTGGTTGTGGGAGCAATGGAATTTGGGGTGGCGCTGGTTTGCTTATTCGGCAAACAAGTCGGATTACAAAGCGGACTGCTGGCTTGGTTGGCCACCAATTTCATAGTCTATCGGATTGGTCTATTCTCGATGGACTGTCAACCCCAGGCTACTTGCATCGGCAGCCTAACTGATCCTCTCCACCTAGCGCACGGAACAACAGGGTTCATCATCGGACTCATGCCATATTATCTGCTGCTGGGTAGTTATGCGACGATGATTTGGCTTGGGCTTGGGAGGAAGGAATACAGAAACCCACAGCCAGTCGCGGTGAAGCCCGGCAGAATCGAACGCAGCCAGGAAGCCTTTGTCAGATCTCTGAAAATAGCTTGCACCGCTTGTGGCGGGCACATTGAATTTCCCACTAATTTCTTTGGTGAACGAATTCCATGTCCGCATTGCCAGGCTAGTATCATCCTGCAAAAGTCGGCCATTTTCAAAATGTCCTGCCTTGCTTGCGACGGACACATCGCATTTCCAGCCCACGCCATCGGGGAGATAATATCCTGCCCGCACTGCAACTTGGACATCACCTTGCAGGAACCAATTTATCCCTGTAGGAGACTCATTTGAAAAGCGGAAGCTGAAATTGAAAAATGTAAAGGTATGACTAAGCTAAAACACATTCACAACTGGCCTGAACTTGCGCGCGAAGCCAAATGGTCAGCCTCGGCCTTGTCGAAACAATGCGGCGTCTCCGTGCGCACATTGCACCGGCACTGGGTCAAGCACATGGGTAAAAATACCAAGACCTGGCTGGCCGAGAAGCGCCAGCGCAACGCCATTATATTGTTGTGTGATGGTTACTCCATCAAGGAAACGGCGTCCTGTCTGGGCTACAAGCAGCCCAACAATTTCAGCCGCCAATACAAAAGCCAAACAGGCATCTGTCCCTCCCGGCAACCGCTCTCGGTTAACACCGGCCAGAGCGCGAATGACCGCAAGTGATTCATAATGACCGCAAATGATAGGTGATTATTCTTTTCAGAACATATTGATAATGTTCCAATAAACTAGTCAAATCGATGAAAGATGAGCAACCAATTTTAAACTTCTGTCACGAGGCAAAGGCGATGGACTTTCTATCCACATTCAATCCAATACTCGTTGCTGGCCAAAGCGCGGTAATTTAATAGTGTTGTCAGCATCTCAGTGGCAGTGTGAAATAAAAAACTAAGTTGACTAATTTTAATTCCAAAACCTCAAATTGTAGTCCGTTATAATTCTTGAAAACTCGCATAAAACCTGAAGGGCTTCCCGAAAAGTCAAATATATGCCGCCTAAAAGCATTTCGTTGCATGAACATAGTGCTTGCCCTCATATTAATTTTGTCAACTCTTCGCACTATAAATGCCAATGATCTTTCAAGTATTCCTTCGGGGGCTCTCGCCCTGACACCTGGGACTTTTATTGAGTTCCTAAAGTTACCACCAGCAATTGATACTTTAATATTTAGAAGGATTTTATTTAATAAGCCAAGACATTTTAAATCACAGCAAGAGGCTGACAAGTTTATCGAGGATTACAAAGCAGGAAAAAGGCCTGATGACAATAAATCGGAAGAGTTGTTTGCCTTAAGATATTTATCTTCCAAAAATTACATTTTCCATCAGATTGACGACCCTACCAACGCGTGGTTAAAGACCACAAGACTTATGACATTTTGCGGGCGCGATGATGGTAATTCGTGGACATTGACATCAACTGGAGCAATTTCAACTGATTCAACTAATGGAATATACAAAACACGTGGCGAAGATAACCCCGCAATGACCTTCCAATATCAGTTTGCCACGGAAATATTGCGTTTGGGTATGTATGATTTGAACTTGAGCACAATTCAACAAACCGAAACTCCTGCCTCGAATTCTGGGGATATACACTTTGCGGGACGTTCGAATAATGGAGACACTATTAAAGGTATCGCCAAAGCTGTCGACGGGCTAATTTCTCAAATCACTTATACCATATTGGGAACAAGCGCAATAGTCCAAGGTCGGCTTATTGAAGTCGTCCACAAGAATGGAGTTTTATTTTCCATAAAAATTTCAAACGTTATCATTGGTCAACACGATCCAATATTACACTCTTACTATGAAGTAGTGGGGACCCCAATTTTAGCGTCTTCTTTGCCTAAACACCCATGTGAGGTGAACCAGTTTTTGACAGAGTCAGACAAAAGTATTCTAGTCAAAGCAAATGGCGATATGTATAACCTTAAAGGAAATGTATTGGTTCCGGTCGTCAGGCATCCCACACTTAACGGCGATATCGCTGACAATATTAATGGCGCATATAAAAGGGTAGTTATACTTCTTGTTTTCGCGGCCGCGCTTGTTGTTCCTCTAGTGCTTATCTATTTTCAAAGCAAAAAGGGTAAGAGGAATTAATGTCTAATTATCCCAATGCTTTGAATTACGGACGAAACAAAATAAACTGCAAATAAAATATGAAAAATAAAATTAAAACAATAGCTGCAGCTGTGGTGGTCGCGTTAATGGCAGCATCGGCAACAGTAGCATTCGCCTGTATTGACATGTCTGGATCTACTGTTGGTTGTGATGGCACCCAAAATGTGCTTGAGCTGTGTTCATGTATTATACCTGTTATTGCATGCACATGGGAAAACTGCACTGGCACGTCACCTGGATCACCTTATCCGGATGCTGGCATAGGAAGTAGCGGATCCGGTGGGGCTAGCCCTAGAATTGGCTTATGTTCTGCTACAATTTATTTTGCACATTGCTGTAGTGACACAGTTTCGCAGGCTTCGGTTTATGGAACTTACGGATATGCCGTCCCTGACGGGACGCCTTGTGGTGGTTAGAGTTGAGTTCGAATGATGAATTATTTATTTGCCGGAGATGGTGGCACTCCATCTCCGGCTAAAACTGATCGGAAGGACTATCCTAAATCGTTTGTGTTGCGTCCGTTTTTCAAAAACGAAAACGCTGGAAGAGATTAAACGGGGTCGTTAAATATTGAATAAGAAATCAACGAAACATGCGATTTATCCGTCCATTTCTAATTATTGCCGGCGTATTACTTTTAGTCACTGCTCTAGCAAAACTCATAAGTAGCACCGGAAATGCTCGAATCTTGCGGGAAATTGATCCTATTCTTTCTGTTTCCTTTCAGAAAGTGTCCTGGATTGTGGGGGTGTTAGAATTAGTTGTGTCACTAATATGTCTTTTTGGCAAGCGAGTTAATTTGCAAACTGTTCTTGTCGCATGGCTTGCGACGAGTTTTGTTATTTATAGGCTAGGCTTGCTCTGGATTGGCTACCATAAGCCGTGCAGTTGCATGGGTAATCTAACCGATGCGCTACACCTTTCACCCCAAACCACAAGCACCGCTATGAAAATCATACTTGCTTACCTGCTCATTGGCAGCTACGGTGCATTTTTCTGGCTCTGGCTGCATAAATTGAAAACTCCATTGTCAAAAACCTTCCGCAAAAAAACCGCTTTTGTAACATAATCAGCTTTTCAATTTATGGATAAAGTCACCCGATATGAATGGCACGGTAGTGGAATCGTTTTGGTTCTGCTCAGTATTTTATTGATCACCATCCCGCTGGCCGTAGTATATTTTGTTTCCAATTTATTAAAGATTGAGACCATGGTTTCCGACAGCGAGAAACTGGCTGACTTTTTGCAGTCGAGAAAATGATTCCTTTCAGGCGGAATATTTGCTGCTTGTTAGCCACGCCACCTTCTTTTCGCCCTGGTGGCAAAAACACCAAGACTTGGATTGGCCTTGCCCCTATTGTGTGGACGAGCAAATTATTTGCCGCACTCCTTAAAACAGGTGGTGTGGCATTTTTATTTTTTGTGCTTCTGTTCGCTGACGGTGTCTGGGCGACGTTTCCCGGTTTCATCGGTTCTGCTTTAAGAGACCTTACGGCTGTCTGCCGGGAATCTGGAACACAGTGGATGTTGGTGTTCTGCCTGGTTTGTTACCACGGGGTATTTCTGTTCTTGGAACGGCGTGCACGGAGTGACACGCCCTACCTTCGATTCTCAAATCCGAATGTGTGGCTGGGCGCATTTATTCTGGCGGTGCTGTTACGCTACGCATTGACCTATGAAACGGCGATGCAATCCATGCAAATACCGGTATTGATGGCCGGCATCGTTTTCGGCAAGGCCATTTCAATGTGGGTTGGTTTTAGTTTCAAGCATCGACACCTCACCCCGGCTCTCTCCCCAATCGAGGCGGAGAGGGAGAAAATGCGACGGACGTTTTGGATAATCGGGTTACTCGTTTGCCTGCTGGCAGGTTCGGCACTATGGCAGCCGGAGTCGGGAATATCCTTTTCCTATCACGGCATACAACGCTGGAGCGGAGTGTGGGACAATCCAAACTTTTACGGATTGCTCATGGGCACGGGTTGCATTTTGACCATAGGCCAAATCTTTGGAATGCGAAGATGGAAGATGGAGGATGGTGCGGGGCAGGTGAGAGCTGGCATCTGGCGTCTGGCGTCTGGGAAATGTGCCATCGTCTGCTTGTGTCTGGTGGCGGCAATTCTTACTGGATATGGATTGTTCAAAAGTTATAGTCGTGGTGCGTGGCTTGGAACCGCCTGCGGGCTGGCGTATCTTGCAATTGCGGAATGTAGAATGCGGAGTGCAGAATTAATGCAGGCAGGAAAATGTTCGTGTAGTTCGTGTATTTCGTGGTTAAAGAAGAATAGATTGTCATTGGTGGTGGTTCTGTTGTCCGTCGCGGTGTTGGGGTTCTGGCAATTGCGGTTTTCAGAATCCCGTCCGGCCCAGCGCCTGTTCTCGGTGGGCAACCTCAACGATTTTTCCTGGCGCAATCGCGTGACGGCTTGGGAAGGCGCGGCGCGGATGATGGTGGACCGGCCTTGGACCGGTTTTGGCTGGGGTCAGGCGGAAACGGACTACGGCAAAAAGTATCTGCCATCACGCTTGAACGAAAGCGCAGCCATCGAGATGAACGATTATCTGATGATCGGCATATCCGCCGGAGTGCCGGCCATGATTTGTTTTGGAATGTATCTGTGGTTAAGCCTGAAGCCAAAATACACCTCACCTCACCCTGACCCTCTCCCCTCCTTGCTGGAGCGGAGAGGGGATATTCAAGCGACCTGCCGCGCCGGGGCACTGGTGCTGCTGGTTGGTTTTTGGTTCGATGGCGGATTGTTTAAACTCCCGATTGCGACTGTGTTCTGGACTCTCATAGAGCTGTCCCGGATAAAACCGGAATTTCGAATTCAGAATTCGGAAGCCAGAAGCCTAAATCAATCAGACATTTTGGAAATCCGAAATCCGCAATCTTCAATCCACAATCAAACTTGGCCGCGCTGGCTGGCCGGGATTCTGGCGGTGTTGGCCGCTGCTCAAACCATCGTGTATTTGGGAACTCCATTGTTTCCGGTTGGTCATGGAACGCTGGCCATTGCCTGGAAATGCCTGATCCAGCGGAATGAAGCTGATGACTTCGAGTTTCTATCGGCAAACGCCGTCTGGCGCGGCCAAAAACTGAAAGTCCTGCTCGAACATCTCCGGCTGGCAAATTACAACCGCCAACTCATCAACTGGCAACTGGATGACAACATGTATCGAGATTATGTGCTATCACCAGTCATAGAACCCTCAACTCTCAACTCTAGCCTCTCAGCTACTCTGGAATGGCGTCGCCTGTTGTGGGAAGAGTTTTATCCCCGCATCCGCCATGAATCATCGCTCGAAGAAGCCGCCAAGGTCGTCATGCATCACCTGTGCGCGCGCGTGACCATCGTAGTCGCACCAAGCCTGGCTCACGACGTGCCGGACATCTGGCTAAAGCAAATCACTGACGCGGCCGGATTTGAAATCGTTTATGTTGCCGCCCTCCGTTCCGTAGGCATCCCTGCGCGATTGGATTCAATCAACCACGCCGATTTTTGGGATGGCAACAAATGGCAAGCAGCGCCCGCACCCTAAGCCGGAACGGATGGCGGACTCCACTTATGAATGGAAGTCTATTCCGTTGGCGCAACCGGCGCCGGCCGTGACACAGAACAAGGATGGCGACCTGGAAGTTTTCGCCGTTGGCGCAACTGACAATAGCGTCATCCATCAGCGCGAAATCATTGAGGGACAGCTTCAGCGTTCAGGCGCCGGCTCTTTTGCCTTCGGCATTTCCGGCCAAGGTCACCGCGTTTTTTGGCACTTCGGCACCTGATGCAACTACTGTTTCGGCGCGGCTCAATTCGCTGTTCATCAAGGTCACATGTTCCGTTTTCGCTCCCTGCACTTCGAGGAAAGTCTTTGTTCCCTTCGGCGCAACACAGGCGCGCAACAATGCTTCCCTGGTTTGCACCAGTTTGATCACCGGCTGAGCCCCGTTGATGGGCGAACTTCTCAGACCATCAATCTCAACATCCTTGACGTCGTCGCAAAAAATTACCGGACGCTCTTCGCCTGTGGCCGCTTGGAATTCGACGTCATGGAGACGAAGGCCTTTCACATGACGACAATAAAGTCCGTAAGCCGGCAGGCGGCCAAACATGCTGGCTTCGGGATAGCCCTTCGGCAATTCCGGAATGGTGCGGCTTGCCCATGCGGCCTTGCCGCTTTCCTCGCTTTCAATTCGGATGCCGGACAGAGTTATGTCCTCCACATCAAACCCGGGCTGGCCAGTAATCGAACTCGTTAGAATCGAGCCGGTGGCATGGAGGTTTTCGATCCTTACACCGCGAAGAGTCCCCGTCGCCCCGTCGGCACGGGGATGACGATTGCCGATCCTTATAAAGATAGGCGTTCGCACCCGTTGCATCCGGATGTTCGAGATCAACACGCCTTCCAGCGAACCGCCATCCACCATTTCCAGGGCGATGCCGGAGAAGACGCGTGATTTGGGTTCAACATCCTCGCTGAAGATGATGGAATTGGAAAAGATGATGTTCTCGAAGCTGCCGAATGTGGCCGTGCCAAATTTCAATCCATTGCAGCAACAGGTCAGCACGCAATTCGTGATGGTGATGTTCTTGGTGACCCGCACTTCGCCGCCATAAGGACTTTCGCTCTTGAGACAGATTGCGTCGTCGCCAGTGTCAATCACGCAGTCCGAAATAAGGACATTTTTGCAGCCAATCACGTCAATCCCATCCGTGTTGATCCCGCAAGGATTTTTGATGGTGATGCCGCGGATGAAAATGTTGTCACATTCGAGGGGGCGCATCGTCCAGCCGGGCGAATTTTCAATCCGCACGTCTTCGATGTGCACGTTCTTGCAGTTGTAGAATTCCAACATCGGGGATGGGCGCGGAATCGCTTTCCAGGCATGAGTCGCCGCTTCCCGCCAGGCCTCTTCAGGCGGCAAAAGCTTTTTGTCGCTTGGAACCCAAAATGTTGGCCCCTGACCATCTATCCTGCCCAAACCCGTTAGTCCGATATTTTCGGCGTCACGCGCGAAGATGAGGTGTTTTTCAGTCGTATCCGCTGCGTCGCTCCCGAAGACGAATGGTTTTGCCACCGCGCCGGGTTTTGAGGAGACCTGCGGTTGCGGCGTGTAGTCGGAAATATTCTTGCTCCCCAACAACGTGGCGCCGGCCTCCAGATGAAGCGTGACGTTGCTTTTCAAAATCACCGTGCCGGACAAATAAACTCCGGGCGGCAGATAAACCATCCCTCCGCCGCTGGCATGGCAGGCGACAATGGCGCGATTAATGGACACAGTGTCGAGTGATTTGCCATCACCGGTTGCGCCGTCACTTTTGACATCAAAAAAGCGGGGGCCGGGTAAGTTGCCGTTCTCCTGCGCAGAGACCGGCAATCGGGCGGCCACACCGGCCAACGCGATCACGCCCGTTGCTCTCAACAACTGCCGACGATTCATGGGATTCATCTTTTTTTAAACCTTTGATACGTTCGCCGGACAATTGCAGCAGCATGAAGGAACCTGCAAAAATCTATTTTTCACTCTATCCACCGCCAGTCCACAATCTGGTATCGTTGCACGTCGTAGCTGCCAGTTCGCTTTACGGTATAGGACTTTTGATCGCCATGCAGTCGAAGCTGATCCTGTCTGCCTGCTTCAAATGCCGTGGACACGCCATCATCCTCGTAGAGGACAAAGTCTGCAGGCTTTGCTCCAAAACCATAAACGGTAATGTCAAAACAGGTATTCGTTCCGATTGACTCCACGGGTTTTGCCAGAGGCAGAAGTGTTCCACTCTTCACAAACAAGGGAATCTGCTCCTGATTATTTGTCACCGAAATCGTCTGGTCGCCCGCGTATTTTACATGCGTCCAAAAATCATACCATTCACCCTTGGGCAAATAGACTACGCGAGTCTTTTGCCCGGCGAACATGGGTGCCACCATGATTGCGGAACCAAACATATATTGATCATCAATTTCTCGCAGCTTCGGTTCACCCGGCCAGTCCAATACCAACGCGCGAATCGGTGGTGTGCCATTTTGATGATACTCGTTGAAGGCGGAATACAAGTAGGGGACGAGGCTCATTCTCAATTCCAGCAGTTTGCGAACGCCCGCTGTGACTTCCTCCCGATTGGGCATGGATTCCCCCCGGTTGCTTTTGTCCTTGTCAATCTGCTCCCAAGGGGGATTTTTCATATACCAGCAATTGATCACCATGTCGGGCGAAAAGACCGCCGTTTCGATGCGCCGATATAAGTCTTCGATCGACTCGGCGTCGCGCACTTCCGGCACCCAGAGCAATCCGGTAAAACCCTCATTCACCAGGCCGCGAACATAACAGCGATGGTCATACGAATCGCTGTAAACACCATAGGGCAGGGGTGCGGCCAGGGCGTGTGAATTCCGCACCAATCCCCAGGTGCGAATTTCCTTTTTAGCGTAAGGTTCCAGCATGGTTTGTTGATAAAGTAATCCGAATAAAGAATGCATCTGTTCACCGTCCAACCCGGAAGGGAATTTGCTGGCCGTTGGAAATGACCATGGCGTTGCCGATTCTGGTTGGTAGTCACATTCATCCAGTTTTACGGCATCAACTCCCTTGCTAAACAATACCTTCTGGTTTTGACTTAAAAAAATGCGTTTGCCGGACGGGGTGGCAAAGTCCGGCACCAAGCCGCCCCAGACCATGTAATTGCCGGACCAAGGCTTCAGGTCTCGATAAATAGGCGAACTGGGATGTGTAAAGGCATGTTCCCAGAAGTTGAGCCGGAAGCCCAGGTCATGCATTTTCTTGATGAAATCATCGGGATCGGTAAAACGATTCGTGTTCCAGACAAAGGAACAGGAATAGGTTTTGGTTTGCCAGCCAGGTTCGACCCCCCAGACATCGCATGGCATGTGTTCGGCCCGCAATCGGGCGGCCAGATTCAACGACTCTTCAGCGCCAAAAGAGCCAAGGCCGCGGTATTGAAGCCCCAACCCCCACAAGGGCGGCACGCAACCACCACCAGAAAAGAGATTGTAACGTTTGACGGCATCCAACATGGCCGGCCCGGCAAAGATATAAACATCGACCCCCTTTGCCGCCGGGATTTCCACCAGCATCGTTTTTGCGTTTTGCTTTCGCGCACGATATAAATTGGCCGCATTTGTTTCGGACGCATCAGCGCCATTGGCCGCCGATTCCTGGACGGGAGACACGTTGCCAGTGCAAAATGACGCAAACCGGGCGGTGTCAACAAACACCCCGTAGCCCCTGGATGAACAATAGAAAGGCACCGGCGCATGCGACTCCCCGAGTTCATTTTCGGGATGATCGGTCGGCTTGAGGAACACCCGCCGGCCAGTGTGACCGTCGGCAGTTTGGGTCATGTCAAATAATGCGGTGCTCAATCCAAAACCATAGATGTTTTCACCGGCCTCCATCGGCAACCGCACAACGCAGCCTTGGCTCGAAACCTCGAAACGGATTTTGTCCACTTCCAAGGAAGGACTGTCAGCGGCTGGCAAGACGTTCAACTTTTTTTTGTCCATCGGGAATGATTGAAAATGCGACGGGGTTAGCTCTTCAAGTTTCCCGAACCGGATCCGCCAAATACCCGGCGCAACAAGTTCAGCCTTTGGAGCGGGATAATTGGGTTCTGCACTGCAAACTGACAGTCTCAATCCTCCACATGTAATGGCGAGGGAAATACAAAGCATGGTGCCAAGGTTCTTCAAGGCATTTGCATAGCTAGCAGGCCTGATCCATGTCGGAGCAGAAAAGCCGGTAGTGAGTGCGGAGTTAAACCGTGAAATTGGAACCGGCTTCAAGAAATCATTGAGTGGCGTCATGGTCATAAATAACAAAGATGGCCTTCGAGTATCGCCCCATTCCAAATCAAAAAACAATCCCGTAATTGGAATCTTCGACCCATATAAACATCCGGTTACTTTGACTAGAAGCTTCTGTTAAGTTCTTGGAACACTCCATGAAAACCAAAATTCCGGCCATGCTCGCATTTCTAGGTTGCCTGCCTTTAATGTCAATTGACGCATTGGAGCTCACCGCGACCCAGCTTGAAGCAAACATTCGTGCCGTAACCACCGGATGCCCGGATTTTACGATTACCCCTCCGGCAACGGGAGGCGCGACCGTGGACGCCGTCGTCACTTACGGAGTCTCAACCAATAACAGCGGTTTGCAGAACTATACGGCTTTTACGAACGCGATTGCCCATTGCAAGAGTCAAAACGCCTATAAACTGATCGTGCCAAAGGGGACCTATCATGTGGGCAATTATGGAACGCATTATGGCAATGGCATCTTCTATTTCAACGGCATTACCAATTTCATTTTTGATGGACAGGGCTCCACGTTCCTGATGGAGTCCAAGTCTTACTTTGTGCGCGTTGCGGGTTGCTCGCGCCTCGTGCTCCAGAACATGACGATCGGTTGGAATTGGAGCAAGGAGAACGTCCAGAGCCTGGCCCAGGTGCAGGCGATCGACCCCGGCGGTAACTACATTGACCTGCTATTCCCTTATGAGAACAATCCATCCACGAATGCCGTGATTGCGTCCGACTTTGCCGAGGTGGACGGCGTCAATTATAATTTTTCCCATCAAGGCTTTGGCACGGTGGGAGTCTGGCAAATGGACACCACCAAGACGGTGAAAGTGGCCACCAATGTAATACGATATTTTGACGATACCACGGTTGTGTCAACCGATTGGTTCCATCACAACGGAACCCAAGTCGGGCAGTATTGCCTCATCCGGCACTTTGAATACGATTACCACGGCTTCGAGACCTCCGGGAGCGATAATCTGATCTACAGCAATTTGACGGTGTATTCGACCTTGGGCATGGGATTCCACTTTCATGACAACCAGTATTGCGAAATCATTGATTCAAAGCTTATTCGCGAGCCCGGCTCGATTTATCATCTTTCAGGCTCGGCGGACGGCATCAACGTCGGCAATTCCCTTGGATATTTTAAAATCATAAACACCGAGGTTGGAAACACGGGGGACGACGCCATCAACATTCACGACACCTTGTCGCAGGGCGTGAAGGTCACCGGCACTTTTTCGCTGATCGCTTCCAATGTCATTAGCTGGCAAAATCCCTTTAGCGTCGGCCAAACCATCGAGTTGCGCGGGAAAGATTTTGCGCCCCTTTCGCCCGCGTGGTCTTCAACACTTACCGCAGTGGGCGCATACAGCGACGGCACCTCAAAGACGGTTGCCTTGACAAGCATGGCCGCCCTTCCCGGGAGCCTGGACATTAACAGCATCATTTTCAATGACCATTACAATTCGGGCAATTACATCGTGTCGGGTTGCAACATCCACGACAACAAAGTTCGGGGCATTATTGTCCATAATTCCAACGGGACGATCGAGAACAACCAGTTCATTCGCAATTACGACCCCGGCCTGTTTTTGGTGTGCCTGGCAACAAAGTATGCCGAAGGCTGCAACCCCAGTAATGTCGTGGTCAAGAACAATGTATTTGATGGAAACGACATTAGAAGGAATGCTTTTCCGAGCATGCCCAACAACGTGGTCATAGCCGGAGAGACGACGCCTTCCGGGATTGTGAGCTATCCAGTTTGCAAGAACGTCATTCTTGAATATAACCTTGTGAAAAACTGCTCATACGCGGGTCTGGAGATTGCTTCGGCGACGAACGTCCTCATAAAGAACAATACGTTTGAGAGCCCCAACCAAACCAATGATCTCTCTTCCGTATTGGGCTGCGTCATGATTCTCAAAAGCAGTGGCGTTGTATTCAACCACAATGACCTGGTGCTTGATGCCGGGGTAACGAGCTATAAAACCAATATTTATGTGGATACGGCTACAGCCACGAACAATATTTTTGTTGACCCTTTTATTCCCCGGACCTTGCCGGCCGTTTGGGACAGCTGGGACATTGGAAGTGTTGGCGTCGGCGGGTTCGCGGCCTTCACCAACGGAACTTATACCGTGAACGGCTCAGGGGCGGATATCTGGGGAACAGACGACAGTTTTCAGTTCGTCTATCAGCCATGGAGCGGAGACGGACAGATAGTGACGCGGGTTGCAGCGATTCAAAATACAGACCCGTGGGCCAAGGCGGGGATAATGTTCCGGGAAACATTGGATGCTGATTCACGCAATGAAGTTCTTTTCGTCTCTCCGGCAAGTGGCGTTTCGATGCAGGGACGAACCACTACCGACGGCCTTACCAGCACCATTAATACGGTCGCCGGTATTGCTGCGCCACGCTGGCTGTCGCTGGTCCGGTTGGGCACTTGTTTGTCTGGGTATCAGTCGGCGGATGGCATTAACTGGAGCTTGGTCGGCACGAATGTCAACGTCATGACCGGCAGCATTTATGTCGGGCTGGCTGTGACGTCCAAATCGAATTCTATTTTGAATGCCTCCACGTTCGACCATGTCGCCGTCAGCGGCGCCTGGCAGTCTCAAGATATTGGCAGTGTTGGTGTGACGGGCGGTTCGCTAATCAATTATTCAAACGGGCTCTTCACCGTGCAGGGTTCGGGATCAGATATTTGGGCATCCGCTGACGCGTTCCGGTTTCTTTATCAGGGTTGCAGCGGAGATAGTGCGATTATCGCGCGCGTAACGGGTGTTCAGGGAACATCGCCCTGGGCCAAAGCTGCCGTGATGATGCGGGAAACGCTGGCCACAAATTCGCGCAATACCATTCTGTTCCTCTCCCCGTCCAACGGTGTTTCATTCCAAGGCAGGACCACGACCGGAGGGTTGACTGTCACCATCGCGGGCATCACCAATCTTGTCGCGCCACAATGGATTCAGTTGGTCCGCAGCGGCGCCAACATGAATACTTACAAGTCGGCTGATGGAGTCAATTGGACCTGGGTTGGAACCCAAAGCAACGGCATTGCCAGCAGTTATTACATCGGCCTTGCGGTCACTTCCAAATCCAACAACGTTCTCAACACTTCGACGTTTGACAATGTCAGTGTTCAGAGCGCGTGGACGGGTGGCGACATTGGCCCTGTGGGGGTGCCTGGCGGCGCGACGATTGATGATTCAACCGGCACCTTCTTGGTGAGCGGCTCGGGAACCGATATTTGGGGAACCGACGATGCCTTCCAGTATGTTGATCAGCCGCTCTACGGAAATGGTGAAATCGTTGCGCATGTCAATAATGTCGGGAATACGTCGGCCTGGGCTAAAAGCGGAGTGATGATCCGGGAGACGCTGTCATCCAGTTCGAAAAATGCCTTTCTCTCGGTTACGGCTACCAATGGCATTACATTCCAAGGTCGGGCAAGCGCCGGCGGCCTTACCGCTACTTTTAACACGGTCGCCGGCATTAGTGCGCCCTGTTGGTTGAAGCTTAATCGCAGCGGCAGCAGTTTGACGGCTTCCCGGTCAGCCGATGGCGCAAGCTGGACATTGATCAGCGCCCAAACGGTTGCCATGTCCACCAACGCTTGCATTGGCCTGGCGGTTGGATCCAAAAACAACGTGATGCTGAACACCGCCACGTTTGACAAGGTCACGATCACCCCTGCGCCTTAATGCGTTGGGATAGAAAAGTGGAAGAATCAACCTGAGACTTTGTGATATGGCAAATGTCTTGGGTTGCCTCGACCGGTTTTAAATCGTCGTTTGCGGGTCAAGTAGAATTTCTAAATCCCTTGCTGAATCCCAATAAAATTTATGCAAACCAAAACCTCGCCCGTTCGCGCATTCCAATTGATGGTTTTGTGGCTGGTAGCCCATGCCACAACGGTCTTTGGATTAAGCTTCAACGTGACACTGGCGTCCTTGACCAACCACAACACGTCGGCGTATGCCGTCTACAACCAGACGAATAATCTAGGGTCATCACCCCATATTAGCGCGAACTTTGGAACCACGAGCTGTATAAACACGAATGGCACGACCATTCCCGTTGATCCGACCAAAATGGATGAGTCGTTGAATCCGGTCACGCCCGGACATGTTTCCAAAACGGACGTGCATACCTTGATTCCCAGCCGGCCCGACCTGCGCTGGTTCGCGCATTCGGTTCCGTGGTTTGGCCCGGGCCAGTCGCACATCAACAACGGCGAGACCAACAATTCGACCGCTTATGTGGCAGCAATGATCACCGACATGAAAAACCGCGGATTCAACGGCGTTATTATTGACTGGTATGGCCAGGGCAGCTATGAGGATAGCGTGACTTTAAAGATACAAACTTACTTGCATGGTCTCGGCAATAATACTTTCAAGTATATGATCATGATGGATAAAGGGATGTCCGGAGGAGATCTAAGCACGAATAACTTCATAACCCAGGTTCAATACTGTCAGAGCCACTACTTCAATGATACCAACTACGAACTTCAGCCGACCAATGGGGGCAGGCCGATATTGCTATTTTTCAACGTGGAAGAAAATTGTCCCGGTGGTGCGGGCGAAATGGCTTACGTTAAAACCCAGACCGGCGGCCAGATGGTATGGGGGGAAGAACATACCCCACATTTAAACGACTCTTGGTCCGACACATGTTTCGATTGGATGCAAGCATATAATGATGGAATCCACGCCAGCGACCCTTTTAACACAAACGCCGTCAAGGGATTTTATACCACCATGAAGAGCAACCCTGGTAAACAGGCGATCGGCGCGATGTGCTCATCGTTCAATGGGACCTTGACGGGATCCGTGGGCTGGTCCAAGGGCAAATATCTTCCCGGCAGCAATGGCCTTTGCGAGGTAGAGTGGGCGGCCACCATCAACTCGGCGATTCCCACCAATGTCACCCGGATGCAGTGGACAACTTGGAGCGACTGGGAGGAAGGCTCGCAAGTCGAGTCTGGGGTCGAGAACAATTTCGCGCTGACCACGCAGCTTAACAACACCAACGTCCTTGCGTGGACCATCACCTCTGGCAACGAGCGGACGATTGACCATTACGAGGTCTATGCCCTGACAAACGGCGGGAATGCGGCGTTACTGTGTTCGGTGCCCAATGGGTTGCATCAAACCAATGTCAGCCAACTGGGCTTGACTTCCGGGAGCTATCAGCTCTATGTGGATGCTGTCGGCAAACCTTGCATCCGGGATCACTTAAGCGCGCCTGTGTCCTATTACACTTACGTTACCGGGTGGACGAATCCGACGAGCATTGTTTACGGGACGGCGCTGGGGGCGGGCCAGAACAACGCGACGTCGAGCGTGCCGGGCATCTTTGTTTACACCCCGCCCAACGGCACCATCTTGCCGGCGGGAACGAATGTGCTGACGACGGTGTTCACGCCGACGGACACGAACTATTTGGCGGCGAATCTGAATGTGACCTTGGTGGTGGCCAAAGCGCCCCTGACAATCACAGCCAATGCACAGAGCAAGGTCTATGGCACCGCCCAGTCCTCGCCAGTGACCGGCTCGACTGCGTTCACCCCCACTGGATTGAAAAATGGCGAGACGGTCGGTTCCGTGACGTTGACCTACGACACGGGCGGATTGTTGACGGATTCTGCGGCGGGTTCGATCTCGACCATCTCGCCCAGTGCGGCCACCGGCGGGTCGTTTGGCGCAGCCAACTACAACATCACCTACACCGCCGGCACACTGACGGTGACCACGGCGCCATTGACAATCACGGCCGATGCGCAGAGCAAATCCTATGGCACGACTCTGACCCTGGGAGCGGGGCAGACAGCGTTCACGAGCGCGGGATTGCAAAATGGCGAGACGGTGGGGAGCGTCACGCTCACCAGTTCCGGCGCGGTGAACACGGCACCGGTGGGCAGCTATTCCATCGTGCCGAGCCTGGCGACGGGCGGGACGTTCAATTCGGCGAACTATGGCATAACATATAGCAGCGGGGTGCTGACGGTTTTTCAACCTCAAAGCTTGCCGGCTCCATGGACCAATCAGGATATTGGAAGCGTCGGCGTTGGCGGCAGCGCAGATTATAGCAACGGAACTTTTATGGTGAGTGGTTCTGGGGCTGATATCTGGGGATTTAGCGACAGTTTTCAGTTTGTTTATCTGCCATGGACTGGAGACGGGCAGATAGTGGCGCGGGTTGCATCAATTCAAAATACGGCTCCGGTAGCCAAGGCGGGATTGATGTTCCGGGAGACGCTTAATCCGGGTTCGGCCCAAGGGGATCTTTTTGTATCTCCGACAAGTGGCGTTTCGTTGCAGGGACGAACCGTCGCCAATGGCATCACCAGCAATGTTAATACGACCAACGGTATTACTGCGCCATGCTGGCTGATGTTGAAGAGGGTGGGCAACATTCTGAGCGGCTATGAATCGCCTGATAGCGTCAATTGGACACTGGTCGGCACCAATGTCTATTCCATGACGAACAGCATTTATGTCGGATTATGTGTGACTTCGAAATCGAACACGGTCTTGAACACCTCCATGTTCGACAATGTTACCGTCGACGGCACCTGGCTGAACCAGGACATTGGCAGTGTCGGTCTGCAGGGCAGTTCGCTAATCAATTATTCAAACGGAGCTGTCACGGTCAGCGGTTCAGGATTTGATGTTTGGTGGACGGATGACCAGTTCCAGTATCTTTACCAGGCTAATAGCGGGGATTGCGCGATTATCGCGCGGGTGACAGGTATTCAGGGAACGGCGCCGTGGGCAAAAGCAGGCGTGATGTTCCGGGAAACAGTGGCCACAAATTCGCGCAACACCATTCTGTTCCTCTCTCCGTCCAACGGTGTTTCGTTCCAAGGCAGGACCACGACCGGAGGATTGACTGTCACCGCCGGGGGCGTCACCAATCTTGTCGCGCCACAATGGATTCAGTTGGTCCGCAGCAGCCAAAACATGAACGCCTACATGTCGACTAACGGGGTCAACTGGTCCTGGATCGGAACGCAAACCAATCCTATGTCCACTAGTAGCTACGACATTGGCCTTGTGGTCTGTTCCAGATCCAACACCGTTCTCAACACTTCGACATTTGACAATGTCAGTGTTCAGAGCGCGTGGACAAGCGGCGATATTGGCCCCGTGGGTGTGCTTGGCGGCGCGACGATTGATGATTCAACCGGCACGTTCACCGTCAGCGGGTCGGGGCCAGACATTTGGAGCTCGAACGACGCCTTTCAATTTGTGGATCAGCCGCTCTATGGAAATGGCCAGATCGTCGCGCGAGTTGTCAGCGTTCAGAACACGGCACCCTGGGCCAAAGCCGGTGTGATGGTCCGGGACACGGAATCGGCTAATTCAATCAACGCCCTTTTATTTGTTTCACCCACGAATGGCGTTTCGTTCCAGGGCCGGTCTATCACCGGCGGCAGCAGCAGCACTTTTCAGACTACCACCGGCATTGGCACGCCACGCTGGTTGAAGCTCATCCGCAGTGGCAGCAGTTTGTCGGCTTACCAATCGAGCAACGGCTCGAGCTGGACAGCGGTTGGCACTACGCAGACGATTACCATGTCCACCAATGCCTGGATCGGCCTCGCTGTTGGATCTCGGACCAACTCTGTTCTCAACACGTCCACCTTTGATAACGTCACTGTCACACCAACGCCTTAAAACGTCCGCAAAAAAGCCTTGGCATCGGAGCGGATGCAAATCGATGGGATTATGCACATGACAAACAATGAGGTAAAACTGGTAGGGCGGGCAGTCCTCTGCCGGCCGAAGGCGTGGGTTGACAAGGGGCGGCGCGCACGGAGTGACGCGCCCCACCCGAACTGCCGCCTCAAGGAAGGTTTATTTTTTGTTTGGATGATTAGCTTGGTTTTTTTTTGGGGGGGGTGTGCTGATTCCGGCGGGGATGCGAGGTGCGCCTCATTAATTTTTCACTTCCTCTGCATTTTGAGACCGTTCGCGCGCCCATTGCATGACGTTGGCTGGCGGACGGGCAAAGGATAATTCCTGCGCCATAAAACACATGTAAGGATCAATATGCCGGAAGAAAAGTTTGTAGCCGGCACAGAGATAGTTTAATCCCGGCTCGCCATCCGGTGTTCGCAGAAAGCGGTGTTTGGGACATTCTCCGTTGCACGGGAATAAGACCTCACATTCGCGGCATTGACGCGGCAACTTGTCGCGTTTGTCCTGTCCGAACTTCTGCTGCCGGGAGGAGTTGACCAGTGATGAAACAGATTCCTGCAATATATTTCCCAGCCGATGATCCGGATACACATAATGATCGCAGGAGTATAGATCGCCATTGTGCTCCATCGCAGTCGCGGCCCCGCACGTCTCGCGGAACACGCATAAGCTCTGCGGCACGCCCACCCAGCCTTCCAGCGCCACATCAAAGATCTGGATAAAGTGGCGGCCGACATCCAGACGCACCCACTCATCGAAAATGGCGCACAAGAACCTGCCATATTGCAAAGGTTCGACCGACCATGGCGAGACATGCGCCTCGTCGCACGCATCCGGACCGACCAGGCTCAAGCCATCGCGGTTTGGAGTTTCGGCGATCCGTTCAACGATGGGGATGAATTGCATGAATCCGCTGCCGACCTGTTTGAGGAAATTATAAATCTCCAGCGGGTGCCCGGCATTATGCCGATGAACCACGGTAAGCGTGTTGAACTCCACCTTATGTTTTTTTAGACACTCAATGCCGCGGAGCACGCGGTCAAACGTAGGCTGCCCGCCCTTGGTGATCCGGTAGCGGTCATGCAGTTCGCGGGGGCCGTCAATTGAGATACCCACCAGGAACTGGTTCTCCGCCAGGAATTCCCCCCACTGGTCATCCAGCAGGACGCCATTGGTCTGAAACACGTTGATGATCTGTTTGCCGGCAGCGAAGCGTTTTTGCAGGGCAATGGCTTTCCGGAAGAAGTCAACACCCAGCAAAGTGGGCTCGCCTCCTCGCCAGGCGAACTGAACCACAGGCACGTGCTGGGCTTCGATATATTGCCGAACATAGCTCTCCAGCACGCTGTCGACATGATCCAGTTCGAGCGTCCTGGATAAAGCTTTTCCTTTTCGAGATAGAAACAATATTTGCAGTCCAGGTTGCAGATGGGTCCCATCGGCTTTGCCATCACCTGAAACGCCTTCAGCCAAGGTTGGGCCGGGGAACCGTCATTTCGGCTGGGATTCGATTCCGGGCTTACCATTCGACCTGCGGCGAGAGGATCAAGCATCGGTCGTGTCTCCGGTTTCTTTCCGCAACTCACCAATCCGGTCTAGCAACTGTTGGATCAGGGCCGCGTAACCGGGCTTTCCGTATGGGTTATCGAGTTCGCCCGGATCCTTCTGAATATCGTAAAGTTCA
This sequence comes from Verrucomicrobiia bacterium, assembly GCA_035577265.1. Classification (GTDB taxonomy): domain Bacteria; phylum Verrucomicrobiota; class Verrucomicrobiia; order Limisphaerales; family UBA11358; genus UBA11358. The sequence continues at coordinate 22,916 of DATLVR010000044.1, read as the reverse complement.
TATTCCTCCGGCTCGTCAGGGTAGGCCGGCAATTTGTAATAGTGAATCAGTTTGTATCGCTCGGTGCGAACGCCGCGGTGGGGACGCACGTGTTCCCATTGCGGATATTCGTAGTATTCATAAAGCCAATCCTTCCGCCAGTCTTCAGCTTGTTCCCCTTTTAGAAGCGGAACCAGACTCCGGCCCTGAATGGATGCAGGCACTCGAACGCCCGCCAGCTCCAACATGGTCGGCGCAATATCCACGTTTAACACCATCTTATCACTGGAAGTTCCTGCCTTTACCATTTTCGGATACCGGACCATGAAGGGAACCCGAATCGAAGGTTCATGCATGAACCGTTTGTCATACATCCCCCACTCACCCAGAAAAAAACCATGGTCGGAAGTAAGGATTATTGCCGTGTCGCCCAGCTTGCCGGAGCGCTCCAGCAATTCAATCACGCGTCCCAGATTATCGTCGTTGTCCACCACCCCGGCGTAATGATTCTTGACCACTTCTTCCAATGTCCGGGGATCATCGTCTCCCAGCATGGTGCTGCCGATTTTGTTGTTGGCTTTTGAAAAAGCGCCCGGCTTTCCTGGATAACCCTTCAAGTCATCGTCGAACGTGGCCGGCTTGGGGATTTTGATTCCGTTGTAAAGGTCCAAATGGCGGCGTGGCCGGTAAAACGGAGCATGCGGCGCAAAGGGGTTGAGCAGAAGGCAAAAGGGTTTTTCCCGCTTTTGTTCCATCCATTTCAATGCCCGATCAGTAACCACGTCATCCAAGTAACCCTCGTAAAGCTTCGGCTCGGAAAATTTTCCGGCGATTCCTTCGGTCAAAACCGGATTGTAATATTCGGCCCGTCCGTTGAAGCCGAAATAATAATCCCGGTATCGATCTTTAAGCCCTCCGTTAATATGCGCCTTGCCAAAAAAGCCGGCTTCATAACCGGCCTGGTGCAGGAGTTCGGAAAAGAACGGGATATTGTGCGGGACCGGTCCGTTCCCTTTTCCATTGTGGCCGGGTTCGTTGCCTGTGGCACCGGTGCCATGCGAATAAAGCCCGGTCAACATGGTGGCCCGTGATGGCAGGCAAAGCGCATTCGTTACGAAAGAGTTCCTGAACGTCATGCCTTCCCGCGCGATCCGGTCCATGTTCGGGGTATGAATGATCGAGTTGCCCATGCAACTCAACTCGTCGTATCGCAGTCCCTCGCCGAGAAACACCACCAAATTGGGTTTGTGATCCACCGAATCACCCTGCGCGGCAAGAACCTCAAGCGAGCCCTGGCCCAGCGCCAGGCCGCTCAACCGCCCGCGCTCAACTTGAAAAAGGAACGTCGAGACTGCTTCAAATCATTCGTGTCTTCTATTTTTTCGGTGGTCATGATTCAGCTTCCAGATTCCTGCGAATTTGTTTTGTATTTCTACCCCGGAAAATCAACGGTGTTGCTTGACATGATTTTTCGGGACAATGAATTCTTGTTTGTCACAATGACTCTTTGAATCCAAATTGTTCGCCCAATTCCAGACATTTTTTCCATGGCAACAAACCGTCGGAAGCCGTCGGTGATTGCAGGCAGGCTGCGGCGGCACAGACGCCAAGTTTCAAAGCCTCCGGCCAGGACATTTCGTGATGTCGCGCCAGCAACACGCCCGCCGCCAGGGCGTCGCCGGCGCCGACGGTTCCTTGGATTTTGTCTTTTGGCAAATTCACCGATCCTTGAACCAAAAATTCGTTGGCTCCGATGGTGGCAACCACACCTTCGGGAAAATGAAGCACAACCGCTCCCTGCACTCCACACTGACGGACTGCCTGGGCCAAGTCTTTTGCTTTATCCGCAGTGAAGATTTCAGCTGCGTCCGCTTTTAGCAATTGTGCGGCTTCCCATTCGTTCAAGAAAAGAATGTCCAGATGCGGCAAACATGGCGACAGATGCAGGTGCAAATGCGGATCGGGCGCGCTGACCAGATCCGCGGCAGTCGTCATTCCCGCTGCACGCGCATCCCGCAGCAAGCGTGCGGAAGCATTCAGCCCGTCGGCGGCAATGGCATCCAGCCGGGGTAAAAATCCCAGATAGCCCAGACAAAAAATCTTTGCGGATGGGGTCAAAGGTCGCAGATCATTTTCACTCAGATGATCATTAGTGCCGGGGTAATGAAAAAAAGTTCGCCGCCCGGTGTCTTTTTCCGTCATCACGTCCGTGAAGCTGGTGGAAAAACCCGTCGTTGTGCGGAGCATGGCATCGTCGATGTTCATCTGACGGCACCGTTCGCGGATGAAACGCCCGTTCGCGTCCTCGCCTATCAGACCGGCGGCGAACAGCGGGCACTCAGCGTCCATTGCGGCGAGGTCGGCCAGCAGGTTGAAGGCAAATCCGCCGTTGGACATTTGTTGTTGCTCAATGCGCGCCAGCGTGGCCGGCTCCGGCCAGCGGTCAATCCGTTTGACATGATCAACCACCCAGTGGCCGGAGGCGACGATTCCGCGGCGGGCATCAGGCGACATGGCCGTTGGAGCAGACATGGTTTTGCGATTCCCAAAGCAGGCGCGCAACTGGCGGTTCATCCTCTTCAATTGAAGGAAAGCGACCGATGGCTGGATTCACATAAAAATTGTCGTTCGCATCGTCATTGGCCATCGAAACTTCACCAATGATCGCCTCTTTGCTTTCCGGCCAGAAGGCGTGGTAAACGCCCGGGATGATCGTCACCCGTTCACCGGCTTCCAAAATCAGCGGCTCACCGGAACGAACTTCGACTTCCTTGCCGTTGCGGTGGAGCGAAAAAACCTCTCCCTTCGCCGTCCGTTCCGGATGACGTTTCCAGAGTTCCACGGCCAATCGTCCGTTGCGGCAGATGATGTCCTCTTTCTTTTGGCGATGTGCGTGCATCGGCGTCACCTGCCGGTATTTTGAATACATGAGTTTTTCACAGTATTCGGGCTGTTCAGCCAGATTTAACAAGACCAGTCCAACCTGGTCGAACTGTCCCAGGCCGCAATCGGTGACATCCCAGCGCGGTTGCGGCGGCAGCACCCAGTTGGCGGTTTTAAAGCATGTGATGGCGTCGTTCAGCGCCTTGTTGATTTGCGAGCGTTTCATAAGGTTAAAAGTTTTTAGAAAGTTAAGGCGAAATCAATCCGGGTTCGGGATTTTGCGCACGGTTGAAAATCTGCCGGTAAATTCCACCACCGATGAAACGCGCGCGGCCGGAAAGCTCGCGTTCGATGCGGATCACTTCATTCCACTTGGCCATGCGTTCGCCGCGGGAAAACGATCCGACCTTGAGCTGTCCCGCGTTGGTGGCCACGGCCAGGTGCGCGATGAACCCGTCCTCCGTTTCGCCGGACCGCGCGGAAACGACCGGCAACCAGCCGGCCTGCTGCGTCAGTTGAATCGCCTTGATTGTTTCCGTGACCGTGCCGATTTGATTGAGCTTGATCAGCACCGCGTTGGCGACGCCTTTCTCAATGCCAGCCTGGATGCGCTGGAGATTCGTCGTGAAAAGATCGTCTCCGACGATTTGCACGCGTTGACCGAGCGATTGGTAAATCATGCCCCAGCCGTCCCAATCGGTGTCCGCCATCGGGTCTTCGATGGAAATAATTGGATAACGCGTGCACCAATCCGTCAGCAGCGCGGCGAACTCCGCCGTTGCAAAATTTCGTTTCTCCAGCGCGAAACGGTAGGTGCCGGTCGCCGCGTCAAACAAATCGCTCGCGGCAATGTCCAGCGAAATGACCGCGTCCCGTCCCGGCTGATAGCCCGCCGCCTGAATCGCCTCCACCAGCAACTGCAACGGCTCTTCGTTGGTTTTAAAGTCGGGCCAGTAGCCGCCCTCGTCGGCGACGCCAACATATTTTCCGCGCTGTTTCAAGATATCCCCCGCCGCGTGATAAACATTATGCGTCATCTCCATCACTTCGGCGTAGCTGCGCGCGCCGTTGGCGATCAACAGAAAATCCTGCACGTCCGTCCGCCAGTTGGCGTGCGCGCCGCCGCCGATGATTTGGATTTCCGGCAGTGGCAGCAGATTCCCGCGTCCGCCGCCGAGATGGACAAAAAGCGGTTCACCCCGCGCCGCCGCCGCCGTGTTTGCCGCCGCCATCGAGACGGACAAAATTGCATTCGCGCCAAGCCGGCTTTTGTCCGGCGTGCCGTCCAAAGCAATCATCGCCTCGTCCAGTCCGCTTTGATCCAAAACATCGCGTCCGCTCAAAGCCGGACCAATCGTTTCCTGCACATTGGTAACGGCCTTGAAAACCGATTTGCCGTTAAACTTTTTCAGGTCACGGTCACGCAGTTCCACCGCCTCGAACTGGCCGGTGGACGCGCCGGACGGCACCGTTCCGCGACCGCGCACGCCGTTGGCAAGCGTGACTTCCGCCTCGATCGTCGGATTGCCGCGCGAGTCAAAAACCTGCCAGGCTGAAATGGAGTGGATTTTCAATTGGCGAATTGGGTTAGCCGGGTGAACCAGTCGCTGGCGATGGCGGTCAGGGAAAAATTTCCGGCGGGGAGTTTTTCGCGGACAAATCCTCGGACGAAATCCTGGCGGACTGAATCCAGATACTCGACGGGCGATTTGCCGTCCACGCGCGCCAGCAGCAACATCAGGAGCAGCCGAACCGTGCGTGTTTCCAGTTCGGGTGCCGGACGGACCGCTTGATAGGCCAGCCAAAATCTTTCGATCATCGGCCTCATCTCGGCTTCGCGCGGCGCGTGCAGCAGCGCCTTCAGAAAAAAATGATTTAACAAAAAGGCGAGGTCGAACGCCGGATCCCCATACCACGCGACTTCACAATCTAAAATCACCATGCGGTCGCGACTGATCAGAATGTTTTTCGGGCTGAAATCACCATGCACCAGGCATTCACGCGTGGCTTCCAGTCGTGCGGCCTCCGCCACGAACAACGGATGCAGCGACGGGTTTTTCTCTCCCGTGGCCAGAAGATACGGCTCGGTTCGCAACTGGTGAAAATTCCCCGTGCTGTTGAAGATGCGTTTCGCTTCGGCTTCTCCGGCTGAATGGCGATGAATTTGCGCCAACAGTTCCGCCGCGCGAACGGCCTGCGCCGCAGTTCCCTGTCCGGCCAGCAGCAATTGTTTCCAGTTTAAAAATTCACCGTTCAAATGCTCCATCACGAAATATCCGTCCGCCGCCGAACAATGTCGCAGCGCCGGAACCGCCGCCGGCAAAAAGCGCGCGACATAGGCGATGAACTCCCATTCGTGCCGGTTGCGGCCCACATCGGCGAACCAATCCGCCTGGACTTTTAATTTGGCCAGCGCGCGTTTGACCACCAACCGGCCGGCGCTGTCTTCGATGAGATAAATTTCGCTCGACACACCGCCGGTCAACGGCGTGAGCCGGACATCGGGCGCGAATGTGATTCCGTCCCGCTCCAGCAATTCCAAAATGTCACCGGTCTCATTCATCTCAAGCCAGGGGCCGCGCGATGGTTTGCGAACGTAAATAATCGTGAAATGTCTCGGGACTGTTCACGCCGCCGCCCAAACCGCTCAAATTGACACCGCCATAGGGCAGGCCGTAAGCGAACACGTTGTGCGCGTTGATCCAACTGTTGCCGGCGACCATCTGCTCCGCGACACGTCCGGCGCGTTTAAGATCGGTGCTCCAAACACTGTTGGCCAGCCCGTAGGCAAGTTGATTGACCAGTCCGACGCCGGCGGCTTCATCCTTGAATTTCAGCAGAAACGCGCTCGGCCCGAAAACCTCCTCGCGGCAACAAATGTTTTCCGGCGAGCCCGCTAGCAAACTCGGCTGCACATAAAAACCCTGTTCGCTTCCGCGCGGCGCAGTGACGCCGCCGGCCAGAATAAGTTCCGCACCCTGCTTCACGCCATTTTCCACATATCGCAAAATGCGCTGCCGCTGCGTTTCGCTCACCACCGGACCCATTTGTGTTTCACGATCAAGACCGGGGCCGATTTTCGTCTGATTGAGCGCGCCGGTGACTTTGTCCACGAAGCGGTCATAAATTGTTTCGTGCACCAGCCAGCGCGTGGCTGTGCAACAAACCTGTCCGGTGTTCAATGTGATGGCGTCGGCGAGCTTTTGTGCGGTCACATCTACGTCCACGTCTTCAAAAATCATCGCGGCGCCCTTGCCGCCGAGTTCCAGTTTGCACGGCACGAGGTTGCACCCGCAAACCCCGCCGATTTTTTTGCCGACTTCCGGCGAGCCGGTGAAGGACATGCGTTTGATCCGCGGGTTTGCGGCCAGGGCCGCGCCCGCCGTCGGACCGTCGCCAATCACCAAATTGAGCACGCCATCGGGCAGTCCGGCTTCCGCCGCCAGTTTGGCCACGAACAGTGAACTCAACGGCGTGACCTCCGAGGGTTTGACGACCACAGTGTTGCCTGCTGCCAGCGCCGGTGCGATGCCCCAGAGCAGCAACGTGAACGGAAAATTCCACGGAAAAATAAAACCGCACACTCCATGCGGCGCGCGATGCGTGCGCGCCTCAATGTTTTTTATCGCCAATGGAACATCGTAATGCGCGCGGGTGGAAAGGTCGGCAAAGTAGCGCAGGCACTCGATGCCAAACGGAACGTCGAAACCTTCGGCCGCGGTGATCGCCTTGCCAACATCAAGCGATTCGAGCAGTGCGAGGTCCGCGGAATGTTTTTCCAGATGCTCCGCGAACCGGTGCAGCTTGGCCGCGCGTTCATTGGGTGACAGGCTTGACCATGCGGGGAATGCCTTCCACGCCGCGGACACGGCCTCGTCAACTTCTGCCGCGCCGCCCAACGGGACGGTTGTGAGCAACGAACCGTCCGATGGATTCAAAACTTGCGCGACGGTGTCGCTGGTGCCCGGCTTCCAATGTCCCCCGATGAAATGCCGGGCAGGTGCGTGCAAAAAATCAGCGACATTTTTTGTGAGTTCAATATTCATAATCTTTCATCGGCTCTCGCCGTTACTTATGGTTGCCATGGTCCATTTCAAATCGTCGGTTGGCGACTCAAGTATTTCACCACCGCTTCAGTGCGGGAATGGACTTGCAGTTTCTCATACACATTACAAATGTAGCCATTGAGCGTCCCGGGGCTGATGCCGAGGTTGTCCACAATCTCCTTGTAACGAAATCCCCTGGCCAGCTGGTCCAGCACGTCCTTCTCCCGCGGCGTCAGTTTTTTAAAACCCGGGGCCGGTTCGGGCATTTGCGGGAGATACTTGACAGGCATACACAATAAATCGACAACATTTTTTGTGAGTTGAACCTTCATAATCTTTCATCCGGTTTCGCCGTAATCGATGGTTGCCGTGGTCAATTTCAAATCATCGGCCAGCGAACGCCGGGGCGGGATGTGTTTTACCTGCAACTCGCCATGATATGCTTTGACCGCTTCTTCAGGAGAAACCGCGCCGTCCACGATGCGGCGCAGAAATTTGATGAACGTCAGCGGATCTTCGGTATCTTTGATTTTGCGACCGAGCAGCGCCACCCGCGCGCCGTATTTTTGCGCGTCCGCCAGAAGTTTGAAGGCGTCATAAGTTGTGCCGCTGCTGCCGCCAAGCACGCCGACCACGACCGATGGATCGTAGGCGACAAGCTCCTCGAGTGCGCGCGGACCGAAGTAGGGAATTTTCAGAAACACCGGCCGTGCCGCCATCGGAACGCCCGCGAGCATCCGGCAGATGTTGTCGTTGACGAATGCGGGGATTTGTTCAGGACGCAAACCGGCGTCCACGTTCGGCGCAAAAATTTCCAGAAAATAATCGAAGCTCTTGCGCTGTGCCTCCATGCGAAATTCCTTGAAGGCGAGCAGCGCCTCGCGGTCAACGGGTGCCTGATTGTTGAAGGTAATCGAATAGAGCCCGAGGTTGACGGCGGGTTCGCCCTTGCGTTCGGCGGTGAGGCTGCCGTATTGCGCCTCCTCAATTTGACCGCTGGCGAACGACAGGGACGGATGTTCGCGATAACGACCACCGCGCGGACACCACACGTCGCTTGTGTCATTGATCCGCACCGCCGGCGTGACTTCGCGAGAATCAAAAACCCGCTCGCGATGCGCCAGCAAACTCATCGTGGAAATGGACGCGAGCATGATGTCCACGATGCCCTGATGCGCAATCGCACGAATCTGTTCGTGAAATTCCGGCATCGTGCGGAAGCGCGTAACGTCGCCGGATGGCGGATAAATTTCGCCCGGACTGGGCACACCCCAAGCCATGTCCGCATCCTTGGCATCCGCGATGATGAATTCACGGCTGGAAGGGTTTTCGCGGATGTCATTCAACTTTTTTACCAGACGGGATTTCATGTGGGTTCGTTGAATAAAGCAATGACTTATTCCGGGTGACTAAAGAATAACGCCTCTTTCATGTTGGACAATTTTGACCTGCAACGGCAAAAACACTTCTGCCGGTTTTGTTGTTGAATCACGGAATTGATTCTCAAGCCAGACGCGCTGATAAGCCACTATCACATTGCAAATTGCACATACGGAATTAACACAACGCATCGCTGCCCGAAAACATTGCCGAACCTTTCGCTGCCCCGCCCCGGCTTTCTGGTGAGGATCAGGATTCAAAGGCTCCTGCGGGAGAGTTGTCAGAACAGCCGGTAACTTTGCGCAAATTTCAAGGCCTTGCACCGCCGGCCGATGTCCCGCCGGATTTGGTTTCCGCGCACGAATTTCAAACGGTGCTTGTCAAGCACACACGGGTTAAACACCATCGTGCGGTAAATTTATGCCCATTATTCGCGGACTTAACGTCGGTGAACATCCTCAATTGGTTCCGCTGCCCGAAGCGGGAACCCATGCCTTCATGGTCAGCCAATATAGCAACGAACCGGTTTTTCATTTCTTGTGGCATTACCATGCCGAGGTGGAACTGGTCTGGATCCGCAAAGGCAGCGGATTGCGTTACGTTGGGAGGTCGGTGGAGCGATTCGAATCCGGTGACTTGGTTTTGCTCGGCAGCCGCCTGCCGCACACCTGGGCATCCGCTCCCAATCAATCCACCAAAGCCGCCTGGTCGGTGATCCAGTTTTTGCCGAAACACTGGAGCATTGAATTCTGGCGGCTGCCAGAGGTTCATAAACTGAACAAGCTATTCGCACAGGCTGGACGCGGCATTCAATTTACCGGCCCGACGATATGGCAAATCGGCCAGCAGATTGAAGAACTGGCCGCGTTGCCGGCGCATTCGCTTGAAGGTCTTATTCAATTTCTCACCATTTTCGAACGGCTGCTCCATGCACCCATCCGCATTCTAAACACCGTCCACGCCGGCGTTGACTCGATGGAATCGGATCCGCGCGTGGAGCAGTTGTTGGAATGGGTTCAAACTCATTTTGCAGAGCCGATCACCCAGGCGCAAGCCGCCGCCGAGGTTAAAATGTCGCCCGCCGCCTTCAGCCGCTGGTTTAAAGTGCGCGTGGGCCGGGTCTTTCAACGTTATCTGAACGAATTGCGAGTCGCCAAAGTTTGCGGCCAGCTCACGGACAGCGAGGAAGGCATCACCCAAGCGGCATTTAAATGCGGTTACAATAATCTGGCCAACTTTAATCGCCGGTTTCGAGAAATCACCGGATTGACTCCAACGAAATTTCGGAGTCAAACACAGCAAATGCAGGAGCAGAATGCGCGTAATTTCCTCATTCGTCTTGGGGCCAACAGTGCCGTCCGAATTTCGCCGAAGGCCCACATTGGCCGGCATTCAGCCATTTGAAAAATTCAGCAAGGCCTGAAAGAGGCATACTAACATTATTCTTGATTTCCGCCGCCAATTATCCACACCCCACCTGATCCGCGCCCAAAAAACTTGGGACGATGCCATTTCTTATTTTCGCCTTTCGAGGTTACTTGCGCACTTTATGAATCCGCGCCTCATCTGACTATCAGGTTCCATCGGTGCGGTTTGGTTTCGCCGGCATCATGGACGTTTGCAGCATGGATCCACCCCGCGTCTCCACCTTGACTGCGCTCGCTTCGCCAAAACGGCAGCCCGCTGCTGGCGATCCCGAATCACGCGTGGGAAAACCGGGGCGCGGAAAAGTCGGCGGTGGGGTTGCAGGCGGACTGACAGCGAGTTCACGGTGCATAGCGGGTGCGGTAGAAGACGGGTGATTGGGCGGTCACGTTGGTGAAGATGAGCCAGCCGTTGGGGGCGGCGGGGTTGGTCATCTGCGGCTGCCAGTTGATCGGGTGCGTGAGATTGGTGGCGAGTTCCAAGGCGTATTTGAAGCCGGGGGTGCCGAGGAAGGTGAGGACGTTGGAGCCGCCCCCAAGGGATTGCAGGGCGAGCTGGTTGTAGCCGGGGCCGGCGGCGGCGATGGTCACGCTGACAGTCCGGCTGGCAGTGCCGCCCTGGCCATCGCTGACGGTGTAGGTGAAGCTGTCGGTGGTGCCGCCGGTGGCGGCGTAGGTGATGTTGGTGCCGTCGGTGGTGACGATGCCGTTGGTCGCGCCGGAGACGCCGGTGAGGGTGAGCGGGTCATTATCCGGATCGGTGGGCGAATGGCTGCCGCCGATGATCTGGACGGTGGAGGGGACGCCGAGCGTGATGCCGAGCGTGAAAGTGGCGCCAGCCACGGGCGGATGGTTGACATGCACCGTGAAATTAGCCGCCGTGACGCCGGCGGCGGGGTTGCCGAGGGTGTCCTGATAATAGAGTTCCACGGTGTACGTACCGTTTAAAATGGGGTTACCAAAGCGGATGTTCGCACTTGAGTCCGGACTGGCCGGATTAATGGTGAAACTGTGGGTGCCAACGGTGCTCTGCGCCGGGGCAATTTGCAGGAAGCTCGACTGGCTGCCAATGAAGGCAAGTTCAACGGAGCCGGCGAGCGCGGCTTCGGGCAGGTTGTAGGTGATGGTGATGGGATTCCCGTTCGTGGTGTTGGCGGCCGGGGCGGTCAACGTGGGAACAGCCGTGGTTACGTCCATCGTATAGCTCTGCCCGGTGAACGGCAGATTGGTGATGGTTTGCGTCAGGCCGGTGCCATTGGCGAGGGTGAGGGTGAGGGTGCCGTTTTCGAAGTCGCTAGTGGAGACGGGGATGTTCCAAGTGAGGCCGCTGTTGGTGGTCGTGGGCACACCGATGTAGGCAAGGATAGTGGCCGTGCCAGAGAGCGAGAAGTTGTTCGCGGTCACGCCGGTGGTCGCGGAGGCGAAGGTGAGCAGCCAGTTGACGGTCGCGCCGTTGGTAGGCGAGGGATCGGTGATGTTCAAAGTCGAGACCATGGCGAACGGCGGCGGCAGCAAGTGGGTGTGTGCAGGGAGGTTGGCGGTGACGAGCGCCGGGAACGTTTCCGCGCCAAACAAGTCGCCGATATTGCGAGTGGCGAGTCCGGTGCCCGAGCCGGTTTGGGCCACGGCGCGTCCGCGGAGGTCGGGAAGGCCGACGCTGTTATTGCCATCACCGCCCCAAGTGGCGCCGACCGTGGTAGAGTAGGTATCCAAGCTGCCGTCGCCGCCGCCGGTTGACGTGAGGCTCACCGATCCATCACACACCCTCCAATCGGCGGAGAGATCAAGCGCCATCGCCGTGGATGAATCGGCGAAAAAGCGGACTTCAGCAGTGGTCGGAAAACCTGTGCTCGGTCCGTAAGATCCCTCCACCGCTACTCCGGGAGTCAGGACAAGATATGGTGCCATGACATTGTGCGAGGCAACGATGCCGCCCGTACTGCCGGTGGTGCCGCCCGGGTAGGTGTGCGTATGGGCGGGTATGTCGGAGGCCAGCAGGGTGTAAGTTTCCACGCCGCCAGATTGGCCCAACGTGCGCGCCGTCAAGCCCGGCCCGGTGCCGGCACCGATGGCCAGGCGTCCGCGCAAATCCGGGATGTTGAACGAGCCGCCGCTGCCGCCAAAGGTGTACCCGATCGCGGTAAAGAGCTGGTTGTTCGCGCTGGTGGCCAGGGACCGTCCGTCACAGATCAGCCCGGGAATGCTGTTCGATTGTGCCATCCAGCGAATGGTGCCGATTTCATAGTTATCGGCGTTGTTGTCATCAATCCACGGCTGAAGCACGATGAACGCCGGCATGGTGCCGACTGCCGCCCCGCCGCCGGCCGAAAAGGTGTTGGTGCCGGGGATGCCGTGGATGTGCGCGGGAAGATTGTTCGAAGCGAGCACCACGCTGTCGCCACCACCGGTCTGGCCGATGGTCCGCGGGGTCAGACCCGGCCCGGAGCCGGCACCGATGGGAACGCGTCCGCGCAGGTCGGGCAGATTGAAGGTGGTGGTGCCATTGCCGCCATAGGTGGTGTTGAGCAAAAAAAACAACGCGCTATGTTGGGCGATCGACAGCGGCTGGCCGTTGCAGGGCACCCAAGTTGAAGTGTTGAACGAGGCCTCATAGCTGGAAACACCGGAAAACAGGCGAATCTCACTTATATATGGCGAGTCCATCGTGCCGGTGTTCTCACCGCTGGTGGGGAAAATGCCGCTGATGCAGATCATCCAGGTCATGGTGGTGGCCGGCTTGGCCGTGGCCGCTCCGGTCGGCGGAGCGCCACCCGTGGAGCCGGTCTGCACCGCCAACAATGACGAGGGCTGGCCCAGGCCGAGCAGGACGAAAGCCACAGCGAGGGCGCGAAAAAAGAATTTATTCATGAATGGGATTGGTTTGAATGCGGCACAATTCCCTGACGATGCTTCAACAAGCCATCTAAGGTCTCCCTGTCGGCCAGAAGAACAAAGCGGTGCGACTATGATTAGTGTTTAAAATTAAGGCAAGACAATAGCGTAAAACTTGACCGGAACACGGCAAGTTTTGACTGCCAGGCGTGGCGGAAAACCGTCAGCCGAAATCCCGGTCCCGACGCGCCGGCGAGTTTTACTGTGCCTCGGAACTTTTGGCTTCCTCGATGAGCTGCCAGAATTTCGGGTTTTGCTGGAGGGCCTCGCTTCGCCGGTCTCGAAGCTGGAGCGGAAGAGGAAATTGTTCAAGGTGTTCTTGCTCAGGATGCGATGCACGAGGACGCCGGGCGGATGGCGTTGAAAATAGACGCGGCAACACCACTCGCATCACTATTTCGGTTTCGCCGAAACCCAGTGGAAATTATTCCTCAAGGAATTTGCAGGGGTTGATGATCACCAGTGTCCGTTTGAGCGAACCGGATCTGATGCCGATGATGTGCATCGAGATGGTGTCAACCGCACCGTGGAACCGCCCGGAGATTGAAAAGCCGGCGCGCTTTCGCGCGCGTCGGCAAAGCGATGATCAAGGCCGCCATTGAATTGAGCCGGGCACAAGAATATAAAGGGAGAATCGGACTGCATTCGCTGTCCGCCTCGGAAAAATTTTACCGGGACAAATGCGGGATGGCGGACATGGGCATGGATGAGGAAAAGGAAATGGTCTGTTTCGAGATGACCGAAGCGCCGGCGAAGGAGTTTCTTCTGAAAAACCCATAGCGATGCCGAACTTCATTTCCGAGGATCAAATTGAGCGGGCACTGGTGCAGAAGCTTCAGCATCTTCACGGCTTTGACGTGCTCGAATGTCACACGGAAGACCCGGAGGATTTGAACGACAGCTCCGGCCGCGCCAACCAGCGCGACATCATCCTGGTGGACCGCGTTCGTGAAACCTGCGCGCCGGTCTGAAGAACGCGCAGTATCTCGCCTCGGCACGCTGCTGCCCGGCAGCGAGCGCAAAACGAATCAGTGGTTCGGCGATTACGTCTCGGAATACAACTTCCAACTCGCCCGCGTCCGAATCGAATTCACCAATCACCTTCAGCTTGAAACTGCCGCACTTGAGGCAGAACACCTGAACCGCAGGCACCGGCACAAGCTGGAAATTATCCCGGATTCGATCAGTCGAACGCCGGAATATGGCGGGATGTAAATTCTTTCGGGCATTAAGCTACAAGTAATTCAGGCACGCTTGATGGACAGAATCCGGACCGGGCCGCGCGAACTTGATAATTCTCATCTTTCAAAATTACGCTAAGATCGTCGTTATGTCTTAACTGTAGCTGGACTAACTCGCAGCGGACACCGCCGTTTAATGCCCGAAGAATTTCACCGGTGACAAGTGCACCAGCAACCGCACCAACAAACGAACTTGAAATTGCCTTCTTGGCAAGTGTTTCTGCCAAGATCCCACAATCTTCCTTGGTGCGAAACGCTTCAATAATGCGTTGATCTGGGTTCGATTGCTTGTCATCGGCCCAAATTACTGCGGGTTTCCGGCGGGCATCGGGAAACGTGTGCAGAATAATTCGGTCGAAACGGGCACTGTCGGCACCGAGGGCGCATTCAACGATAAGATCGAACCCAGCATCCTCTAAGATGCGTCTCGGTTTGCTGGCGTCAAAGCCGCAGCAAGCGATGAATGGTTCATCGTCCGTCCGCTTGGTGGCTCCGTCGAAGGGGCGCTCCGTTAAGACAGTATTAAAGCCTCTGGCTTCCAACCAGTCTGAGCAAACGCGTGTCTTCTTGCGACCGATGTTGTTCTTTTCGCACAAAAGTTGCGAGGAATAATTCCCTTCCACAACGGTGTCAAAATCTTGGAGCAAAAATGTTGTATCCTTGGACGACTGATAGGGGAGCAATCCAAGGTTCCAGATATAGGCTTGGCCGAGGTGTCCGAGCCCAAGCATCCACAAGGCTTTCGGTAAAGACTCGAGTTCGGGTCCGTCAGCCGCCGGGTCGAGCCAGTTGAGATCAGGTCTCCAAATGGAAATTCCTTGCGGCTCTTCCAGTGACCGAGAGCTTAGGCCAGATACTCGAAGAAATCCGCGGGCTACAGCCAAGGCACCAGCAAGCACACCTCCGGTGGCGAAATCGTATGGAGATGGGATAGAAACAGTGCTGCCAGCAGGCGCAACACCGCCGCGCCATCCAGAGCAATAGACAAAGAGAGAATCTTCTACTGGTTTCGGAGCCGAACCGAAATAAATCGTTTGTGTAAAAGGATCACTTTCGGGCATTACAAAACATCCGCCCATCATGCTCACCATAGAATTAAAAGGCTGAAAGCTTGGCCACGGCAACAAACATTTAACATGGCCCGGCATTGAGACAAAAACGCCTCCGTGAAAAGCACGTTTACCGACGTTGATGGCAGTGAGCAGCGCGGCCTGCTTTGCGGCCGATTCGCCGATACTCGCATCGCAGATTAGACGCAAGCGCATCTTGCTTAAAATCCTGCGTGCTTCTTCGTATCCAACGTTATATTTCACCATGATGGCTAGAGCCAAACGGTCAAGATTATCTTCAGTAACGATTTTGGTATTCATAGATTGGTAATTAGGAAAGGCATAGAGTTCGGCTTGCTGGTCTTCCATTTGTGATTGCCTTTGTATTCGTAAACGGAAGCTCCATTGAGTGGCATGGAATCGGGGGCGGCGTAATCTGGCAAGATGAGGGCCACGTGCCCCTTAATCGCTACCATCGGATGCGTTCTGTCGGACTCACTTTGTCCTGTCCAGTCGGTGGGGTGAGTGTGCACGTCTGCTACCACAACCAAACCGTTGCGCTGGCAGTGGTCCCACAGTTTCACAAAACCTGCGGCGTGGAACGTGATAATGCCTGTTTCAAGCGCCGCCTCATCCAAATCATCGTAACAGATAAAAGAAGTGATTTCGCGCGAACCAGCTTTCGCGAGTATGAAGGCACCGCTCTCACGTTCGCCTCCACCACGTCGTCGCAAGTCCGACAACAAACTTTGCCAAAGTGAACGAGAAATACTAAGAGGCTGCGTTTTCATTACATATTGGGTTTAAACAGAGGTGCACAAAGGCCAAATATTTCACGATGGTAAATTCGGCGGTCCACCACCAGTATGGGTAAGCCTGCTTCCACACTTCATGACCAGCCATCGCCATCCGATCGCAAGGGGCATACAACGAGTTTCCTCCGTTCCAATCGCTTCGAAAAACACGTTGAAATTTTCCTGTGAGTTTGGGGTAAAGATTGCTGGCAAGCTTTGCGTTGGTGCCGATGTCCCACGGGCAGGCTGTGGGTGCAGTAGCAGGGTAGCCATCCACGGTGAAGCGCAAGAACACTTTCCCTTGCGGCACAATCTTGGGGTCAGCCTCCACCCACATTATCGGGTGTGGCCACACGAGATCGTTGGAAACGCCGGAAAGTCCCCACTTCCCGGCGTCCACTCCAGATTGGAAAGGAGCCCCTTCAAGATGGGCCATGAAGAGGCTTTGGTCGGGTTTCATCCTTGAACTTCGACTGGTGCAGTCAAGCAAAGCTCGACTAAGCAATGGTGAGGTTGGGTAAAGGAACCGATATGGGCATCAAGGGGGAGTTCCTCGTTGTCGTGACCCTTGAGAACAAGGATTTTGTCTGCGGCGTCAGCCGGCGACAACTTGAAGGCCTTGATGGCCCATTTAAGAACTCGCTTGACCGTAGTTGCCGGACCAAACGTTTCGTGGTGTTCTCCATTGTAGAAAACCGACACCTGAACTTTGCGGCAGCGATGGCAGTGGACATGATGGCGATGACGGATTTCGCATTCGGAAAGCTTCCGATGACGCTCGACCGGTTCGTCGCAATCCTCGGTGAAAATGAGGATTGCTTCATCAACCTTACCATCGAGGCCGCCAGCTGCGACAATTATCTCAAGAAGTTCTGTTATCGTGGACTCCTCACTCGATTGCACGAGCTTCGGATCCACGCCGTCGTAGGAATGAACATATAGTTCAATTTTTTTCATAATAAATCAGCGGCGTAACCTGCCTTCGCCGTCGGTCATGACGACTACAAAAAGACAAGCAAAGCGCACTTGCGAGAACAAATACAACGCATTGCGTTATTCGTCAAGCACATGATTCGCAACACCAGCAAATGCTTGACTTTTCAAGCGATGCGTGGAATTCTGACGCTGCTTTGAGACACCTTTTTCACCTCTCTTTATGAATATCGAAACTGCAGACACGCCGAAAACACTAGGAGGAGGGCTTAAAATGGCTAGGGAACTGCGTAATCTGTCTTTGCGTGACGTTGAAGACGCAACCGGGATTTCTAATGCTTATTTGAGCCAGTTAGAAAACGATAAGGTCAAAAAACCATCGCCGCATTTTCTCCACAAACTCGCAGCACTTTACGACATAGCGTATGAAATGCTAATGGAGGCCGCTGGTTACATTAAGCGGAAAGCTTCTGACGGACCCAAGACTCTCCAAGGGGCCGCACTATTTGCTCAGGAAAAGTTGACGTCCGAAGAAGAGGTAG
Source organism: Verrucomicrobiia bacterium (assembly GCA_035577265.1). Taxonomy (GTDB): domain Bacteria; phylum Verrucomicrobiota; class Verrucomicrobiia; order Limisphaerales; family UBA11358; genus UBA11358. The sequence goes on along the minus strand of DATLVR010000044.1, from coordinate 5,753 downwards.
CTTTAGCCGAATACCTCGCTTTTCTCAGGAGTAAACGAAAAACGAATGAAAAAACCTCCACTTGACTCGGCTGATGACATAGAAAAAATTTCAAGAAACCTGCTCTTGTCGGCCAAAGCTTGGGGAAAGCGACCGACGCCGGTAGACGATATTGTCAGATTCGCCAATCTCCAGATTGAGATGGGGGTGGATCTCAGCACGATTGAGCCGGGATTCCTAAGCAAGAATTTCCAATTCGCTAAGCAGGCCGTAAAAAAGGTGGTCGGCATAATTGATCGGCGCCAGAAAACAATTTACCTCGATCATACTCAAAACCCGTCGAGGAAAAATTTCGTTAAGCTTCACGAAGTCGGCCACGACGCGTGCTCATGGCAGAGTGCCCTTGGTTACATGGATGACGACAAAACTCTTGCACACGACGCCGACGATATCTTTGAAAGGGAGGCGAGCTTTTTTGCTTCGTGCACGTTGTTTCAACATGAGCAATTCGACGAACAGGTTGCGAAATTGCCGCTGTCAATCAATTCGGCAAGGTTGCTCGGACAAATGTTTGGCGGGTCAAATCATGCAGCGATACGCCGATATGTTGAAAAATCAAAAAAACGTTGTGCTCTGTTGGTTTTGCTAAAGCCGGAAGTAAACGGGGCCTATCATGTTGGTGTTCGTGATTATTTCCAGTCGCCCCTTTTTACGGGAGCGTTCGGTGAACTCACATGGCCTGGCGACAAATGCGGATTGGAATTTATTTTTGTGCAAGACATAAAACGGAATCGCAAATTGCACGAAAACGGCCAGATTGCCCTGTCTATTGCATCTGGAGAGATGGTCACATTCACGTATCACTTTTTTAACACCGGCTGGAACACCTTCATCTTGCTTTTACCAGTCGGGGAGATGAACAAATCGCGCATCGTAATCTTGCCAAAATAGATAGGAAACATGCTGCAGCTAAAAAAATGTAAGTTTTGTGGCCGAGAATTTCGGAGCCAGTCGGCTAGCAATTCCGAATACTGCGGCGAGTGCTCGGGCCTGCGGAGGCAATTAGCCGGAGAGATATTCCAGTTGGAATCTGGAAAAAGCCTGATACTCGGAAATTATCTGCTGTCGGAAAGGCAAGTTACTCGGTTTGGGCTCCGCCCTAGATAAAAATTCAAGCGACTCCGGCAAAATAATCCTCCAGTTGTTTTCTGGCTTCTGCAGTGTTGATTACGGCGCCACGTGTTCCACCTACGCATCTCGGATTTTTTCCACCACCACTACGATTGACTGCCCAAACGTGTTTGCGCGGGGACTCAATTTGCCACTCGACAGTGGTGGTTCTCCCGTCCTCGGACTTTTTCCACGTCACTTGGTTATATACGTAGTGGCAAGTCCAGTGAGGATCGATTGGCAAGGGAGCGAGAGCTTGGCTCATGTCGTGGGCCGATTGAAACCTTTGAGATGTATCATCGTGCATGGACTTTCGGATAAATTTTCTCCATTGGTCAGGAATGTGCGGCAGCCACGGAAGGGAGTGGCTAAACCCGCCATCTACAATTTTTTGCTTAAAATCATCGGCGGAGAGTAACCCAAAATTATCCAAAAAAAAACTATGCCCGTGGAGCAGGCGGTAGAGGGTCATTCCAAGTGCCCAAACATCGGTTTTTGCGCTGGTCACACCGGCAGCACCGGATGCACTGTCAAAAACTTCGGGTGCCAAGTGGCTCACATAACCTACGGCTGAGGCATAGCCGTGAAGCATCCGATCTGTAACGAGGCCAAAATCCGCGATTTTATATGTCCCGTCGTCGCTAAGAATATTTGCGGGCTTGATGTCTCTATGAACCATTCCGACGCTGTGGATGCACTCCAAACCCGCGCAAGCATGGGTAATAATTTTACGTGCTTTTTGGAGAGTCATCGGGCTGACCAGATACTCGGCTTCGAGTGAGCCGCCCTTGCAGAATTCCGTGACGAGATGAACAACACCGCGTGTATCTTTGACGACTTGGTATACAGCTACGATGTTACGATGTTGTGCGGATTTAAGTTTACGGGCTTCTGCTAGGAGTTCGGTGCTACGAACGGCCCATTCGACATCGGTTTCCCCAGGACGCTGGCGTAATAACTTTACTGCGACCTTGCCGTGCAACGGACAATCAGCATCATACACGTCGCCAAATTGTCCGCCTCCGATACGTGTTCGCAAGTTAAGTTGGGCCACATAGTCCGGCATATATCAGGTTAAAAATTCTTCCACGACAACGAATGCCGCTTCACGCATTCCTTTTGGGAGGCTCGACAGTCCAATACTGCTCCAGTAACTGTGGTCCTTCAGGTATTCATCAACTTTGCGGCCGCCCGCTCTGCCGGACGTGCGGCTGACCGAAGCTTTATTGAATAAGCGGATTTCCGCACCGGCCGCAGCAGCACCGCATTGGATAATGCCTCGTAGCTCTGCGGCCTTTAGATGGGCCATTTTCATCACGCCGCGACTGAGTGCGCTCTGTTTGACGCAAACGTATTTGGCGTGATGTTGTTTTACATAATCTTGGAATTGGCTGTGGAGAATATGATAGGCTGGTGGCCGATCTCCGGTTTGAAGCTTCAGCGCGGTCTCGTCCTGCAAGGCAAAAGATTTCGGCCCGACCTGTTGGAGTAGAACCATGTCAACATAGTCAGAATGAACCACCACGCCTATGAGGTTATCTGGCATATGTGTTTGATGAAACTAGCAAAAATAGCGTTTTTAGCAAGAAGACATTGATTCGTAGGAAAGGCAGTGGCAATCCGAGGTCGCATTTCTGTTTGAACGTTCTAACCTATAAGACCGCCAGAAGTCAGAGCAGTCGGATTGGTGCCTTCGGCGACTCTGCGAGGCTAGGGTTTTTTGTTTAGTGTTTTTACATGGCGCGTTTTTAGGGGTGCCATCCTGCTCCAGCAATTGGAACAGCTCAGGTTTCCCGTGGTAGAAAATAGCCGATGATGGAGCGGGGATTGCGGACGCAAATCTGGATGTGATCCAATGAGCGCAGACCAGCGGTGGCGTAAAGTTGATGACCCTCGACAAAGAAAGCGCGCACGGTATCAAAGGCGGGCTTGCCGTCTTGTTTGCGCAACTGGTGCAAGGTTTCAAAAACGGCGCAGTCAAGGTAGCGGCCGCTTAAGTCCTTGCCCTTGTTTTGTGCCGGGGCATCACCGGTGGCCTGACAAATTTCAAGATAGGCGGCATGGGCGGCTTTGACGAGGCCGAGATGCTCGGTGTCAATCAAGTTGAGGCAGTTGCCCAAGTCGATGATGGCTCCCAACACGGAGGCTTTTTTCACTTTGCCGGATTTTTTGGTTTCCTCTTCCTTGGCCCAACGGATTGCGCGGGAATAGCTGTCTTCCCAGAAGTATTGGCCGTTGCCCAGCCAGTCGTGTTTGTTGTCGCTGCTTAAGAGTTGGTCGTCGCCGGAAACCACCTTGCGTGTCACGGTGGCATCGCAGCCATGATAGCCAAGCACGAAGGAACGGGAAACCATCAGCGGAATTGCGGCTTGAGTTGGCCAGAGGCGGAATGCATGCCGGTGGATTTAAGAAAGCGAACGGCTGACTCCTTGGAACTAGCCACCTTCTTGGCAAGCACACGAATCTGCCGGATCTCCTGCTTGAGATTGGCGGTCTTGATGTTGTGGCTGATGGTGGTCATCTTGTTTTTGTAGTGAGTATAGGAACCCTAAAGGTTCTCACGGCACGAGGCCGAGTTTTGCTCACGACGAAACCAATGTCAGGCAATTCCTGGGAATTGTAAAGATTTTTCAAGATTTCCCCAGGGTTCTCCAGGTCACAGACTGTCAATGCGGTAGCCATGCGCATCCGTGCGGTACGCTTACCGCCTTATCTGGAAAAATTCCGTTCAACCGCGAAATACACGAAACACACGAAAGGAAAGCCAATGCCCGAGAAGGCCAACCCCACGCTTACAGGTTTCAAATCCGAGTTCACCGATTGGTGCCGGTTACTTCCGCGCCATACCGAGCCATTCGTTCCGGTTTTCGTGTGTTTCGTGGTTCCTCCCTGGTGCGGATTTTAGGATTCATTGACCATTGGATCAGGAAGGCTGCGGGAACGGGCTCCTTAAAATTGGACGCGCGGGCGGAGCGGGGCTTTCTGAATGAATTTTAATCAAGCGTTTACGACCTTTTAATAAACATCTGGTCTATTTTTATGTCGAAGTTGATACAAGTTATGAGAATCCTGCTTGCGGAAGACGAAAAGAAAGTGGCCGACTTCATTGTGCGAGGCCTCAAGGCGGAGCGCTTCGCCGTGGATGTTTACCATGATGGCCAAAGCGCCTGGGAAGCCGTGGCGGTTTATGATTACGACCTCCTCATCTTGGATCTAATGCTGCCCGGACTGACCGGCACGGAAATCCTGGAGCGAGTCCGCCGCAAAAACCAGCAGGTGCCCATCTTGATTCTCACCGCGCGGGACGGCATGGCCGACAAGATCAAGAACTTTGAAACCGGCGCGGACGATTATTTAACCAAGCCCTTCGCGTTCGCCGAACTCCAGCTGCGCATCAAGGCATTGTTGCGGCGCGGACCGGTCAACCGCTCCAGCGTGCTGCGGGTGGGCGATTTGGAAATCGACCGGCTGTCACAGCAGGTGCGCCGGGCCGGAAAGAAAATCGAGCTGACCGCCAAGGAATACTCGTTGCTCGAATATCTGGCCACGCATCCGGGCCGGGTCTTTTCACGCACCATGATCATCGAGCATGTCTGGGATCAAAGCTTTGAGGGGTTGACCAATATTGTCGATGTCTATGTGCGGCATTTGCGGGAAAAAGTGGATGCCGCGTATCCCGTCAAAATGCTGCGCACCGTGCGCGGGGTCGGTTACAGCTTGAACGACGGAACGCCGACATGAACCCCCGCTCCATCAGCTTCCGCCTGGTCGCCTGGTATGCCAGTTTGCTCACCGGTATTTTTTTACTGTTGGGCGGATTGATGCTGCTGGACTTGCGCCATTTTTTGGAGAACGACCTGCGCCAGGCGCAAGTGCGGCGCGCACGCCAGATTGCCGATGCCTTGCTGGCACATGTCAAACAAACCGGCGAAGGTTACATCGCCACCCAGACGAAAGACTGGTATGAGCCGGAAATCAACGATCGGTTCATCCGGATCACCCGCGCCGATGGAACGCGGGTTTACGCTTCCGACCAGCCCAAAGACGGCAGTTTTGATCCCCAGGAAATTCCCAGCCTGTCGCCGCCGCCGACGAAGGAATACTCCCGAAAGCTGAAATTGTCGGGAGGCAAAACCATGGTGGTGGCCGCGCTCACGGTCACCTCCTCCGGCAATCCGGCTTACCTGGTGGAGTTCGGTGAACTGCTGGATCCCATGGAGACCATGCTGGATCGTATGTTTTTACAACTCACGTTGGGTCTGCCGCTGGCCATTGTCATCATTGCGGGAGGCGGATATCTGCTGGTCAGAAAGGCATTGTCACCCGTTGAACAGATCACGCGCGCGGCCGAGCGGATCACCCAGCACAACCTGAGCGAACGCCTGCCCGTCGCCAACACCGGAGATGAACTGGAGCGGCTCTCGGTTTCGCTCAACCGCATGATTGCCCGGCTCGATGACGCGTTTCAAAACTCGAAACGATTTGTCGCCGATGCGTCGCATGACCTGCGCACGCCGGTCACGATTCTGCGGGGCGAATTGGAAAGCTTTGCCAGCGATCTCCGCCTCGATCCGGAAACGCGCGAACAGGCGGCCAGCCTGCTG
>DATLVR010000043.1:0-12116 GCA_035577265.1 Verrucomicrobiia bacterium | reverse complement strand
CGGTGAAACCGGCACGGGCAAGGAGATGTTCGCGCGGGCGCTCCATTATCTCAGCTTTCGATCTGGCCACCCGTTCATCCCGGTCAACTGTGGGGCGATCCCGGCGGAACTGGTGGAGAACGAATTGTTCGGGCACGAGCGTGGTGCCTTCACCGGGGCGACAACGTCCGTGCGCGGGTTGATTCATGATGCGGACGGAGGGACGCTCTTTCTCGACGAAATTGATTCACTGCCGCTTCAGACGCAGGTCAAACTCCTGCGGTTCCTCCAGGATCGGACCTACCGTGCTCTGGGGGCGCGCACGGTCTGCGACGCGAATGTTCGGGTTATGGCCGCGTCGAACGCCCTGATCGAGGAAGCCGTCCGCGTCGGCAAATTTCGGTCCGACTTGTTTTATCGAATCAATGTCCTCACGCTCAAGCTGCCGCCGCTGCGTGCCCGGAAAGATGACATTCCGTTGCTCACCCGGCATCTCATTGCCAAATACAGGCATGAATCGAGCGGGCCGGTCTTGGGAATTTCACATGCCGCCCTGCAAAAACTCATGTGCTACGATTGGCCAGGCAACGTGCGCGAACTGGAAAACGTGATCCAACGCGCCGTGGTTCTCTCCGAGCAACCCACAATTCATAGCGAGGACATTGTTTTGCCGACGGAACAGGACTTCCCGGAAACTTCGTCGTTCAAGACCCTGAAGGCCCACGTCGTCATAAATTTTGAAACGGCCTACCTCCAACGACTCTTGGGCGAACAACAGGGCAACATCTCGCGCGCGGCCAAAGCGGCCGGCAAAGACCGCCGCGCCTTCTGGCAATTACTGCGCAAACACAAATTGCACCTTCCCACTCCCGCGCCCCGTCGCAAGACAGACATGGGCAATGTTGGCATGCGTGCGGACAAAAATGTCCACGCAAAAAATCATCTGTCGCCGCGGGAAACTTGATTCTCTCCATCTGACCGCAGGGCAAACTTGTCCGGTTTGTGCTTCTGGATCGCGTGAAACACCGGCGTTTTCGACGCGGCACGCGCGTTGCTAATGTTTATCATAACAAGCTTTGACCTGAATCCTCGGCCGGAGAGCAAAATGTGCATGCCGATGACCAAATACTCGATTACCTGAAGCAACATCCGGATGCGAAAGACACACTGGACGGAATAATGTCTTGGTGGTTGTTGGGCAAGGAAGGCGGCCCAACCTTAATTGAGGTGAAAATGGGACTGGACAAATTAGTGGCGCGAGGATCGGTGATTGCGGAGCACGGGCCAGACGGGCGCGTTTATTATTCCTTGGCTGATGCGAAAACGAATCCGCAGGATCCTACTGGAATTGACGACGATGAAAACGGTAACTGAAGGAACTTTGAGGTTCGGTTGCACCATTAGCAAGGACGCTCTGAGTAGGTTCGGGTCGAAGTTTTTGGCGAACGGAAGCAGTCTGCAAATGCTTCGTCGGGCCTTGGAGAAAAGAATATTGGAAACAACAAACTGAGGTAATAATTATGCCAAGTGCGTTAACCTATCCGGGTGTTTACATCGAAGAAATTTCGAGCGGTGTTCGAACGATTACGGGCGTAGCCACTTCAATTACAGCGTTCATTGGCCGGGCGGCACGCGGCTTGGTGAATGAGCCTGTCGTCCTCAATAGCTTTGCTGATTTTGAGCGCACTTTCGGAGGGCTGCAACAGGACTTTTTGTTAAGCTATGCAGTCCGGGATTTTTACTTGAACGGTGGCAGCCAAGCTATCGTCGTTCGCCTGCTTCATCCGAATTTTGCAAATGACGGAGTGAGAGACAATGCTCGAGCCGCCGCCAAAGCGGTCGTCGATGCCACGGTGGGTCCAAGTGTAGTGGCTGCAGCCAAGACAGCGGCTGACACTGCAAATGCGACAATCGCTGGCGGTGCCGGAACTCCAGCCGAGAAGGCCGCCGCCAAAGCGGTTGCCGATGCCGTCGATGCTGCCGCTGTAGTAGCCGGCGCAGCATTCCCAGATATTTCAAAAGCGGCAAACGGCGTTGCTGCCGGCGTTTTGGCTGCGGCCGATAGCGTGGTGAGTGCGATCACCGGTTCTGCCAACGTTCCTGCAGCCAAGACAGCGGCTGACACTGCAAATGCGACAATCGCTGGCGGTGCCGGAACTCCAGCCGAGAAGGCCGCCGCCAAAGCGGTTGCTGATGCCGTCGATGCTGCCGCAGGAGTAGCCGGCGCAAATTTATCTGATGTTCAACAAGCCGCCAATGACGTTCGCGCGAAGATTCTCACCGCATTAAAAACTGTCACCGATGCGACCGGAGACCTGACCGTGATGACTGCTGCCAAGACAGCGGCAGACAATGCGGTCGCGGTAGCCGGAACTCCTGCGGATAAAACCGCAGCACAGGCCGTTGCGGATGCTGTTGACCCTGCGGCGACCGGCGCAACTGTGCTGGGTCTCGTAACCGAGGCACAGGCGGCGGCGGCGGGCGCGGTCCCCAGCAAAGCGAAATTGAATTTACCGACAGATACGGCGTCTCCCCCCGCCACAGAGCCACTGGTTATCGAGGCGGCGAGCGAAGGTGCGTGGGGAAACAATCTGCGTGCGCGGGTCGATTACGATGGCCTCGCCAGCGTGGGCGATCGTTTCAAACCACTCACCTCCGCCGACCTCTTTAATCTGACGGTGCGCGACATGGCGACGGGGGTAACCGAGCGCTTTCTCAATCTCTCAGTGAAGGACAGTCCGAGGCGAATCGATCGCGTGCTGGAGAATCAATCGAATCTCGTCCGACAGGAGACCGCACCGCCCACGGTTTTGCCTCGAGAATCCGATATCATCATGGATGCGGCCATCGACGCCGACGCGACCATTGCGGCCACGGACAAGGCCAAGGCCAAAGCCGACGCGCGGAATATCAGCCCGTTTTCGGCCGACGATTTGAAACGTGCCGAACCCCGCACGGCAGGCATCGTTCAGGCGGATTTTGTCGCGGACGGCGGGCCGCTGGATCGCAATGACATTTCCAGCGGGCCGAATCTTCAGGATAACAAGCGCGGTATCTACGCCCTTGACAAAGCCGATCTCTTCAACCTGCTGTGCCTGCCGCCACAGCTCCGCGATGCGAGCACGGATCCTGCAATCTACCAGGATGCGCTCCCCTACTGCGTGCAACGGCGGGCCATGCTGATCGTCGATTCTCCTGCGGAGTGGAGCGTAAATAAGGATACCGCCGCCGCCACAGCGAAAGCGGATCTTGCCGCCCTGAATCTCAATGGCGAAGCCGCGCGGAACGCGGCGCTATTTTTCCCGCGCGTCATCCAATCCGATCCCGCGCGCGACGGACAGCCCGACACATTCGTTCCCTGCGGGATCGTTGCCGGCGTCATGGCTCGCACCGATTCGACGCGCGGGGTCTGGAAGGCACCGGCTGGACTGGATGCAAGCTTGGCTGGCATCCAAGGGTTGGACGCGCTTTTGAGTGACGGTGACAACGGAATCCTAAACCAAATGGGAATCAATTGCCTGCGCACATTCCCTATTTCCGGCAGCGTGGTTTGGGGTTCGCGCACGTTACGCGGGGCTGACCAGCTTGCTGACGAATATAAATACATTCCCGTCCGCCGCACGGCGTTGTTCATTGAAGAGAGCCTGTATCGCGGCAGCCAGTGGGTTGTTTTTGAACCGAATGATGAGCCACTCTGGGCTCAGATCAGGCTTAATGTCGGGGCCTTCATGCACAACTTGTTCCGTCAGGGTGCCTTTCAAGGGACTACCCCTCGTGACGCTTATTTTGTAAAATGTGACAAGGAAACCACCACCCAAAACGACATTGATTTGGGAATTGTGAACATCGTCGTCGGCTTCGCCCCGCTCAAGCCGGCGGAGTTCGTGGTTATCAAGCTACAACAAATCGCCGGACAAATTGCAGTTTAAGCGTCCTCAACCCTAAATTAATATGGCTCAATTCACCGTCAATCCGCAGCGGTTCGACCCTTACAAGAACTTCAAGTTCCGTGTCAAGTGGGACGGAAAATACGTGGCTGGTGTCAGCAAAGTCGGCACGCTAAAGCGCACGACGGAAGTGGTTAAGCACCGTGAAGGCGGCGACCCCAGTAGTAGCCGCAAATCGCCCGGTCGCACCGAGTATGATGCCATCACGCTTGACCGTGGCGTGACACACGATCTCGAATTTGAAAAATGGGCGAACAAAGTCTGGAACTTCCAATCGGGATTGGGAGCGGAGGTTTCGCTGAAAGATTTCCGCAAAGACATTATCATCGAAATCTACAATGAGGCTGGGCAACTTGCCATCGCCTACAAGGTATTCCGCTGCTGGGTCTCGGAATTCCAGGCAGCTGCCGACCTCGACTCCAACGCGAATGCCGTTCTCATCCAGCACATCAAACTGGAAAACGAAGGCTTTCAACGTGATGCCGAGACACCTGAACCAAGCGAACCGACCCTCACATCATGACTGGCCATGCGTGCATTATCAACGGCAGAACTTATGATGGTCTGGGAACTCGGAGCGTCTCAGCCGTGGGATCAGCGGGCACTGGCGTTGCTTGCGGTTGCATGTGCTGGTGACGAGAAGCCAGAGCAGCTCGCACAACTTAGCATTGGCCAGCGCGACGCGTGTTTGTTGACTTTGCGGGAAAGGATGTTCGGACCTCAATTGGCGGCCGTGGCACCTTGTCCTGTCTGCGACGAGTTGTTGGAATTCGGAATAAAAGCTGCCGAAATTCGCGCGACGCCGGCTGTGGAGCCGACTGAGACGATGGATCTGTCGCATACCGATTACGAGGTGCGCTTCCGGCTGCCAAACAGTCTCGACATGACGAGCCTTGATCCGAAGGCAGACAATCAAAAAAACAGGCAATGTTTGTTAACACGATGCGTTCTTTTTGCGCGGCGTGCCGGCGCGGAAATCACATCAGCCGAGTTGCCGCCCGAAGTGGTCGCTGCGGTCGCTGAACGAATGGCGAAAGCCGATCCGCAGGCGGACTTGCAACTTGCGCTGGCTTGTCCGAAATGTGCCCATCGGTGGCAGGTGCCACTCGACATCCTATCGTTTTTTTGGAGCGAGATTAACGCATGGGCGATCCGGCTGCTGCACGACGTGCATGTGCTGGCATCGGCTTACGGCTGGCGTGAAGCGGACATTCTATCAATGAGCCCAAAACGTCGGCAAGCATACATGGAGCTAGTCCAGCCATGAGCGATTATTTAAGTCACATCGCCGAACGCGCAGGCTCTGCGCCTGCAGCAGTGCGCCCCGCGCTGCCATCGCTCTTTGAGCCAGTGAAAACAGAGGGTGGCTTTGCTGTGGCATCAATGGCGCGCGGAACGGAACCGATATTTGAAATAGAACATCATTTGCAGCCGGTGTGCGAAGCCAGTGACAAGAGCCGGTCAATTCATGATCGCGTGGCATCAATCCAAACGATCTTGACCACGGCCTCCACTTCGCCATCGCCACCGATGAGTGAACCGGCAACGAAACGGACATCCGCTGATAATGTCCGCAGCCCGATTGCTGAGCCGACAGTGGGAGTATTTGCGGCGGAATCAAATGTCGTTGTAGAGCCGACTGCCGAATCGCCCCGCAAACAGCCGGCGGTTTGGCCGCGCACAGATCAAGCCGCTGAATTGGCGCAAAAACAATCGATCGTCGGAGATGCGATGCCCACTTCCCATCTGCTCGTCAACGCCGAACCAACGCCTGCCACACATCGTGCGGCACCGAGTCCGGCTACCGTAGCACCAGCGGTGCCTTTCCTGATTCCGGCGATTACGCCCGTTCCGAGTGCGCCAATTGCGAGCCGCGAGCGTGCAAGCGCGAAAACCGCGTTCGCCACTGAAGCTGAATCCTCTCCGGCACCCATAATCCACGTCACCATCGGGCGTGTCGAAGTGCGCGCGATCTTGCCCGCAACGAATGCCACGCCTCCTCCGGCGCTGTCGGTGCCAAAATTGTCACTCGATGACTATTTGAAAACGCGCAACGGAGGCGGTGTATGAGCAGCCCCATGGCCATCGCGGCCGTCAGCGCGGTCTTGAAAAACCTGCTCGACAACGCAGTGGCGGACGACTCTTTGAGTTCGGCGAGCGGTTCGGTAAAAGTGACATTGCTGGCGCCGAACCGGATCAACACCGATGCCGGCGAAACGTCCCAACTCAACCTCTACCTCTACCAAGTCACGTCCAATCCGGGTTGGCGCAACGCCGGCCTGCCTTCGCGCAACGATCGCGGCGAGCGTTTGACCAATCCGCCGCTCGCCTTGAACCTGCATTATCTGCTCACGGCTTACGGTACCAAGGATTTTGACGCGGAGATTTTGCTGGGTTACGCCATGCATGTTTTGCACGAAACGCCCGTCCTTACGCGCGACGCGATCCGCACGACGCTCACTTCGCCTTCGCCGGTGACCGGAAATCTGCTGCCCTCGCCGATGGATAAATTGCTGGCTTCCGACCTTGCCGACCAGATTGAGCAGATCAAGGTCACCGCTGAGTTCTTGAGCACGGAAGAAATGTCCAAACTCTGGACCGCCATGCAGGTGGGCTACCATATCTCCATGGCTTATCAGGCTTCGGTGGTGCTCATCGAAGGCCAGCGTCCGACCCGGGTTGCCTTGCCCGTGCGCGAGCGAAGAATTCATGTGCAGCCCTTCCAGCGACCGGTGATTGATGAAGTGATGATCGGCAACGCACCGGCGCAAATGGTTGAAGCGGGCCAAACGCTGACCCTGCGCGGGCATAATTTCAGGGTCGGAAGCATCCAGGTCAAATTTGGCGCGACCGCCGTTGCGCCGGATTCCAGCACCGGCCAAACCGTCGACGTCACTGTGCCGGCTGGCCTGCAGGCCGGGGTGAACACGATTCAAGTGATCCAACTCATGGATTTCAACACCGCCCCGCCGCCTGACCTTCGCCGGGGCTTCGAGTCAAATTTGTCCGCCTTCATGCTCGTGCCCAAAATCAAAACCACTCAACCGCCGCCGCTGGAACCGGTCTTGGGCGTGGTGCCGCGTGGCGCTGATTTCTCCGTGACGGTTTCCCCACCGGTTGGACGCGCGCAAGATGTCCAGTTGCTGGTGGGGAATCGCACCATCGAACTGCCCTCGCGGAAGCCGGCCGATCCGCCCGCCACCACCAGCCTGAAGTTCCCCATCCCGCCTGATTTTCCGACGGGCGAATTTCTTGTGCGCGTGCAGGTGGACGGCGCGCAAAGCAAACTGGTGTTGGATCCAACCAAGCCGCTCGGCGACCTAGCGGCCCGCTACACCGGGCCGAAGGTGCTGGTGGTTTGCAACAGCAAATGTCTGCGCTGCCATTTCGCCTCGTTCAACGACATCAGCACCGGCGTGGCCGCCGTGGTGGTCGTTGAAGATGAAACCGCCGCCGTCATGTCGGACGCCGAGGTCAGCGCCACCTGGACCTTGCCGGATGGCACGACTCAAGACGACACCAAGCAAACGGATAACGACGGCGCGGCAACATTCAGCACCATCGACGGCGCGGGAACTTACGTCCTGGCCATCAACGACATCACCAAGAAGGATTTTGCCTTCGATCAGCAGCACAGCACGTTGAGCCAAAGCCACGTCAAATGAGCGACCCAGCCACCATTTCCTGGCCCGAAGCCAACCAGCGCCACCTGATGGCGGCGCTGGCGGTCGTGCGCGGGGCATTGGAGCGGCACGCGGCGTGTGCGCGTGGCGATGCGCCCGCCGAAGACCCGCTGGTTTCACGCCGGCAGGACTTGCAGGCTGCGACGGAGGCAATGCCCGCACCTTCGGCATTGGATGTGTTGTGCGCGGCCTTTCGTCTTTCGCTGTTCGAACGGGATGTGCTTTTGTTGTGCGCCGGGGTGGAGCTGGACTCGAACGTCCCGGCGCTGCTTGCCGCCGCGCACCGCGATCCGCGTCGCACCAGCCCAACTTTCAGTCTCGCCCTGGCAGCCCTGCCGGAAGCCCACTGGAGTGCATTGACGCCGGGCGCGCCGTTGCGACGCTGGCGGCTCATTGAGATGCCAGCTGGCGAAGGTTTGGTTGCCACCCCGATCCAGATAGACGAACGAGTGCTGCATTTTTTGACGGGTGTAAACGGCCTGGATGCCCGGTTGCATGGACTGGTCGAACCGTTGTCGGTGGCCGCTGATCTGCCCCGCTCACAGATGAACCTGGCCCGGCAAATCAGTGAACTCTGGACCAGGTCCAAACGTGAAGGGGATTTGCCCGTCGTGCAACTCTGCGGCCTTGACGGGGCTGGACGGCGCGCGGTTGCTGCGGGTGCCGGCCAGAGATTAGGATTGCGCGTGTATGTGCTCCGCCACGCGGACATCCCCGCGAACGCCGCCGAACGTGAATCGTTGGCCCGGCTCTGGGAACGGGAGACCATCTTGAGCAATGGCGCTTTGCTGGTGGATGCCGAGGAGACCGACGCCGCTGACTGTGCGCGGACCCTGCTTCCATTTTTGGAGAGCCTCCGCGGTGTTGTGATGGTGAGCCGCCGCGAACCGATCCGGTCACGCCTCAAATCGTTTGTTCGCCTGGAAGTAAACCCGCCGGGTCCGGGGGAGCAAGAGATTCTCTGGCAGCGGTCGCTCGGGGAACTCTCTGAACAGCTCAACGGCCAGGTCGCCAGGGTGGTGACCCAATTCAGCCTTTCGCCGCGAGGCATCGAGGCGGCTTGTGCCGAGCTGAAAACGGGGACGGGCGACGCGGCCACCCTCGGAGCCAGGCTTTGGGAAGCCTGCCGCACTCAGGCCAGGTCAAGTCTGGATAATTTGGCCCAACGCATCGAGCCTTATGCCACTTGGGCAGATTTGGTCCTGCCCGAGGTCCAGCGCCAGATTCTGCGGGAGATTTCCGCCCACGTCCGGCAACGGGCGAAGGTTTACGAAGCCTGGGGTTTTGCCGGAAAAGGGGCTCGCGGCCTGGGCATCAGCGCGCTGTTCGCCGGCATCAGCGGCACGGGCAAGACGATGGCGGCGGAGGTGCTGGCCAACGAGCTCCGGCTTGACCTCCATCGGATTGATCTCAGTTCCGTGGTCAGCAAATACATCGGCGAAACCGAAAAAAATCTGCGGCGCGTGTTCGACGCTGCGGAGGAGGGCGGGGCAATCCTCCTTTTCGACGAAGCCGATGCGTTGTTCGGCAAGCGCAGCGAAGTGAAGGACAGCCATGACCGCTACGCCAACATCGAGGTCAGCTATCTGCTCCAACGCATGGAAACCTACCGGGGACTGGCCATCCTCACGACCAACTTGAAAGACTCGCTCGACACCGCCTTCCTGCGCCGGATCCGCTTTGTCGTGCAGTTTCCGTTTCCCGACGCCGCGCAGCGCGCAGAAATCTGGCGGCGCATCTTCCCGGCCGGCACGCCCACCGAAGGGCTGGACCCGCTGAAACTTTCCCGGCTGAACGTCGCCGGCGGCAACATCCGCAACGTGGCCATGAACGCCGCGTTTTTGGCCGCCGATGCCGGCCAGCCGGTGCGCATGAATCACCTCCTGCACGCGGCGCGCGGCGAATATGCCAAGCTCGAAAAGCCACTGACCGAATCCGAAATCGGAGGTTGGGCATGAATTTTCAACCCTCAAAGCACAACCCTCAGCCTTCGGTTCGATTGCACATTGAGCGGCTGGTGGTGGACGAGTCGCTCCTTGCTGGCGGGCGGAGCGTCGGGTTGCAGGCTGCCATCGAAACCGAGTTGGCGCAATTGCTTGCCGGGCGGGGCCTGATTCCACATTCAGACACCCACATTCCAAGCCTGCCCGCGCGCAACATCCAGGTCGCACCTCAAACCGGTCCGGCTCAATTTGGTAAACAAATTGCACAAGCCGTTCACGGGACCATCAGCGTGGCCAATCAGCCTGCGAGCACGAGACAACGCAATGGAGGAACCCACTGATGCGCGCGCATCACACCACCACGGTTAAACCGCCGACACTCGCCACGCCGACTTTCACACCGGTGCGCAGCGGCCTGTTGCAGCGCGAGTGTGCGTGCGGTGGCAAGGCTGGCTCTGGTGGCGAGTGCGAAGAGTGCCACCAGAAAAAGCTGCAACGCAAAGCCTGGAACTCGGAACTGGGAACCCAGAACGGCTCTAGCGTGCCGCCCATCGTCCACGACGTGCTGCGCTCGCCCGGCCAGCCTCTCGATTCAGCGGCACGTGCCTTCATGGAACCGCGCTTTGGCCACGACTTTGGTCATGTGCGGGTGCATACCGACTCGAAGGCAGCCGAGTCGTCAAGAGCAGTGGGGGCGCTTGCATACACTTTTGGATCAGAGATGGTATTTGCCTCCGGACAATATGAACCGCGAACCTTTGCAGGTCAGCTACTGATCGCCCACGAGCTAACCCATATAGTCCAGCAAGGAAATAGGAAACAAACGGCACCCACTGAGTTAAGTTCACCGGATGATCCGCAAGAGCTCGAAGCCAGCGCAGTATCTGCAAGGGCTTTGACAGATCCGCGGCGAAATAGCGAGGCCCCGATCGCGGGTTCCGAATCAGATACTATTCAGGCGGGCTGGCCCATAATTGTGGCTGCCGGTGTTGGACTCGCAGGAGCCATATACGCCATCTGGGCCTACCGGTGTCTAAAGCCGCTCGAAGCTTCGATGTACACTGCGACGTTTGGCGACCCGGCAAGGACTGGAGGGTTCCGGCTTTGGTACTATAACCAGACTCACGTCCCGGTACCGAGCAACGTCTGGGACGCATTTGGGCATTGTTGGATCGGGTGCGCTTCAACTCAGCGTTGTGGGAGTGTTACTGCTGCCATAGCCGGCAAGTCACGTGAATTCTGGCGGGAGTATATCGACTCCGACCCGCACGACAGTTACACACAGGATACGGCGAATCAAACTATCGGACGCGGTTTTGGATCTGGTGGTGGCGATTGCACCACATCATGTCGAAACGCTGCCTTAAGTGGTGCTTTAGACCTCAGCGCTCCCCGGGCAACGTTCTGGGATCCGCTTCGTGGGGATTTTGCCCAGCTGGTGCCTGGTCAAGCACCATTTAATTCCAACGATGCAGGTTCAGTCGCACCGACAGCGTTGGCCTCCGCGCAGACGCTGCCGGATTCTACAAATTTTGCCGCCAACGGCGTAGAGAACACCGCTCTAGATGAGCCACAGGAGATCGCATGATGGCAGCCCTATTCGGAAATTGGCCAAACATTGTGAGCACCTTCCCCTGTTCACCCAAAGCGATGAAAGGCGCGATTATCGGGCTGGACCCGTTCGATCCGCTGGCGAGCGTCATTATTTTTCAATACAGCTCCGAATCGCTGACCGGCACGCTGCACGTGCGAGTGGCAGAAAGTGAGACCACATGATTGCAAGCGCGCAATCTCAACCGAAAGCGGCCGCGACATCGTTCTCATCCTTCACGTCGGTGCACAGCGGCGTATTGCAGCGCAAGTGCGCGTGCGGCGGCAAGGCTGGTTCCGATGGCGAATGCGAAGAGTGCCGCAAGAAAAGACTGCAACGCAAAACCCGAAATGCGGAATCTGGAACTCAAAACGACATGTCCGTGCCGCCTATCGTGCACGAAGTGCTGCGTTCGCCCGGCCAGCCATTAGACAAAGAGACGCGCGCTTTCATGGAACCGCGCTTTGGCCACGATTTCAGCCATGTGGACGTGTTCTCCACCGCGCCGGGCGTTGAACATCGTCAGCATCGTTTCGCGGCGATGATCCCGCGCGCAACTGCGTCCATTTTCCGTGACGACGTCGACCCGGAAAAGGAGCCGACAAATGAGGCATCTACCACCGAATCCGAGACGCCTGTGGAAGAACCGGCCGTCGAAACGGAGCAGCCCGCGCCAGAGACGGCGGCGCGCGAACCTAAGGAGGGAGAGACCATCAGCGTTCCCGACGTCGAACTTAAGGATGTATTGGCATTCACCATCGCGCAGGCGGACCCAGTCAAGCCTACGCTCGACTACACGCCTCACGTGGACCAGTTAATACTTTTCAACGCATGTCCGTTCCATAATCACCCTGTGTTTGGGTTGACTGCCGATTCTCCTCCTTCCATTATCAACATCTCGGTCACGCCTGTGTTGGGTTGGTATTATGTGGATGCCACGCTCGATGAAAAGATCACGTACCAGGTGTGCGAC
>DATLVR010000042.1:0-66383 GCA_035577265.1 Verrucomicrobiia bacterium | reverse complement strand
ATAGCGGACTTTGCCCGATCGAAGGCGTTCCAGTGCATCGTTTACGTTCGACATCGGAAAATATTCCACGACGGGTGCGACCGAGTGACGCGCGCTGAATTCAAGCATGCGATCAATGGCGGTCGGGCTGCCTGTAGGCGAGCCGGCCACAGATTTCTGGCCCAGGATTAAACCAAACGCGGGCACTTCGAGCGGTTTGAGAACGGCTCCGACATTGTGGAAACTGCCCTTGGGCGCGAGGGTGTCGAGGAAAGCAGACACGTCCTGAGGCGCGTTGATGGTGGAAATGATGAGGTCCAGACTTCCGCCGAGTTTTTTTAACGCCCCATCCTTCCTGCTGTTGTGCACGTAATGAGCGCCCAGTTGCCGCGCTTCCGTTTCCTTGCTGTCACTGGTGGTGAAGGCATGTACTTCGCAACCCCATTTGTTGGCGAATTGGAGTGCCATGTGTCCCAATCCACCGATGCCAATGATCCCGACACGGGCGGTGGAGGGTAATTCATGAATCAGGAATGGCGAAAATACTGTGATGCCACCGCACAGGAGCGGCCCCACTTTTGCCAGGTCCAGTGCATCGGGCAAAGGGCGAACCCAGGGCCACTGAGCTCGAACCCGATCCGCAAAACCGCCATGACGCCCAACAATGGTCCCCTGAGCAGTCGCGCACAAGTGTTGGTCACCGGAAAGACATTCGTGGCATTCGAGACAGCTATGAGCGAACCAACCCAGCCCAACGCGCTGCCCGATTTTTAATCCCTTCGCCGCCTCGCCCAGTGCGACAACTGTCCCGGTCACTTCATGTCCGGGCACGAACGGGTATTGAGACATGCCCCATTCGTTGTCGAGCATCGAAAGATCCGAGTGGCAGATTCCACAGTGAGACACTTTGATTTCGACTTCTTCCGGACCAAGCGGGCCGGGGTCGAAACTGAACGGTTCCAGCGGTCCATTCGGGCGTAAGGCGCCATAGGCTTTGAATTCTTTCATAATCAATTTTCCTTTCTTGAACGAGCGTTTTAGTTTGTTTTTAGTTTATTAGCGGTTCGATTCGATTTCAAAAATGATCTCGACGATCACTGGCGTGCCAGCCGGCAAACTCTGCACTCCATAGACCACCCTGCTCCGGTCTGCCTCTGGCCCGAAGAGCCGCCACGTCTCTCGACATCATGCTTATTCTCATCCGGGTTCATTGGCGATGCAACACGGCGAGCGCATAAACCTTGGATCGCAGGCTGGGAAACGGGTCATCGGACAGCTCGATCCCATCGGTCAAGCTTGTCGGATCAAACGCCAGATCCTGTTCGGCCGTGCTGCTGTCGGCAACCATAGAAATAATGCTGATTTTGCCCAGGTCCATAGTCCTGCGATCCTCGGGCCAGACAATTGAGGGGTCCTTCGTCGGATCGCCAGCATTGGGCAGTTTTCCATTCGCGTGCACGACACGATAACCGGGTTTGACTCCCTGCACCTGAACCATTGTATTGAAAATCTCGTGGACGAGTTCCTTTTCAGTCAAAGCATTGGTTTCAACCTCCTGCCCGCTGGCTCCGAAAGTTAAACCGGCCAGCCGCACTCCTGCTGCCAGCACTGCAACACCTGTTCCAACCCGGTGATTTTGCTTGAATATAGTCCTCAAATTTATCCTTTCGTTTTTAGTTTGTTGTTCTCGTAATAGTTGATTTTAAAACACATCAATAATCGTCAACATCGATGATGGCTTTGGCGAATGCCTGCGGGGCTTCCTGTGGCAAATTGTGCCCGATGCCACCCGTGATGATTCGGTGCGCGTATTTGCCCGAGAATTTTTTGGCATAGGAGCTGGGATCCGGATGGGGAGCGCCATTGGCATCACCTTCCATGGTAATGGTCGGCACGGCGATGACGGGAGCTTTGGCAAGCCGCTTTTCGAGGTCGTCATATTTCGCCTCGCCTTCAGCCAAGCCGAGGCGCCAGCGGTAATTATGGATCACGATGCGGACATGATCCGGGTTGTCGAATGACGCAGCGGTGCGATTAAACGTGGCATCATCGAAGCCCCATTTCGGCGAAGCGGTCTGCCAAATGAGCCTGGCAAAATCGCTCCGGAACTTGTCGTAACCCATCTGCCCGCGTTCGGTGGCGAAATAATATTGATACCACCACGCCAGCTCAGCCTTGGGCGGCAACGGCAGCTTGTTGGATTCAGGGCTTCCAATCAGATAACCACTCACGGAGACAAGCGCCTTGCATCGTTCCGGCCAGAGCGCCGCGATGATGCCGGCCGTCCGCGCGCCCCAATCAAAACCGGCGATGATTGCCTTCGGGATCTTGAGTGCATCCATAAGAGTGATCGCATCAAGAGCGACAGCCGATTGCTGGCCGTTCCGGAACGTGTCGTTGGAAAGAAAGCGCGTTGTGCCGTAGCCACGCAAATACGGAATAATCACCCTATAGCCTTGGGAAGCCAACGACGGAGCGACGTCAACGTAACTGTAAATATCGTAGGGCCAACCGTGCAGCAAGATCACCGCAGGGCCTGCGGCGGGGCCGGCCTCAGCGTAGCCGACATTCAGGACGCCAGCATCAATCTGTTTGATTGAAGCGAAGGACGTGTTCGTGCCCGGTTTAATCGTGGGCAGATCTGCCGGGGTTGTCTGGCTGGATTGTGCATTCGCGGAACCGATCATTGCGAACTCAGCGGCAGCAAGGCTCATGGCGGCAACGCCTAAAAAACGGCGACGGCTGCAATTTGTTTCTTCGGAGATGTTGATTGCGCTCATTTTTGTTTTCATAACAGGGATTCCAGTTGGAGGTTGAGTGGCGCTACGGCTCGATTTCGAAAATAACGTCCACGATCAGCGGGGCGCTGATGGGCAGGCTTTGCACTCCATAGACCAATCGAACGTGGCCGGCTTCTGGCCCGAAGATTTGAACAAACAGATTTGACGCTCCGTCCGCCACTGGCGCGTGGTCGACAAACTGTTCGGTCGTCGCAATCAACACCGTGAGCTTGACGAGTTTCTTGATCCGGTCCAGGCCGCCGAGATGTTCCCTGGCAACGGCAAGTGCGTTGAGTGCAGCGATGCGCGCGGCTTCCTGGCCCTCCTCGACCGAAAGGTTCACACCCAAGCGTCCGGAAAGGGAGAGCTTTTGATTCACCACCGGGAGCATTCCGCTCAGGAAGAGCAAATTTCCGGTGTCCGAAGATTCGACGTAAGCTCCCAATGGCGTTGGTGGCGCGGGCAGAACGATTCCAAGTTTGTCGAGTCGCGAACTTGGATTACCTGTAAGAGTTTTATTAAGCATTGGTGATTGCATATGCTCCTCCATCTACTTGAATGTTTTCGTCGTTCCAGTCAGCGGCTTGCTTCCCGGCAGCGGAGTTGCTGCCGCCGACTTTTATAAGTTGGTTTTTAATCAGGGACATTTTCAGTTTATTGGTTTTTGACGAACAGGGTTAGGATTTCCGGTCAAGGAAATCATGCACGGCCGCAATGGTAGCGGCGGGTTGTTCATCCATCAGCCAATGGCCCGAATTTTCAATCAGGACTTCGGTCACATTCTCGGCCGCGTTGCGCATGATGATGGCCACGTTGGCACCAACCGCTTTTACGGCACCAACCGCGAGCACTGGCATGGTTAGCTTGGTCATCATGGAAGCTTTGTTATCTTCAACATCCTTGGGAATCGAAAGGAACTAGGCAAAAGCGGAATGCATGGCACCCGGTTGCGCATAAAGCGCAGTGTAATGCATTCTGGTTGCTTCGTCTATTTTCGACGGATCACCCGCAAATTCGTTCCAAAAACGATCAAGATAAATGCGTTCGCGGCCAGCCACCAACCGTTCCGCATCGGGACCGCCGAAAGTGAAATGCCAGAGCGCAGGATTGCGCACGATTTCGTCCCAGGGTGGAATGCCCGGCACCGGCGCATCCATCATCACCAGCCGGTCGGTTTTATCGGGGTAACGGGCGGC
Organism: Verrucomicrobiia bacterium; assembly: GCA_035577265.1. Lineage (GTDB taxonomy): Bacteria > Verrucomicrobiota > Verrucomicrobiia > Limisphaerales > UBA11358 > UBA11358. Next base: position 62,428 of record DATLVR010000042.1, on the reverse strand, counting down.
GTAGGCATAGGCAACCGTTGCGCCAATGTCATGCCCAACGATCGCGGCATGATCGATACCGAGTTGAGTAAGGACGGACCGGATATCGGCTGCTTGTGTTTTCTTATCATAGCCACCGACGGGATGTGAGGAAAGACCCATGCCGCGCAGGTCTGGCACGACCACTCTGTGGTCGCGCGCAAGCTCGGCAACCATGGGTGCCCACATATCGCCTGTGAATCCGAATCCGTGAATCAGCACGACCGCCGGGCCTTGTCCGCCGACCCGGACATGAATGGTCGCGCCGTCGGTCTGAATCTCCTGAGTCTGGAAGTTGGCCGGAAATACGAATTTGGCATTTGCGCGGGCGGCATCGGATGCGGTGTTCTTTACCGGCTGCGAAGGGGCCTGTTGAGCAACGCTCTGGAAGGCTGAGAAGGCAAGCGCCGCCGCCACGCATAATAATTTGCTGTGGGTGAGCCAGTGAGTCTTGCCTTTGGTTTGTATGGTGTTCATGTGTCTTTGGTGGACCGGGTCAGGATTGAATGAATGTCAGCAGGTCCTCGTTGACCTGATCTTTGTGCGTGGCGCACAAGCCGTGTGACGCGCCTTGGTAAATTTTGAGCGTTGCCTTCTTGACCAGCTTGGCCGAGAGCAGCGCTGAGTTGGCAATCGGCACGATCTGGTCGTCGTCGCCGTGAACGATGAGGGTCGGCACGTCAATCTTCTTGAGGTCTTCCGTAAAATCGGTTTCGGAGAACGCTTTGACACAATCGTAGACCCCTTTCAAGCTTGCCTGCATTCCCTGACGCCAGAACGAGTCTCGCAAGCCCTGTGAGACGGTGGAACCCGGCCGATTGGCGCCAAAGAACGGCGCGCTGACATCCTTGAAGAACTGCGAGCGGTCGGCATGGAGGCCCTTACGGATGCCATCGAACACCTCCATCGGCACACCGCCGGGATTCGCACCGGTCTTCAACATCAACGGCGGGATCGCGGCGACGAGCGCCGCCTTCGCCACGCGTTTTGTTCCGTGGCGGCCAAGGTAACGCGCGACTTCACCGCCGCCCATCGAGTGACCGACAAGGATCGCGTCTTTCAGATCAAGCTGGTTGACCAACTCCGCGAAGTCATCGGCGAATGTATTATATTCGTAGCCATCCCAAGGCTGGCTTGAGCGTCCGTGTCCGCGCCGGTCATGGGCGATGCAGCGAAAGCCACGCGAAGCCAGAAAGAACATCTGGTCTTCCCAAGCGTCCGCGCTCAACGGCCAGCCGTGACTGAAAACCACGGGCTGACCTTTGCCCCAGTCTTTGAAATAGATTTCCGTGCCGGCTTTTGTTTTAATCTTGCTCATAAATTACTTTCCTTTCATTTGGTTTAAGTTTTAGAACTTTCCATCGCTTTCCGCGCCCAGCATCGCCTTCGGCAGACTGACCGCCGCCAGCTAAATACCGTCATAACTAGAATACCCCCGCTCGGCCCAATAGTCTTTTGGTTCGTCCTTGACGTAAGTAACCCGGGTGATCGCTTTGATATTTTTCAGTCCAAATTTCATCGGTGCAATCAACCGCAACGGAGCTCCGTGTTCGACAGTCAGTGGCTGCCCATTATAGTGAGTCGCAAGCAGCGTCTGCGGGTGCCGCGCAGTCAGCAAATCAAGGGACACGTAATACGGGTCGGGATTCCCGTTGGGATCGAGATTGACTGATGATTCGATTTGGGCCCATTTGGCCTGGGAGACAGGCGGGTAGGCTTGCAGCAGATTCTCGAACCTCAGACCGGACCACCAGGCGATCGCGCTCCAACCCTCTACACACACAAGCCGCGTAATTTGATCGTGGATCTGAAACCGGTTTAAAAGGTTTTGTATATCAAGTACGGCGGTCAGGCCGGATGAGAGTCCATCGAGAGTCAAACGCCATCTCGGAATGTAACCCGGATCGGGCGTGGCGCCGTTGTAGTTATTTCTGAGCGGCGTAATCTGGGACTTTGTATAGGTGGGCACCAGGCGATTCGGTGAATACAGCAATTCCGCCACATCATCATCAACTCGCTGAGCTTTGTTCAGGAGCCACTGGTTACGCGGCCAGAATTTCAGGCCCAGTCTCTGGAGTGTGCCCGGAGGCAACTGGGAGGCCGCGACTCCCAATGCCACAACTGCGCCTGCGCCAAAAGTTAGAAAATTGCGGCGAGTCCATCGGCGCGCGACCTGGGGGGTGACTTCAATGATCTCAGGACTCCGTTCAGGAAATACGCCGCGAGATTCTGGTCCCGGGGGAGACGCCTTTGCGGGCTTTGACTGCGCGCCATTCTCGTCAAGGCTCATGAGATTGACCTCCTATCTCCGTTCTTTTGGACCAGCCTGTGATCATGCTGCGCACCGTGTCCCAGCCGTCCGCGAAAACCAGAATGACGTGGGGCACGACAAATGAGATGAAGAGGCACATCAGCCAGAAATGCCAGACCCGCGCCCGGTCGAATCCGCCCAGGAGCGCTGCCAGCCAGGAAAGCTGCATGGGTTTGTGAATCGCCCAGCCCGTGACGACAGACAACCAACTGGCGACGGGAATTGAAAAATATGCCATTCGCTGGAGCGGGTTGTATTTGGAGTTGAAATGGGGAGGCATACGCCGCCGGCGCGAGAGCAAGGCGAAGGGTGCGCCCCAATAATATTTGGCCATTAACAATGCACCGCTACCGTCGCTCGCCCGCGGTAGCAGGGAACGCCACTCACCCCCGAGGCACACGCCGACGAGATACACCACCGCGTTCAGCATGAATAAGTAGGCACAGCACCAGTGAAGACGCATGGCAGGCGCGAGCATGTACGGCCCGAGGCTGAAATGGTTGTATATCCAGTCGGGCGGGCTCACATAGCCATGCATTCCGGGGACATGAGCGCAAAGCCACACACCGGCATCAGCAAAGTAGTCGGTGTTGCCGGTTTGCGGATGCGGACTGTGTCGATAGATCGGCGACGCCCAGTAAATGGAGATGCCGCTCACTATCAGACCCGCCAGAAGCAGAATGTTCAGCCAATGGCTTACTCGCACCAACAGGTGGTGTTTGCGGACAAGACGCACGCCGGGCGGCGGGGAAATTTCGGGTCTGGACGTCATGGGTGGAATCTCCAGTCTTCAATTCGTGGTCTTGGGCGCCGGGGCGGAAATCACGAAAATGCTGCTGGTTGCAAGCTCGCCGTTTGGTTGCTGGACGGTCACGGCGTAGGCGACGGCCCCGGGCTCTACTGCCACGCTGCCGGCCTCAACTTTGGTTACCGGAACATCAGCCGGTACGGAGATTGTCCGATCGCCGTCCTGATAGCGCACAACGAGAGTCGTGCCGCCGCTCTTCTGCAGGACACCGTTGGTCATGCGCGAGCGCGATTGGGAGACTGGTTGCTTCGAAACGGATCCGTTCGTCATCCGGCCGGGTCTGGCCGCGCCGGCCGGCGCATCCAACAGGACGCTGCCTTCAGCGGCACCGCGCAATTCGGCTGGAAAGACAATGATTTGTTTTGCCACCTCGGCTCCGTCTGGCCTCTCCTCGGAAGCGACACCAATGTAGGAGTCGGAGGTAACTTGATTCAGGTCGGAGGGAACCTGCCGATACGTCGTGAGCGGCTGCATGATTTCGACACTTACAATTCCCGATTTTGTTCCAATCTCAATCGAATTGGGTGTTGCTGACTTGACCTGCCCCAGGACACCTGAGAGCGGAGGAACAGATTGAGCACTTGCATTGGCGGCATCGGGCGCGGTGACCGGTGTGTTGGCGGCCTCGATGATCACGTCGGCTACCTGCTTTGGTTTGGATAACATTGGCACATGGCCGGTGGCGAGAGTCGTCGTTGTTGCATGGATATGCCCCGCGATTGCCTGCTCATACTCGGGCGGCAACATCCGGTCGTTGGCTGCGACAATGAGCCACGATGGTTTTGTCGTCCAGGCCGGGACCGACACTTTATCGGCCAGACATGCCGAATTCCACGCGCCCTGAGTGGCATAGATGATGGCTCTTTCGGCTGGCCGAAGATCGGGGACGAAGTCCTCGTCGATTCCTTTGCGGGTGAGCGAAAGGAAACCCGAGGCATCAGGCTTTGCATCGGCAAGACCGGGGGTTGGCGCGTAAGGTTTTAGCACATCGCTGGCTGCCTGCCCTTCGTCTGGCACAATCGCCGCCACGTAGACAAGCCCGGCAACCTTGGAGTCATTTCCAGCCTCGCTGATAACCATCCCGGCCCAGGAATGTCCGACGAGAATGACGGGGCCATCCTGCCTGGCAATGACCCGCCGGGTTGCCGCGACGTCATCCGCCAGCGAGGAAAGTGGATTCTGCACCGCCGTCACATGAAGCCCCTTGGCTTCAAGCAGAGGAATGACTTTGGTCCAGCTCGAGCCGTCCGCAAAGGCTCCATGGACGAGGACGATGTTCTTTACCGGTTGCGAGGGGACCTGTTGAGCAAAGCCCTGGAAAGCTGAGAAGGCAAGCGCCACCGCCGCCACACATGATAATTTGGTGTGGACGAGCCGATGAGTTTTGTCTTTGGTTCGTATCGTGTTCATGTGTTTTCTTCCTTTCTTGTTTGTGTTCTTTTGTTGTTACCACTTGGCGCCTGCATGGGCTCCTCCATCAACGTGGATGTTTTCGCCATTCACCATGGTTGCCGATTGGAGATAAAGCACGGCATCCACCATGTCCGAGACTTCAACCAATCGCGGAATCGGGTGTAGCTTTTTCAAGAATTCGTGGTCATCGTTCGCGTGCATCGGAGTATTGACGACGCCGGGGGAGATCGTATTGGCTCGAATGCCGTCTCCTACGTATTCCATCGCCAAGGCCCGGCTGAACGCCGGAATGGTTGACTTGGTGATGACGGGCAGTGAAATCGGCGCACCAGCCAGCGGTTGATCCACCAAGGTGGTCGAAATGCTCACAATGTGCCCGGACTTCTGCTTGCGCATTTGCGCCACTGCCTGTTGCGTGATGAAAAAGTATCCGGCCACATTCGTGCTGATCATCATTTCGAAATCCTCGGGCGTATAGTCAGTGAATGGCTTCGGAATATAGATGCCCGCGCTGTTGACGAGGAGATCGATCCGACCAAAGTGTTTCACGGCAGCGTCCGCCACCTTGACCGCCACATCCTTTTTGCCAATGTCCCCGTCCATCAGGACGAGGTTCGCGGACGGTTCCAAATCTTTTGATTGGGTGATTTTGCGCGAGTTGGCGACCACCCGATAGCCGCGCTCCAGCAGTGCCTGCGTTATGCCCAAGCCGATGCCGCTGGATGCGCCAGTAACGATGGCCGTTTGATGTTCCTTACTTTTTGCGTTCATGCCTTATTTCCCTTTCCTTTTTCACTGGTGACGTTGCAGATTTTCATTGCATCAATCGGTTTAGTTTCACGGCGTATTACCCGTCATGAATACAATGCGAGAATTCAAAACAAACCGGTCGCCTGCTCTCGAAGAAATCTTTCGGCGGGATTTCTTGTATGCGCTGGGCTGGTCTGAGCCCGTTGGGAGCAGTTTCAATCCTTCTTTACGCCGCAATCTGGAAACGCTAAACCGTGACAAGCGCGAAAGATTCTTTACCCATAGCAGCGTGGTGAGGCGGAGGGCTCCGCATCGGGAAAGGGCCGGGAAACCGGCTAGGAATGCTCGATCGCGTGGAGAATCCAGGTGCGAGCAAATCTCCAGTAGGCCTTCGTCGTGGTAAGGGAGATACCCAGAACCTGCGCTGTTTCCTCATTCGTCATACCCGCGAAATATCGCAACTTGACTACCTCGGCTTGAATCGGATGTTCCTTGGCAAGATCGTCAAGCACTTCATGCACAGCCAATAATTGCTCGTCGGCACCAGGAGCGCCCAAATCCTGTCCTTCCAAGTCAACCCGTTCAAAACCTCCACCGTGACGCCGGGTGAGTTTGCGGCGCGCCCGGTCGATAAGGATGCGGCGCATGGCCTCGGCAGCGGCAGAAAAAAAATGGGCGCGATTTTCGAATTGTGGATTTTTGGCGCCCACCAAACGCAACCACGCCTCATGAACCAATTCAGTGGGTTGAAGTGTCTGGCCGGGCGTTTCCCGGGCCATCTTGCTGGTTGCCAACCGACGTAGTTCGTCATAAACGAGCTCAAGCAGCTTTTCTGCAGCCTTGGGGTCACCTTGCTCCACAGCGGTTAACAATAGCGTGGCATCGCTCACATCCTCGTAAGGTAGCAGATCTATTGGTGAACTCATTGACATTTCGGAGACATTTTGTCGAGGCCAATTTCCTCCCATTTCGCTATGGTTTGTTGTTCTCGGGCATTGATGAGGGCTGAATGAGGGCGGTGGCCTCGTCCAACTGAATCCGCGCAAAGAGCCAGGCAAGCCATGCGCTTCCCGGATCTTCAGCGATACTCGCTGGCATAATACCTGGCTCCAACATATCCCCTTTGGCTAACATGGCTCGCGCATTTTCTTTCTCTCCCAGCCGCCAATAGGCCATGGCCAGCACAGCATAGGAGTGCCCATGAACATAAATCCCAGGAACTTTGAGTGGCTTTTGTGCCCACTCGACTGCCTCGGCGTAATGCCCCTGCCGATACTCACAGAGTGCCTTGCAGTCCTGGAAGTAGGGCATTGCGCCCGCGTCTCCAACTCCGAGTGTTACCGTTATATCGGTGAGGTGACTGATCGCCAGTAAATCCGCATCTGAAAAAGGAAGAAATAGGCAGGACTTCGCCACCTGATCAGCGACGAAGATATTGGTTGTGCTGGGGTAGGTTGCGAGAAGCCTCTTGCAGAGTTTCTCGTAGGCGGGGCGGTCATGGGTTTTGGCCAGGAGGGCAGCCAGCATGGGATAACGGTCGCGATTGTAGGGTTGATGCTCGAATGCGAGAGCAGCATCGGCTGCAGCCTCCCGCCATTGTCCACGACGGGCATTGAGTTCGGCTCTCCGAGCCAGCAGATTCCCGCTCGACGACTGGCTGACTAATTCAGGAGTAAGCGCATCATCCAGGAGATCCTTTGCTTCGCCAAACTTTTTCTGAGCGATGAGGATGCCGGCAAGACTCTCCACCTCGGACAATGCCAGAGGAGTTTCGTGCTCACCGCGCTTGTGCCACAATGCCAGTGCTTCACGATGCATCGTCTCTGCCTCCGACAGTTTGCCTTCGGCCTCAAGCACGAAACCCAGGCTTCGCAGCGTAATGAGCGAATCGGGATTGTCTTCGCCGGCTACCTTGCGTTGAGCTGCAAGGGCCGCCTGTAATAGAGCGTGGGACTCCTCAGGTTTCCCTTGTCTAGCCAGCAGTTGGCCGAGAAAGTTCAAGGATCTTGCCACGTCCGGAGACTCATCACCCAAAAGCTTTCGCTGCATCGCCAGAGCGTCTCTTTCCAGCGCGATTGCCTCGTCCACTTTACCCGAGCCGGCTGCCGCCCACGCAACATCGCTCAGTGCTGATGCAACCAACGGGTCATCGTTCCCAAGCAGCCGCCGGCACATGGCCAGCCGTTCCCGCGCCGTCGCTTCGGCCTCGGCTGGCCTAGCTTCATCACCAAGCACCACACTAAGATTATGGAGTGTGTCGGCGACCTCCAGGCTGTCGTCACCAAACAATTTGCGTCTGATGCCCAGCGCTTCCCGCACCAGCACTTCGGCCTCGGGCTTCCTTGCCTCGTGCCGAAACACCGTGGCCAAATCATTGATCGAAGTCGCCACATCCGCATGCTCACTGCCGAAAAGCCGGCGCCGGATGTCGAGTGCTTCCTGGTGCGCACTCTCCGCCTCCGCCAATTTGTCTTCATTGCGCAGCGCAACGCCCAAGTCGTTGAGCGAGGCAGCCACCTCCCGGCTTTCCGGGCTGAAGAGCTTCCGGTTGATGGCCAGCACCGCGCGGTACATTTTTTCAGCTCGATCATAATCTCCGATCTCCAAATAGAGCTTGCCGAGAAGGCTGCGCAGTTCCGTTTCGACAGCGGGCTGATCCGTCATCTCAATGCCAACGCTTTCGGCCGTTCGATCCAGAATTCCACGCAACATTGTCGTATCCTGCCCTCGAGCCACTGAGGGTCCAACGCCTCGCAACATTTTCTCAAGAAATTGGGTGACTTGCCGGCTCTTCACCGACTCAGTTTGGGCCTTTGCCCTTGCTGCTTCCGTTTGTCGTAGCGCAACATCCACCTCGCGACGCGCTTGCTGCTCCTTGGCGAGAGACGCCGAAACAGCGATCAAGCCTGCAATCAGGAGCGCTGCGATGACACCGACGCCGATGAAAATAAGTTTGTTGCGCAGCACCAGCTTTCGAAATTTATAAACCGCGCTTGGAGGGCTCGCTGAAACCGCCTCGTTGGACAGAAAGCGTTGAACGTCGAGCGCCAGATCGTTGGCTGTCTCGTAACGACGCGTGCGGTCCTTCTCCATGGCTTTCATTGCAATCCAATCCAAGTCCCCGCTGATGGCACGAATCAGACCGGGAGGTTCCGATTTGCGATGCTGGGCCACCGTCGTTAAATCTGCTTCCGTCATCTTGCTTAATTGCGTGGATGGTCGGACGGGTTCTTGTTCACGGATCACACGGCGGATTTCATCCAGCCCCTTTTTCAGAAGTTCACCGACATCAAAAGGTGTGGCACTGGTCAATAATTCGTAAAGCAACACGCCGAGACTGTAAATATCCGTGCGCGTATCCACGTCCACACTCGTGAGTGCCGCCTGTTCCGGGCTCATATAGGCGGGCGTGCCAACGAGCATCTCGAACGCCGTGAAAAGTGTTTTGTCGGTCAGCGGCTGGTTCGTGGTCGCTTTGGCAATTCCAAAATCAATCACCACTGGCAAGGCCCCGCCTCCTACGGTCGTGGTCACCAGTATATTGGAAGGCTTGATATCCCGATGGATTATCCCCTTTTGATGCGCGTGTTGAATTGCCTGGCAAACCTGGATAAACAGTTTCAGCCGCTCATCGGTTGACAGTGAATGCTGATCGCAGTATTCCGTAATTTTGTCGCCTCGGATGAGTTGCATGACAAAATACGGACGGCCAGATTCCGTTGCGCCGGCATCAAATACCTTGGCGATATTCGGATGATCCATTAATGCCAGCGCCTGGCGCTCTGCTTCAAACCGGGCAATGACGCCTTTCGTGTCCATTCCCAGTTTGATGATTTTCAGCGCGACCCGCCGCCGAACTGGCTCCGCTTGTTCCGCCATGTAAACCACACCGCATCCGCCTTCGCCGATTTGTTGCAACAATTTGTAGCGGCCAATCCGATCACCCGGCTTTTCATTGGTTGAACCGCCTATTCGGGCTTCAATCGTGGCCTTTTGCGGCGATTCCTCCAGAAAATCTCCAACGTGATCGTGAGTTTGCAGCAAAGCCTCCACCCGCTGACGCAGCTTCGCATCTCCGCCGCAAGCACGCTCCAAATAGGCCGCGCGCGCGTCGGCAGGCAAATCAACGGCTTCCGTAAAAATGACCGCGTCTCGATTTTGCAAAGCGCTCATTAATTCATGCAAATCATTCCTTCATTGATTTTGTAAATCAAACGGAATTGCTTCGGTCGTAATGGCCGGTTTTCATCGAATAGGACCTTTTTCGAGTTTTTTAAACTTGTCGCCGCAATCCAGCCATCAATACACAAAGCGAGAATTCCGCCCCAAAAGGACGGAGGAATCGTAAGAAATATTTTCGCGGCGCAGTTGACCTTGATAAACGGACGGTCGCGGCGCGGGCTCAGGTTGTGGATCACTCGCGCAATGCGCTCCTTCCTGGTGCCCGTCTCTCCTGAAATGAGCACGGCGGAACCGGTCGGCGCGACAACTTTGACCTGTTTGCTCTGCCATGATCCTATAAATATTCCGCAATGCAGAAACGCTTTTAAAAATCTCGAGTGTTTGGGAACAGGGGGCACCACATTTTATCGGCCTGAAGTCGAATCGGGTTCAAAGGTCGGCGGCGCATCGGCAATCGCCGCGCCCCAGTTGGTGTTGGGTGAATCGCCCATGACAAATTTCAATTTGGCCCCCTTCCTCAACTCGTCCACGGTCAGCCACAATTTCGAACTGGGTTTGCCGTTGATCGTCATGCTTTGAATGTATTTGGCCTCGCGGGATGCGTCTTTGGCCGTGATGTCAATTTGACGTCCGTCGGGCAAATTCAAAATGGCTTTTGGAAACAACGGACTCAGCACCGTCACGCCGCCGACGCCGGGAATCTCCGGATACATTCCCAGCGCGGTGAAAACATACCAGGCCGACATCGCTCCGCTGTCATCGTCGCCCGGAATGCCGGCGGGTTTGTTCTGAAAACACTCCAGCATCACCGTCCGGATTTTTTCCTGCGCCTTCCATGGCGCTTGCAGCCAGTTATAGACCGGCATGATGCCGAAGCACGGTTCATTGCCGGCTTCGTAGTATTTGCTCTGATAAGCATAACCGGTGGCAAGCTGCGACGTCAGCTCGTCCAGTCGGGCCACCGCCTTTTCCCGGCCACCCAGCACGGCGATCAACTTGTTCAGACTGTGCGGAATCGTCCAGGTGTATTGCTCGGAATTGCCCTCCATGAAACCGGCGGCGGAAAAGCGGTCAAACGGAGTCACCCACTTGCCATCCTGGTTCTTGCGCTGCAAATAGCCGGATTCGGGATTGAACAAGTTGAAGATGTCTTGCGAGCGCTTGAGGAAGTAATGGTAGCTGTCCAGATCGCCGGTGGTCTTGCAGATTTGGGCGATGGAAAAATCAGCCACGGAAAACTCGGCGTTTTTTGAAACCGAATAATCCGTCACGTCCGCCGGATAATAACCGTATTTTTCATACTCCGGGAGATGGTCCCAGGTGAAATTCAAATTGCGGCCGCACCAGCGCGGGTTCTTCCCTGAATCCACCATGACTTTTTTCAACGCGGCCAGATCGAAATTCGTCGCGCCAAAGGCGTAGGCGTTCGCGATGTAAGGATCGGCCGGATAGCCGGCCATGACCAGCGTTTCGTCATTATACAAACTCCACAACGGAAGGCCGCCGCCGCCCTTGTATTCGGTCTGCCGGGACATCGCCAGAAACGACGAACAGAAATCACCGGCCATGTCGGGATAAAGCAATCCCCACAATTGCGCCTGCGTCCGGTAAGTATCCCAGCCGGAAAAGGTCGCCAGAAAATGATGGCCCGGCGCCACGGTATGAACCTGATTATCCATCCCGACATACTGGCCATTCACGTCCTCAAAAATGGACGGCAACATCAGCGAATGATACAGCGCCGTATAAAAGATGGTCGCGTCCTCACGAGTTCCGCCCGTGATTTGAATGCGGTTCAGGTGATTGTTCCAGTCTTTGCTGGCGGCGGATTTGACCCCGGCAAAATTCCAGTCCGGAATTTCCTTGTCCGCGTTCAACTTTGCGTTGGCAATGCTGACAAACGAAATGCCCACCTTCATCGTGACGCGTTGCTGGGAGCTGCAATCAAACGTCACATAGCCTGCCAGCCCCTTGCCGCTCACGGAAGTTGAACCGGGATTTTTTTTGTCATCGCTCCAGGTGCCGAACGCTTGGAAGGGACGGTCAAATTCCGCCGAGAAATAAACCACATATTCGCTGCCCTTGATGCCGCAGAAGCTGCCGCTCTTCGCCCAGCCGGAAATGATCCGATGGGCGGGATCAATGAAAATGCAACCATCCTGCAAGCCCACTCCATCGGCATTCGGATCCAAAACCAGGTTGGCTGCGTTGGTCGCGGGAAAGTCAAGATGTGCAATGCCGGACCGCGCAGTCACCGTATTCTCAAAGTGAATGCCCCACGTTGAAAGGTTCACGGAATAACAACCCGGCGTGACGGTTTCGTTCGTGTGGGAAAAAGCGGACGCGTAAACAGTGCGCTGCGTCGCCGGCGACAACTTCAAATCGCCGGTGCAGGGAATGAAGGGCAGTTCACAGGTGACGCTGCAACCCGCACCACTCAAATGAATCAAGCCGAAGCCGTTGATTTTGTCGTTGCCATAGCTGTAACCGCCCGGCGACCACCCGAAGTCAGCGGAGTGCGGACTCCAGGAAATCATGCCCAAGGGCACCTGCGCGCCGGGATACGTGTTGCCGGAGCCGACCTGCGTGCCGATAAACGGGTTCACATATTGAACCAAGTTTGCGGCGAAGGTTTGCCCGCAACAGAAAGCCGCGAGAGCGACTGAATAAATGAATTTTTTTTCATGAATGCATCCAGCGACGATTTTAATGCGCCACCATCCTGGCTGACAGCTGAAAACGCGTCATTGACGCCCGAGCCATTCAATTTTTTCACCGTTGTTCCGTTCAAGGTGACGGAACGACTGGCGGCGATGGTGCGGGTGGCGATGGTGCCGGTCATGATGCCAATGGTGGTGTTGGTTCCGACAAGGTTGCCCCCGGCAATATGACCAGGCTGCCATTGATGGCACCGACGCCAGCCAAGGTTTGACCGCTGGCGAGCGTCAAAGTCTGGTCGGAAGGTCCGCTCACATCCAATTTTGTTTTTTCATAATTTGGCAGGAGGGAGTTGTCGGGATGGGTGGTTGAAATGAAAAATGCTCACGGATTTCGCTGCGTGGCGTATCCGGTGGATAGAAAATAAAGATCATTTGGGCTGGTGGAAAATGTCGGCAACAAGGAGGAATTAAAATATTTGGCCGGATCCTGGCTCGAAGCGTAGGTGAGGGTTGCGCCGTCCAACCATTTATGATTTTCGGCATGCCCGTCCGCCCAGCTAAACGTGCTGGTGGTTCCGTGCCAGGCAGCCACGGAATCTACAAAGGCGGAATCCGTAAATGACGGCGCGGTTCCGAGATTCATCGCCCACGAACTCAGGTTTTCACCCCGCGGATCATTTTCCTCCACCCAAAGAAATTTTTCACTGGGACGCAGAATGGCCCCCTGTTTTGTCAAGGCCACATCCGGCGCATAGACAATGCCATTGAGTCCACCGGCACCCGAGTAACTCCCATAAGCAAACGAACCGGGTGCAGCCGGGGGATTGATCACAAATGGAACGCTGAATCTTTTGTCCGCCGGGCAATGCAGCACACTGACGTTGGGCGCATATTGGTAAAGCCCGCCCTGTTTGTAACCTTCCTGGAGTATGGCGACATCCTTGTCTTGCGCCGACATGCCAATCGTGTTTGGCAGGGGGTTGGGAGTTGCAAAGCGCCAGGGCAAACCTGAAATGAAATTGTTTGCGGTGTCGAAATTGATAATCAAGCCCTGATTGTCATCCGCATACATGGTCCAGGCCAGAGCGAGCTGTCGTTGATTGCTCAAGCAAGTGGCCGCCTGCGCCCGCTGTTTGGCTTTGGCCAGCGCGGGCAACAACATCGCCGCCAGAATCGCAATAATCGCAATGACCACCAGCAGTTCAATCAAAGTGAACGCACGTACCAGATGCTTCAGAACGGGCTTGTTGATTGATTTATCAAGTTTAAGTAATGGACTTTTCATAACATGGGTAAAACTTCAGCTTCCGGCGATTCACCCCTCAACCCTTGCCGAATTTTTAGTTGGTTAATTTATTTTGTTTAATTTTTTGTTTTAAAGGCGACTGGGGTTGTGACCAGGTAATATCGGACCAGCGCTTTTCATATTTATCCTGCATTTGCATATAACAGGCCAACCCTTGGAAAAAATTGATCAATTTATGCAAGGCTTTATGGGGTAATTAACTGGAAGAACGATCATTCTTCCAGACGACGACCGACGGCCATTTGCAATTTCCACCTTGAGTCTTGTATTCGACGGAGTGTCGCCCCCCCGTCGTCAACGGATTTTTGTGTGGGTCTGGAGCAAGATGTGCGGGAGGAGCTCAACGATGGCCAGTATCAACGTATTGCGGACTCGACCCGCTCCCGTTTTCTGGACAGCGAGATCAGGGTTTTTCGCTGTTGGCCGGTCCATTTTTTACCACAGTGCGCCGAAGGTGTTCCATTGATGGCAACGCCCGCCGAGTAAAAAAACATTCTCGTCTCGACCAGCCGATTTCATATCGAAATGAAGTGTCATGAAACCTTAAATTGTGGACACGATTACAATCCGCCTGGTTTTCGCTCGACTGAGAAGCGGCAATGAAAATGACAGCGAGGTTCGAGTCCAACCGTTACGGTGGTTACTAACAAAGTAAGCGACCGTCCCACAATGGTTCAAAAGCGATGAGTAAAGCAGCCTTGTCCGCACCCATGCGACGCGAAAGCCTGCCAGCGATGAGGATGGCGCTTAAGGTCATGGAGGATTCGCCCGAAGAATCCCATTGTTTAGAATCGCGGCTCGGAGTCCGCCCCGTCCTTTTAGAAATTCGTTCGCTCCGGGCGCGAATGCCTGATCCATCCAATAGCACGGCCGGCATTCTTCCATTCCGCGAAAGTGCACCCCTTGAACCCAAAATTCCTGGTCAATCAGCTCATTCAGGTCCGCCCCGGCAGTGATCACATTGCGACGAAACGTGGACGGCATTTTGTCTTGCACGCCGAGTGCGAGACAAATCGCTTCGTAGGTTTCCCAGGCGAAAAAGGTGATCTGGCCTTTGTAATTTTCCCGGTAGTCGAAAAAACGGTCGCCTCGCAGGCCGCGTCCGGCAACACATTCCAACTCCGCCATCTCTACAATCGGATTTTCGGCGGGGGGTTGACCGTGGCGCCCGAAGAAATTATGACCCGGCGCAATGTAGAGCCGGCGAACTTCCATGCATCCCGTCTGTATGATGCTTGCGGGCGTTTCCATGACGTTGGCATTATCCATGATGTTCCCTCGTATTGGATCAGAAAGCAAATCCGTCTATCTGGGCTTCACACCGCACGGCGCGATGATTCGCCTTCTCTGCTGCCAACACACCTGGTGGCGGCACGGTTTTGGATTCGTTTCATGGCGGTGCAGGATCGAAGGCGGGCCGGCGCGAAATCGGATCAACGCCGCCTGATAGGTGATGGAGTTCTCAATATCGATTCTCCCCTTTTTGGAAACGAATACCTCCGCAGCGAAGGCGCTGGCGGGAGTTAATCGGCGCTGCTCCTTGCAGATGAATTGTTTTGAACGCTGGGCGCGTTCGTTTTGGCGGAATTAATATGGACACTTTTTAAGGTGGGGGTGGTGCTCCCCGCCATATAAATGAGGTGCACGCGCTCGCCTTCCTTGAGGTCGCTGGTGGTGACGCTCTTGTCATGCTCGATGAACTTTGTCTGGTCGGTCCATTGGAACTTCTGGTCGGTGTTTTTCTTGTGCCCCGTGACCACCAGCGTGTGAGCGTTCAGGTCCACGGACTTGATGACGCCGCGTTCCTCGGAGGGCCGCATCGTTTCGGGAGTGGGATCCAGTCCTGGATCCCCGAAATCATAATCATGGATGGGGGCTAAGTCGCCACCGAGCCCCCCGAGCCCGCCGGCGAATACCGTTGCGGGACTGAGTGACAGCACGCATAGCGCCGCCACGACCGAAATTTGAATGTGAGCATTGAGTTTCATACTGTTTTGTTTCGATTATTTCTGGTTTTACCGATGCACCCGGTTCCCGGGCGTCTGGTGGTCATATTGCACTGTTCATGCCAAACCGAGGCCGACGATTGGCGCGGTTGAGCAATCTTCGTTGCGGCAATGGGGTTGGAGCGAACTGCGGCATTGAAGCATGGGCCGCAACGATTCTTCCCTCACGCAAATCGCGTCGTCTGTCCGGCAATGCGTCGAATCGTCGTCACTTGGATCAGGCCAGGATCAGAGCGACACACTTGAATTCTGCGAGGCCCGGATCGAATTATCTGCCACGAACCAAACCCTGCCTTGCTTGCGCCGCCTTTTTTGCAACGCTCGAAATACTCTCATGACTGATCTGCCCGGGACTCGAGAAAAGGTTTTGGACAAAAAGCCTCGCGGGCGGAGCTTTTGACGGCAGGACGCAGTCCGGTGGGTCGCCGCTTCTTGTCCGTAGCCATGGCGTCTTTAATCGTCGTCGGCCTGGGGGCACGTGACCCGGCTAATAGGATGCCCAAGTTTAAAGGCTCAAGAATGCGTCGGCAGCCCGGTGATGCTCCAGCCCCGATACGCATCACGGGTTTTTGCATCCAGGGTCTGCGGCAGGAACGGAGACATGGACAGTTCGTGTTCGTGCAGCTGGCCTTCGACGGACGATGACGTGTCTTCGATTGAAGCCGGGGTGCTCCTGATGTTGCCATCAATAAAAACACTCAAATCGTGACGTCTGGCGAACTGGGACAAATCAGGTTTGGCTGACGCCGAAGCAAGCGCCTCTGAACTTCCCGCACCAACCACCGCCAGCGCGGCATCCTTGATCCGCCGGTATTTGGCCCATTGTTCGAGCCAGCGCTCCAGCCAGAAAGGAAGCGACTGTGCGCTGTGACCGGCGAACACAATCAGGTGAGCATCCAGAGCTTCGGCCAGCGCCTCATCCGCTGTTGGCGGGAATTTCAACAGGTCCACCCGCCACGGCCGGATGTTCCATTGCACGGCTAAATCTTCTCTGTGGGCCGAATGTTGCAGTGTTGCATTCGCCTCCGCTGCCGAATGGAAATCGTCGTAAATAATCAGTGCTTTCATTGTCGAATCTTCTGGTTGGTTGAGCTGCATCCTGTTTTCCTGCTTTTATTCAATTAATGGCAATGAGTGCCCTCCCCCCTGGTTGTGGTCATTGCGAGCGATGCCGTTTGCTCCCGGGTCTTCGCTCGACGACAAAACATTTCTCACGGTATCCAGGAATTCCAGCTCGCCAAAGGGCTTCGGGAGGACCGCTGCGATTTGGAGGTGCCGATATTCACGAACATCCCACGCGAAGAAAGAGCTGGAGGCAACGATGACTGGCAGGCTCATGCCCGCCTTGCGAATCCGCTCGATGAGTTTTATGCCCGTGAGACGAGGCATTGAGTTGTCGGTGACAAGCAAATCATAGTTGTCGCGGCGAAGCGCCTCCCACGCTTGTTCGCCATCGGCAGCCGCGCTCACAATATAACCGTCGCCAACCAGAAAGTCGGAAATGATTTGGCGGATCATATTGTCATCTTCTGCGATGAGAATTCGCCGTGCGTGAATCAGATCGGACGGCTTTGAAGAGTCCCTGATGTCTTGACCATTACGCGGCGAGGCAGGTATGAGGGCACCCAGATTCATAACGTGGCCCTGATGGTGGGCAGGCAATCAAACTCTGTGTGGCTGCTTAACTCGGGCAGGGAAGTCCTGGCGGAGGCGTTGCTGTGTTTGATCAAGATTTCAGTGCCGCGGGCGTTTGAATCGTCTTCAAACACAATGTGAATTTTTTTGGGCCGTTCGGCGGTTCGCCTTATCGCATCCCCGGGAGCTTCACGTTCGTGAGGCAAGTCTGCATGTAAATTTTTCATTGGCTGGCTTATCGCATGTCCAATGCCAAACACGAATCCGGTTGCCAGACTTCGTTTCATCAATCGTTCCGGCAAGGTTTTAAAGGGAAATTTCGCGGCCAAGCAGCAATCGCCGAAGCCTTTTCGCTTCGTGCCAGGCGTCGTGATTTCGACATCAAGTCGAACCGTCGGCGCAGCTGTGCATTCGCCGTGAATCGTCAGCCCGGCCACGCCGAATGCCGGATGATGCTGCAGAAGTTGCCCGGCTTGAAGGTCGGTTCCTTGTCCGCGATGACATCGGCTTTTACGTTGCCAAACGTGGTCGCCGGCTTGTGTTTGATCCCGTCGTAAAATGCCTGAATGATGTCTTCCTTGAAATGTTCCGGGCGCGGATGCGCCTTCACGATGGTTTCCCGTTCGGCATTGCTATATTCCTGATAAGTAAGACCGAGCACGTCCATTTCAACCCCGGCGGTTACGAGTGCGATCACCGGGTGCATGTGTTGGGGAATTCCCGGGGTCGTGTGCAATGCAATCGCGGTCCACACCAGGTCAATTTCGTGTTGGGAAATGCCATGGCTGCGCAGGAAATCACGGGCGGCATTCGCTCCGTCAACTTCAAATCGCTCACCGGCGCTGCTGTGCTGGCGGGTCAGCCCCAGGTCATGGAACATTGCGCCGGCGTAGAGCAGTTCTGCATCAAAGCGGAGGCCCCGGTGCTTGCCCGCCAGTGCGCCGAAATAGTAAACGCGGCTGGAATGGTGAAACAGCAGGGGTACTTCGGTTTCCCTGACCAGCTCAGTGATTTCGCGTGCGAGTTTGGTGTCCGGTATCTTTATTCCATCAATTGATGTGTTCATATGTTTTTAGATGCCTGGTTATTGGTTGTGGTTATTACAGGGTAAACTTCTTCAAAGTGCCTCGCCTGTCCAGTCGCCGTTGGCACTGGCGATGGCGTAAAACAAAATGCCGCCGATCACTTCTCTCGGAACAGGTGCCGGCTGCAAATAATTCATGCCGCCGGGACGTTCCACTTGGCAACCGGCCTGTTGCAATTGCCCCCGAAGTTCCTCGGCAAGCTGGCTGGCCAAAACCAGTCCGGCCTGGGCATTCGCGGTGATGAGCGATGGGAATCGGTTTTTCATAAAGATTGCGGCTGCGGGGTTGCACTCCTGTCTGGAGTTTTATGACGTTGAAAAAAACGCCGCCATGATTGCGCGATGCGAATCATCAGGCAGGCGGAAATCCCAAAACGGTTGCGCCGTTTCAAGGACGCGCCGTGCATCCGCAGCAGCTCGACCACCTTGTTCCGCCCGAACATCGAGGCAAACATGATCGGCGTCATGCCGGCACCATTGTCCGCGTCAATGTCAGCGCCGTGTTCAAGCAGCAGCGCGGCGATGCTGTCATAGCCCTTGAACGCGACCCCGCCCAACGGCGTTTGTCCGCGATCGCTGCGACGATCCACATCGGCGCCTTTTTCCAACAATAACTGCGTGGTGCCGAAGTGGCCGTGATAACTCGCCAGCATGAGCAGCGACTGGCCTTTGGCATCGGCCAGATTTACGGGCAATCCTGAGCGAAGCATTGCCGCGAGCGATTCGGTTTCACCCTGGCGCGCGAAGTCCAGCGCCATCAATTGCAATTCAGTGTAGCGCGCTTCTTCGTTGGTGGTAAGAATGGTTTTCATTTTACAAATCATTTTCCGGCAGCGCCGTTTTTCACACCCAACGCTTTTGCGACGCCGGCGGCATAAGCGGGATCGGCTTTGTGACAGTGAACGAGCCAACGCTGCATAACTTCTTCCGGCACCCCGCTCATCGCGGCTGCGGTATTATCGAATAATTGCCGCTGCTGCGCGGAGGACATCAGGCGGAACAGATCGCCGGCCTGGGTGTAATCGTCGTTGCCGTCGCGATGATTGTAACGGTCGGCGTCACCGGAGATTTTCAACGGCGGCTCGGCGTAGCGCGCATCCTGTTTTGGCCCGCCAAAACTATTCGGCTCGTAGTAGGCGTCCGTGCCTTTGGGGGCGTCGAAGCGCATGGCTCCGTCGGCGTGATAAGTATGCACGGCATTTTTCGGGCGGTTGACCGGCAGCATTTCGTAATGCGTGCCGATGCGGTAACGATGCGCGTCGCCGTAGGAAAAAATACGCGCCTGCAACATCTTGTCCGGGGAAAAACCGATGCCCGGAACGATGTTTGACGGGCTGAACGCGGACTGTTCCACCTCGGCAAAATAATTCTCCGGGTTGCGGTTCAACTCCAAAATGCCCACGTCAATCATCGGATAATCCTTGTGCGGCCAGACTTTGGTGAGGTCGAACGGATTCCAACGGCAAGTCTCCGCAACTTTCTCTGGCATGATTTGGACCTGCAATTTCCATTTCGGGAACTCGCCGCGTTCAATCGCTTCAAACAAATCGCGCTGCGAACTTTCGCGGTCTTTGGCGACGATGGCTTCGGCTTCCGCGTTCGTCAGACATTGAATGCTTTGCAGCGTTTTGAAATGAAACTTCACCCAGAACCGCTCGTTCTGTGCGTTGAGGAAACTATACGTGTGGCTGCCGTAACCATTGACATGGCGCAAACTTTTCGGCAGGCCGCGATCCGACATGAGAATCGTGACTTGATGCAGCGACTCGGGCGAGAGCGACCAGAAATCCCAGGCCGCAGTGTGGCTGCGCAGATTGGTTTTCGGATGCCGTTTTTGCGTGTGAATGAAATCGGGAAACTTGCTCGGATCGCGGATGAAAAAGACCGGCGTATTATTGCCCACCAGGTCCCAGTTGCCCTCGTCCGTGTAGAATTTCAGCGCAAAGCCGCGCACATCGCGCTCGGCATCCGCCGCGCCGCGCTCACCGGCGACGGTCGAAAAACGGAGCAGCACTTCCGTCTGCTTGCCAACGTTCGCAAAGACACTGGCCTTGGTGTATTTCGTGATGTCATGCGTCATGGTCAACGTGCCGTAAGCCGCCGCGCCTTTCGCATGAACCGTGCGCTCCGGGATGCGTTCACGGTTTTGGTGGGCGAGCTTTTCGAGCAGTTGATAATCCTGCATCAACAGCGGCCCGCGCGGACCGGCGGTGATGGAGTTCTGGTTGTCGGCGATGGGATTGCCCGCCGTGGTGGTCATTAAAGATGTTTTTTGTTTTTGGCTCATAAGACTGATGTGTTGTTTCAGTGCGTTGATTAAAACACCGTTTGCATTATAGTTGAAATACTTGTTTCCTGTGGCTACCATAGTTTTCGCCTATGGAAATGCACCAGCTTCGATACGTGGTTGCCGTGGCCCGCCTGGGAAATTTTTCGCGCGCCGCCGAACAATGTCACGTGTCCCAACCATCCCTGAGCCAGCAGATTCAAAAATTGGAGGACGAGCTGGGCGAACGGCTGTTTGAGCGCAGGAAGCGCGAAACAAAACTTACGCCCGCCGGTGAAGCGTTCCTGCATCGCGCGGTGCGCATCCTGGCCGAAGTGGACGCGGCCCGGCGCGAGGCGTCTGATGCGAAGGAGCTGTTGAGCGGCGTCGTGACCATCGGGGTGCTGCCCACGATTGCGCCGTATTTGCTGCCGGAAGCAATCGTCCAATTCACAACCAAATTTCCCGGCGTGGAAATCGTCGTGCAGGAAGATACGACGGCGCGTCTGCTGAAACTGGCGCTGGCGTATGAAATTGATTTCGCGCTCGCCAGCCATCCCATTCACGACAAGCGGCTGGCAGTGCGCGAATTATTTTCCGAGGAATTGATGCTGGCCTTGCCACCCGCGCATCCACTCGTTCACAAGCGCGCGGTCAATGCGACGGACCTGAAAAATGAGCGGTTCATCGTGATGCAGGAAGGCCACTGCCTCGGTGATCAAGTGCTGCGTTTTTGTGACCGGCGTGATTTGAAGCCGAACATCAGTTTCCGCAGCGCGCAACTGGAGACAATCCAGTCACTCGTGCGCGCCGGCTTGGGCGTCTCACTGGTGCCCGCGATGGCGGCGCAATCCGAACGAGACGACCTGCCAAAATTCCGCTCGTTTTCCACGCCGCGCCCGAACCGCAAAATCGTTGCCGCTTGGCCGCAGCAACGTGCGCCCGGTCGTGCCGCCAATGAATTGCTGAAGCTGGTATCAGCACGGTTTGGCAGATCCAATCTCTGAAACGAAAATTTTCGAACGCATCTGGCAAACTGCCTGTCACCCAAGAACTGCCCGGCACCGCGCGATCAAATGCAACGCGGTCCCCGGGGCCGAGATCGGTCACCTGTTACGCCTCGCTTGAATGACGAAGATTCGACGCACTGTCGAACAGGTGACGCGATTCGCTAGTTTTTTGGAGCGAGAAAATGTTTTCCAGCGGAACGACTGATTGATTTCTCGTTTAACCACGATGCCTTTCTTCGAGGTTAACCGCCTTGTTCCACGGTTGGCCCGATTTATGCGAAGCCTGGTTGTATATGAAAAATACCAATCAAGTGACAGTGGTGGATGGGAAACCACCAAAACATGACAAGCTTACGCGGCGTGGATTTCTGGGGGTCGGGGCGGCGGCGCTGGCCGCTGCTGGCATGGCGCCGGCACTGGCTGCGGATCGGAGCACCAGCGATCCTGGCCCGGGCAATCCGGCGCTGGATGGCCAGAACCCGGATTCCATGTGGCCGCCTGCCACGGATTCCAAGAGCTTGGTTCCGACCTTCAAGTATCCATTCTCCCTTGCGAACAAACGGGTCTATGAAGGCGGATGGTCACGCGAGGTGACGGTCCGGGAACTGCCGGTCTCAAAATCCATGGCCGGGGTCAACATGCGGCTCACGGCGGGCGGCGTCCGCGAGCTGCACTGGCACACGGCGGGCGAATGGGCCATCATGCTCTATGGGAATGCGCGGATCACGGCGATTGACAAGGATGGCAAGAGCTTTGTCGCGGACGTGAAGCAAAATGACCTGTGGTATTTCCCCAGCGGGGTTCCGCATTCGATTCAGGGACTTGGCCCGGACGGTTGCGAATTCATGCTGGTGTTCGATGACGGAAATTTTTCGGAAGCCGAGACGGTGCTGTTGAGCGACTCGATGTCGCACCTCCCGCCGGAGGTGCTGGCAAAAAACTTTGGCGTGACCGAGCCGTCTTTGGCCAACGTCCCCAACCGCGAGCTGTTCATCTTCCAGACAAAGGTTCCGGGACCACTGGAAGCCGATCAGAAAACGGCCGCCGGATCGTTGGGGCCAACCTCCACGGATTTCGCGTTTCGCACCATGGAGCAGCCGGCGACCAAGAAAACGAAAGGCGGCGAGGTGCGCATTGTTGATTCGAACACCTTCAAGATCGCCACCACGGTGGCGATGGCGATGGTCACCGTCCGTCCCGGAGGATTGAGGGAACTGCACTGGCACCCGAACGCCGACGAGTGGCAATACTACATCAGCGGCAAGGGACGGATGACCGTGGTGGCGACCGGCAACCGCGCCCGCACTTTGGACTTTCAGGCAGGCGACGTTGGCTATGTGGAAAAAACCCTGCTGCATTACGTCGAGAATACCGGTGACACCGACTTGGTATTTCTGGAAATGTTCAAGAGCAACCTGTATCAGGACATGTCATTCTCGGAGTGGCTGTCCCACACGCCTCCGGAATTGGTGATGGCGCACTTGAATATTGATCAGACGACCTACGACGCGATTCCGAAGGAAGAGATCGTCGTTGTGCCGAAGTAACCGGCAATTTTGGCGCAGAAACAGTCGGTGCTATGGTATTGCATGAAAAACTTATCTTTGCTTGCCCGGCCGGTCAGAGAGGTTGCGATGCAGCGGATGAATGGCTCCGCCGTGCGTCAGGACCGGGATTTTCTCGCTGCCGAAGAGCCGCTGGAAATCCGGGTCGAAGGGCATAACATCGCCATTGTCATGCGGACGCCGGGCGAAGATCGCGAACTGGCGGCGGGCTTTCTCGTGACCGAGGGTTTGTTGCATACGGTCAGCGACCTGGTTGACATCAGGCACCAACATCATTGCCTGTTTCCGGCACGCGACGCCAGTGGCCGACGCATTGACGTCAGCGAAGCAGTCCCCGGCAAAGCAGGTTCCCGGACGGGGCTGGAGATGAACCGGTCAGACGGCAATGTCATCAACGTGCAATTGAAAAATCCGGAAGCCATGGATCTCAAGAAGCTGACCCGCCACGTTTTCACTTCGTCGAGCTGCGGCATCTGCAGCAAGTCGTCCATTGAGGCGGTTCGCCAGCAATTTCCACCCATCGAGGATGATTTTGAAGTTGATCCGCATGTGCTTTTCGATTTGCCTGCGGTGCTCTCCTCGGCGCAGGAAACCTTCAAACGCACCGGCGGTTTGCACGCGTGCGCTTTGTTTGACCCTACCGGAAACCTGCTGGTGCTTCGTGAAGACGTGGGGCGTCATAACGCACTCGACAAGGTGATCGGCTGGGCTTTATTAAAAGACTCGTTGCCGCTGCGCCAGCACATCCTGCTGTTGAGCGGCCGCACTTCATTCGAGATGATGCAAAAGGCGCTGGCGGCGGGCGTTCCCATCGTCGCCGCGATCTCGGCCCCGAGCAGTCTCGCGGCGGAGTTTGCGCGGGATAGCGGCCAGACACTGGTCGGTTTTCTACGCGGCGAACGGATGAACATTTACGCCGGCGGAGAGCGCATTCGCCAATGGAGAAGTCATGGAGGAGAAATCGTCAAAACCTGAATCCGCTGTGCCAATCGTTATGAATTCTCAAGCAAATTCTCCAAAAACGACCGGTCGCTTCGACATCGCGGCCGTGGCTGCCTCCTTTCCGCCCGCGGCAGCCACGTTGCTGCTTGATCACTATCTGGTTGACCGTCAGACTGCCAGTGCCAGAGTTTTTCGGGTCTATCAAAGCACCCCGCCGCACTACCACTTGCATTGCGACGAATACCTCTACGTTTTTTCCGGGAGAGGGACGTTCTGGATGAATGACGAAGGCGGGAAGGCTGAATTTGGTCCCGGCCAGTTCCTTTTCTTTGAACGGGGCACCGTCCATGCGATGCCGGACATTTTGGAAGAACCGGTGGTCTTTGTTTCCATTGATACGCCGAGGCGGGAGCCGGACGACGTGCATTTCGTAAACCCTGCCAATGGCACCGCCGCCAGCTTCATTCAACCGAACGAGCAATAATTATCGGCTGGCAGGCACCAGCGACGACAGGGTAGCCTCGAAGGCCAAAATGTGGCTGAGTGCGCACGCCAACCTATTTATGCTTTCCCGAATTTTGCTCCAATTGATAGTTGTTCTCGCTGCCGTGGTCACTCTGCTGGGCAATCCGTCAGGCACTGCCGCCGCAGATTCGGAAAAACCGCAGTATTATGAATTGCGGGTGTACACCACCCAATCCGAAGCGCAACAGCGGCGGGTTAATGACTATTGGCAGAACGCAGCGGTTCCCGCTTACAACCGCATGGGCATTCAACCGGTTGGCGTCTTCACCGAATTACAGGATTCCGCGACCAATAAAATATACGTTCTCATCCCGTGTGACTCGTTGGAAATCTTCGCGGCGGTCGCGTCAAAGCTTGGGGCCGACGAAGCCTATCAGCAGGCTGCGGCTGAATTTCTGTCCGCGCCAAAATCGAATCCGGCTTACGAACGCTTTGAAAGTTCTTTGCTCGTGGCCTTCAATGGCATGAAGCACATGGTGGTGCCGCCGCCGGACAAGAAGCCGAATGTTTTCGAATTGCGCACTTATCTCAGCCCCAGCGAAAACAAGAGCCTGAACAAAATGCAGATGTTCGAGAACGGCGAAATTCCGCTGATGAAAGAAGTTCGCCTGGCGCCGATTTTTTACAGCCGAACCCTGATCGGTCCGCGATTGCCAAGTTTGGTTTACATGACCTGTGGCGAAAATCTGGACGCACACAAAAAGCATTGGCAGGGATTCAATAATGCGCCTGTCTGGAGACAATTGACCGGCGACCCGCAATATAAAGACAATATGAATGGCGCCATCAGCATCATGCTCAAGCGCACCGCCGCTTCGCAGATCTGAAGAGTTAGTCAAAATTCCCGGAATTGATTTCTCTGTTCTTTTTGAGGGCAATTGCCGCCGGCTTTGTCGCAAAGCCTTTATATTCCCAAATGACGTAACTTCGACGTGCCGTCGAACACTCGACGCCATTCAAGGGTGCGGAACGATTTTCGCCCTGCCACAGTCCAGTAGTTCTTCGTTCAGCCGCAACTGTTTTTGACGATCAGTCCAGGTGGATATGACGTTGGCACAATCAATGCAAATCATATCAAATATGATTACACTGGAAATCAACACGCGCTCCCCAAAGCAGGGGAACAGTCGTCCGGCACTGGAAATTCGCATCCATTTTGCGGACGGCTCCAGGGAAACTTTTGTTCAACCCGACCCGGAAATTTCGGAACGCATTCTGCAACAAATCAATCCATCCCATTTGTTCAGCCAGTCGCGAATCGTTGTCGCCGATGACTATTCAAAATCCGTTTTTGTCTGTTCGCAAATAGACCGCATAGACTTTGTTTATGATGGTGACGGCTTCGCACACCTTCCCAACGACCACGCGGATTTGGTCGAACTCACCGAAGCGGCGTTTCACCGGCACGTGCCTTTGCACAACCCGTCTCGTCTGGACAAACGCGTGCAGCGGCGCCGGGCGGGTGACCTGCAGGTCTCGTTTCTAAACCTGAGGATGCGCGGTCGCAGCCAGGTGTATCTGATGAACGAAACGCTGGTGAAATTTCCCGTCGAGAACCAGTCGTATATGCAGCGGCTTCTTTCAAAAGGCGCTCTTGCCATCCGCCTGCCGGGCGGCGGACAAAGTTATTTAAATCTGGCCAACCTCATCGGCTATTCAGTTTATCCCGGCGTCCCCGAAATCCCGTCCGACAGTTGGATGGCACAGCCACAGGCGACTTATGAAACCCTTCATTGATTTCCGATTCAGCGTCTTGCTTGCAACCTCGTTCGGCGCGGTCTTGCTGCTGGCCGGCGCGGCAGAAATTCTATTCGATCCGCCTGGCCATGCTCAAGAGATGCCCGCGCCGAAACCAAGCGGGGCTCTCGCCGCGCCAGCGGAAATGCAAACACTCAACGACCGCCTGCCCGATCAATCCCACGCGATGCAGGATGCGGGCTACCACTTCGAGAACCTCTGGTTCGCCGGCGACAAACAGAACTGGCCATTGGCCAGTTATTATCTGCGCAAGACGCAATCCTATCTGGAACTGGCTGTGCGGATCAAACCGGTGCGCAAGACCCAGGCGGGCGAGGTGAATTTGAAGGGTATTTTAGACGCAGTGAATAACAGTTTGCTGGCGCAGGTTGATCAAGCCATCACGAACAAGGACGTTGCAGGTTTTAGGACGGCGTATCGTCAGACCATTGAGGGCTGCAATGCCTGCCATACGGCCTGCGAAAAGTCATACATTCGCCTGCAAGTCCCGACCGCGCCCAGCACGTCAATCATCAAATTCGATCCGCCGCCATCCGGCGGGAAATGAAACCAAACAAGACTCAAAATCACCAACCAACCACCAAACGAGTGCAACCATCACACAGAAGAAAGGAATTATGAAAAATACGACATCAAGCCACCTGAAAACGAAACAGCTTGGAAATTCAGATTTGTCAATCACACCCGTGGGTTACGGGTCATGGGCCATCGGGGGTTCGGGCTGGCAATTCGCCTGGGGAAACCAAAACGACAACGATTCCATCGCCGCGATCCACCGCGCGCTGGAGTTGGGCGTGAACTGGATTGACACGGCGGCGGTGTATGGCATCGGACACTCGGAGGAAATTGTATCCCATGCGCTCGAGACCTGGCACGGTCC
Source organism: Verrucomicrobiia bacterium (assembly GCA_035577265.1). Lineage (GTDB taxonomy): Bacteria > Verrucomicrobiota > Verrucomicrobiia > Limisphaerales > UBA11358 > UBA11358. The sequence continues at coordinate 35,309 of DATLVR010000042.1, read as the reverse complement.
GCAGCCGTATGTCTTCACCAAATGCGGTCTCCGTTGGGACGCGCAAGGCCAGACGCGTCACGATTTGACGGCGGCTTCCATCCGGCAGGAATGCGAGGACAGTCTGCGCCGGTTAAAAGTAGAGGCGATTGACCTCTACCAAATTCATTGGCCGGTGGACGATATGAACGAACTGGAAGAAGGGTGGAGCACGATGACGCAGTTGCAACGTGAAGGCAAGGTGCGCTGGATTGGCGTTTCGAATTTTGATGTTGAACAGATGAAGCGGGCGCAAGCCATCGCGCCGATCACCTCGTTGCAGCCGCCTTACTCGCTGGTTCGTCCGGAAGTGGAGGCGGAGATCCTGCCGTTCTGCTACGAGTCGGAAATCGGCACGATCGTCTATTCCCCCATGGCTTCCGGGCTGTTGACCGGCGCCATGACACGGAAACGCATCGCCAAGCTGCCCGCCGACGATTGGCGCAAACGCGATCCTGAATTCAACGAGCCGAAATTGTCAGCCAACCTGGACCTGGTGGAACGATTGCGCGCGGTTGGCCAACGGCACGGCTGTTCCCCGGGTGCGGTCGCCATTGCCTGGACGCTGCGGCATCCCGCCGTGACCGCCGCGATTGTCGGCGCACGCAAGCCGGAGCAGGTGGATGACATGGTCGCTGCGGCGGGTGTTCAGCTTACGGAGCCGGACCTTGCGGAGATTGAAGCGGTCGCCGAACCCGCCGGGAGGGGCCAATGAAAATCGGATTCATCGGTCTGGGCATCATGGGCAGCCGCATGGCGGCAAACCTGCAAAAAGGCGGCCACTCCTTGCTCGTCTTTAACCGGACGCGTGACAAGGCGGAGTCCCTGATCGCTGAAGGTGCGTGCTGGGCTCAATCCCCGTCCGCTTTGCCGTCACAAGTGGAGATGGTCTTCACCATGCTGGCGCATCCCGCCGCCGTGGAAGAAGCGGCCTTGGGCCAGGACGGATTTCTTTCACGATTGGCACCGGGCAAAATGTGGATTGATTGCAGCACCGTCAACCCGTCGTTCTCCAAGAAAATGGCCACCGAAGCAGAGGCGCAAGGGGTTCGTTTCCTCGGCGCCCCGGTTAGCGGTTCCAAAGGCATGGCGGCGTCGGCCAAACTCACTTTTTTGGTCGGGGGCGAGGCGGCGGATTTGGAATCCTGCCGGCCTTTGCTGGCATGCATGGGGAGTAAAATCATTCACTGCGGCGGCCCCGGCACGGGCGCTGCGCTTAAAATGGTGATGAATCAATTGCTGGGCACCGTAATGGCCGGGTTTGCCGAAGGGTTGGTGCTGGGCGAATCTCTCGGGCTGTCCCGTGCGCTGTTGCTTGATACATTATTGGGCGGGCCGGCGGCGGCACCTTTCCTTGCGGTCAAGCGGGAGCGCATCGAAAAGGGGGATTTTAGGCACGCGGATTTCCCTTTGCAGTGGTTGCAGAAAGATCTCCAGCTCGCCACGGTGAGCGCTTACGAAACTGGGGTGCCCATGCCCGTAACGAACGCGGCGAAGGAACTCTATCGCTTCGCAATCCGCGAAGGCCATGGCGAGGAAGATTTTTCAGCCATCTATGACTACCTTGCGCACAGCTCTGCGGTGATCTCCCTCCGTGCGGACGGAGAACTTCAGCCAGTTTAACTACGCTTCGAGTGAGTGAGCCGCGAGCGCCAAAGACGCATCCTTGGATCGCACAACCAAACCCAAACCATGAATGACCGGACTCCATCCATAGTGATCAAAACCGGGGCGCGGCAGGAACCGGACAATCCATGGATCCCGTTTGCCTTGGTTGCGGTTGGAACGTTTATGATCATGTTGGATGCTTCGATTGTTAACATTAGTCTCCCATCCATCGCCCAGACATTCCATAGTCCCGTTGGCGGAGCGATGGAATGGGTCATCATCGCCTACCTTGCAATCATTTCGGCCACCTTGCTGACCTTCGGGCGTTTGTCCGACATGGTCGGGCGCAAGCCAATCTGGCTGGCAGGGATCGCGCTTTTTACAATTGGCTCCGGTATTTGCGGCGCCGCCAATTCGCTGCCGCTGCTGATTGCCGCCCGCGCTCTCCAAGGTCTCGGCGGCGCGCTTCTGTTCGCGACCAGTCTGGCGATCATCGCCGACACTTTTCCAATTGAGAAGCGCGGCCTGGCCATGGGCTGCAACGTGGTCGTCATCGGCCTGGGCTCCAGCGTGGGCCCAATCGTGGGCGGCCTGATCACTGAACATTGGAGCTGGCGCTGGATTTTTTATGTGAATATTCCGGTCGGCATTATTGGATTCGTGGGCGCACAAAAGGTGCTGCGGGATACTTTTGGCACGATCCGCCAGCAGTTTGATCTGCCCGGTGCGGTCTTGTTCGCCGCCGTATTCGCACCGCTGACGCTGGTGCTTTCATTCGCCTCGGAATGGGGCTGGAGTTCGTGGCGTTCGCTCCTATGCTTCGGTGTCAGTCTGGCAGCCCTGCTGGCGTTGCCGACCGTGGAGCGCCGGGCGGCTGATCCAATCATCCATGTGCGCCTGCTGCGAAACAGCGTATTCACATCGTCCTTGATCACCATGACTGTGGGGATGCTGGCCTTGTTTGCGGTCGGATTCATTCTGCCGTTTTATTTCGAGGAGCTGCGCGGTTTTTCGGCGGCCAAGTCCGGCTTGCTCCTCACGGCCATGCCGTTGAGCCTCGCCGTCATGGCCCCGTTGAGCGGCTCGCTCGCGGATCGTTTCGGTTCACGCTGGCTGGCCTCGGGGGGACTGGCCGTGGCGTGTCTTGGTCTTTGTGCCGTGGCGCGACTGGATGCACACAGTTCGGATTGGGCCATCATCTGGCCGCTGCTGCTCACGGGTGCCGGCCAGGGGATGTTCATGACTCCGAATGCGCGCGCGTTGATGAACTCTGCGCCCGCGAGCGAACAAGGTGAATCCTCCGGCCTGCTCGGAACGGGCCGGGTGCTCGGTCAAAGCCTGAGCGTGGCCCTGGCCGGTGCGATTTTCACCGGGCTGGGAGGCGCGGCGGCGGGCCGGACATTGCTCGCAGCCAACGCTGTCCATTCAGGCGTGGCTGATGAAACAACCGCTGCGCAAACAAACTTTCTAACCGGCTTTCATGCCGCGCTGCTGGCCTGCGCGGGTGTTGCGGCCACTGGAATTTTCACCGCATTCATTCGAGGGCCAGAGAACAAACCTGCCATGCGGACAATCCCGCCAACGAGGGTCACCAAACCGATTCCAGGATAATTGTTAAGAACCAGGATACAGCACACAACACCCGCATGGTAACAATCAAACTCCGTTCACAGACTATGAGAAACAAGAAAAAAACAGAAAGCAACATCAACGGCCGCAACCTCATAAAAGTCCCCCACCCGCTGCTTGCGGCCAGTGTAATGGTCTATGCCGGCATAAACTGCGCCCAAGCGGCGGATAGTATTCCGGCGGCTGTGGCGCCACCGGCTTTCACAGCCCTTACTTACGATGAAGACTACAGCTATCTGAAAGATCCTGCGGCGCGCACGAATCTGTTCGATTCGCTCAAGTATATCCCGCTGGACAAACAGGGTGACAGCTACCTCACGTTCGGCGGGCAAGTGCGCGATCGGTATGAATACTTCGACAACAATTTGTTCGGGAGCGGTCCCCAGAGTCCAGACGGATACAATCTGATCCGTGTGTTGCTCGATGCAGACCTGCATTTGAGTCCGTATTTTCGGGTTTTTGTCCAGGGAATCAGCGCCACGGAACAGGGTCGCGACGGCGGACCGCGCGCCAGCGACGTTAATCAGGAGGATCTTTATCAGGCTTTTGCCGACTTCACGTTGCCGATAACCACGGACGCGAGTTTCACTCTGCGCGGCGGGCGACAAGTCATGGTTTTCGGCGCCCAGCGTCTCATCGGAGTATCCGATTGGACAAACGTCCGCCGGAATTGGGACGGAGTGCGGGGAACCTTGACCACGCCGGAGAACACCTTGGATGTGTTTTATGCGCGTCCGGTGCATGTGCTGCAATTCGAATTCGATAACGAATTTAACGACACCTATCTTGTCGGCATCTATGATACCTGGAAGATTCCGGGCGCATTGGCGCCGGCACAGACAAAGTTGGAAACGTATGCCTTCTATGTTGACCGGGAGAGCATCACCTTTAACCAAACCACCGCCGGTGAAAGGCGCTATACTTTCGGCTCGCGGTTTACAACCAATCCCAAGCCGTTTGATTTTGATCTCGAAGCCGATTATCAGACAGGACGGTTCAATGGGCAGGATACCGAGGCATTTTCCGTCGCTGCCATCGGCGGATACACACTCGAACAAATGCTGTTCACGCCACGGGCATTTCTCGGATTCGACATCGCCAGCGGCGGAAGTCAAAATCATCCCGGCGACGCGTTCGACCAGCTCTTTCCCTCCGGCCACGACCAGTTCGGCACCATTGATGCCATCGGCCGGCAAAACATCATTGACGTGCATCCGGGGTTCACTCTCGATTTGTTGGAAAACAAACCCGGCGTAAAACAACTGACTTTGCTCGTGCAGTATCGCCAGTTTTGGCGCGAGAACGATCAGGATGCAGTCTATACTTCATCCGGCAGCATCCTGAGAGCCAGCGACAGCGGCGGAAGCAACGCCAGCGCGATTGGCGGCGAAATTGACACCCAGGTGAACTGGCGGCTCAATCGTTATATCAGCGCTTACGCCGGTTATGCCCATTTCTTCCATGGCGCATTCATCGCGGCCACCGGCCCGGACCGCGACATTGATTTTGCCTACTCCGCGTTGACCTTCACATTCTAATGTCTTCCGACGGGCACACGACGCCGTGTCGAAAGCTCGACGCCACAATGGCCTTTCAGAACTCCAAAGAAACCAGCTCGCCGGCCCCGAATCACCCTATGATGTTGAATTCACGCATATTCAAGCTACATGGAAACTCTTCCAGCCGCATGGCACACGTTATGCAAAAGAAAGCGTCAGTATGTTCGGGAGTCTGACTGCCGAACCAGATTCACAATTTAAAACTTATGAAAATGAAAATAAAAACTCATCAAAAGTCAGAGAAATCTGACCGGATTAAAGCAGCCCAACCCAGCATCAATCTACGTAGTGGAAGCTTGACCACTGCAACCCCACGTTTTGGGAGCACCAACGGTGGCGACCATCCCAATCCCAGAGGCATCAAAGCCTACGCGGCGCAGACCGCCACGGCTTCGCTGGGGCCGTTCGCGATTCAGCGGCGTGACGTCGGTGACAACGATGTGCAGATTGAAATCCTTTACTGCGGCGTCTGTCATTCGGATTTGCACATGGTTCGCAATGAGTGGCACCAGACGGTTTACCCTTGCGTGCCCGGCCACGAAATCGTGGGGCGCGTGACCGCGGTCGGTCGCGAGGTCGAGAAATTCAAGGAAGGTGATCTGGCCGGGGTCGGTTGCATGGTGGATTCCTGCCGGACCTGTTCCAGTTGCGAGCAAGGACTCGAGCAGTATTGCGAACATGGTCCGGTGCAGACCTACAACAGCGAGGACAAACATCTTGGCGGGGTCACCTACGGCGGGTATTCCAAGTCGATTGTCGTGGACGAAGCCTTTGTGCTCCGGGTTTCCGACAAGTTAAACCTTGCGGCGGTGGCGCCATTGCTGTGTGCCGGCATAACAACCTATTCGCCGCTACGACACTGGAAAGTGAGCAAGGGGCAGAAAGTCGGCATCGTTGGTCTCGGAGGACTGGGCCACATGGCGGTGAAATTTGCCCGCTCGTTCGGTGCCCACGTCGTCCTGTTCACCACTTCACCGGAGAAAGGGGCCGATGCCATTCGTCTGGGGGCCCACGAGGTTGTGGTGTCGAAAGACCAGGGCGAGATGAACAAGCATCTCAACAGCTTCGACTTCATTCTCGACGCCGTTTCCGCCGAACACGACATCAATGCCTACCTGAATTTATTGAAGGTTGATGGCACGCTGACCTTGGTGGGACTGCCGGAGAAACCCTTGGGCATTGCCGCATTCAATTTGATCGGACGCCGCCGCCAGTTCGCCGGCTCCATGATCGGCGGGATTGCCGAAACCCAGGAAATGCTCGATTACTGTGCGGATCACGGGATCGTCTCCGATGTGGAACTCATCTCGATCGATCAGGTCAATGAGGCTTACGAACGAATGGTGAAAGGGCAGGTGAAATACCGGTTCGTAATTGATATGGCAAGTTTATGAACCGGCCATCGGCCATATCGCGGCGTCAGTGGATTGGATCTGGCCTGGCCACTTGCGGCTTTCTTGCAGCAAGTGGTCTTGGCCTGGCGCAAGCGGCGGACCTGCCAACACTGAAAGGTTATACCCGGCCCGGTCCGGTCACGGAGCGAGGGCGGGCTCCCGGATTACAGTCCCGCCTGATCTCTGAAAATTCCGGTGGCGAGAAGACCTACGCCGTGGTCTTTGCCAAGGGTGACGAAGTCCTTTCCGGGCTCACGGAATTCGCCGCGCGCGAAAACCTCACGGCGGGTTATTTCACCGCCATCGGTGCGCTTCAGAGCGCGCGCTTCGGCTGGTTCGATCGGGCACACAATGCCTATCGCCACATTCCCATCAAGGAGCAGGTGGAGTTGATTTCACTCATCGGCAATGTCGCCTTGGTCAACGGCGCCCCGCAAATCCACGCGCATGGCGCGGTGGGATTTTGTGACGGCCAGATGCGCGGCGGGCATCTGTTGGAAGCCATCGCCTGGCCGACGCTGGAACTGTTTTTTACCGCCTGCCCCACAACACTCATCAAGGAACATGACGATGAAACAGACCTTTCTCTCTTTGACCTGAAAACTTGAACTTCACTTTGCACAACACCCGCATGACGACAACCACTTTGATTCTTTAAGCCATGAAAAAATCCAACCTGTTCTCAGTCGCGCTTGTGGCTGCCATCGCATGCTCCATTCCGTTGTATGTTCAGCCCGCCATGCCAGCGGCTGTGAGCAGTCAAGCAGCGACACCAGCCGGAAAGGAACTTGCCTGGCCGCGCGAATTTGAAGACAACGGCACCAAGGTGGACATCTACCAGCCTCAAATCGAAAAGTGGGAGGGTGCCGATTTTGAAACCCGGGCGGCAGTCGCCATCACGCCCGTCGGCTCGAAAACGCCGCTGTATGGCGTGTTTTGGATGAAAGCCCGGGCGGAGGTGGACAAGGCGGCACGGATCGTCACGCTCAACGATATTGAAGTGACCCAGGCGAAGTTTCCCTCGGTTCCGGAGGTTCAGGATGAATACCTCGCGATCATCCGCAAGCATGTTCCCACCGTCAGCAAGACCGTGGCTCTCGATCACGTCGAGGCGGCTTATGCCATGTCTGAAGCCGTGAAGAAAGCAAGCACGGTTCCGGTTAAAAACGACCCGCCACGCATCATCTACAGCACCATTCCAGCCTTGTTGGTGCTGGTGGATGGGCCGCCGGCATTGCGACCGATGCCGGATTTGGATATCGAGCGGGTCATCAACACGCGGGCGCTGATCCTAAAAACCGGAGGCGTTTTTTATCTGAATGCTTCCGACCATTGGTATCAGGCGTTGGACGTGGGTGGACCCTGGGCTTTGGCTTCCAGTCCTCCCGCTTCGCTGGAGGCGGCGCGGCAAGCTGCGGTGGCTGGTCAGAGCGTGGACCTGATGCCTCCCAGCACAAACGCCGTCACCACCACGCCCGCCATCTTTGTCAGCACCGTTCCCGCTGAACTGATCCAGACCGAAGGCGCGCCCAATCTGGTGCCGATTGAGGGAACCGATTTGATGCAAATTCAAAACAGTGACAACGCACTTTTCTTCTTCGACATGAACCAGCGTTACTACGTCTTGATATCGGGCCGCTGGTTCGGCGCCAGCTCACTCGAAGGACCGTGGGATTTTGTCCCCTATGATCAGTTGCCAAAGGATTTTTCCAAGATCCCGCCGACTCATCCGAAGGCCAATGCACTCGTCTCGGTTCCCGGCACGCCCCAGGCAAACGAAGCGGTCATTGCCAACATGATTCCGCAGACTGCCACGGTGGAACGCAACGAAGCGAAGCTGGATGTGGCTTATGATGGCACACCACAATTTGCGCCGATCGGAGGCACTCCGCTGCTTTACGCAGTCAATACCGCCACACCGGTCATCGAAGTGGACGCGCACACCTACTACAGCGTTGAAAACGGAGTGTGGTTTGTCGCCGCATTGCCGACCGGACCCTGGGTCGTCGCGGCCAGTGTGCCGGCGGTCATTTATAGCATCCCGGCGAGTTCACCACTCCATTATGTCACCTACGCGCAGATTTACGGCTCGACGCCAGATGAGGTTTATGTGGGCTATACTCCCGGTTATCTGGGCACGGAAGTGTGCCCGGACTACGTCGTGGTCTATGGCACAGGTTGGAATTATCCGCCCTATATCGGAAACGACTGGGTGGGCGAGCCATGCACTTATGGATTTGGCGCCGGGTTTGCGGACAACTGGGGAATCGGGTTCGGGTTCGGGTTCGGAGCCGGTGAATGGTTGGGAACTTGGTGCCATCCGTGGTGGGGCCCGCATGGCTGGGGTTGGCGGCACCACCACTATGACTACAATCATGTCAGCCTGAATCACGTTGACATTTATAACCACTGGGGTCCCGGCATAGTGCATGCGGGGCACAACTACGGGTTCAATGCGTGGAACGGCCGGACATGGTCGCATAATTGGGGCACCCACTTCAACCCTTACTCTAGCCGAGTGGAAGCTCGCCCCAATATCGTGCGGTCGGGCGCCTACAACGGCAACTTTCACGCACAGGTTCCGATAGCCCCGGCAGCCCCGCGCGTATCTGAACCACACAATGTTTACAGCGGCAGTGACGGCAATGTCTATCGGCATAATCCATCCGGCACCTGGGAACGAAACACCGGCCAACGCTGGCAGCGTGCTCCGGAAGCTCCGCGAGCCAACTTGGAACAACAAACCCTCGGCCACGCAATGGGCGATCAACGGTTCAACAACTACCGTTCGTTCGGCGGCGGATTTTCGCAACCTGCCGGCGGAGCGGGCCATGTCGGCGGATTTTCACCACCGGCCGGTGGGGCGGGCTTTGGCGGCGGCGGTGGGCACCGGTGACTGACGAAACTTACCACGGATAAATCAGCATGAATTTAAGCAGTTCAAATCAAGGGCAAGGCGGAGTTGCGAATACGGGCGTGTCCAGCCCGCCAGCCGTGCGCGAAGCGGCCCGCGACCAGGCAGAGGACGAATCACGCTGGAAAACAATGCTCGTCGAGGCCCATGTGGACTTCGACTTGGACGGCATTCTGGTGGTGGACAATCATGGCGAAATAATTTTCCAAAATCAACGGCATCGCGCGCTGTGGAAAATTCCTGCCCACATCTCCGAGAATTATACCGAGCAGCTTAAATTCTTCATGAAGCAGACGCAACGCCCCGATGAGTTTCTCAAGAAAGTATCCTGCCTTTATACCCACCCGGATGAGTTGGTCTGCGACGACGTTGAACTGGTTGATGGAACGATTCTGGACCGTTACTCATCGCCTGTCCGGGACAAGGCTGGAAAATATTATGGAAGAGTCTGGATTGTTCGCGATGTCACTGAGCGTCGGAAGCTGGAAGCACAACTTCGCCAGTCCTAAAAATTGTCTCAATTTAATTTAACTCAAAAAAAATTATGAAAACAAACAGTTCAAACCGATGGGTAATCGCCATTGCGGGCATCGTGATGCAAATCGCCCTGGGCGCAGTCTATGCCTGGAGTGTCTTCCGGATTCCGCTGACCCAAAGCTATGGCTGGTCGGTGTCGCAGGTCACACAGATTTTCGAGCTCGCCATTTTCATGCTCGGTCTGGCCGCCTTTGCAGGCGGCTTGTGGATGAAGCGCAGCGGCCCGCGCGGCATCGCTGCCGTCGCCGGCCTCGGCTACGGCTTGGGGTGGGTGCTCGCAGGCCAGGCCAAGGGCAATCTGCTGCTGCTGACCTTGAGTTACGGTGTGCTGGGTGGAATCGGCCTCGGTCTGGGTTACATCGTTCCCCTCGCCACGCTGATCAAGTGGTTTCCGGACAAACGCGGTTTGATCACTGGCATCACGGTGGCTGGGTTTGGCGCGGGCGCACTCATCACCGCACCCGTTGCCCAGCGTTTGATCGCATCATTCGGGGTTTCGGAAGCATTCACCGTCCTGGGCATCATCTATTTCATCCTGGTTTCCGGCTCGGCGTTTTTTATGAAAAATCCCCCCGATGGTTATCGCCCGGCTGGATGGAATCCGCCGGTCAAACTGCAACAGCAGCGCTCCGGCAATGACTATACGCTCGGCGCGGCTCTCAAAACCTGGCAGTGGTATGGTTTGTGGGCGATCCTCTTTTTTAACACGCTGGCGGGCATTTCCATCATTTCCCAGGCCGCGCCGCTGGCGCAGGAGACGACTCATGTTTCCGTCGTGGTGGCCGCCGGACTGGTTGGGATCATTTCGATTGCCAACGGTGCCGGCCGGTTGCTTTGGGCCTGGGGTTCCGATTTCATCGGTCGAATCCGCGTGTTTCAAGTGATGATGCTGACGCAAGCCATCGTCTTCTTTCTGCTTTCTCGCATTCACAGCTTCGGAGCGTTGGCGGTTCTCGCCTTCATCGTCCTGTTGTGTTATGGCGGTGGTTTCGGCACGATGCCGGCGTTTGCCGCCGACTTTTTCGGTTCACGAAATGTCGGCTCGATCTATGGACTCATGTTGACGGCCTGGGGTTTTGCCGGCGTGTGCGGGCCGACCCTGATCGCGCAGGTGCGCCAAAGCACGGGTTTCTACACTGAAGCGCTCGAACTGATTGCCGGTATCATGCTGGTGAGCGCCATTCTCCCGTTTGTCATCCGCCCGCCCAAGGTTCAAAGCGCAGGGTCCGTGGATGCTGCCATAAGTCAACTGAAACAGTCTCCGAATCCAAAGCCATCAACAGCCAGTTGATAGGCGAATCATGATGAACCCAACAATGAATCAATTCCAAGGCATGCCAGACATTAATGATCGGAACAGTGATGCCAATGGCGAATATCCATGAAAGACCAGGACGTAAAAAAACGATTTGGGCTTGTCATTAAAAAATGGCGTGGGAAAACCGGCATTTCCCAGGACGAACTGGCTTGGCGCGCCGAATTGCATCGCACCTACGTTTCCGACATCGAAAGAGGAGTAAGAAATCCTTCTTTGCAAAGCATCGAAAGACTTGCAAAGGCGTTGAATGTTTCGTTTTCAACCCTTTTTCAACCGCTGGAAGACGCCGAAATACCGATGGTGAAAGTTCGGACGCGCCAAAAGGCAGATATTGAATCCATTTAGCCCATTCCCATCAGCCAGCCGGTGCCACTTTGGATGCTTCACCGTTGAAGAGTTCCGAACCTTCGCCGGGGTTATGTCTTCGTGGAAATACCATTGCCTTGCCTCAGCAAGGGAACGAAACTCCAGAGTCGTCTGGCAAGTGTTGGAAGTTGAAACATTAGCCAAACGATGAATTGACTTTGACTTCTGAAAACCGTGGAGTCAAATTTAAAAAGCCCCGATGAACACAGTTCATGTGAAAGGCGTCGACACCGGCGAATTCAGGCGTCAGCCTGATGCTTTTCGGTCATGGGTGACCGCTGACAATTCCTCGCCGTTTCCTGCGGCCCCAGGCCGTTACCACCTTTATATTTCGCTCGCCTGTCCTTGGGCTTGCCGCACGTTGATCGTCCGCAAGCTGAAACGCCTGGAACAAGCCGTTGGCGTCACGGTGGCCGACCCCGTTCGCGACGAACGTGGTTGGGCCTTCCGCGACGGCCCTGGGTTTGGCCGGGATACGGTCAATGGTTTCCAGTTTCTCAGCGAAGCCTATCTCGCAGCGGATGCAAAATATTCCGGCCACGTGAGTGTGCCGGTGCTTTGGGACAATGAAACCCGGCAAATCGTCAACAACTCCGAAGATGACATTTGCCGGATGTTCAACGGTGTCTTCAGCCGTTTCGGGGATTCGGCGGTTGATTTATTTCCGGCCGACCTTGCGGATGAGCAAGAACGCCTGAGTGCGTTTATTTATGAAAATGTAAACAACGGAGTCTATCAGGCGGGATTTGCGACGACTCAAACTGCCTATGAAAAGGCGGTGCGGGCGGTGTTCGCCGCCCTGGATCAACTGGAAGAGCGATTGGGTAATCGCCGGTATCTCTTCGGCAATCACATTGTGGAAACCGACTGGCGGCTTTTTTGCACCCTGATACGGTTTGATGCCGTTTATCATGGCCATTTTAAATGTAATCTCCGACGGATTGTGGATTATCCAAACCTGGATGAATATTTACGCGACCTTTATCAACAACCGGGCATTGCGGAGACCGTCAACTTCGATCACATCAAACGGCACTATTACCTCACGCACGATGACATCAATCCTACGCGGATTGTTCCCGTTGGACCCATCCTTGACCTTCAGCGTCCGCATGGACGAGAACGTCTGACGTGATGGCAAAATTTTTGGCGGCGGTTCAACACCTGGCGAATGCTCCCGCCAATTGTCCGACCAAACCGGCAAAGGGCATATCAAGCGCCCCACACAGAGGGCCGGCCTTTGGACTCGCATCGCCCTTCAGCATTCCGGCTTCAGACTTTGTTTTGCGAAGCAATTAAAGTTCGCTGTTGAACGCGTTAACGGCTCGCCGAACGCAATCCTCGGCCTGATATGTTCTGACCTGTCAGATCGTTCGGCTGGAAATCGAATCATGATTGAACTCTCAAAACCTTCCACCCGATCACTAATAACGGCTTTTTGACGAGACCGAGATGGTTTTGAGTTCTTCCTCCCAGCCGCCGCCGAGTGCTTTGTAAAGTTGCACCAGATTGAGCGAGACCGTTTGATCGCTTTGCACCAGCGCATCCTGGGCTGCATAGAGTGAACGTTCGGAATCCAAAACGTGCAAGAAATCCGCCAAGCCGTTGTTGTAAAGTTGCGTGGACAATTCAAGCGCCTGTTCATTCGCCTGCACCGATTGGGACAGAGATTCGCGGCGGGTTTGTTCTCTCGCATAAGCGGTGAGCGCGTTTTCGGCGTCTTCCAATGCGTCTAACACAGTTTGCTGATAAGCATCCAGCGCCTGCTCCTGACGGGCATTCTGGACGCGGACATTGGCCCGGATGCTGCCGGCCTGAAAGAGTTCCCATTGCACAGTCGGGCCGGCGGACCAATAGCGGCTGGCGTAATTAAAAAAATTGGCCGTTGAAATACTTTCCAGACCGGCAAAACCGGTCAGCGAAAATTTCGGAAACAAATCCGCCTTGGCGGCACCGATGCGCGCCGTGGCGGCGGCCAGTTCGCGTTCGGATTTTTGCACATCGGGACGGCGTTGCAGCAAATCGGACGGCAACCCCACCGGCACGGCTGGCGGTGTCAGAGGAATGGGTTTTTCAACGGACATTTCGTCCAACAACGCGCCCGGCGGCTGGCCAAGCAGCACGGCCAGGTGATGGACGGACTGGTCAAACCCCGTTTTCAACGTCGGCACTTCCGCCTCGGTCGCCGTCAGCAGCGCCTTGGCCTGTTGAACGTCGAGATCGCTGGTTAATCCGTTTTCAAAACGGTTGCTGGTCAGGTTCAGAATCTCCTGCTGGACCTGGATATTTTGAAGCGTGATGGCGAGACGCTGCTGGTAAGCACGCGCCGTGATATAATTCCTCGCCACTTCCGCCAGCAGCGAAACCAGCACATCGCGCTGGCTGAACATGGCAGCGCCAATTTCAGCGCCGGCGGCTTCGATGGTTCGCCGTGTGCCACCAAAAATGTCAATTTCCCATGCGGCATCGAAACCGGCATTGTAAAGGTTGTAATCCAGCGGAGTGCCAGCCGGCAGGGGTGGGAAACTGTTTGCGCCATAGCGATTCCGCGAGTAGGAACCCGATGTTCCCACCGAAGGCCAGAAGCTTCCAGACACCACGTCACGTTCGGCGCGGGCTTCACGCACGTGAGCTTGCGCCACACGCAGCGTGAGATTGGATTGGATGGCCACCGTCACGAGCGAATCCAGATTGGTATCGCCGAAATTCTTCCACCAAGTCGCAAGGTCAGCCGGCCCGTTCGTTTCACCGCCGGTGAGAGGCGAGGTCCACTGTTGTGCGGATACATTTGCTTTGGGCGGTTGATAGTCCGGTCCCACGGCACAGCCGGTGAATAGAGCCAGACACCCTGCCAAAATGACCATTGCCGGTCTCATGTCTTGCTCGCCTCCTCGTTTCGATTCGCGGCGTGAAGCAGATGCAGGATTGCCTCGCCCGTATTTTCGTCGCCGATGCTCGTGTTGATCATGGCATGGAATAACTGCCGGTTCGGCCAATCATGACCATATTGGTGTTTTGTGAACTTCCGGCGGTCTTCATCAATGGTGTCCACCAAATGGATGGCCTCTGCTTCGTTGCCGAAACGCTTGAACGCCCGTCGGAACTTGAGTTCGCGCGGGGCATACAGAAACACACAAAAAATGTCGGTGCGGTCGCGAAGAAAATACGGAGCACCGCGACCGATGATGACGCACGGTTTCTTTTCAGCAGTTTGTCTGATGACTCGTTCAAGCAAAAAAGCCAGCCGGTTGCTGTCTAAAATGGCCAGGTCGGGTGACGGCAGGTTCCGGTCAAAACTGCCGCGCCAGAGGACATTGATCAATCGGTGGAGGAAAGGATCCTTGCGTTCCAGGCGCCGATGACAGTCTTCAACCGGAATCCTGGCCTGTCGCGCGATTTCAGCGGTGAGATCCTGGTCGAAAAAATTCCAACCCAGCCGCTTCGCGATTGTTGCACCAATGGTGCTGGCGCCCGCGCCGAACTCTTGATCAATGAGAAGGAGTTGTTTCATATCATCGTTGGTCACTAATCACTCAGGGCCACGGCATGAACCTTCCGGGGCTTTTCATAAGCTAACACGCATAAAACGCTGAACGCGCAAAAACCGGCGACCACGAGAAACACATTCATAAACGCCCAATAGTCGGACTGCTGGAGCAACGTGTGGTAAAGAAAACCGTGCGCCCGCGCCAGGGCGTCCGGCGGGCTGAACTGTTGCTCGAACACTCTTTGCAGCACTGCTGATTTTTGTTCGTATTGAGAATTTAGCGGGGACATTTGGCCGGCCATCATGGACTGGTGGGTTTGCGAATAGCGTTGCAGCAGGGTGGAAACAAAGGAGAGCCCGATGCTGCCGCCGATGTTGCGGATCAGATTTTGGAGGCCGGAAGCATTGCCGATCTGTTCGTTGCGCAGCGTTCCGACCGCCAGCGTGGTCAACGGCACGAAAATGCAACCGATGCCAAAACCGGCGATCATGTTTGGCAGGACAACGTTGCTGAGCGTCATTTGCAAACTCAACCGGCATAACAGAAAACTGGCCAGCCCGACCGCTGCGAAGCCAAGTCCGGCCAGCAGGCGCGAATCAACCCTGCCCACCAATGCGCCGACAAAAAACAGCGCGGCAAACGCGCCTAAACCGCGCGGGCTGACGCTCAGCCCGGCATCATAGGCGGAATAACCCAGCAGTGACTGAAGAAATAAAGGTTGCAGAGTGATCAGCGCATAAAGTGCAAAGCCGAACAATCCAAACAGGCCGCAGCTCACGGCGAAATTGCGGTTCTTGAAAACGCTCAAATCCACGAGCGGATTTTTAGCCGTCAGTTCGCGCACGATAAATCCGATGAAGGACAGGACGGAAATGACGGTGAACCAGCGCAACCAGATGGCCGAAAACCAGTCGGCATCCTGCCCTTTGTCGAGGACGATTTGCAACGTCGCCAGCCACAGCGCCACCAAGCCAAATCCAATGCCGTCAATGCGGCCCGCCCGCTTGGCACGAATGTAGGGCGGATCTTCCACCAGCCATGACATCAAAAAAAACGCGAGCAAGCCCACGGGCAGATTGATGTAAAAAGTCCAGCGCCACGACCAATTGTCCGTCAGCCAGCCGCCCAAGGTCGGACCCAGAACGGGCGCAACCACAATGGCGATGCCAAACAAGGCCGTGGCCGCGCCGCGCTTGGCCGGCGGAAAACTCTCGAGCAGGATGGCCTGCGACAACGGCTGCATGGCACCGCCGCCAATGCCTTGCAAAACGCGGGCCAGCACCAGCATCGTCATGCTCGTGGCCAGGCCGCAAAGCAATGAAGCCGCTGTGAAAACAATCGTGCAGCCGATCAAAAATCGTTTGCGCCCGAAAAAACTGGAGAACCAAGTGCTGGCCGGCAGGATGATTGCGTTGGCCACCAGATAGCTCGTCAATACCCAGGTGGATTCATCCTGCGTCGCGCCAAGATTTCCGGCGATGTATGGCAGCGCCACCACGGCGATGGACGTGTCCAATATGACCATGAACGTCGCCAGCATCACCGCCAGTGCAATCAACCAGGGATTGGCGCGCGGACGCCATTCGACTGCCGGACTGGACGCAGTGTCGCTCATTTGACTTTCACAGTCGGCACGACGGACATGCCCGGGGCGATGTCCAAGTTGGTTGGCAATTCTTCATCGAAAATAATTTTGACGGGCACGCGTTGCACAACTTTGATGTAATTGCCAACCGCGTTTTCCGGCGGCAACAGGCTGAACCGCGCGCCGGTCCCGGCTTGCAGGCTGTCCACCTTGCCTTTGAATTTTTTGTTGGGGTAAGCGTCCACGCTCAACTCCACCGGTTGTCCCGCGTGCATGTAGGTCAACTGCGTTTCCTTGAAATTTGCCGTCACCCACACGTCTTTAGGAACCAGAGCCAGCAACGCCTGGCCGGGTTGAATATAATGACCCATTTGCACCGAGCGGGCGGTAACCCGCCCATCCATTGGAGCAATAATTTTTGTGTAAGAAAGATTCAGTTCTGCCTGTTGCAGTTTGGCCTCCGCCTGTTGGGCGGCGGCAGTGGCAGTCTCGACTCCGGCTTTGCTCAAGGTCACGTCCGCTTCGGCGGCGTTGGTCTGGCTGCGCGCGGCTTCCAAATTGGCGTTGGCGGCTCGCGCCTGGGCTTGGGCCAGATCAAGTGCGCTCTTGGACACGGCACGGCTTTCAACGGACTGGTAGCGCTTGAGATCATCGTTCGCCCGTTGCGCCTCCGCTTCGGCGGCGGTCACTGCCGCCCGCGCCTGCGCGACTTTGGCCTCGCTCACTTTGACCTGTGCGCGGGATTGATTTGCCTGACTGCTCGCCGCCGCCAGATCGGCTTTGGCTTGAGAGAGACTGGCCTCGTAATCGCGCGGATCAATTTCCACCAGCACGTCGCCCGCCTTGATCCCCTGATTGTCCGTGACCAGCAACCGCGTGACCTGACCGGGCACGCGCGGACTGATCAAGGTGACGTAACCGTCAATGAACGCGTCATCGGTGGATTCGTAGGGCGCAATGAAATGGCGATAATATAAAATCACCGCGACCAAAACAACCAACCCGGCGATGCCGGCTAGAAGAATCTTGCGGTGGCGTCCCTGTTTGCGCGGCGGCGGCGGTTTGATTTCCTTTTCCAAAATGTGCGGCGCTTCAGGTTTTGTTTCTTCGTGCTCCATAATTTTTGGAAAGCGTTTTGGTTGAGCGGATGCCGGCTAATCCGATTTCATAAAATTCGTCCCTCGTGGACGCAATCTGCTCAATTTGCGAATTGCGTCAACTTTCAAATGCCGCCACTCATGCGGCCATGCGCGTTTTCATTCAATCCTTCGATTGAAGGTGTCCCTCTAAACAGCCACCTCGTAGTCTCACTCTAAAAGGACTTCTCGAAACAAGCATTTGTTTTATTGTCTGCAATTTCGCGTCCATTTGCTTTAGCTTATGACGCGATAGCCACTGGCCACTTGATTGAATGCTTTGATCTGGTCGGCTTGCCAAATTGCATCTTTGCCCAGTTCCCTTGCTAAAAGGGTGGCAACCCGGGGAGCCATGCGAATGGCGGCCATGGAATTCAAAAACAACGCGCGAGTGCGACGGGCAAGCACGTCCTCGACCGTGCGGGCCATTTCCGCGCGCGCCGCCCAGACGACTTCAGCCTCAACATACGGCAACTGCGAATCCAATTGTTGTCCCAGCTTCGGATCGTCCGTGATAAGTTTGCGGATCGCCGGGGCGTCGGAACCATAAAAAGAAAGCGAACCGAAGGTCGCTGCATTGGAATGGTGACCGTGAATGTTCAGGTTCTGGGTCCGGCACGGCTTGTCCGGCAAACCCGCCAAAGTCGCGGCTTGATCCACGCCGCCCTGGGCCATGTTGCGATAGGTCGTCCATTTGCCACCCGTGATGCTTAGCAGTCCGCTCTTGTCAATATGAATCACATGATCGCGTGAGATGGCAGCGGTATTGCCGCCTTCGCCGGATTTCGCCAGCGGACGGATTCCCGCGAAGACGCTCAAGATGTCGGAACGGGAAGGCTTTTTTTCCAGATATAACCTCGCCGTTTCCAGAATGAATTCGATTTCTTCGTCAAGTGCGACCGGTTCCAGCGACGTTTCTTTCATCGGCGTATCGGTGGTGCCGACTAAAGTGTGACCATGCCACGGGATGGCGAACATCACGCGTCCATCCTTGGTATGCGGCACGAGGATCGCGTCCTTCCCCGGCAGAAAGGAGCGGTCGAATACCAAGTGAGCGCCCTGGCTGGGTGCAATCATCTGGCTGGCGTCAGGCTCGGCGAGACGGCGGACGGAATCCGTGAAGGTGCCGGTGGCATTGACGACGACTTTGGCGTGCGCGGTGGAAGTCTCGCCGGTCTCGAGGTTCTGCCAGGTCACTCCGTTCACAATGCCGTCACTGCCTTTGTTCAACCTGGTAACCTTGGCATAATTAAGAAGGGTGGCGCCTTGTTCGGCTGCCGTGGCGATCAGATTGATGAGCAACCGCGTGTCATCAAACTGACCGTCGTAATACACAATGCCTCCGGTGAGTCCGTCGGGATTGACGTTAGGCAGACGTTGAAGTGTTTCCTCCTTGGAAATGGTCTGCGATTTTCCAAAGCCGTATTTGCCGGCCAGCATCTCATAAAGCTTCAGGCCGATCCCGTAGAACGGTCCTTCCCACCAGGCGTAGCTGGGCACAACGCACGCCAGTTCACTAACCAGATGCGGCGCGTTTTGGCGCAGGAGTCCGCGCTCCTTCAACGCCTCCATCACCAGCGACACGTTGCCTTGTTCCAGGTAGCGCACGCCGCCATGCACCAGCTTGGTGCTCCGACTGGAAGTGCCTTTGCCGAAGTCATGTTGTTCGAGCAACAACGTCGCGTAGCCTCGCGTGGCCGCATCCACCACCACGCCCGCGCCGGTCGCGCCGCCGCCGACAATGATGATGTCCCAAGGCTGAACGTGTTCGCGTGCCTGCTGCAACATTTCGTCTCGTTTCATAGATTCAATACGGGTCGTTTTTTCGGACGTTCGATTTCATTTTTTAGAACTCTTCTTGCTGTTTGCTTTTGCCGTAACGTGCGGCTCCCAATCTTTGGCACGCGTTAGAGCGTCATTCCAGCGAGAACGTATTTCCGCCACTTGTGACCGTGGCATTTTCGGCTCAAACACTTTCTCAACCTGCCACTGCTTGGAAATACTTTCGAGATTTTTCCAATAGCCGACCGCCAGACCGGCGAGATACGCCGCGCCCAGCGCCGTGGTTTCGGTCACCGCCGGGCGAACGACAGGAATTTGCAATAAATCCGCCTGAAACTGCATCATGAAGGCGCTGTGGCTCGCGCCGCCATCCACGCGCAGTTCTTTCAATCGTTTGCCGGTGTCGGCGTGCATCGCGTCAATCAAATCGGCGACCTGATATGCCACGCCTTCGAGCGCTGCCCGGGCGATGTGCGCGGCGGAAGTGTCCCGCGTGATGCCGACGATGGCACCGCGCGCATACGGATCCCAATGCGGTGCGCCCAGCCCGGTGAACGCCGGAACCAGATAGACGCCGCCGTTGTCCGGCGTCGAGTTGGCCAGCAGATTGACTTCATCGGCGGAACGCACCAGCCGCAAGCCATCCCGTAACCACTGCACTACGGCTCCCCCAATGAAGACGCTGCCTTCCAGCGCGAACTCGCGTTTTTTACCGATCTGACAGGCAGCGCTCGTCAGCAGCCGGTTGCGGGAGGTGATCGGTTTGGAACCAAGATTCTGCAGGAGAAAACAGCCGGTGCCGTAAGTGTTTTTGGCCTGGCCCGGATGCACGCACATCTGACCGAACAATGCCGATTGCTGGTCGCCCGCGATGCCCGCGATGGGCACTTTTTGCAAACCAAGCGAAGTGCTGACTTCGCCATATACTTCACTTGAGGTGCGGACTTCAGGAAGCAGGCTGGCGGGAATCCGAAAGAGCTTGAGCAGATCCTCGTCCCATTTGCCGGTGTGAATGTTGTAGAGCAGGGTGCGCGAGGCATTGCTCGGATCGGTCACATGCACATGATGGCCGCTGGTCATTTTCCAGACCAGCCAGGTATCCACCGTGCCAAAGTGAAGATCGCCCGCCTCGGCTCGGGCCCGAACGCCCGGCACATTGTCGAGAATCCACGCGATCTTGGTGCCGGAGAAATAGGAATCCAGCAGCAGTCCGGTGCGTTCGTTTATTTTTTTGTCATGACCGGCGGCACGAAGTTCGTCACACGCTTCCGCCGTGCGCCGGTCCTGCCAGACGATGGCGTTGTAAACCGCGTCGCCGGTCTTGCGATCCCAGACGACGGTGGTTTCCCGCTGGTTGGTAATGCCCAGACCGGCGATATCGCTCGGGCGGATCTGGGCGCGGCCCAGTGCTTCCACGGCGACGCTCAGTTGCGTGAACCAGATTTCCTGCGGGTCTTGTTCCACCCAGCCCGGCTTGGAAAAAATCTGGCGGATTTCTTTCTGGGCCACTGCGCGAACCTGGCCTTCCTGGTCAAACACGATGGCGCGCACGCTGGTGGTTCCGGCGTCGAGAGAAAGAATATATTTCATGGGATATTGAGAGTTAAGTTTGAATCGTAATTGGGTTCAAGCGTAAAGCAGCCGGTAAGCCCAGGCCCCGAGAATGCCGCCGAGCACCGGACCAACAATTGGAATCCACGCGTAACGCCAGTCCGAGCCACCCTTGCCGGCAATGGGCAGAATCGCGTGGGCTAACCGCGGCCCCAAATCGCGGGCTGGATTGATCGCATATCCTGTCGGACCGCCGAGAGACAGACCAATCGCGAAAACGAGCAACCCGACCAGCACTGGGCCAAAACCCGTTGCCCATCCTGGCTGGGTCAAATTCGCGCCCGAGGGAATGGCGAGAACACCGAAGACCAGCGTGGCGGTTCCGATGATTTCACAAAGCAGGTTGGCTGGTGCCGAACGAATCGCAGGCCCGGTGCAAAAGACCGCCAGCTTGGCACCTGTGTCGGGGGTTTCTTTCCAATGCGGCAGATAGGCCAGCCAGACGAGCATCGCGCCGAACATTCCGCCGGAGATTTGCGCCGCGACATAGCCGGCGACTTTGGCGGGTGCGAATTTGCCGATGACGGCCAGACCAATGGTCACCGCGGGATTCAAGTGTGCGCCGCTGATGGTTCCGACGGCGTAAACGGCCATTGTCACCGCCAGGCCCCAGCCGGTCGCGATGACGATCCAGCCGCCACCCTGACCTTTCGATTTTCCGAGCAGCACATTGGCCACAACGCCGTCGCCCAGTAGAATCAGCAAGGCCGTGCCGGTAAATTCTGCCAGATAGGGATTCATGATGTTGCTTAAAAATTGACTGGCTGAAGGTTTAAAAACGGAAAATAGTGCGCAATCCGAGCACCAGAATTCCACTGCGCTGATCGTCGCCGCCAGGATCAATGATGAATTGATTGTCGAATTGCAGGGAGAACCATGACAGAGGATTGATTTGGTAAGTCAATTCAAGCGTGGTCTCACCGCCGAGGCTGTTGCCGTGAGTCGCCTCATTGGCATCACTATAGGCGTAGCCGTTTCTTGAGTAGATGACGCCAAATCCAGTTTTGTCCAGATCCCGGCCCGGTATCAAACCGGTGTAACGGGTGCCGGCGGTGACTTCAAACTCCAGCGGATTGCGATCACCCGGCGCGCCGACAAACTCCAGCAGTAGATCGAGTCCTTTGTTTTTATCAAGCTTTCCGCTTTCCGCCGTCGGATGATAAACCGTCTTTTCCGCCAGCCCGTAGGCGGTGAAATTTCCGCGATAATTTACCCCCGTGTCTGGATTGGAATAAACGGCCAGATTATTAACGTTGATGCCCACTTTATACACGCCGGAGTAATTTTTATTTTGCTCCTGATAGCCAGCTTCAAAGGAAACCACCGCGCCGTGCTTAAAATCGTCGGTATAATCAACGCCATAGTCGTCAGGACGGTAGGGGTTGTCATACGCGGCAAAGACGCCGGCTTTTGCATAAAGCCCGGGCGTCACCACCGACAAGTCGCCCCAAACAATCACTCCCGGTTTGCCGGCGGGGCTGAAAGGCTGTTTGGCGTTGAAGAGGGCATTGGGCGCATAGCCGAGTTCGTCATTCACCAGAAGGTCGAAGAAATCCGTGGCACCGAATTCGTTGACCGCCACAACTTGCCCCAACTTGTCCGTCACCCGATGCTGGAAGAGCCCCTGTTGATACCAGAGCTGGTCAACCCGCACGCTTTCCACTCCGGCGATGCTGCTTACGAGGGTGTTGACGTGAAGGTAACGGGCGGAAAGGTTTTGGCCGTATTGCCAGACGCCGGAAAAGAAAAACTCCCCATCGAATTCAGACAGCTTGTTGAAATCAATGTCAGCCGAGGCGCGAAAGCGCCCAAAATAGGCCGTTTCATTATGCTGGCTGCCGGTGACACTTCCCTGGTAATCGCCAATATTGTTGAGATCAAACGTGACGCCCTTGTCCGCCAGCCGGCTGCGCTCGCCGCCCCAATCGCCGAACATATATTTTTGATCCCAGATGGATGGCCTGCTGGTCTGAACATCCGCAGACAGTTTGGCTTTGTCCGTTCCGGCATACGCCAACGCGGTAGGAATTGTAAAGAGCCCGGCAACACGCATGGCTAGAATCAAAGCGTGTGGTCTTTTGCACAATAGAGTTTTACGACCACCCACCCGGGCAAGCCAACCACGTTCATAAAAATTACTTTTGCTTGT
This sequence comes from Verrucomicrobiia bacterium, assembly GCA_035577265.1. GTDB lineage: Bacteria > Verrucomicrobiota > Verrucomicrobiia > Limisphaerales > UBA11358 > UBA11358. The sequence continues at coordinate 12,215 of DATLVR010000042.1, read as the reverse complement.
TTGTGGTGAAAGTGCTGCATTGGCCATCCCACCGGCAAATTCCGCAGTGCGACATTTATTTAAGATTGATTGGCGCAACTCACGGCCAGGCCCGTGGCATTCAAATAAGGAGCGCACGGGAAAACCGTTGCCGACCCGGTGCATCCCTGAACTCTGACGGATGCAAATCAGTTTTTTCATGACGTCATTCGTTCTTTTTCTGCCAACAACCCAACGCCGTCAGTTCTGCGCTCGAAATACTTTGTTGCCTGGGTGGCCGGCACGGCGACTTCGTCCGTGATGGCAAAGCGCTGCAACAACGAACTGGGTCTCGCCGTGCGATAAAATTCCAGTTGGTTTTCGGCGACCGCGGCTTTTTCAATTTTGCCAGGTCGGCGAGGAATTTTTTCACGCCTTCCGAACGCGTCGGCCCGGCCGGCATTGAATTGACGGTTACGCTCGTTACCTGGCCGCCTTCGCCAGCAAGCCGTGCGGGTCGAGCACGAATTTGGCGGCGATGCCCTTGTCGAATTCGGCATAGCCCTTCGGCGCATCCTCGAGGCTGATGGCTTGGGCATTGACGATTTTCGCGATCGGCAGGCGGTCGTTCAGCAACGCCATCATGAGTTGACGATTATAGCGCAGGACCGGCGTCTGGCCGGTGTGGAAGGAATTCGACTTCGACCAACCAAGGCCCAGGCGAAGACTGAGGCTGCCGGTCTTGGCGGCCTCGTCGTGCGCACCGGGGTCTTCGGTGACATACAATCCCGGGATGCCGATGGCGCCAGCTGGCCGGATGATCTCCATCGCCTGGTTCAGCACGATGGCGGGCTGGTCGGTGCCGCCATGGCCCTTGGCTTCGAAGCCCACCGCATCAATCACCGAATCCACCGTGGGTTCACCGACGATCGCGGCGATTTGCTCGCCGAGGCGGTCGTGCTTGCTGAGGTTTATCGGAACGAAGCCCACCTTCTTGGCGTGACTCAATCGCGCCTCGTTCATGTCGCCGATCATGACGACCGCCGCGCCGAGGAGCTGGGCGGAGGCCGCCGCCGCGAGGCCGACCGGACCTGCGCCGGCGACGTAAACCGTCGAGCCGGGCTTCACGCCGGCCTTCAGGGCGCCGTGGAAGCCGGTGGGCAGAATGTCCGTCAGCATGGTCAGGTCCATGATCTTCGCCATGGCCTGGTCCTTGTCGGGAAACTTGAGCAGGTTGAAGTCGGCGTAGGGGACCATGACGTAACGGGCCTGGCCGCCGATCCAGCCGCCCATGTCAACATAGCCGTAGGCGCCGCCCGCGCGACCGGGGTTGACCGTCAGGCATACGCCGGTATCCGTCTCCCGGCAGGCGCGACACCGTCCACAGGCGACGTTGAACGGCACCGACACGAGATCGCCCACCTCGAGCATCTCAACGTCCGCGCCCTTCTCGATCACCTCGCCCGTGATCTCGTGGCCGAGCACCATGCCCGCCGGTGCGCTGGTGCGACCGCGCACCATGTGCTGGTCGGACCCGCAGATATTGGTCGAAACGACCTTCAGAATCACGCCATGCTCGATCTTGCGGCCTTGCGGATTCTCGAACTTGGGATCGGCGATATCCTGGACTTGGACTGCTCCTGGCCGAGTGTAAACGACGCCACGATTTTTGCTCATGCTGACCTTTCTTTGGTGATTTTATTGGTTGGTTTCCCTGGCTGCGGAGTCCGGTTTCGGTGCTGGAACACATTTTTTCCGCTCACCTGGCAAGATTGTATGCTGGTCGTGCCATGAATTCCGGGCCAACCGGAGCCATTGCACGCCACCCGCAGCAGGAATGGTTTCAAATACGAACATTACTTTATTTTCGATTGCAATGACCGTGCCAACGACCTATTCGCTTGAACGTAATCGTCGAAGACAGTTGAGACTCAATGGCGAATGCGTGGCACGCCACTGCTGCGAACCGTCGGTCTGCCCTCCATTGGCGAAGAGTTGCGTCGAACTCTCGACAGCTCGTCGAACTTTCGCCGCTTCAGCGCGAACGGCGTGCGCAGCCTGCCACTGGTTATTCGAGATCTGCCCAATCAACACCCGTCGTCCCATGAATGCTCAAATTGCAGATTTCGATTTTAGATGCTGAAGTTTCCACTCACCGCTTCGTATGCGAGCTCATCGCAATGGTGCAGTTCCTCGACGGCTTCTGGATCAAGCTCCTCGAGCAGCCGGGTGGCCAAATCGGCGGCCTGACCGCGCAATTCCGGAACGGCAATCGTTTCGTAAAGCCGCCCCTTTTGGGTGCTGCCCAAAGTGTAAAGACCGTTGATGATATTGCCGGTTTGGTTGCGAATCAGACCGCCCTCCGCAGTGCTGGCACCCATTCGTAATGGATCGGGGGCAAGGAGATCCCGTGCAATCAATCGTTGCACCAGTGGATCGTTTAACTTGCGATAGTCCGACTGGGGTCCCGTGCAGCTCAAAACATAACGCACGCGTAACTTTCTGGTTTCGGCGGTTCCCCGTGGACGATATGCGACTTCAACCTCCTCTCCCATCGGCTCGTAACCTTGAATATGCCCTTGATGACAAATCAGACGGCCTTCGGCTTCAAGGCGCTCTTTGACCGCCATGATTTCGGGCGCGCAACGGTGCCGGTGGGTGTCCCACAGGGGCTGGAGATGGCGCAGAAACCGGCGCTGCTCGGTGGCATTCAGGCCAGTCCAGATGGCTTGATTGAATGGACGGATCGCATCCACCACGGGCCGCCAATCAATACCCCGGCGTGCCGCCTGCCGCAATTCCCGGGCTACCCGCCGGCACAACATCCGTGCGGTCTTCGGCAAATGATTCGGGTCAAGAAATGCCGGATAGGGTGTGGCCTTTTTGTGTGGCTGGGGAAACAGTCCGCGCCGCGAGAGCAGATGGATTTTGCCTTCCGCTTTGATTTTATCCAGCGTGAGGAGGAGATCGAGGCTCGTCAGGCCCGTCCCGATAATCAAAACATCTCCCGGCTCGGCGAGTCTGGCATGCGCCTCCGTCGCGTAGGGATTGTTCATGAACCAGACACGTTCGCCCGGCTGGTTCAGCTTCGCCTCGCCCGGCGGAAAATTTCCCAGGGCGAGCACCACGCGGGCCGCCTGCAAGGTGTGTCCGCCCCTGCCAGTCAATTCAAACTGCCCGTCCGCGCATCGTGTCAGGTCAACGATTTCGTCGGGAATGACATCCAGCGTGCCGGGCAACGCGCGCGCCTGCCGCAGCAGATCCTGGATATAATCGCCGAAGACCAATCGCGGAATGAAGGCATCGGCGCGAAGTTCATGGATGCCCACGGCGGCCAGGCTCTCCGGGTGCGCCTGCAACCAGCGATAAAAGTGGCCGACCTCCGCAGGGAACGCCCCCATTTGGTCGGCCTGAACATTCAGGAGATGTTTGGGGTCGGTGGTGCCGTAAGCGACGCCGCGGCCAGGCGTTCTGCCGCGATCAATCAACGCCACCCGGACGCCGCGTTGCGCCCGCGCCAGATGCACGGCCACCATCGTGCCGCTGTAACCGCCACCCACAATCACCACGTCATATTGATTATCAAATTCATTCTTCATGATTTAAAAATAGCAGCGCTTTGACAGGCATGGTAATCGTTGTTATGTATGGCCAATAACTATTAGTTATGACAAAATGATTGATTATCGCCTCCATGTTTTTCGCCAGGTGGCCGAGATGCGCAGTCTCACGAAGGCATCGAAGGCGCTTCATCTGTCCCAGCCGGCGGTGACCAAACACATCAAACTTCTGGAAGACGAACTGAGATTGCCCTTGTTTGTCCGTTCCAGCAGCGGGGTGGTTTTGACCGATGCGGGAACGATGTTTCTGCAACACGTGCAGGAGACGGACAAAGCCCGCGCGAGCGTTTTGGAGAGATTGCAGGCGCCGGTCGGACGGCTGGCCGGGCGGCTGCGGCTTGGCAGCAGCATGACCATCGCGTCGTATTATTTGCCGGAAGTGCTGGTGCGTTTCAAAGCCAAATACGCCTCGGTGGTGTGTGACGTCATCGAAGGGAATACTGATTTTATTACCAGCCTGTTGCTCGATCAACGGATTGAGGTGGGCCTGGTCGAAGGGCCATGCCGTCGTCGTGAATTCCAGTCACGTCCGTTTTATGAAGACGAGATCATCTGGATCGCGGCGCCCTTTGATGCTTTGGCACAGAAGAAACAACCCACAGCCAAAGCCCTGATCGAGCGTCCCATCATATCGCGCGAACTGGGTTCGGGAACACGCCGCGTTGTGGAGACGGCTCTTCGGCAGCAGGGCATCCCGCTGGCGAAACTCAACATCACCCAGGAACTGCCGAGCACGGAAGCGATCAAACGCATGGTGGCCACCGGAGTGGGGATTGGCTATGTCTCGCGGCTGGGCGTTGATCAAGAACTGGCATCTGGAAAACTGGTGCAGATCCATTGTCCCAGGCTGAAGATCACGCGGTCATTTTCGATTTTGATTCCGCAAGGACCGGACTCCATCGGTATCGTGCAGGCATTTTCAAAATGCATCACTGAAAACAAACCGCGCGAACAAGCTGGAAGCTAAGGCAACCTCCGCAATGCAGGCAGGAATCTTAATGGATTCTCTTATCCCATTCCGATCAGCCAGCCGGCGAGAAAAACCAGCACGCCGCCCACGACGACTTGGAACACGGCCGAGAGCAAAGGCGTGTCCATATAGCGTTTGCGGATCCAGGCGATCACCGCCAATTCTATCGCCACGACCACGAGCGCAATGGTTGTCGCCAGATGAAAATCGCGGATGAGGTATGGCAGAGTATGGCCCAAACCGCCGAGGGTGGTCATCAGGCCGCAGACGATGCCACGAATCCACGGTGTGCCCCGCCCGCTGAGTTTGCCATCGTCGGACATGGCTTCGGCAAAGCCCATGCTGATGCCAGCACCAACGGAGGCGGCGAGTCCGACCTTGAAGGTGGCCAGGGTGTTGCCGGTGGCGAAGGCGGCGGCAAACAAAGGCGCGAGCGTGGATACTGAACCATCCATCAATCCGGCCAGTCCCGGCTGGACGAAGCGCAGCACAAACATCCGGCGCGCGACTTCGCGCTCGTGACTTACTGCGCCGGATTTGACCTGCGCGTCCGTGATTTCCTCGGCGGTGTCTTCGTGCCGCTGCTCTTCTTGGGCGAGGTCATCGAGAAGCTGGCGGATGCCGGCATCATTCGTGTGCTGCGCGGCGGCTTCGTAAAAACGGCGCGATTCAATCTCCATCAAGGCCGCTTCTTCGCGGGCGTGCTCGGGTCGGAGCGTTCGTGTGAACCATGATGGGCGACGCACGACAAAACCCTTTACGTCCTGCCGCCGGATGAGCGGGATATGTTCGCCGAACCGCTGGCGATACAATTCGCTCAACCGGTGCCGGTGTCCGTCTTCTTCTGCGGCCATCTTGGTGAAGAGTTCCGCCGTCGCCGGGAAATCCGCGCGGAGCGATTCGGCAAAATCGCGATAGATGCGGGCGTCCTCCTCCTCGGCCGTGACGGCGAGGGCGAGGATTTGTGCTTCGTTCAGATCGTCAAATCGCATGGCTTTAAATTTAGTCAGGGCGGAAGTCTCGATGCAAGATTACCATGCTTTGAGGGTTTTGGATTGGGATTCCCTCGTTGGCGGATCGCTTTTTGGCTTGTTCGAGCAAGTCGTATTTAAGCATGCCTGCAGTTTGAATCGCGCCCTGAAATGTGGACGGATTGGCCAGCGGCTCGCCTTTGATTTGATTGAAGAGGGTCATTGCTTCCTTGCATCGTGATCAGGGTAGTCCGTGTATCCTTTTGGGCCGGTCCCATAAAAAGTGGTGGCATCCGGTGCGTTGAGCGGCTCGCCGGTCGCGAAACGTTCCGGCAGGTCGGGATTCGCGATGAACAGCTTTCCGAACGCAACTGCGTCGGCCTCGCCTGCGGCGAGAACCTGCTCGGCGGTTTCGCGAGTGAATTGCTCGTTGGCGATCACGACGCCCCCGAACGCTTTTTTGAGCGCCGGACCGAGGCGGCTTGCTCCAAGCGATTCGCGGAGACAGAGGAACGCGACACCACGCCGGCCGAGTTCGCGCGCGACGTAACCGAACGTCGCCGCCGGATTCGAGTCGCCCATGTCGTGCGCGTCACCACGCGGGGCAAGATGCATTCCGACCCGGTTGCGGTTCCAGACCGAGAGGATCGCATCGGTCACTTCGAGCATGAGCCGCGTGCGATTTTCGATTGAACCGCCATATTCGTCGGTGCGGTGATTTGTCTTGTCCTGCAGGAACTGATCGAGCAAATACCCGTTCGCGCCGTGGATCTCGACCCCGTCGAAGCCGGCGCGTCGCGCGTTTTCCGCACCACGGCGATATGCTTCCACGATTTGTGGCAGCTCGCGCGTTTCAAGCGCGCGCGGCGTCACGAATGCCTTCGGCGGACGCACGAGGCTCACATTGCCGGCCGGCGCGATGGCGCTCGGCGCGACCGGCAATCGGCCGTCGAGAAACATCGGATCGGAGATACGCCCAACATGCCAGAGCTGGAGGACCATGCGTCCGCCCGCAGCATGCACGGCATCGGTGACCCCGCGCCAGCCTTGCACCTGTGCCTCGGACCAAATGCCCGGGGTGTCCGCGTAGCCCACACCCATGGGATCAACGGAGGTCGCTTCGCTGATGATCAGTCCCGCCGACGCGCGCTGCCGGTAATATTCGGCCATGAGTCCATTCGGCGTGCGGGTGGTGCCGGCGCGGGCGCGGGTGAGCGGCGACATGATAATGCGGTTTGGCAGCCTGAGGTCGCCGATGGTGAGCGGTGTGAATAAATTCGCCGTCCGGTGGTTCGTTGCGGTTGACTCTGGCAATTTCGAAATCGGCAACTTTGGATCGGTGATGGGAAGAGGATGCGCGGGGGAAATAGTGTTCATCGTTTTCATGACGCCGGTTGTTGTGTCTTCGCACTTTTCATTCTCGAGTTCTTTTTGATGTTGAATGGCATAATTTTATTTCATCCCTCGGTTACAATTTCGCACTTCGCAGCCGGAGGGCGTTCGCAATGACGGATACGGAACTCAAACTCATGGCCGCGCCCGCGATGATCGGACTGAGCAGCCAGCCAAAAAGGGGATAAAACAAACCCGCCGCAAGCGGAATGCCCAATGCATTATAGGCGAAGGCAAAGAAAAGATTTTGCCGAATGTTCCGCATCATGGAGAGGCTCAAGTTGATGGCCCTGACGATGCCCAGCAGATCCCCTTTCGCGAGCGTGATGCCGGCGCTTTCCATCGCCACGTCCGTGCCGGTGCCCATCGCGATGCCGACGTGTGCGGCGGCGAGCGCAGGCGCGTCATTGATACCGTCGCCGGCCATCGCAACGATTTGACCCTGCTGCCGGAGTTGCCGGATGCGCTCGTGTTTGTCCTTCGGTTCAACGCCAGCGACCACTTGATCGAGGCCGAGGGTTTGGGCGACGGCGTTTGCGGTGCGCTCGTTGTCGCCGGTGAGCATGATGATTTTCAGGCCGAGCTGGTGAAGCTGCGCGATGGCTTCGGGCGTGGAGGCCTTGATGGGATCGGACACCGTGATGATTCCGGCTGCCTTGCCAGCGATGGCGACGAACAGGGCCGTCTGTCCCCCCGCCTGCAAAGCCGACGCCTTGGGTGCGATAGTTCCCAAGTCCGCGACGTTTCGTTCTTGGAGGAATTTCAGTTTGCCGACAACGATTTCGCGTCCACCGATTTTCCCAACGACTCCGCCGCCAGTGATGGAATTGAAATCTGCGACCGGCTGCAATTTTACATTGCGTTCCTTCGCGCCGCGAGCCATCGCGGCGGCGAGCGGGTGTTCGCTGTGCTGTTCAACCGACGCGGCCGTCAGCAACAATTCATCTTCGGTCACGCCGTGGACCGGAAGAATTTGCGTGAGGCGCGGTTTCCCTTCGGTAAGTGTGCCGGTCTTGTCCACAACGACGGTGGTGACGCGCTCCATGACTTCCATGGCTTCGGCATTGCTGATGAGCACGCCCGCCTGTGCACCGCGTCCGATGCCGACCATGACGGACATCGGCGTGGCAAGTCCGAGCGCGCACGGACACGCGATTATTAGAACGGCGACCGCATTGACAATGGCGTGGGCAAAGCGCGGTTCTGGACCGAGCCAGGCCCAACCGGCGAAGGTCAACGCCGCCACGGCCAGCACTGCCGGAACGAAATAGCCGGAAACTTTATCCGCCAACGCCTGAATCGGGGCGCGGCTGCGTTGCGCGTCGGCGACCATGTGCATGATGCGCGCGAGCGCCGTCTCACTGCCAACGTGTTCGGCTTGCATGAGGAAACTGCCGGTGGTGTTGAGCGTGCCGCCGGTCACTTTGTCGCCGGTGATTTTTTCCACGGGAATCGGCTCGCCGGAAATCATGGATTCGTCCACCGAGGTTTTGCCGCCGAGCAGGACGCCGTCCACCGGAATTTTTTCGCCGGGACGCACGCGCAACTTTGCCCCGGCTTGAACCGATTCAAGTGGCACGTCGCGTTCATCGTTGTCTTGAACCAGATGCGCGGTTTTAGGCGCGAGATTCAGCAAGGCGCGGATGGCGCTGCCGGCTTTACCCCGCGCCCGCAATTCGAGCACCTGGCCAAGCAACACCAGCACGACAATCACCGCTGCCGCCTCGAAATAAATTCCGACCTGGCCGTCAGGTGCGAATGAAATCGGAAACGCGCCCGGCACAAGCATAGCCACTGCGCTGAACAGATAGGCCGTGCCCACGCCGATGGCGATGAGCGTGAACATATTCAACTGCCAGGTGGCGAGCGAACGCCAGCCACGCTGAAAGAATGGCCAACCCGCCCACAGCACGACCGGAGTTGAGAGAACAAATTGAATCCAGCGTGACGGGTCGCTTGTCATCCAGCTTTCGTGACCCAGCGGCGGAATCAAGTGCGCCATCGCCAGCAGAAAAACTGGCAGCGCGAGCGCCGCGCCAATCCAGAACCGCCGTGTCATGTCGGCGAGTTCAGGACTTTCTTCCTCGGCCGTTGACACGTTTCTTGGCTCCAACGTCATGCCGCATTTCGGACAATTCCCCGGATGATCCTGTTGCACTTCCGGGTGCATCGGGCATGTATAAATGGCCTTTGGGTTGGCGCTCATATCAATGCTGTTTCATTCGCGGAAACTTGACTTGCCGGGCTCAGAAAGCGCGTCAAACTAGCGAACCAGTTTACTTCATCCCTCGGTTGGGTTCCCGAAAATGCCGTGCCGCGGTTGCTGCCACAATGGTGGTGGCGATATCGCGCACCTGACAGCGCGTAATGTCGCCAACGCCCGTCCGCTCGACTTTCAATTCATCGGCGCCGAACCACGCGAGCATCTGGCAACATGCCGGTCCCGCCGGCACACCGGTGAAATCAATGACCTTGATTCCGGCCGGCGGCAGTGAGTCGGGGATTTCTGGTTTCGCGAGCACGTTGCGCGTCGCCGCAATGGAACCGAGTGGTTGAGTTGATCGGACGGATTGGCTTTGCCGAGTGTTATTGTTCATACGTTTTTAAAATGGTTTCAAAAACAATCATTCCGTTCGTCTTAATCGCAATGATTGTGCCAACGCCACATTCCCTTGGGCGTAACCGTCGAAATCTGCTGAGACTCAATAAAGAACGCGTGACATGCCGCTGCTGGGAAAGTTGTTCAGCCCTCCAATGGCACTGAGATTTCGTTGAGCGTTCGTCAGCAAGTCGAGGTTTCGACACTTCAGCGCGAACGGCGTGCGCAGGAAGATGAGGACTGGTGACCGGTGATTGATCAATCTCACGGGCGCTAAAAACTGGAAGCGCGATTTTGCGCCCGAAGTTGAGATGCAGAGATCGTGAGAATGCTTCGTGATGAATACCCTTATGGCTCGTATCGGCAGCTAACTCAGCCGCGTTCCCCCGCCGCGTAACCTTTTCGTGAAAATGCCCGTCTGTCATTTATATGAAAATTAAAATTTTGCCGGTTGCATTTGGTGTTATGCTCACGTTCGGAATGGCCGGCCCTGCTCCCGCCCAGGACAACGGGGGACAGCCGCCCTCAGCATCCCAACAGCTTCAGCATATCCATACGCCACAATCAATAGACCAGGAACTTGCCCGCCTGACGAAAGATCTGGTGTTGACTCCGAAACAGCAGCAGCAGGTTCGGCCTCTGTTGCAGGAACACCATGACAAGATTCAGGCGCTGCTCGATAAAAATCCGAAATCTTCACGGCAGGAACTTGCTCCGCAGATTCACGCCATCAGCGACGAAACGCACCACGAGATTCATGCTCTGCTTACTGATCCCCAGAAAGAATTGGAAAAGGCGATGCAGCAACGCGAGCACAATGGTGAAGAAAACCGGCAATCAGATAAATAGGAACTAGGTCGCCAGGCCGACAGTATCAGAAACAGCCGCGCCCGGGCGGCAGCCTTGTTCTACGTGTCAAACCCTCGGAAGAACGCAATGCTCCAGGCGAAACCCAAAATCACGATCATGCGGATGGTCGTGGCCAGATTGGACAATGCCCTTAACACCCGCCTTGGCTAGCGCCGTCATCAGGTCGGCGAACAGTCCGGAGAGCAACGCCCAATGGAGCCAGTTCATCGGTGACGCAAGTTTGTTTTCGAGTTGGAGATTCATGGGTGTAAAGCCTGGGTATTGGCAACGGTGGCGGTGGCGGGCGGCACATTCGTAAAAAGCGGGATGAGTCCTTCCAGCATGGTGGGATGGGCAAAGATGGCGTCGCGCAACGTGGTGTAAGGGAGTCCCGCAATCATCGCGACTTGCACCGACGCCATGACTTCTCCGGCCTCGACTCCGAACACCGTGAAGCCAAGGATGCGATCGCTCGTGATTTCGATCAGGGCTTTCATGAAGCCCCGCGTCTCGGAAAGCGTTCGGGATCGCAATACCGCAACGAGAGGAATTTTGGCCAGCCGGTAGGCCATCCCAAGCTCGTTCGCCTCTGTTTCGCTCAGCCCGATGCGGGCGAACTCGGGGTCCGTGAACATGCAGAATGGCACCTGCCGTCCGGTGGTCACACGCTGGCCGCCGAGGATATTATCGCGCACGATGCGGAAGTCATCGAAGGCAATATGAGTGAAATGCGGGCTGCCGGCACAATCACCCACGGCCCAGACATCGGCCGCCGTTGTTTCAAGGCGTTCATTGACCTCCACGTAACCGCGATCGGTCGTTTTCACTCCGGCTTGTTCCAGTCTAATACCCTCAGTGTTGGGTGTGCGCCCCGTCGCAGCCAGAAGATGCGTGCCTTCCAGGACGGTTTCTGAGCCGTTGCGGTTCGCGTGCAGTTTCACCGATTCACCAGATTTACCCTCAACTCGAGTGATGCGCGCGCTCGTGACCACTTCGATGCCCTCATCCTTGAATAATTCATGCAGCGCTGCCGAAATGTCCTGATCCTCGCGATGGAGCAGCCTGGGGTTGCGTTCAACGATGGTCACCCGGCTGCCAAAGCGGCGCACGGCTTGAGCCAACTCGAGCCCGACATAGCCACCTCCCAGGACGAGGAGATGTTCCGGGATGCGGTTCAAATCCAGCGCTTCGATATGGGTCAGCGGGTTCGCTTCGGCAAGCCCCGGAATCGGAGCAATGGTCGCGCGGGTTCCCGTGTTAATGACCACCCTCTTCCCGCGAAGAACGCGAACGAGGCCGTTGTCAGAAGTAACTTCGATGGCTTTGGAACCAATGAAGCGTCCAGAACCGATGATCAGCTCCGCTCCACTTTTTTTGTATAAATCGAGATGCATCTCGACCAGTCCGGCGACCATTTTGCGCTTGCGCTCGCGCACGGCTGGCATATCGATCTTCCAGTTATCCTTGCTGATTCCGAATTCCTCGCTTCGCCTGAAGTAAGAGGCGACTTTGGCGCTATGGATTACATTCTTGCTCGGAAGGCAGGCGATGTTGGGACACGAGCCTCCAATATATTTTCGCTCAATGACGGCAGTCTTCATCCCCTTCCTGGCCAGTGTCCAGGCGACGTATTTGCCGGCTTCGCCGCTGCCCAGCACGAGGAGGTCGTAATCTTCCGGTTGTGAGGTTGGTGGATTCATGAATGCGATGGTTGGTGGATTGGTTTTTCGATTCAGGAAAGGGTGACGATGACGCGCGCGCCTTCAGCAGCGAGGGCCTTTGCGATGGCGAAGCCGATGCCGACGGTTGAACCGGCGACCAAGGCAAGTTTTTTTTCGAGTTGCAGGTTCATAACA
>DATLVR010000041.1:0-28003 GCA_035577265.1 Verrucomicrobiia bacterium | reverse complement strand
GCTGGCACTGATGAAGGCGGCCGGCGGCAACTGGGTGCGCTGGGGTCATTGCGCCGCCGCGGAACCGATGATCGAGGCCGGCGACCGGCTGGGCATCATGGCCGAACAGCCGGGCGTGGACGGCGAATCGGACACGGTCGGGGCGGCGTGGGAAGTCCGGGCGGAAGCGTTTCGCGACCTGATCATTTATTTCCGCAACCATCCGTCAATCATGATCTGGGAGGGCGGCAATCAAAAAGTCTCGCTGGCCCACGTCAGGGAATTACGCGGCTACGTGGACCAATATGATCCGCACGGAGGACGGGCCTACGCCCACCGGCGGGCGGACCAGACGGATGCACTTTTCATGGACGTCTGTATTGGCACGGAAGGCGGACGCGAAGTTCCACGTCTGCCGGTGGTGGAAGGTGAATACGACCGGGAAGAATCCCCGCGCCGCATCTGGGACGAGGCTTCTCCGCCGAATTTCGGTTATCCCCAAGCGAAAGGAAAGTCGGACTATGTGCTGACCTCGGAGGAATATGCGGTGAACGAGGTCAAACAATATGCCCTCAAAATTGGCGCGCTCAATCACTGCGGCGGTGCGAACTGGATCTTTTCTGACTCAACCAGCGGCGGGCGCGACGCGGCGGAAGTCGCGCGCGCGAGCGGCGAGGTGGACGGCGTGCGTCTGCCGAAGGAGGCCTACTATGTCTGCCAGACCATGTTTTGCAGCGATCCGCAAATTCACATCATCGGCCACTGGAATTATCCGGCGGGGACGAAAAAGAATGTTTACGTCGTGTCCAATTGCGGGGCGGTGGAATTGTTCGTGAACGGCAAATCACTGGGCCGCGGGAAAGTTTCCGACCATTATTTGTTCACATTTGAAAACGTCGCGTGGGAACCGGGTGAGATCAAAGCCGTCGCCTGCCAAAATGGGAAGGCGGTTGTTTCGGAGAGCATAACAACGGCCGGCCCGCCGGTGGCGCTGAAACTTTCGCCGATTTTGGGACCCGATGGGTTGCAGGCGAACGGGTCGGATGTGGCGTTGCTGGATGTCGAGGCGGTGGATGCCCGCGGTGAGCGTTGCCCGACGTTCCAGCAGCGGGTGGATTTCGACCTCGCCGGTCCCGGCGTCTGGCGCGGCGGCTACAACAGCGGCCGGACCAATTCCATCAACAACAAATTTTTGGATTTGGAATGCGGCATCAACCGGGTGGCGGTTCGTTCCACGGAAACGCCGGGAGACATCACCATCACGGTGCATGGCGCGGGCCTCCAGCCGGCGAGCATCACGATTCCCAGCAGAAATTATGCAACGGAGAATGGTTACGCGCTGAAACTGCCGCCGCTGCCGCCACCGCCCGTGCTGGCCAGGCCGGCTTATGACGGGGCGCAGACGATGGTGGCCGCCGCCGCGAAAGCGGACACGGGGCGTTACCTCGCCGCATTTTCGTATTCCGGCCCGGCGGCAGCCGTGCATGTGGAGCAGGATGCCCGTGATGGCGCGAAGATTTACGCGGACCGCGATTTTATTTTCAGCGGCTTGCCGGCGCCGCTGGCGGGCAGCGACTGGGTGCAGACCGCCAATGCGGACAAGCTTTACAGCGCGGCGGACCTGCTGGATTTTTCGCTGAATCGCGACGGCGTGGTTTATGTGGCGCACGATGCGCGCCTGCCGGTGCCCGACTGGTTGCAACATCAGTTCAGCGCCACACCGATGCAGGTGGTCATCAACAGCCAGCCGATGAAAATCTATGAGCGCCGCGTCCGCAGCGGGGAAAGTCTGACCCTCGGCTCCAACACGGAGAACCGCCAGCTCAAGGCGTGCAACATGTATGTCGTCTTCGTCAAAAGTTCCCGCCAACCCGACCAGGCCAGCCGATGAGGCCGCCGTGTGGCTTGATATCGTTTGTGCAACCACTAAACTAATCGTGTGTCCACCCCACTGGCTTGCCGAATTTACGGAAAACTGTTGGCAGGATTTTTTTTGCTGTGCGCCGCCGCCGTATGCGCCGACGATGCCAACGTTTCCTGGCTGACGCGTCCGTGGCAGACGGAGGAAGGTCTGCCGGACAACAGCGTGAACGGCCTGGCGCAGACGGAGGAAGGGTATCTCTGGGTCGGCACGCCGACGGGGTTGGCGCGGTTCGACGGCATCCACTTCGAGAACATTCCCCTGACGAACGTTGTCACGATGCCGAACCACGGGATTGTGACGATGTTGCGCGGGCGGCGTGGGGCATTGTGGCTGGCGATGGACCGCGGAGCGCTGGTGCGGTTGTCGGGGAAAACGTCGCGCGCGTTCGTGACCGAGCTGACGAATTCGATTCCCAACGGTCTGACCGAAGGCGGGGACGGAACCCTGCTGCTGGCCTATCGCGGCGGAAATGTTTACCGCGTGAACAACGACCAGGTTTCGATGGCCGCCACGAATGACGGCTTTCCCGCCGGCCTGGACATGTGCGCGCTGGCGACGGACATCCATGGTTGCATCTGGTGGGCGAAGGAAGGCCAGTTGGGGATTTACACGAACGGAATTTTCCAGGTCGTAAGGGAGTTGAACCCGCTGCCGATGCGGCTGGCGGCGGCGCATGACGGAGGCGTCTGGGTGTGTTGTGGATTTCAATTGTTCAAATGCGATGAGCAGGGACGGTGCACGGACTTCGGCCAGTTTCACCCGGACAACAGCGGGACGGTGGCGACGGTGATGATCGAAGACCGCGATGGTGATGTATGGATCGGCACGACTTACAACGGGCTTTACCGGCATGGTCCGGCAGGCTTTGAATCCATCACGACCAGCCACGCCGGAATTTTAAGTCTCATTCAAGATCGCGAAGGCAACCTCTGGGCGGGGACTTCCGGCGGCGGCCTGAACCGCATCCGGCAGCGTGCCATCACATTGGAGGACGCGCAATCCGGCCTGCCGTTTCCCTCCATCGAGTCCATTTGCGAAGGCGCGGACGGCGCCATCTGGGCGGCCACGCAGAACCGCGTGCTGGTGCGCAAGTCGGGCGACCACTGGGACTCGATTCCCCCAAGCGACCAGTGGCCGGGCGATGCCACCTGTGTCACCGCGGATGCCCAGGGCCGCGTCTGGGTCGGCACGCGCCAGAACGGGCTGCACTGCTGGCGCGACGGGAAATTTGTCGCGTGGGGCGACGACAGCGCCCTGCGCGGCCAGACGCTCCATACGTTGCTCGTCAGCAAGTCGGGCGACCTGTGGATGGGCCAGGAATCGCCGAATGCGATTTCGCGTTTGCGCGACGGTCACCTCACCACGTTTCCGGTTGAGGCCACCGTCCGCATCATCCGGGCGATGGTTGAGGATGCGGCGGGCAACATCTGGGTTGGCACCTCGAAAGGGAATCTGCTCCGCATCCATGGCGAAAAAATCACCGAGGAGTCGCCGCGTCCTCCCAATGAACTCGTCGCCATCCGTTGTCTCTACCCGACGCCCGATGGCGCGTTGTGGATTGGCTACGCCGGCGCCGGCATCGGCCGGCTGAAGGACGGTCACTACACGGAAATCAATTCCGGCCAGGGATTGTTTGATGATTACGTCTCGCACATCGTCGCCGATGGCCGGGGCTGGCTTTGGTTTGGCGCGAACCGCGGGCTGTTCAAGGTGCGCGAAGAGGATTTCGAGAATTTTGCAGCGGGCAAAATTGCGCGCGTGCGCTCCATCCACTACGGGCGGGGCGAAGGCCTGCCCAGCCTGCAGGGAACGTTCGGCGATTCGCCGGATGTCCTGAGCAGCCGTGACGGGCGGCTGTGGATTCCGATGCAGACGGCGCTGGTGGTGGTGAACCCGGAAAAAATATACGAGAGCGCCGGCCCGCCGGCCCCGCTGGTGACGCGGGTGTTGCTCGATGACCGCGTCATCGCGCAATACACCGGCATCCTGCCGCCGCCGCAAAAACCCATCATCGAAATTCCCGCCGTCATTGACGGCCCGGCCACGCTTCAGCTCCCGCCGGGACACCGCAGCGTGAAATTCGAGTTCACCGCGTTTGACTTCAGCGCGCCGGAAAACGTCCAGTTCCGCCACCGGCTGCGCGACGTGGAGGACGACTGGGTGGAGGTCGAGGGCGCCCGCTCGGCAACCCATCAAACGCTCAACAACGGCGACTTTGGTTTTCAGGTCACCGCCTGCAACGGTGACGGCGACTGGAGCAAAAACATCGCCACCATCTCGCTCGTCGTCGCGCCATTTTTCTGGCAGACGTGGTGGTTCCGTTCCGTGGTGCTGGCGGTCTTCACGGGCAGCATCATTGCCATCGTGCGCTACGTTTCCTTCCGCCGCCTGCGCCGCCAGTTGGTGGTCATGGAACAGCAGGCGGCCTTGCAAAAAGAGCGCGCGCGCATCGCCAAGGATATTCACGACGACCTCGGCGCCAGCCTCACCCAGATCGCTTTCCTGGGCGAACTCGCGCAGCAGGATCGGGGGGAACCGGAAAAAGCCGCCGAGCGCGTCGGCAGGATTTCCACCACCGCCCGGCAGGCCATCAAGTCGCTCGACGAAATTGTCTGGGCCGTCAATCCGCGCAACGACACGCTGGCGCACCTGATCGAATATGCCGGCCAGTTCGCGCTCGATTACCTCCGTCTGGCGGACATCCGCTGCCGGCTCGACTTTCCCGAACAGAGTCCGCCGCGCGAGCTGTCCACCGACCTGCGCCATAATCTTTTTCTCGCCATCAAGGAGGCGCTGCACAACATCGTCAAACATGCGCACGCCACCGAAGTCTGGCTGCGCATCAAGTTTTCCGACCGGTTGCTGGAGATCACCATTGAAGACAACGGCCGTGGCTTTGACCGGGAACCGGACGATGCGCTGGCGGACGGATTGCGGAACATGCGCCAGCGCCTGGCGGACATTGGCGGAGAGTGCCGGGTGGAAAGCCAGGCCGGCACCGGAACCAGGATCAGCTTGCTATTGCCATGGCCGGGGAATTAGGCCAGACATCACCGTAAGCCAAACCGAAAACCCGGTTGCGCCGACTCGAACGTTCGTTCAATTGCTTAAATGAAAACAACAGCCCACATTGGCGCAAAGAAAAACGACATGCGCATCCGAGTTTCCATCGTCGAAGACAACCGCGGCACCCGCGAAAGCCTGACCGAATTGCTGGAGCGGGCGAATTCGCTGCGCTTCGTGGGCGCGCATCCCAACGGCGAGGAAGCCCTGCAACAGATTCCCGCCGAGGAGCCGGATGTCGTGTTGATGGACATCAATCTCCCGCGCATGAACGGCATCGAATGTGTGTCCCGCCTCAAGCAGCGCCTGCCCAAAACCCAGGTGCTCATGCTGACGACGTATGAGGAGAGCGATTTGATTTTCGATTCCCTGCGCAAGGGCGCCAGCGGTTATCTGCTCAAGAACACGACGCCCTCGGATTTGATCCAGGCCATTGAACAGGTTCATGGCGGCGGTGCGCCGATGTCCATGCAGATCGCCCGCAAAGTGGTGAACCATTTCCATCAGATCAAAAAGCCGCAGTCGGACATGGAGCAGCTCACCAAACGCGAACAGGAGATTCTCGCGCTCCTGGCCAAGGGTTTTCTCTACAAGGAAATCGCCGATCAACTGGGCATCACCTTGAGCACCGTGCGGGCGCATCTGCACACGGTATATGAGAAGCTGCACGTCCAGTCGCGCACCGAGGCGGTGGTCAAATATCTGGGGCGCGATTAAATGGGCAGGCATCCGTCGCGGCTTTATTTCCAGCTCAACCTGATTATGAAAAACTCACCAAGCTTCATCCGGGTTGGCGTGCGCCAGCTCGGTTTTCTTTCGCTCCTCTGGCTGGCCTTGACCGTTCCCCGCTGGTCGGTGGCGGCCACGGCCGAAAATTTTTTCAATGTGCGTGCGTTTGGTGCGACCGGGGATGGGAAAACCTTGGACAGTCCGGCCATCAACCAGGCGATTGACACGGCCGTGGCGGTTGGCGGCGGGACGGTGCTCGTGCCGGCGGGAACCTATTTGTGCGGCTCGATTCATCTGCAGAGCAACATTCATCTGCTGATCGATGCCGGGGCGACGATTCTGGGCGCGCCCCAAAGCATGAACGTCTATGACGAGACCGAGGCTTACACGTTTGGCGGTTATCAGGACGGCGGGCATTGCTATTTTCACAACAGCCTCATCTGGGGTGAAAACCTCACGAACGTGTTCATCAGCGGCAACGGCATGATCAACGGCGGCGGCCTCGTCCGCAGCGACGGGGTCCTGGACAAAATGGTGGGCTTCAATAAGTTTGATCCGCCCGTGACCAATGCCGCGCCGCCGGTGCGTCTGGGCAACAAGGCCATTGCCTTGAAACTTTGTCGCAATGTTCTCATCCGCGACATCACGATTTTTCACGGCGGACATTTCGCCATCCTCGTCACCGGTTGCGACAACCTGACCGTGGACAACGTGACGATGGATACGGATCGCGACGGCATCGACATTGATTGCTGCCGCAACACGATGGTCTCCAACTGCCGCATCAATTCACCCAACGATGACGGCCTTTGCCCGAAGAGCACCTTTGCGCTGGGCGAATGGCGGCCGACGGAAAATCTAACCATCGTGAACTGTCAGGTCTCCGGTTTTGTGGAAGGCACGCTGCTCGACGGGACAATGAAACCGAAAGCCAATGCCAATGGCCGCATCAAGTTCGGCACCGAATCGAGCGGCGGCTTCCGCAATTGCACGGTGGCGAACTGCACGTTCCGCAGTTGCCGCGGCCTGGCGCTCGAAGAAGTGGATGGCGGCATCATGGAGAACATCACCATCAACAACATCACGATGATGGACACGCCCGCCTATGGCATTTACATCACCACCGGCGAACGCAATCGCACGCCGAATCTCACCACGACCAGCCGCGCGCGGAATATTTTCATTTCCAATGTGATCATGGACGGCGTTGGCATGATGAGCGGCATTCAGATCATGGGCCTGCCCGGCCAGCCGGTGGAAGGGGTCCGCCTCGACAACATCCGGCTCATCTGCAACGGCGGCGGCACGGCGGAAGACGCCGCGCGCGTCCCCAAGGAACTCGGCGCCGGTTATCCCGAACCGCGCAACCTCGGCACACTGCCGGCCTACGGAGTCTATGCGCGCCATGTCAAGGGACTGGAACTGGCGAACATCAACGTCAGTTTTACCAAGACGGATTTGCGTCCGGCCATCGTCTGTTCGGATGTGAACGGGCTGGAGATTGACAACTTCAAGGCGCAGGTCGCCGGGGAGGCCAAGGCCTCACAGTTTGAAAAAGTTTCCGGTTTGGTCATCCGTAATTCCCCCGTGCTTCAATGAGCCGATTGCGTTGAGGATCGGGCTGGCTTCATTGGTTAAAATGGATTTTCTCCAGCCGCTTCGTTAGAACAAACGTTCAATGGAACGGGTTTCCGGGCCGTGTCATATTGGCGGCATCAATCCCAAGTATGACAGCCAGGCATCCATTCCATCCCCGGTTCGGGCCTGCCCGAAACGGATTCCATCCGAAGCAAAACCGCGACGGCTTTACGCTGATCGAACTGTTGGTGGTCATCGCCATCATCGCCATCCTGGCGGCGATGCTGTTGCCGGCGTTGAGCGCCGCCAAACAAAAGGCGCAGGCGGTGCGCTGCTTGAGCAACGTGAAGCAGATGACGCTGGCGGTGTCCATGTATCCGGGTGAACACGATGGCAAATATATCGCGGATCTGATGACCGGTGGCACGACGGCGGATACGGGCGCGTGGATCGTCAATCTGATGGACTATTACGCCAAAGCGACCAACTTGTTTCTGTGCCCCATCACCATCAAGCCGCAAACGGTGACGGGCAACACCGTTCCTGGCGATGTGGAAACACCGTGGGCAAGCATGTTGCCCCGCAACACCGGCAAAGTTTACAACGGCAGCTACGGCTACAACGGTTGGGCGTTCTCAGACAAGCTGGGCGACGGCAAGAATTACCCTGGCAATTATTTTGTAAAGGATGGCGCGGTCAGAAAGAGCAGCGAGACGCCGCTTTTTTACGATCAAAGCTGGACGGATGCCTGGCCGTTGGAAACCGACGCGCCCAACCGCTATCTCTACACCGCCCAAGGGGCGGCGGTTTTGCCCCCGTTGACGCCCGTAGGATTTCGTGGTTATCCCGGACACATGGGACGCGTCACCCTGGCCCGGCATGGCGCGGGCGGGGGTGTCAAGGCTCCCAAAGACGTCAACGGGATGAAGGTTTCCCAATTGCCCGGAGCCATCAACATGGGCATGGCCGATGGTCACGCGGAGCCAGTGAAATTACGGAACCTGTGGACCCTGTATTGGCATGCCCAATGGAATCCTTCCCTGGTCCAGGATTGGGCCGCCAACTGATCGTTGCCGGGTCCGTTTCGTGGCGGACATTTGGAATCAGTGTTTTTAATCGCCGCATCAAGCCCGAACGAATGTTCAATCGGAGACATACTCAGGTGGCCCAGAATAATCATGCTAATTCATTCAGCTGGCTGCGGGTTGTAATGGGCGACTCTGCCACTGAAATCCAGCTAAATAGCATTTGCTGGAACTGCCCTGAACCAGCCAAAATCATCCAAACCGATGAAAAAAAGCCACGCTTTCGCCTTTCTGCTCCTTGCCAGTTTGATGGTGTCGCAAGGTCAAGCGGCTCAAACCGCGAGCCCGTTTACGCCGCCGAATTTCCCGATACCCAAATTTTCCACCAAGACATACAACGTAAAGGATTTTGGTGCGACGGGCGGCGGTGAAACCAATGACACGTCCGCCATTAACCAGGCCATCGAGAAATGCAACGCCGACGGCGGCGGCACGGTGACGTTCCCGGCGGGCCGATACGCGGCGGGCTCGATCCATCTGAAGAGCAATGTCCGTTTGCTGCTCGATACGAACGCGGTCATCTTCGGTCTGGTCGGTGCGTTTGAGCAGCCGGAGCCGAATCCGTTCGACAAATATCAGGATTTTGGCCACAGCCATTTTCACGACGCATTGATGTGGGGCGAAAATCTGGAGAACGTCACCATCATTGGCGGAAAAATCAACGGCGGTCCCGCGATCGGGCACGGCGACCCGAAGCCCGGCAACGGCGATAAATTGATTTCCATCCGGGTCGGCAAGAATCTGGATTTTGAAAACATCACGCACGAGAAGGGCGGGCATTTTTGTTATCTGCTCAACGATTGCGAGAACCTGACCATCGCCAACGTCGTCATCAAAGAATCGCGCGACGCGGTGGATCTGATGGGCTGTCGCAACGTGCAGATCCACGACTGCCATTTCACCGGTTGCGGCGACGACACGATTGGCGTGAAGAGCGACTACGCGCTGGGCCGGAAAATCAACAGCGCGAATATTTATGTCTGGGATTCATATTTTGAATCCGGCTGCAACGGCCTGCAGTTCGGTTCGGAAACGGCGGGTGATTTCCGTAATGTGAATTTTTGGAACATCCGCATCGGCCGCGCCATGAAGGCGGGCATCGGCATCACCTGCAATGACGGTGGCGTCATTGACGGGGTGAATTACAGCAACATCGTGGTCAAAGGCGCGGCCAGCCCGATCTACATGCTCATCACCGACCGGCTGCGCAGCGGCGACCCGGACAAAAAGACTGGCACCATCAAAAATGTCCACATCATGAACGTGACGATCACGGATTGCCTGCCGGGGCGGCAGGGCCCGGTCCTGACGACCACGATTTCCGGCCGGCCGGAATCGAGTCTCGAAAACATCGTTCTGGAAAACATCAAAATTAATTATCCCGGCGGTTCCACCAACGCCGCGGCGGCGGCAATCGTGCCGCCGTATCCGAAGGATTATTCGCCCAAGAGCCTTGGCCCGCGTCCGGCATCGGGGCTTTATGTCCGGCATGTCAAAGGGCTGACCTTGAAAAATGTCGGGTTCACGTTCGATCAGGAAGACCTGCGCCCGTCAATCATCGCTTATGACGTGGACGGTTTGACGCTCGACAGATTTACTGTGCAAAAGCCCGCTGATGTTGAAATCCTCCGTTCGGATAAAGTGAAAAACGTCAGCGTTCATGATTCACCGGGCCTGGCCGATACAAAATAAAATGAGAGTTACAACTGGTTTTACGACGGTGGTGAGCACGCTGGTGCTATCACTTTGGCCGATCCTTGCGCCCGCCGCCACGTATCAGGTCGGTTCCATCGCGGATTTAAACGCCAGAATCTCGAGCGCGGTGGCGGGTGACACCATCATCCTATCGAACGGTGTTTACGCTTCAGCCTCGGCCATCAACATCATCAAAGTCGGCACGGCGGCCAATCCCATCACGATCAAAACAGAGACGATCGGCGGCGTGGAGATCACCGGCACCAAGGGCTTCACGTTGAGCAGCCCGGCGGCGTATATCACAATTCAAGGTTTCAAGTTCACGCATGCTGGGAACATCAGCATCAGCAGCGGCACGAGCCATTGCCGCTTCACGCGCAACCTCATTCAACTCACGATCCCTGCGACTAATGACGTTTCTTACATCAACATCAGCGGGGACGACGTGCAGATTGATCACAACGAACTGCGTAACAAATCCACGCTCGGCGAGATGCTCGACATCGCCGGCTCGGGCAGCCAGGTCGCACGCCGGCTGTGGGTGCATCATAATTATTTTCATGACTTCACCAGTCCCGGCGGCAACGGTGCGGAGACCATCCGCTGGGGTTTGAGCGGCCTCAGCCTTTCGACCGGTGACGGACTTTGCGAATACAATTTGTTCGTCCGTTGCGAAGGCGAGAACGAGATGATCTCCAACAAATCGTCCGGCAACACGTATCGCTACAACACGGTGCTGGATTGCGACGGCGGCGAGATCAGTCAGCGCCATGGCAACGATTGTCTCTACTACGGCAACTACATGCGGAACACGCAGGGCATGCGCATCTACGGCGACCGTCACAAAATTTTCAACAATTATTTCGAGAGCAATTCCGTCGGCGTGAACATGGGCAATGGCGACGGCGACGTTTACAATGGCGCGGCGTTGACCGCCCATGACCGGCCGGACGACAATGTCGTTGCGTTCAATACCTTCATCGGCAACGGCACGCATTACGAGATGGGCGGGCGCACCGGCGGACTGGGTTCCTCCAACACAGTTGTCGCCAACAATATTTTTCAAGGCGGCGGCAGCATGGCGAGTATCAGCAGCAGCGCGCCTTACACCGGTTCCTGGAGCAACAACATCCGCTGGCAAACTTCCAGTGCTGGCAACATGCCGGCGAGCGCCTATACGAATGTGAGTCCGCTGTTGGCCAAAGATTCCAGCGGGGCTTATCACCTTCAGTCCGGCAGTCCGGCCATCGACGTGGGAAAAGGTTCGTATAACTACTACGGAGTTTACTCGACGTTTTCATACGTCACCAACGACATGGACGGTCAGCCGCGCGACGCGAACAAAGACATCGGCGCCGATGAATTTTCCGCCGCGCCGGTTCTCGTGCACATTCTGACCACGAACGACGTGGGAATTGCCGCCGGTCTGACGAACCAACTGTCCGTGGCACCTGCCTCTCAACTCGTGCCGCCGGGTCTTGCCGCCCTTTACGCGGTGAGTTTCACCGGGGCTGTTTTCACGAGCACGATTTCGCTTTCGGTCAGTAATCTGCCCGCCAACACCACCGCCGGTTTCAGCCGGATCGTCCTGACGAATGCCGGCAATTCAACCCTCACCGTGACGACCACCGACAACACTCCGTCCGGCAATTACGCACTCGCGATTCGCGGCATCGGCGGTGGTCTGACGAACACTATTACCGCAGCCCTGATTGTCAGCGCCAACGCCGTGCCGCGCATCGTGACGATTGCTGCCGCAGGCACAAACGTTATAATCCGTGGCACGAATGCCCAGCCGTTTGGCTCCTATCTTTTGTTGACTGCCACCAATCTAACGCTGCCGCTGAACCAATGGAGTGTTGCGTCAACCGGTGCCTTTGATCCGTCCGGGAATTTCAATCTGACGAACCCGGTCCTGTCCGGAGCACCTGGTGGTTTTTATCTCCTGCAGCTTGCACCGTAGAACGAACGTTCAAGTCCGCAGGGCTTGACGCGGTTTGTCTGCACCGCCATTACTGGCAATATTGAAATCCCTGATGCCATGAAAATTCCAGTTGCCCCTTCGCTTCGTCATCGCCTTGCTGTTTTTGCCGCGCTGTCCGCAGTCGGCTCCTTGTTTGCCGCCGATGAATTCAGTCTGCCGCTCAAGGACAGCCCTGAAGCTGCATGGTGGCGGGATTCGCGGACGAATCTGGACGAGCGGCTCGGCTGGTTTCGCGACGCGCGGTTCGGGATGTTCATCCACTGGGGCGTCTATTCCGGCCTCGGCAACGAATATCAAGGGCGCAAGGGCGGCGGTTACGCGGAACACATCCAGCGCGTGCTGAAAATTCCCATCCCGGAATATCGCACGAACGTCGCGGGAAATTTCAACCCGACCAATTTCAACGCCGATGCGTGGGTCGCGCTCGCAAAACAGGCGGGGATGAAATACATCGTCATCACTTCGAAGCATCACGACGGTTTTGCGATGTGGCCGACGAAGGTGAACGACTACAACCTCATGGATGCGACGCCGTGGAAGCACGATCCGATGGCGGATTTGCGCGCCGCGTGCGACCGGCAGGGAATCAAGTTTGGCTTTTATTATTCGCAGGCGTTCGATTGGGGCAACTCCAACGCGCCGGGCAATGATTGGGATTACAACAATCCCGGCGGCGACAAAAAACTTGGCGGCGTGAACTGGTGGGAAACCAGGCCGGAGTTCATGACGTCGGCGCGGAAATATGTGGACACAAAATCCATCCCGCAAATCCGCGAACTCATCAAGCTCTATCATCCGGACATTTTGTGGTTCGACACGGCGGGCAAATTGCCGCCGTCTGAGAATCTCCGCATCATGAAGGCAATCCGCGAGGTGGATCCACACGTCGTCATCAGCGGGCGGCTCGTCCACGGTTGGGGCGATTATGATGACACGACGGATCGGCCGGCGAATTTCCCGCCGCATGACGGCGATTGGGAAGGGATTCCAACAACGGACGAATCCTACGGCTGGAACAAATTCGACACGTCGCACAAGCCGCCGGCGCATTTCATCCGGTTGCTCGCCAAAGCGGCGGCGCGCGGCGGAAATCTGCTGCTGAACATTGGGCCGATGGGCGATGGCAAGGTTGACCCGAAGGACGTGGCGATTTTGCAGGGCGTCGGCGACTGGTGGAAAGTGAACGGCGAATCCATCCGCGGCACAACGCGCACGCCGCTGCCAGTCCAGACGTGGGGCGAATCCACGCGCAAGGGCAACACGCTTTATCTGCATGTTTTCAACTGGCCGACGAACGGGCAGTTGGTGGTGGGCGGATTAAAAACAAAGGCAACCAACGCGTGCCTGCTCGCAACCCGTGGGCTTTGCGCGACGGTTCAGCCGTCCGATACCAACCAGGCTGGGACGTTGGGGGCGATTATCGCCAGCCTGCAACCGGGTCAATTTAAGATCACCCGGTTGAATCCATTCGATGTGAATATTTCAATTCCGACCAATGCGCCAGATCGGGTGGATTCCGTGGTCGTGTTGCAATGTGACGGTGACATCGTGGCGGATCCGGATCGTTTGCTGCAACCGGAATTTGCCAGCGAGACGCTGCGCGCGTTCGATGGCGGGCTGCATGGCGGACTTAAATTTGGTCCCGGCAAGAAAACCGACGACGTGGTGATGAATTGGACGAAGACCAATCAATCGGTCACCTGGCCGGTGCGTTTGACCGAAGCGGTGACGTATGAAGTTTTGGTGAATTACAGCGCGCCGGAAGCCCCGGCCGGCGGGACGTTCACCGTGAGCTTCGGCCCGCACACGCTGGCTGGCGAAGTGAAGCCCGGCACGGATCAGACCGTCTCACTTGGGCGCGTTTTGCTGGAGCCGGGCAGTTTCGAAATCAAGATCACCGCCAGCCAGATTCACGGCGGGGAACTGTTCCGCCTGCGGAGTCTGGAATTGAAGCCGCTAGCCCATTAGTTCACCCGGGTCAGCGTGGCCGGCTGAGGTGGCGAACATGCGTATTTTTCTTTGGCCGGTATGAACCCGCCGTTGGTAGAACAAATGTTCTATGGTTTGAGGGTCTGCCGTGTGTGAAACTTTTCGTGATCCTGATTATGAGAGCTACACGCCATCTATTGTCGTTCCACCATGTTTCTTTAAAATCCGTCCGGCGCTCTTTGCCGGCAGGTTTCACCCTGATCGAACTGCTGGTGGTCATCGCCATCATCGCGATTCTGGCGGCGATGCTGCTGCCGGCGCTGGCCAAGGCCAAGCTCAAGGCGACGCAGGCCACCTGCTTGAGCAATGATAAGCAGCTGGGGCTGGCGTTCACGATGTATACGGGTGACAACAACGAAAAGCTGATCGCGCTGACTTCGCCCGCTGGATTTAAAAATGCCGGCGGTTATTGGAATCTGGATAATGCGGCTCCGGGAAGCTGGACATCCCAAGCTTTAGCGCTGGCCGATGTTGAAGGCAACTTGAGGACGAATAATCTGCTTTATCAATACGCGCCGAATGCGGGGGCCAGCCATTGTCCCGGGGACGTCCGGTTCAACAACCCGATCGGTCAAGGCTGGGCTTATGACAGTTACTCGGTCACAAAGAATGTTTCAGGGGATACGGCCGATCCTTCCAATATTTATATCAAGACCACACAAATAAAAAGAGCCTCCGATTGTGTGATCTTTGTGGAGCAGGCCGATTCCCGGGGCTACAACAATGGAAACTTTTCGGGATCGATTGCCGCGCTCAACCCCGCGCAATTCAGTTTTGTGGACCTGTTTGCTACCTATCATGGCAATGTCGGCACGTTTGCTTTTGCGGACGGACACGCTGAGGCCAAGAAATGGACCGACGCGGGAATTCTTGCCGCCGGGAAATCGGCGAATCAACCCAACGGAGTTTATAAATACAACACCACCACCGCCACGACACCCAGCACGACCGGTGCTGATGCCGTGTGGATTGTGAATCACTGGCTCACCCCGTCCCATCCCTAGGCCAGAGCACTCTCGAAAATGATGCGCCGTGGTTGAATCTTTCGCCAAGTCCAAAAACAAAAATGTATTCCAGGAGGCCAACTGGCAGCGGAGTCGGGGCTGCTGAGGCAGATAGAACGAACGTTCTATTGAAAGCCGAAATCGCCGTGCTAAACATCCAGTATCACATGTTGAATGATTCCCAGCCGATGGATATTTGTCGTTTATTCAAGTCTTGCAATGCATCCAGTCGAAACTTCTCAAACGATTTGATCGCTGAAATCCCGAAAAAAACCTATGAAAAGCTCCCTGAAAAACCCCATCCCTTCGAATGCGCCAACCCTGTGGATTCTCTCCTTCCTGTGCGGGTTGCTGGTGATCAGCAATTCGGCCAAGGCCGCGAGTGCGACGTGGCTGGCATCCCCATTCAACAATAACTGGATTGCGGCCCCGACGACCAACAACTGGAGCACAGGGCCCGGCACGTTTCCGGGCAATACGGCCGGCTCCGGCACTACTGACGTGGCCACCTTCAGTGCCGCCAGTTCGATAACGACAATCAATTGCGCCAGCGGTTTTGCCATTGGCGGCATCACGTTCGACACGGCCAGCGCCTCCGCTTATACGATCAACACCAGCGGTGGCACGTGGCGTCTCAATACCGGCAACGCGGCCATCCGGGTTACCGGCACCGTGGTCAATCGGCAGACCATCACCGGCTCGCTTCGCATGCAGAGCAGCGGCACCCTCAATGTCATCAGCGATTCCTCCACGCCCGCGGCCACGTTAAACATCACCACCGGCATCAGCGTCAACAATTCCGGCACCGCCGGGACACTGATCTTGGGCGGCACCAATACGGGGCTGAATGTGCTTGGTGCCTTTACCGAGCAGGCTTTCGCAACCGCACCGGGCACACTCATCAAGACCAACCTTGGCACCTGGGTTTTGACCGGCAACTGCACGCATCACGCTGACACGATCATTTACGGCGGGACGCTGACGTTGATGGGTTCCGGCGCCATTCCCAACAGCCCGAACATCATCATCAAAGGCGGCACCTTGAGCGTGTCCAACATCCTGACTTCGGCGAACAACCTGATGATCACCAATTCCAGTGCGCTGTTGCTGACCAACACCTTTTTCCGGACACCGCTCACCATCGGCACGCTCACGGCCTCCAACGCGACGTTCCGGCTGGGCATCAATGGCGCCACGCCGTTCACCAACATCGTGGTGACAGCTGGGCTGACTGCCGGTCCCAACCTCGCGTTTGCCATTGACCAAATCGCGAACTTGGTGACCGCGACCCCATTCAACCTCATCAGCTACGCGGGGGCGGATCCTGATCCCACAAGCTTCACCGTGTCCGTGCCCAGTGGCTACTCCGTTGGTGCGGTGACGGTGGACGCTGGCAATAAAGTCGTCAAAGTAACCGTTACTCCGCCGGCAGCGGCCAGTTCGATTGTCTGGGTGGGAGCGACCAATTCCGTCTTGGTGAGCAACTGGAACACCAATACCCCGAACTGGGTGGATGCGGCGACTTTGAGCTTCCCGCAGGTCTATGCGGATCCGGATGCCGTGCTATTCAATGATGCCGCCAGCAACAGCACCGTTGCTTTGCTCACGACGGTCTCGCCCTTCAATGTGGTCGTCACCAACAACAGCTTGAATTACACGTTCAACGGCAGCGGCAAAATCAGCGGTGTGTTTGGTTTGAGCAAACAGGGCGGCGCCTCCTTGACGCTCGCTGAAACCGGCGGCGACAATTTTAGCGGCGGCATCACCGTCGGCGGTGGCACGCTGGTCTTGAACAACACCAACAGCGCCATCTCTGGCGGCCTCCTGATCGCCAGCGGCGCGACGGTGCAGATTGGCAACCACGACGCGAGCGGCAACCTGCCGTCCGGCGGCGTGGGAGTGGATGGCTCGCTGATTTTCAGCCGGTCAAACAACGTCACCGTTTCCACTTCCATTTCCGGGGTCGGCTCGCTGACGCAGAATGGAAATGGCACACTCACCTTGAACAATACCAACGCCTACACCGGCGCCACGATTGTCAGCAAAGGCACACTGGCGCTGAGCGGGTCGGGTTCGATTGCCAACAGCCCGGTGCTGCTGGTGAGCAACGCGACGTTCGATGTGTCCGCGCTCGCGACCCGAACAACCTTGCTGGGGGATCTCAACATTACGAACGCCGCCATCAGCGTGGGGCCGACCAATCTGCAAACGCCGATCAGTGTGAATACGTTTGAAGCGGATGGGATCATCGCTCAAAGCAACAGCATCAACGTGCTCGCCCTGCCGCCCATCGCAAGCTATCCGTCCACGATCACGCTCGTCCAGTCCGTCAATCCCATCACCCTGACCGCCGGGAATTTCAACTTCGCCCTCGGCAGTCTGCCGGCAGGTTCGCCGCCGTTTGCGGGGGTTCTCTCCGAAAGCGGCGACAACACCTCGATTCTGCTCACACTGACTGCGGGCCCGGTTGGCGCCCGGCCTTCCATGACTTGGAATGCCACCAACAACGTCAGCGCAAACACCAACTGGTCCCACAACGTGAACTGGCGTTTGCCCGGCGCTCCCGTCGCTACCGACAACGCCATCTTTGACGGTTCGACGACGGTGGCTGATGCCATCACCGTGAACAATGTCGTGGATGGCGGCTTCACGATGGCGGGATTGTCCTACCTCAACACGAACGGACAATATCACGTCACACAAATCCCCGCCGGCAACACGCTGACCATCAATAACACGTTTACGGCAGGTGGATTCACGGCCGACGGAGCGGTCACGCACGTTGCCTTTACCGATGGCGGCACGTTGGTGGTCAATGCTACGAATCCCAATCTGGTGGGTAACAGCGGGTCGTCGGGTTCCTCGGGCAATGCTTCGCTCGATCTTTCAGGCTTGAGCAATTTCGTCTATAACGCGGGCTCTTCCACATTTGGCGTGGGAAATGTCGGGGGCCGGGGCCAGGGCACCATCATCCTGGCCGCCGCCAGCAACAATATCACCGCCGGAACCGTCGCCATCATGACCTCGTCCGCCAGCAGCAGCGTCAGCGACACTTCAACCTTGGGAGCGGGAACGAACCTCATCAACGCGAACACCATCAACATTGCCGCCACACGGGCAAGTGGAACGCTCCGGTTTGACCCTGCGATTGCCACCGGCGGTTTGCGGGTGCGCGGCACGGGCGGAACCGATGCCGATCGCGCGACGGTGGTTTTGGGCAATCGCAGCAGCGGAGGAACCAGCGGAACGGCGACGGGGATCCTTGCCCTGAATGACCACCCCGTGGACATGCGGATTTCCACGCTGACGCTTGGACAATGTAATCAGGCCAGCCCCGTCGCTGGCATCGGCACGTTGCAATTCAATCAAGGCGCCGTTGATGTCACCACGATTAGAATGGGGATCATTTCCGACACCGGCTCCGCGACCGGCAATCTGACCGTCGGTGCCAACGGATTGTTGGTGATCGGCTCGGGCGGCCTCTCGATGGTCAATCAAACGGCGGCGGGCCCCGGCACCGGCAATCTGGCAATCACTGGCGGCAAAATGATTTGCAGCAACAGCATCGTCAAAACCACGGTGGCTGGCACCGCCAACATAACGCTGACGGACGGCACCTTGACCATGGTGGCCGGCACCATCGGCACGACTGCTGCGCGGATTGACACTCTGACCCTCAGCGACAACGGCAGCCTTGATACGCTATTGCAACTGAACGTCACCGCCGGCGCACCCGCCATCGCCGCCACCGCCATCAGCGCGAGCGGCACGACCACCATCAATGTCAGTTCCATTGCCGGGGTCATCGGCACCGGCCAGATTCCTCTGATCAGCTACAACAACAATGCCTCGCCATTTGGCGGCCTCACGCTTGGGACGGTTCCTGCCGGCTACAGCGGCGCTTCCTTGGTGGACAACACCGGCAACCAGTCCATTGATCTGCTCATCACCTCGCCCACGCCGCTGGTCTGGAAGGGCGCGGTCAACAGTCTCTGGGACACGAGCACGCTGAACTGGTTGAATGGCATCACCGCCGTGGCTTACTCGGACGCGAGTTTCGTCCAGCTGGACGACACGGCCAATACCGGCCTCGTCACGCTGGCGACGACCGTTTCATCCCCCGGCATCAACGTGACCAACAACACGCTGACCTACACCTTCAACGGCACGGGGCGGATGAGCGGCGCGGGCGGCCTGGTCAAACAGGGCCCCGGCAAGTTGGTTATCGCGAATAGCGGCACCAATGATTTCACCGGCGGGGTCAACATCGTCGAGGGCACGCTGCAGCTCGGCAACAACGACACCAATGGCATTCTGCCCGCAGGGAATATTGCCGACGGCGGCACGCTGGCTTTCCTGCACTCCGACGATGTGACCTTCGCCAATACGATCTCCGGCGCCGGCGGCGTGTCACAGATCAATACTAATATCCTGACGCTCTCGGGCGTGAATTCCTATACCGGCCCGACCTTCATCCGCAACGGCACGCTCAAAATCAACAACACCAACGCGCTTGGTTCGTGGGACGGCGCCGCGGTGACCATCACCAACGGCGGCACGCTGGACATCGGCGGATTGAGCGCGGCCATTCCAGCGGCGAATCCGGATTTTGGCACCAAGCAGTTCAGCATTGCCGGTGCCGGTGTGGGCGGTAGTGGCACTATCATCAACAGCGGCGCCAATCAACAGTTGGGTGCCTTCCAAAACATCCGGCTCACCGCCAATGCCAGCTTCGGTGGTCCGCGGCGCTGGGATATGCGCAACGGCTCACCTTCGCTCGACCTTCAGGGATTCAAGCTGACCAAAACCGGCACGAACCAGATCAGTCTTGTCGCCGTCAACGTGACTGACGGGGATATTGACATCAATCAAGGCACGCTGTCCTTTGAAGTCGCTTCCGTCGTCACTGGATCCGGAACCATCACCGTGAACAGCGGCGCGGCCTTGGGTCATTTCCGCCTGGGCAGTGGCGCGTTGACCCGGCCCATCGTGCTGAATGGCGGCGCCATCCTGAATCTGGCGACCACCGGGGCGGATTCGGCCAATGATGCGCCCATCACCTTGACGGCGAATTCGTCCCTGATCGGCAGCACCGCCGGCAATGCGGTAATCTTGAACGGCGTCATCACCGAGACGGGCGGCTCCTTCGGTCTGACCAAGACCAACGCGGGTGGCTTTGTGATGACCGCGAACAACACCTACAGCGGCGGCACCATCATCAACGCGGGCACGCTGGCATTGAGCGGCAATGGTTCCATCTCCAACAGTGCCAGCATCGCCATCGCGACTGGCGGGACATTGGACGTGAGCGCGCTGTCGAGCAGTCCGTGGATATTGAACGCCAGCCAGACCTTGAGCGGCTCCGGCACCGTGACCGGCGCCGTGGCGACAGTGGGCAACGCGACCATCGCTCCCGGCTCGGCTTCTGCCGTCGGGGTCATGACCGCCACGGGGGACATCACGCTGAACGGCACGAACGTGATGAAGCTCAACCAGGCCACGGCGACCAATGACGTGCTGGTGTCCCGTGATGGTGTCATCACGTATGGCGGAACGCTGTATCTCACCAACCTGTCCGGAACGCTGTCCGGTTCGAGCACCTTCAAATTGTTCAGCGCCAGCCCGGGCAATTACAGCGGCGGATTCAGTGCGATCATTCCGGCCACGCCCGGACCCGGCCGCACGTGGAACACCAATACGCTCACCACCGACGGCATCTTGCGGATCATTGCCACTGTCAACCCGAATCCGACGAACATCACTGTCTCCGTTTCCGGCAACATCCTGACCTTGAGCTGGCCGCCGGATTACATCGGCTGGCGGCTGCAATCGCAAACCAATGCGCTGGCTGCCGGCTTGCGCACCAACTGGGTCGACGTAACGGGTTCCGACTCGGTTAACATGGTCACCGTCACAAATAATCCCGCCAACGGCACGGTGTTCTATCGCATGGCGTATCCGTGAGGAAATCCGGCTGGTGAAATTTGGGTTGGGTCTGGCCGCCGGACTGCGGGGTTTGGTCCGGCGGCCAAAGTTTATCGTAACCAGGAAATGCCATAATGAGTCCCGGCTCGCGAATGATTTGATGAAAAATTCATGACCTCCCGATTCGCCAGTCATCGAGCACCGCCGCTGCGGGCGGCGACATTTCCGGTCTGGCCACGACTCGAATCCAGCGCTTTTGTCGTCACTTTGCCCGCCCGGCTGTCATGAATCCTCGACGTTTCAAATTATGGCTGGCAGGCGGCTTCCTGGCTTTCCAACTTCTGCCGGCACCGGGGCTGTCTGCGGCCGAGCCGCTGCATCCCATCCTGAACATTTCCGGCAGTGGCAGTGGCGCCAGCACGGTGACGAACATTGCGGAGTCTACTTATACCAACGACTTCACCCCGCGCACTCCGCCGCGCAACAACAGCTACGGTTTCGTGCCCGCTGTCGTGTCCGGCGACACCGGCTGGTCGTGGAGTTCGTCCGCACCCAACCAGATCAAGAGCACGCCCAGCGGAATTATTTTCCCAAACACCAACGCCGCGTATCCCGTGAGGACACAGGTCGTCACCGTTTTCCTCACCACGGCGACAAATAATCTGACGAAAGACGTCAACGCGCTCTATTACAACAAGGCCGGGAGCACCACGTCGAAGTCGCTGGTCTTGAATCTGATTGATTATAACAAACTCAATCAGCTGCGCGGCGACTTCAACAAGCTCGCGCCCGCTTACATCAACAGCGGCGCAAACCCGACGGCGCGCAATGACAACTACGCGCGCCGCATTGCCGTCTCGCTGCTGGACTGGGCGCGCTGGCATCCGGGTTATTATCTGACCGCCATCAACAGCGCGTCCTTTATCAACGTGACCCCGAATTATTCCGCCACCACCGGCGGCTTCGGCCCGCAGCGCGCCAGCGATCACAACGGCCTCGCGCACGAGTGGGCGGATGACGAGTTGCTGGCGTTCGACGCGATCTACAACAGCGTCGCGTTGACGAACCTGACTGCGGAGATGGGCTTCGATGTGCGCCAATACATCTGCGACAACCTGTTTTTCGATGAGGGCGATTTTCTCGTCAATCACATCCCGGTGGACATCGCGATCCAAAGCAATCTTTCCGGTCCTTACGCGATCCTGCCGCAAGTGGCGCGCGTGCTGGACCGGCCCGATTACATTTACTGGATGGATGCTTATTTGGATGCGACCGTGCGCCAGAAAATCCGGCGCGATGGCTGCCTTGAAGAAGGCGAGGGCTATTCGATTGGCTACCTGAACTCAAACCAGGACGCGGCGCAGAACACCCATGATTACTTTCTGACCCGCGCCGCGACCAATAGTGCGCTGCTGGCCATCAGCAATCGCGCCACCATCTACAACACCACGTTCGCCTACGGCCAGGGCCAGTGGAGCACAGTCAGCCTGCCGAGCGGCCAGCTCCCGTCGTTCGGGGACACGCCGTTCAACAATTATTTTTCGTCCCACAGCGCCGGCAATTCCGCGCTGCTGCCCGCCTACGGCACGCTCGCCATGGGTGCGGGCAGCGGCAGCCAGGCGATCCAGGTGAACCAGAATTTTTCCGGCGACAACAACCACATGCGCGCCGACATGAACGCGTTCGTGCTTTGGGCGTTCAACAATGAATACCTCGGCAACATCCGCTACTACAACGGCTCCATCGGCCGCAACTTCGGCGAACAGATGCTCGCTTATAACACCATCACGATCGACCGCTCCAACCTGTCGCCGTATCCCGATGCCGACACCTACGGCAACGGCGACCTGACACTTTACGAGCCGGGCAACAATGGCGGCTTACCACAAGGGGTCGCGATGACGGAGATCGACGGCCAGCGCGCGTATGCCAGCAAGGCCTCGCGCTTCCAGCGGTTGTTGCTGCTGAATACCGTGGATTTGGCGAAGCCATATATTGTGGATGTTTTCCGTATCACGGGCGGAACGACGCACGATTACACGTTTCACGGCGCGATCCGCTGGGATCAAAAAGGCCAATGCAGTTTTCCGCTCGTCACCAACAGCAATCTATATCCGATGCTGGAGGGTAGCGAGACGTGGAACCCGGCCGACGACACGCCGTATTACGGCTTCTGGCGCAATGTCAGCAGCAACACCGCCCCGGGGAATTTTCAAATCATTTACGCCGACACCAATCGGGCGTCGGGACGGGACACGAAATTGTGGATGACCGCCGACCCTCAACTCTCAACTAACAACTATCAACTCTTTCTGGGCACCACGCCCGTGCCGGCGCGCGACAACACGGTGCCGACCAATTTTTTCAACTCGCTGAACATCACGCGACCTTCGGCCATCATCCGCCATCGCATCCCGGGCGGCACATTGCAGGATCTGTTCGTCAGCGTGATCGAGCCGTTCAACGCCGGGGTCAGCAATATTGTTTCCGTCACGCGCCTGCCGATGAGCGGCACGGCGAACGAATCGGTCGGACTTAAGATCACCTTCAAGGACGGCCGCGTGGACACTTACATCGTCAACCTGCGCAACCCGCAAATCGCCGGTGCGAACACGGGTTCGGCCACGGTCGCGACGGCTGACGGCCAATACTCATTGACCGGGCGTGTCGGGTTGCATGTGGACCGTCCGAGTGGCGATTCGCGGGTGTGGACGATGAATGCGACCGACTTCAAATACGCCGGCCGTGGATTGTCCACGCCGACGAACACTTATTTTTCCGGCCTCATCGCCGGCGAAACACGCAAACTCAACGGCGGAGCTTACGACGCTTTCACCACCGCTTCGCCACTGCCGCTCGGCACGGCGCTGCGGAACAAGTGGCTTTCATTTACGCACGGTACGTTGTCGGGCAGCGGCACGACCGGCATCAGCGAGATGTTCAAGATCGACCAGGTTATTTTCACGAACGGTCTCTACAGCATTTGTTTCACCAATGACCACTATTTGGAGATTACCAATGGAACGACCAGCTACGAGCAGGTCGCACCGCTGCGGCATTTCGCGACGAGCAATTCGTTCGAGATCGCCCTGAGCGCGGCGGCCCAGCAGATTTCGCCGATTGCCGACCAGATCATCCCGCCCGGCGGCACGAGCAGCGCGTTGAGTTTCAATTTTGGCAATCTGGGTTCGGTGGCGGGTGCTTCGTTGCAAGTGCTGGCAGCTTCAACGAATCAGACCTTGATTCCCAATGGCAATCTCGTCATCGGCGGCAGCGGAACGAACCGGACCATCACCCTCACGCCTGCCGCCGGGCAAACCGGAAGCTCGCTCATCACCGTTTCCGTGACGGATGGCATCTGGACGAATAGCCGTTCGTTCAGCGTCCTCGTGCAAACGTTCGGCATCTCGGCATTACCAGCTTCGCAAACGATTTTAGCCGGCGGCAGCACCAGTTACACGGCCAGTGTCAGCGCGACGAATGGTTTCACGAATACGGTCACTTTCGGACTGGTCGGCCTTCCGCAAAATGTCAGCGCAGCGTTCGATCCGCCGATGATTGACGGCGTGGGTTCCTCCACGCTGAACGTCACGACTTCCAATTCCATTTCGCCCGGAACGTATTGGCTCGCGCTCATGGCGACGAGCGGCAGCTTGTCGAGCACCTGCGTCGTGGTACTCGTGGTCACCAACATCGTCGCCTCTCCGGGAACATTGGTCTGGATTGGAACCAACAACTGGTCCGTGCCGTTGAACTGGACGAATCTCACCAGCGCGGGGAACGGTCCGCCCGGGCCGGTGAATGACCTTTTCTTCTCCGGCTTCGCGACGCGCGCCACCAGCAACACCGTCAACAACGTCGTGGACAGCGACACGCTGGTTGCGTCATTGACGTTCAATAACACCAACGGTTTTCACACGACTTTGCTGAATCCGGGGCGGACGTTGACGGCGGGCGGCTTGACGGTTGGCACGGAAACCGACAACGGGAACACCACAACCGTTTATGACACCATCACTGGCAGCGGCGGCTCGCTCGTGGTCAGCAATGCTAGCGGCAATCTGATCGTCCGGCAAGGCAGCCTGAACAGCGGCGGTGCGCTGAAGGCGACGCTCGATCTTTCCGGTCTGGACACCTTCAATGCGACAGTCGGTAAAGTGCAGATTGGGTCGCTGGGTGCCAATCCGCGGCCATCAGGCATTCTGTTTCTAGCGCGGACAAATGTGATCCTGGCGTCGGGTTCGTCACCGGCAATTCAAATCGGCGGGCAGGGCGGCGGCAGCGGCAACAGTGGCAACGGAAGTTTTCTCTATCTCGGCCAGGCGAATGAGATTTATGCGAACGGCATCAGCGTGGCGACGGTGAAGCAGGGGAATTGTTCGTTGCTCTTCAACCCGGTCTTTGAAAATCCCACCGCTTATTTTCGTGCGGCGGACGGCGCGAGTCGCGTGCCGAACTGGTTCATCGGCGATTCGCAAAGCCAGGGCGGCACGGTCAACACCACGGGCACGAACGAGTTCACCGGCGGCTCGGTGGACGCGCTCGTGGACACGATGACGCTGGGCAAGAGCAGCAGCGGCAGCAGCGGCAACGGCAATCCGGTCGGGACACTGATCTTCGAAGCGGGAACGATTGATGTCAACACGCTGCAGATCGGTTATCAAAGTTCGGGCGGACCACTGGCGAACATCGCGATGGGACTTTTTAATGTCAACGGTTCGGCCATGCTTGCGGTCAATTCCCGTATCGAGCTGGGTCACATTCCGGTCGGCGGCACCAACGCGACCAAAGGCACCCTCAATCTCAATGGCGGAACCGTGATCGCGAACAATATTTTTGGCGGCGGCGGCACGGCGATTCTCAATCTCAATGGCGGAGTGCTGGACTCACAATCCGGCGTCCTCACCAACCTCACCACGCTGAACATCGGCGCGCCCGGATCAGCGCAGCCGGCGGCGCTGCTCAACGCAGGCCAGGTTCAATCCCCCAATCTCATCAATATTTTCTCGAACGGAATGGTTGCCGGTAACACGGTCATCGCGACGCCAGACCTGGCGGTAAACGGCGCGCTTTCGCCCGGCGGCGACAACACCGGCTGGATCACGAACAATGGCGCGATGACGTTCGGGCCCGGCGGCCGTTATGTTTTTGACATGGCGGACGCGATCGGGCAACCGGCGACGAACTGGGATTTCATTTCTATCAGCGGCGTTCTGGGCATCCAGTCCAGCCGCACCAATCCATTTGTCATCCAGCTGCGCTCGATTGATCAGAATCTCGACGATGGCAATCCGGGCGCGGCGGATTTCGGGAACGATTCGTCACAGAGCTGGCTCATCGCCTCGGCGGCGGGCGGCATCACGAATTTTGCCGCGGACAAGATCACGGTGGACACGAGCGCGTTTGCCAACGATCTGGCGGGTGGAAAATTTTCCGTGGAGACGAATGGAAACTCGCTGCTGCTCACCTTCACCAGCGCGCCGCCTCCGCCGGTATTTGATGACATCGTGTTCGATGGTGCGAATCTGATTTTCAGCGGCTCGGGCGGCACCTCGGATGGCATATACTACGTGCTGTGTTCGACCAATCTGACACTGCCGGTCGCAAGCTGGGATCGCATCGTCACGAATCGGTTTGGCGCCAGTGGCGGGTTTATGTTCACGAATCCAGTCAGTTCCGCCGACCCGCAGAACTTTTATTTGCTGCAACTGCCATGAAGCGGTCGGGACAACGGCTTTATGACATCCAACGAATGTTCAATGGCGGAGTTCGTGTGAATCGGTAACCATCCGCACCAGTCACCGTCCAAAGCATTTCCATGAACA
The DNA here is from genome assembly GCA_035577265.1 of Verrucomicrobiia bacterium. GTDB lineage: Bacteria > Verrucomicrobiota > Verrucomicrobiia > Limisphaerales > UBA11358 > UBA11358. The sequence goes on along the minus strand of DATLVR010000041.1, from coordinate 1,223 downwards.
ATATTTGCCGTCGCCGGTCGGACTCAGTGTTTCAAAAGAATTATCCAGCGCATCAACATTCGTTCCCAACCAGGCAGAATCCCATGAAACTCATTACCAAAACGCTTTCACTCAGCTTCCCCAATATTTTTTTAGGCGCGCTCGCTGCCTTGCTGTTGTTCAACAGCGGCTGTGCCACAGGCACGGCGGATTCAGCCGGTGCGCCTTCGGCATCGGGCGGCATCACCGATGCCGAAATCCGCGACGTGGTTCATCGCGTGGCCCGGCATCAAATCCGGCCCCTGAAAGACGGCGAATACACGTCGGTCACCGCCACCAACGCGCTGCAACTGGCGCAGGCGGCGGCGGCGCCCGCAGGGATTGGCTGGTCGTATCCGTGGGGTGTGACGTTGTATGGCATGCTGCGTTCAGCGGACGTGACGGGGGACACCGGCACCGAAAAATTTGTGCTGGAGCATAATTTGATTTGCGCGCGCTATTATCACTGGCTCGCTGATTTGAAACAGCAGCTGGGCAATTCGCCGGAGCTGGCGGCTTTTGAAAAGAAAGCCAAAATCGGCGGCCTGTTGCGTTTGGGAAATCTCGACAGCTGCGGCTCGATGGGCAATGAAATTCTGGCCGGCATGATGCGCCACCCCGACCAGGCCACGCCGGAGGAAAAACAGGTCGTCGAACGCATCGCCAACTGGGTCGTCAGCCAGCAGGATCGTCTGCCGGACGGCACGTTGTGGCGTTCCAAATCCATGGGCGGCACGCTCTGGCCGGACGATCTTTACATGGGTGGCGTGTTTCTCGCGCGCTGGGGGCAATACACCGGTGACCAGAAATATATTGATGACGCGGCCCGCCAGATCATCAATCAGGCCGCACTGGAGGAAGACGCCGACGGGCTTTGGTTTCACGGTTATTTCGTGGGCGAGAAGAAACATGCGCCGTTCAAGTGGGGACGCGGCAACGGCTGGGTGACGGTGGCGCTGGTGGAAGCCCTTTCGGCGATGCCGGAAAAAGATCCGTTGCGTCCCAAGCTGATTAAAATATTGAGCGCACAGATTGAGGGTCTGAAAAAAGTCCAGGCGCCCGATGGCATGTGGCGTCAGGTTCTGGACAAGCCGGAACTCTGGGAGGAAACCTCGTGCACCGCGATGTTCGCCTACGGCATCGCCCGGGCGGTGAATCGCGGGTGGATTGACGCCGCCAACATGGAAGTCGCGCGCAAAGCGTTT
>DATLVR010000040.1:0-26950 GCA_035577265.1 Verrucomicrobiia bacterium | reverse complement strand
CCGTGGCGGCGGGCCAAAGCTGGATTCCCGCCGAAGTCGCCGACCGGCTCGCCCGACGCAGCGGCTTCGAAGCGCTGACCCCGCGCGAATTGGAGGTGCTTCATGAACTGGCCAAAGGGCTGGCCAACAAACAAATCGCCGACGTCATGAACATTTCCATGCACACGACCAAGGGCTATCTGAAAAACATCCTGACCAAACTGCATGTGGCCGACCGGACCGAAGCGGTGACGGTGGCGATTCAGCGCGGCTTGATTCACCTTTGAACGGCCGCGGAAATTTCAAACCGCATAATTGCCGGGCAGCCAGCCACGCTCCACGCAGTGGCGGAAGTTCCATTCGGAGGCGTGCTGAAGCTTGTAGCTCCAGAAAAACCAGCCGCGGGTCCCCTCGTAGTTCAACAGTTGCGTGTCCGCATAGGCACGCTTGACCGACGAGATCTGGAACGGCGACAGGCCATCCATCGCCTGCCCTGGCAATGCCAGCGACCATTCGCCTACCATCGTCGGCAATTCCTCCCGTTGCATGTCGTCCAGCGCCTCTTTGCGGCTGAGGGCGAACGCGAGTTGTCCCCGCACGGTGCGGTCCCGGTCCGCATCGCTGAAACACTGATACAGATGCGTGTCCAGGATCACGTTGGTGAACGCGGGTTCCTGCATGAACTTTTTCCAGGCGAAGGGACGGAAGGCATCGTGAAAGACAATGGCCGCCTGCGGATCAAGATGTTTGCGCAGCCGCGTGTAAGCGTCCTGATAAAACTGCTGAAGGATCTCCAGCGGCACGACATCGCGCGGCTCATTCAACAATTCGATCCCGCACAGCGCCGGATGTTTTCCGTATTTCTGCGCGAAGCTTTCCAGGACACGCAGCGTCTCCTGGACATTTTGATCTTTCGGCCAGTCAATCGCACCGCTCCGCCCGCTGTGATCCCAACCATTCTGGCTGCCGGGAGCCGCGTGCAAATCCAGCAGCAGTTTCAGGCCATTTTGCTGACACTGGTCCAGGGCAAAACCGATGAATTGCGACGTGTTGACATAAGGTTTTGGCGCTTCCAACGCCCAATAGCCCACCGGCAGGCGGACGGCATTCAGTCCCCTATCCCTGATCCAGCGAAAATCTTCGGCGGTGATAAACGTTTCCCGATGATGATCCAACCGGCTCTTCGCCTGGTCACCCAAGGCCAGGCAAAGACTGTATTCATCGGGCGCTTCCGTGCCGCGATACATGTCCGGCACCATCCATTTTTCCAGCACCAGCCACGCGCCCAGATTCACGCCGCGCCATTTTGAAAATGTCAAAGCGTCCGGCCGGGTCTTGTCTACCGTCCGCAAACCGGAAGCGTTCTGGGCAAAACTGATTCCCGACAGGTTGGCAGCCGCCACGGCAACGGCGCCGCCCAGCGTTTTTCTTATGAAATTTCTCCGGTCCATAGGTTAAGCCGGCGTCAGTCGGTGAGGACGAAGCCAAATGGAAACAACGGTTCGGCGGATCGGCCGGCGCCGGCCGGCCAGTTGCGCGGGGATCTGCCGGTGAATTTATTATCGCCGAACAACACATCCGTCATGCCCCGCCCTTCGGTGCCGGGCAACCACGCGGCGACAAATGCGGTGCTGTCAGGGAGCGCGGAATCCAAGATCAGCGGCCGGCCGGAGAATAAAATCGTGATGACCGGTGCCCCGCTGGTTTTCGCTTTGGCGATCAACGACAGATCGTCCGGCGATAATTTCAGTTCGCGGCGGTCGCCCTTCATTTCGGCATAGGGCGCTTCACCCACGACGGCGATGACGGCATCCGCACCTTTCAAATCACTGGCATCGGGCGAGAACGTGACCTGGGTTTCCGGCGAGACCGCCTCGCGGACCGCCGCGAGCAGCGTCGTGCCGCCGTGGGTCACCTTGCCGCGCCCGCCTTGCCAGCCAATCGTCCAGCCTCCGCATTGCATTCCCAAATCATCCGCCGCGGCGCCCACGACGGCGAGGTGCTTGATGGTCTTGGCGAGCGGTAAAATATGCTTGTCGTTCTTGAGCAACACCAGGGATTCGCGGACACATTCGCGTGCGACCGCCCGATGTGCCGGTGAACCAATGGCGGCGGTCAGTTGCGGATCCGTCGCGGTGCTTTCAAAGATCCCCAGCTGGGATTTGATCCGCAGGATCCGGCGCACCGCGTCATCAATCCGCGCCGGTGAAACTTTTCCCTCGGCGACCAATTGCTTCAAGTCAGTGATGAATTCAACATAGTTATTTGCTTTGCCCGGGCCATTGGGAATCATGATCATATCCAATCCAGCATTGATGGATTGCTCGACATCACGTTTGAAGTCGGGCGAAATCTGGTCAATCGCCGCCCAGTCGGAGACGAGAAAACCCTGGAAGCCGAGCTCGCCTTTCAACATGTCGGTCAGGAGATATTTGTTGCCATGCATCTTCACGCCATTCCAGCTGCTGTAGGAAACCATGATGGAACCAACGCCGGCCTTGATGGCGGCAACATACGGCGGCAGGTAAAGTTTCCGCAGCGTTGCTTCGTCGCAGATCGTGTTGCCCTGGTCGGTGCCGTTGGTCGTGCCGCCGTCGCCGATGAAATGCTTCGCGCAGGCGAGCACGGAGGCGGGATCCGCGGAAATTTTTTCGCCCTGCAATCCGAGGACCGCCGCTGCGCCCAGTTTGGAAACCAGCGCGGTGTCATCGCTGTAGCCTTCGTAAGTGCGGCCCCAGCGCGGATTTTGGGGAACCGTGATGCACGGCGCGAAGGCCCAACGGATGCCGGTGCCGGCGACCTCCTCGGCGGTGACGCGTTCGGCGCGTTCGACCAGCTCCGCATCCTGCGTCGCGCCCATGCCGATGTGATGCGGAAAAATCACCGCGCCATCAATGTTATTATGGCCGTGAACGGCATCAATGCCGTAGAGCAACGGGATTTTCAGCCGTGTTTGCAACGCTTGATTTTGAAACTCGGTGACAAGATTCAACCAGTCCTGCGCCGTGTTGCCGGCGGCAGGATCGGAGGAGCCGCCGCTCAAGACGGAACCGAGAAAATATTTCCGCACGTCGGCCTTGTCCTTCAACGCGCCGGAATCCACCTGCACCATCTGGCCGATCTTCTCATCCAGCGTCATCTGTGACAGCAGCGCGTCAACCGGACTGGAGACAGCCACGGCTTCGGCTTGGCTGTCGGCGGCGCATGCCGACCAAGCCATGCTGGCCGCTAAAATGAATAGCGCACCACCGAAGCGGGACTGGTGAGTTGAGTGAAATGAAAGTTTACGGTTAAACATGTATTGCGGCAGTTGAACAAATCCCCACGTGACCAACCACCCCTCTTTGGAGGGGGATGACGCTCAATTATTTCTGTGCGAAACTGGAACCAATCAAAATTATCAAGTGTTTTTAACCGCCCGCCATCCCCGCCCGTCTCCAAACATCCGCCGCAAATTTTTCATCGTGCGTTCCAGATATTCCTTTTTTTTGCGTGGACAATTTGCGTGCTGGCTGGTTTTAATCGGGCTGAGTCTTCTCCCCATCTCTTCCCGTGCGGGTTATCTGCATGCCGTCGGCGTGACCAATCTGGATAATGGCAATCAGCCGATCATTTTGCGCGGAGTGAATCTGGGTTCCTGGCTCTGGCCGGAGTTCTACATGATGGGCAATTTGAGTCTGCCGAATTATGCGAACGCCGGCACGGGCAGCGGCCATATCAGCAACTACTACGATGCCCTCGTGGCGGCGATAACCGATGTGCTCGGCGGCGACACGAACCTGACGGCACAGGTATTGGACGCTTACTGGAGCAATTTCATCACCGCGGCGGACATCAGCTATCTTCACCGTCAAGGCTTTAATTCCGTTCGCGTGCCTTTCGATTTTGAAGAATTCTTTTGCGTCACCAACTGGGCCAACAACTATCCGACCAACGGCTATGACATCGACACCGGCTTCAAGTATTTCGATAATCTATTGGTCTGGTGTTCCACCAATGGCGTGTATGTCATTCCTGATTTTCATTGCCCGCCCGGCGGCCCGAATAATTTTGCCGTGGTCAATTATGGCGGCACCTTGAACACCAACACCGCCAGCGTATTTGTCAACGGCCCGAACCTGGCCTTGTGCGCGCACATCTGGCAGCGGATTGCCGCGCGCTACTTGACGAACCAATGGATTGGCGGTTACGACCTGCTGAATGAGCCGGTAAACACCAGCGACACCGCCCACAGTCCCGGCCGGGTGGGAAGCCCGTATCTGGCCAACACGTTCTCCAATCTGGTTCACGCCATGCGGCTGGTGGACACCAATCACATGCTGTTGTGCGAAGGCGACGCTTATGCCAGCACTTTCAGCAACATGGAAATCCCGCCGTGGACTGACCCAAATTCCAACCTGAGTTTTTCCGACCACGATTATGGAAGTTCTTTGCCGCTGGGCACTGGCAATCGTTCGACCTGCATCAGTCTTAACATTCCGGACTGGGCGGGCGAATATGGCTTGAACTCCACGCGCTGGAACAACCGGATCATCGCCAACACTTACGAGGCGCCGTTCACCCAATCCGGCAAGACCATCCGGGAAGGACATTGTTATTGGGCTTACAAGGCCTGCTTGTGGGACGTGCTGGTGCAAAACCCGCAGCCGCCGGGATGGATCACGTTGAAAGCCTACTGGTCATCCGGCAACAACCCCGGCCTCAAGCCATCCGTCGACAATGCTTTCAACTGGCTCATGAGCTATGCACAGGCGGCGAACTTCACCAATTGCGTCGTCCGCGTGGAAATGGCCGACAGTTTGATACGACCAAACACGAACAGCCTCGGCACCGGATTTGCCCAAACCAATTTGCCCTATAAATCTGGCGTCACCATTCCCGGTAAAATTTTTGCCGTGGATTATGACATGGGTGATTCCAACATAGCCTACGCGGACGCCGTCACCGAAGATGAAGCCAACAGCGGACCGAATGGAACGAGTTGGAACAGCGGTTCGTTTGGCCGCAATGACGGAGTGGACACCACCACCTGCACGGATCCGGGCACGCTCTTGAAAGTCGGCTGGAATGATGCCGGCGAATGGCAGCGGCACTCGGTCATTTGCACTCCGGGAATTTTTGATCTCTACATCCGCTATGCCGGTGGCACGGCGGGCGGCCAGCTCAATGTGATGCTCAACAGCAATAATGTTTCTGGAACTGTCACGCTGCCGTCTACCGGTGGCTATGCGACATACGCAACTTATCTGGTTCCGGGTTTGACCGTCACCAATTCGGGCCCGGCAATCGTTCAGATCACTTGCACCAATCCGGGTTATGATTTGCTCTGGGTCGAATTTGTTCCAGCCGGCGGTGCACCATTACCGCCGGTTGGCGAAACAATTGTTGGTGTGCAACCGGGAGCTCCAAAGGGCCTGACCGCTGGAATCCAGGCGATGTCGGGCAATTCCGAAGTGTCGTTGAACTGGGTCATGTGTGAAGGCGCAACCAGTTACAATGTCAAACGAAGCACAGTTCAGGGAGGACCTTATCCGACAGTGGCCAGTGGTTTGAACTTGAGCTATCTCGACAAAGGCCTGACCAACGGAGTCAATTATTACTACGTCGTATCAGCCGTGAATGCGAACGGCGAAAGCGCCAACTCGACCGAAGTGAGCGCGACTCCTCATGCAAACAACTTGCCGCCGCCCTTGATGGACGCTGACGTTGGAGTGACGACTTTATGGACCGGCGATGCCGGCGATGTCGGCTGGCCCGGTGGCGCAACTTATTCCGGCGGCATCTATACCGTCGTTGGTTCGGGCGTGGACATCTGGAATAATACGGACTCGTTTCATTATCTCTATCGCGGCATTTCGGGAGACTGCACCAACATCGTGCGCGTCATGAGTCTTCAAAACAGCGATCCGTGGGCCAAGGCCGGGTTGATGATCCGCGAAAATCTCAGCCAAAATTCAATGAACGCCTTCATCGCCATCACTTCGCAAAATGGCGCGCTCTTTTCCTATCGAACCAATGCGGGGGCCGCGAGCAGCAGCAGTGCCGGTTCAGGCACGGCGCCATATTGGGTGAAGCTCGTCAGGATCGGCAATCTGTTCACGGGCTTCAGCTCGTCGGATGGCGTCAACTGGAATCAGGTGGGCTCAATCAATTTCCTCATGGTGGCCAACGCGTTTGTGGGACTCGCTGTGACCGCGCACAATAACATCATGTCGAACACCGCGACGTTTGGAGCTTTCAACATGATTTTTCAATTGCCCGCGCCTCCCGCCGGTTTGGGGATCACTTCAGACGGAGCCCGAATCAAACTCAATTGGGCTGCCGTTGCCGGAGCAACCGGTTACACCCTGTGGCGGGCGACTTCCGACGGCGGACCTTATTCGATGATTGCCACGGTTCCGACGGGGACAAATTACCTGGACACGGCGATTACCAATGGCGTGACTTATTACTATGTCGTCACGTCACGGAACTGGAACGGTGAAAGCGGGAATTCAAGCCAGGTAGCCGCCGCCGCACCGCTGCCGCTTTTGACGACGAGCTGTTCCGGCGGTCAATTGATTTTGGCCTGGCCCCAGACGGCGACGGATTTCAAGCTTTACAGTACAACAAATCTGACTCCGCCCATCGGCTGGGTTTTGACGGACAACCTGATAACAGCCTCGAACAACGTTTCCAGCGTGACCATCCAACCGGGTGATCAAAACATGTTTTTCCGATTGATGTCTCCCTGAAATGACACCGGGATCGCTTTTAAATCACTTTCCGACAACTGATCGTTAAATGAAATGCCCCCACTTTGTGCGTCCACACGGAATAGAGTTTTTCGCTATCAGCTGACTATTTATTGCACCTTCAGTATGTAGAACTGTTGATGATTGGTGGCGGTATTTGTGATGTTGGTGGACATATGGCCGTTGCCATCGAAATTGCCAGTCAAATTGGTCTGCCATTGGCTCAAAGGCAATGTAAGGTCTGAGCTTTGTAATAAAATCCAACTACCACCAGCCGTGCCGTTGCTGGCGGAAATGGACAGCGTTGTTCCGCTCAAATTGACGCCCGTGAGGTGAGGCTGCGACAATAGCGGCGCGAAGACGGCTGCGACAAAGGCGTTGGCCGTCGGGTTTGGATTCCCCGGCAATGTCCATGAGTATGAGATGGTGTCCGAGCCGGCGCTGAGTCCCGATATGTAACCCATCGAAAAGGCGGTGTTGGCGGCGGCGTTTGTCGTAGTTATCACCGCCGTGCCTCCCGTCCCGCTAACGGCGCTGCCCGCCGGAATTGTTGAGCCCAGAATACCACCCACCGCCGCCCAAGAACCGGCCGCAACGGTCACATTAAACGAGAGAAAACTGCTGATGCCGCTGGTCGAATTGGCGGCTCCGGTCACGGGAGGGACGTTGGTGTCGACCCCATTCAGAGTGAATGCCTGCAGAAGGCTTACCGTCACCGTGGCGGGCTTCAATGAGCCGGTGATGTTGTGCGACAACCCATCTGTCGTGGGGTTGAAAAGGTAATAGACCGATGCCTCGCGATAGATGGAAGCCGTGTCAAAAGTGTTAACCGCCCGGGTCAGAGTCTGGCCGTTCCAGTTCAAGGTGGCTGGCGCAACTCCCCCTGAAGTCGAAACCTTATCCAGCAGCGTGACCACCAGCACCTTTGCCCCTGCAGTGACCGTGAACGGCATGCTGAGATTGGTTGATGTCGTCGGACTGTTGGTGATGCCCACCGGACCATCCTGCAAGGTTATCGCGGTTGTGCCGGGCAAAGAAACTGTCAAGGCCACCGGCGCGCTGGTTATGGAGCCGTAATTATTTGTCACCACAACCGTATAAATGCCGTTATCAGCCATCGTTGGATTGGGAATGATCAGCACATTTGAGGTCGTGCCGATGCGGTTCGCGTTGTCGATCAAGGCAACGGCGCCATTCGTAAACCATCGGTAGCCAAGTGGCGCGGCGCCCATTGCGGTCATGCTAAAAATTGCCGCAGCCTGTCCTAGATACAGCGACACTGGCTGCGGCTGGGTCACAATGATCGGAGCCGGGTTTGCCAACACAATGATGCTGCCGGATCCGGTATTAATCGAGGAGCCGCTTTGCAACGTCCATGAGGATGGAAAGTTCGCCGGATAGGCGCTGTTCAATGCGGCAAATGAATAAGTGCCCGCAGTCAGCGGAACGCCATTGATCAGCACGCTTTTGAATGTGTCGTTTTGGTGGAGATACATTTTGCCATTCGCCCCAAAGATGAGGCTGCCATTGATATTGTGGATGTCGTATAGGGTTTCGACTGCCGCATTCAAGCCATTCATACCAACAATAATGTTGTTCGTCCCAAGCGAATTGGTTCCGACACCCACCAGTGCGCCCTGAGCCACCAGCCACTGGCCGTTGAAGGTGTTGCTCGTGCCGGTGATTTGCAGATTATTGCCACCCAGTCCGCCACTCCATTCATGCCATAACAAAGTGCCCGAACCAGTCAGCCACGAATCAATTTGCATGCTCCGATCATTAACCGCAGTGGAATCAATATAGATGGACGAACTATTGGAAACATTCAATTGCCCTTGGACGACCAGCGCCGTGTTGTCGCCGAGGTCGAGTTGTCCGCCGTTCAACACCAGCTTGTTGAAATAATTGGTCGAGGCCGCGCTGGTGTTCTTGAAACGAAGCTCGCCCACTGCATTCAAGGTGTTGTTCTCAAAAACGCCGCCGCCGTCAATGACGAGAATATCACCCGGAAAAATATTACCAGTCGTCCCGGCCGGCGTCCGCAAGCGCGAGCCAACCACCACTTCATAGCTGCTGTGCGGATTGGAAAATTCGGAAACATTGGCCGGATTGCCGGCGCTCCAGTTATTGGGTGTGTTCCAGTCGGAACCGACCGGCTGTGCAATGGGCGCGCCGCCATAATTCAGCGTAAAATTCGTCGTCGGTCCAGGGATATAAATGGTTAATTTGGCCGGGGCGCTCGTCACGGAACCGGTGATGTTAGAAACGATGACGCTGTAGTTGTAAACGCCGGCCGCAAAACCTGTGGTATCTATTGAGAATGAAATGCTGCCGCTGCTGGAAGTGATGGCAGAACCAATGTTGACATTATTTGACAGCCATTGATAGGTGAAGGGCGGATTGTTCAGCGGCGGCAACAAGGTTTCAGCGATGGTGACATTGGTCCCAGTTCCAATCGCCACGGTATTTACGGGTGAAACGATGGGTGTGGTGACCTGCGGCAGGTTATTGGAAACGATGTTCAGCGTGATGGAGGCAGTGCCGGAACTATCCGGCGACACGGAGACCATGAATAGGCGACCGCCATTCAAGTAGACCGGTCCGGCGGAACCATTACTAACTGTGACTGTTGGCGCATACGCCGGCGTATATCCCAACAAAGTCGCATTGCTTTCGCCAGCAGCGAAGGCAACCGTCACTTGAAGACTGCCGGAATCTGACACTGCTGAAATCCGCTTTTTGCCCGCCGTCACAAACTTGTTTGCATCGCCAATAAAAGCCAGTCCCGATGCTCCGATGGGTGAAACAATGAAGTACGAGCCGCCGATCACGGCGTCAGGAGTGGTCGTGGTGAAGTTAAAGGCGCTGCTGGCCGCAACCACCATCCCGGTTTGGTTGAAATAATCATACACATAGGCGTTGCTGGACATTCCTAACTGTGCGGGCGAGAAGCCGGCATTCAAATTTGCCGACGTGCGGGCATAGGCAAATACATAATAATTCCGAAGGCCGTTGTGGTCAGTATACGCGGATGAAACCATCGGGAGATTCCTGCCCAGCGCGTCGTTGACATAGTTAAAATCCAACGGCACCAGCGCCGTGTCCGGTTTAACGATCACCGAATCCGTGCGAACCGTACAGGCCAGATTGGTGGCATTGACCGCTCCCAGAGCATCGCCCACACCGACCGGCCCGGCGGAAAGCGTGCTGATCAGGAGGCTGCGAATGGCGGAACTGAAATAAACATCCGTCCACGGCCACGTTCCCAAGGCGCTGGCCAAACGGGAGTCGTAAATAAATTGGTTCCACCGGGCGGGAATGAAGATGTCATCGCTCACGCGGGCGGTAAGCAGGTTGTCATACAGCGAACCTTGAAGCATGTGACGCGGCAAAGGGAGACAATACTGCATATTGATGCTGTTTGAACTAGCGGACGACGCCATGTAATTCATGAAAGCCGGAGGATCGTTCAGGTTCATCGCCGTCAAAGCATTTCCATTCAGCCAATCCTGTTCGTAGGTGACCACTCCGCCAGATTGCAAGTAAGCCATCCGGTTCGTCCAAAATGCTGGATCAACGGAAACGATATCTCCTGAAGTGTTGGTTGACATCAGATACTGCGAGTTATACGGACTGGCCGGGTCAATCCATCGGGAATGAACCACCAGCGGCAGTGCGAGCTGCTGTTGAAACGAGGCCAGACCGTTGGTGAATAATTCAGGTGCGGCGATGTATTGATAGATGCCGCCACGGAGGACGCCACTGCCCTGCCAGGTATCCGCCGTGCCTTTGGGATACCACCAACTATCCAATTGCATATAGCCCAAATTCAAACCTTTGCCGGCAAATTCATCCCGGACTGCCAGCAGCGTGGCCGGGTAACTATTACTGACGTAATTATAATAATAGACCGCGCCGTTATCCGTCCAATAACCCAGCTTGTTCAGTTCCACGGCGGCATCATTTGCCGGCCTCACTTTGCCGGAAAGGCTGGTCAAGGCATTGCCCCAAGTCTCGAAAGTGCGATTGATTCCGTTTTGAACCACCAGGATTGTGCGATGGGTAAAACCCGACGGCAGACTGGCAATGCCGGAGTTGATGCCACAGGAAATCACGCCGCTGCCATTCCTGGAATCATTGGCGATCATGAAATTGGCGGCTGGCGATATGACAAAAGAATCATAGTTCGTGTCAAAGAAGAGCCACGGACTGTCCCCATGCAATGCGCCAAAGTCATAGGTAAAGAAACCGACATCCTGATAGTTGACAAAGTTCAGCCCGCCGGGATAGGTCGTCAGTTTTGGAAAGGCCAAATCATTGGTCGAACCTGCGAGATAGGTATGCGTGAATAAAACAATCGGCGAATTGTCATACAATCGGATGGCGGCCGTCCGGTTGACTCCACTGACAAAATTAAAAGTCAGTTCCGAATACGCGCCGATGTTGTCTGAACTGGAATTGGTTGCGACACCCGTTGGCGTCGCGCCCAGGCTTCCGCCAAACGTCCACACCGGCGCGGAAGATTGCACGGTGTAATTGCCGCCGGTGTCCAGCGCAACAGACACCCCGGTCAAATTGGTGATCGTCGCCGCGCTTGCATGACCACTGAAAATCAACAGGCAGCCAGCCAATTGTAATAATCCATGTTTCTTTATTGTCCTGCGAATTCCATCAAGGAAGGTAAAATTCATTAAAATGCGGGGTAAAAATTCCTAACGCCCAAAACGATCATTCAACTTTATGGCCATTTTTTCGGATTGATTTTTCATAACCACCTTCACCGTTCTGACTGGATCAGCTTGGGATTTATCGAGGGGCGCTTGCAAATCTGCGCGTAATTCAAAGGCGAACTGCCCTGTTGCCGGGTCGAATCGCACCGGCCCGGCTTCACCCGATTGGATTGCCAGCTTCGGCGCAGTGGCCGAGTAGCCATGCAGCATGACCGTCTTTTCAGTCGGAGCAAACTGCACTTCAGCACTCATTTCACCGGGATAATCTTTCAAAGACGCAATGCGCTGTTTGCCGTTGGACACGAACTTGCCTTCATCGCCGAGAAAGGCCATCCCATTCTTACCAATGGACGTGACGATGTAATAGGCCACCGTTTTTTGTTTTAACAAAGTTGCAACTGTTTGTCCGGATTCCAAGTGCTGACCGGTGCGGGCAAAGTAGTCATACACATATACTGGCGCGGCAAAACCCAAATCGGCCGGAGTGATGTGAACTTCGTTGGTTTCCCTGGACGCACGGTTGAAAACGAATACATAGGCCGTCGTTATGTCTCCATGATCCGTATAGGCAGCGGCAATCAACGGTGATTGATCGCCATGTGCAGCGGCAAGATAACAGCAATCCAATGGCAGCGCCGGCACATCGGGTTTGACAATCACACCATCTGTGCGGACAACATTGAACAGATTGTTTTTACTTTCGGAGCCGATGGCATCCCCGATTCCCACCGGTCCGGAGGACAAAGTGGACAGGAGCAGATTGTCGTTTTCAGTGCTGTTGAACACGTCCGACCAGGGCCGGATGCCCATGGAATAAGCCAGGCGCGACGTGTAAAGAAAGCTGAACCATTGATTGCGGCCAAACCTGTCCGCACTGGTGCGAATGGTGCTGAGGTTGTCATACCGGCTGCCCTGCAGGAAATGAGCGGGATAAGGCATGCAATACTGCATGGTCATTTCCCGCTCTTTACAGGCGCGGGCCATGTTATCCAAAAAGCTCGCGGCCGTATCGAGATTGCTGCTGAAAGCCGGCGAGCGTTGATAAATACTGTAGAGCCAGTCCTGCTCGTAAGTTTGGACGCCCGCATTGTGAAGATAGTCAGCCGTGTCATTCCACCATTTCGGATCCACCGCCGCCACGCCGGAGATCAAATATTTTTGATGATAAGGGCTCGCCTGATCAATCCAACGATTGTGCGTCACAAGTGGAAGGCCGATGGATTTCTGAAAAGCTTCAAGCCCATGGGGGAAAACAAAGGGATGCGCCTTGTATTCCATCAGGCCGCCGTAACGATTCCATTCGCCGTCCGGCAGATTTGGATTTTTTTTCCCGTTTGGATCCTTCTTTCCGGCAACCGTCCGGTCGTCTGCCCCGGTGGCCGCCTTGTAATACCACCAACTGTCCAGTTGCAGATAACGTATCGGAATTTGCTGTTGCCGATAGTGCTCAACCAGCGACTCCAAGGTGCCTGCGTAACCTTTGTCTGCATCAAAGTTATAGTAAAGTGAAGCCCCGTTATCTGTCCAATAGCCCAGGTATTTCAGAATGGCATCCGCGTCGTTATGAAGGGTCTTGACGCCTTCCAGTTCACACAGGGATTGACCCCACAAATCCCAGGTCCGGTTGATTCCGTGATCGAACGCCAGCAGGGTTTGCTGGGAAAAACCGGCTGGAAGATTCCGCAGATGCGGATTGAAACCGCTGGCAATCTGTTTCTTTCCATCACCCATCATGCTGGCAACCATGAAATGCGCCGCCGGGGATATGACCAGCGCATTGGCCTCGTCATCAAACAGCAACCAGGGCGTGGAACAGGCGTTGGCTGCAAATTGTGGCGGAGCGAATGCTTCCTGGCGGTAACTGAAGACGTGAAGATCATTCGGGATTTTCGTGAACGATGGGAATGGCGCGGGCGGCGTCTCTCCGGCGCTCTGGCGCGTGTCCGAAAACAACACGAGCGGCTTTTCCTGGTAGAGCCGGATTTCGCCGCTCATCGGCGACGTGACGGCCATCCACTCGAAGGAAATCCGCTGATACCGGCCAATCAAATCCTTGCCTGAACTCACCACCGCGTGTTTGAGCGGACAACCCATTTCGCCGCCAAGCGTCCACGCCGGCGCAGAAGATTGCACCGTGTAATTTCCATTCGCCTCCACCGTAACGGACAGACCCACGGCATTGGTGACAACGACGGTTTCCGCCCGCGCATCAAGGCAAAGCAGCGCGAAACAAACTGCGATAATCAGTTTTGTCTTTATGCTTGGGCATCTCCGAGGTTGATTTGAACCCACTCGGCGTGAGTTTGTGGTGTAAAATGGCATTGCGCATTTCTCTTAAAAAGTTGGGTCTATGTAGCTCTGGTTCGTGCATACGCCACACAGCACGGCTTCAACGTGACCATCAGCAAACGCCACGTCAGCCCTTCCACTGTGACGTTTGGTCAGAACGTCGCCCGTTCCAAGCGCGCCAGTAAAGGAAGGCGCCCACCGCCCGTCCACAATCACCCCTTTTACATTTCCCGGAATGGGATTGTCCTTTGGGTTGTTCAAATCGGAAGCCTCCTCCGCCAGCATGATTTTGGATGAAGGCGAACGAACCGCGGTCAGCCTGAAGTTGACCGGATTTTGTCCCGAACCATCCCATTCCAGGCTCATGCCGGGCTTTATCCCATTGAAACTATAACTGGCATAATATTTATAAGGTGTGACGCCCTGTCTATAAGTGTCAACTATATCCATTGGACAGCGAAACAAATTGGTGCTGGAGCCGGTGCGCAGGAGGGAAACAATCGGACTCTTCTCCAATGCAAGAGTAGTAACCCCGGGAGGACTGCCCGCGATTGAGTAACCTGCCGGCCGCCAGTAAATCCAATCTTCCAGGTGAAAACCCTGCCCATCGGACGCCGCGCCGGGAAGATAGTCACTGCTATCCCCCACATACAGCATCATTCCCAAGGCCAGCTGTTTTTGATTATTGAGACAGACCGTCTGCTGCGCCCGGTTTTTTGCCGCCGATAATGCAGGCAGTAACATCGCCGCCAGGATGGCGATAATGGCAATGACCACCAGCAATTCGATGAGAGTGAACCCGCGCTTGCTGGCAGCCAGATTATCCAAGTTTGAGTCAGCACTAAAAAAACACCTGTTCATAGACTAATTTGTTATGTTTGGCTATTTCAGTGGCAGGCCGTGGCAATCATCACCCAGCTTTGCCGAGACACCGCAGGAGACAGAAATCCATACAGTCGCCTCGCCTTGCTGAATGGGGACGCCGCAAACGCGACGTCCCCCCCGCCAGCCCCCCAATCCCGACACAAACAAATTTCCGCTGTATAATTCATTCACTGAATTGCCAATGAATTTATTGCACCTTCAGGATGTAAAACTCCTGCGTATTGGTTGCGGTGTTGAGAATATTGGTGGACAGATTGCCGCCGCCATCAAAGACTCCGGAGGAATTGGTCAACCACTGACTCAAGGGCAGCGTGAGGTCGGAGGATTGCAACAGCATCCACGGACCGCCCGCCGCTCCGTTCGCTGCCGAGACGGACAGCGTTGTGCCGCTCACGCCAATGTTCGTGATGTGCGGCGATGATGGCGGCGAGTTGCCAACGACGATTTGACCTGAACCCGTTGCAACAGCAGAACCATTTTGTAGGGTCCATGAAGCCGGGAAGTTAGCCGGATAAGTGCTGTTCAGCGTGGCGAATGAATATGTCCCGTTGGCAAGCGATGTTCCATTGACAGTCACGCTGGCAAACTGATCATTCTGGTGCAGGAGCATCATCCCATTCGCACCAAGGACGAGGCCGCCACTGGCATTATTGATGTCATAGAGTGTTTCAACCGCCGCCGTCAGGCCGCTCGTGCCAACCACAATAGTATTCGTTCCCAATGAACCGGCCCCCATACCCACCAAGGCGCCTTGATCGACAATCCATTGGCCGGTGAATGTATTGCTCGTGCCGGTGATTCGCAGATCGGTGCCTGCCAGCGCGCCGCCAAAACTGTGCCAAAAAATCGTTCCGGCGCCGGTGAGCAATGAATCAATCTGAATGCTGCGGTCGTTTCCGGCGGTGCTCTCAATATAAATCGGCGTTGGGGCAAGAATGTCCAGCTCCCCCTGTATGACCGCTATGTCGGCCGAAGTATCCACATTGGGCGCATCCACTCCCGAGTTGTTAATTTGCCCTCCATTCATGACTAATTTCTTGAAGTAATTAGTTCCCACCAACGGATTGTGCTTCAACCTGAGCTCGCCGACATTGTTAAGTGTGGCATTTTCAAACACCCCGCTGCCGTCAATCGTCAACTGGTCGCCGGGGAAGGTGCCATAATTAGTCGTATCCGGCGTGCGCAGGCGCGCTCCCACCACCACTTCGTAGGTGCTGCCAGGGTTGGAATACTTCGAAACTGACGCGGGTTGCCCGTTTGGATTCCAATTGGTAATGGTATCCCAATACGCGCCGATTGGTTGGGCAATCGGCGTGCCACCAAAATCCAGCGTGAAATTCATCGCCGGGCCGGAGGTCAAAACCGTCAGTGTGGCCACGCTGCTGGTCACCGCACCGAAAACGTTGGTCACGACGATGGTGTAATTTCCACTGTCGACCATGGCCGGATTGGGAATCGTCAGGACATTTGAAGTCGAGCCAATGCGGTTGCCATTGTCACTCAAGGCAACCGTGCCATTTGTGAACCATTGGAAAACCAACGGCGTATTGCCGACGGCCGTGATGCTGAAGGTTGCCGCCGACTGTCCGGGATAGAGCGTCAATGATTGCGGCTGCGTGACAATTATGGGCGCCGGGCTTACCAACACTATGATTTGTCCCGAACCGGCACCGACCGGGGAACCGTTTTGCTGCGCCCATGATGACGGGAAGTTTGCCGGATAAGTGCTGTTCAACGTGGCAAAAGAATAAGTCCCCGCCGCCAGGGGAGTGCCATTGATGAACACACTTCTAAAAGTGTCGTTCTGATGCAGGAACATTTTTCCGTATAGAATCAGGTTGCCGTTGGGGTTGTTAATGTCGTAAGTCGTCTCCAGTGCGGCGTTCGTCTGGGTCGTCGAACCAATTACAATCGCGTTTGTGCCCAGCGAGCCAGGAGCGCTGCCCAGCAAAATTCCGCTCACTACATTCCATGTACCCCTGAACGTGTTGGCCGCGTTGGCAATGTTCAGATTGTTGGTGAGCGCGCTGAAGGGAATGCTGCCAGTGGTGTCGCCGTGGTATTCCACCGTGCCATTTCCAGTCAGCAATGCCGTGATGTTATATCCACAGTTGTCGCCACCCGTGCCATCGTTATAGACCGGCGTGTTGGAGAGAATGTCCACCTCACCGCCAATCGTGATGTAGCCCACCGGTGTCCCGTCCGGGCCGTTGTCAATCTGGCCGCCATTCATGACAAGTTTTGTGAAATTCACCGTCCAGGTGGTGTTGACCGGCATCACTTGTGTTTTCAGCCGGATTTCACCCATGAGCGAACCGGCGCCGGGGTTGTTAATCCAAACACCGTTGCCATCCACGGTTAGTTGATTGCCAGGAAAGGTGGACATCGAATTCGTGGCCGGCGTGCGCAGCCGCGAACCCGCCAGCAGTTCATAAGTGCTGCCTGGAAATTGCGCGGCAGAAACGGAGGCGGGCAAACCGCCCTGACCATCGTTCCAGTTGACCGGTGTTTCCCAGTTCGCCCCAACCGCCTGCTGCACCGACAGGGTGATGTTCATGGCCGGGCTGGTTGCATTGACCGTCAAGCTGGCCGCACTGCTCGTGATATTGTCCCATGTATTCGACAGGACGAGCTGATAATTTCCGGCATTGCCGCTCGTTGTGCCACTTATGGTGAGCGTCGCGCTGTTGGCGCCGGAAAATTGGCCACCATTGATGATGTTGGTGAAACCAGTGCCGGTGTCCGCCTGCCATTGATACGTCAGCGGCTCGCTGCCGCCGCCGACCACCGTGAACGTGGCCGGCTGCCCGGCATAAACCGACTTACTGGCCGGCTGCGTCACGATGATTGGCGGATAATTTGTAACTCCCGACGCCGCATAAAACACTCCCGACAACTGGTCGCGCGTCAGCGCCTTGTTGAACACCGCCACGTCGTCAATGGTTCCCAAGAAGGTCCGGTTGGCGGCGACAGAATCGCCACCGATCAACGTAGTTCCATTGAAGGATTGAACTATGTGTGGATAGTCATGCCGGGACGAAGCAATGCCATTGGCATTGAGCAGATAAACCGTGGCATTGGTCGGCGTCACCGTCAGCGCCACCAAGGACCACTGATTTAACGGAACGTAAAGTTGCGAATCCCAATTGTAGGTATTTTGATCGCTGTTCCAGGTGTAACCGAGCGAATAGTCGGATCCATTGAAATTGGGACTATAGTTCAAGCCCGCGACGACACCGCTGTTGCCGCCCCGGCAGAAAACCAGCGCTACATTGGCCCCCTCATGGATGGTTGGATAGATCCAGGCCATCATGGTCACCGTGTTGGTGTTGAGATTCAACGAAGGCAGGGCTACCGTCGAATTGGCATCGTTGTTGAGGGAATTGAACGCGGTGTTGGCGTTGTCGAAACCCGGGAATCCAACCGAAGACGTCGGACCAACCACGCTGTTGCCCCCGTTCTGGGCATCAATGCCATAGATGCCATTTAGAGAATTGGCATTATCAAAGACCGTTGCCCCCCCGATGGTGGTTGCGGGATTGGCCGTTTCATTCAACTGATAGAACGCATACGGGCCAAGATTGGCCACGGCGGTTTCATAAGGTTCCGTCGGCGTCCGAATGCTGACGGTGGCCACGGAACTGGTGACCGAGCCATTGATACTTGAGGCAACAACTTGATAATTCACTCCGGCCACCAAGTTGGCGCTGCCGGGACCATAGACCAGCGTGGTGTTCGTGGCACCGGTCAACGGCACGCTGTTGCTCAACCATTGATAGGCGGTGGTGAAGTTTGCGGTGCCTGCAAAATGAACCATGCCACCGGAATAAAGCGACAGCGATTCCGGCTGTTTGGTGATGACCGGAGAACCGAAAACCCAATTGGGGTTATAGGATTGAACCGTCAGGGAGCCGGTGGTGTCAGAACCGCCGGGCAGGAAATTATTCGGAAAATTAGCGGCCAATTCCGAATAGAGATGGTCGCCCGCGCTCAAGGCCGTGCCATTGATGATCACCGAGGAAAAGGCGCAATGTTGATGCAAATTCATCTGACCGCCGTTCGTGATGATCAGTGTGCCCGACGTGTTGTAGGCATAGCCGACATCGAATAGCGCCTTCGCAGCAAGGTTTGTGATGGTTACCCCGGGCATATCAGCCTTGTAAAGCGTGCTGAGGGGGTCGAGGATGACACTGGTGTTGGTGCCCAAAGATCCCGCGTTGGTGCCCAACAGCGTGGCAGCCTGAATGACAAATGTCCCGTGATAGCCCAGATTATTCGCGCCACCGGAAATGATGTTGGGCGAATTGGTCGGAAAACCCAAAAAGAACAAATTGCCGGAACCGGAAAGAACGGCGGAAAAATTGAAAGTTTCAACACTGCCATCAATGCCGTTAACGCGGTTGCCATCCGTGGCGGCGGAAATATAACTCTGACTCACTACTTGAACTGCGCCAGTTATGGTAGCCGTGGAAGCGGCGCCACCATTCCCCTTGCACACCACGCCCCCCTTGAGGATCAGGTTGGTATAGATGTCAACGGATCCATTCGCCGCCTTATACATCAAAACCGTGTTCGTATCCACCGTCAAAGACAGGCCGGGGAAGGTATTGTTCGCCGTGGTGGGAGTTCTGACCAAAGAAACCGTTGGGCTGACCGTGCCGCTGGTAATCGCAACTCCATTGGAGATGATTTCATAATCGTTTCCAGCAGCGGCCGCAACAGCTGCGCCGGTTTGGTTGGCGCTGATGCCCGGTCGGCTTACAGCGGTGTTCGTCTTCCAAATTGCAGCCGTCCAGCTTGTCCCGGCACCCTGAATGTTGGTGGTGGTCAGATAAGACGCCGCGTGAACGGTTTGAAAACTGAAAAGCAAAGCCAGGCAGCAGAGTAAAAACGTGGCGGGAAATATCCGCGCTCCGTTCATCGCCAACTGGGCCGGGTTGTTTGATGAATCTGCTTTTGGGTTTTTCATAGGATTCGTGGCAGTTTTTTTACTTTTTGCTTTGATGGCTGGTTTTAGCGGGGCTGATTGTGATCAGCAAGCTGTGGTTGTCGGCGCGAATGTTGCATCGGGATAACAAAAAGTATCATCCCCGCGTGCCCGCCGATAGCTAGCCAAAGCGATAGTTTTTTGCCCGCCCGGTTTCAGGCTTGCGCCCGAAACTTACTGACCGCCTGGGTGCGGGATTGGACGTGAAGCTTCTGGTAGATGTGGGTCAGATGCCAGCGGATCGCCGGCACACTGACGGAAAGACGCGCGGCAATCTCCTTGTTGGAATAGCCCTTGGCCAGGAACTCCAGCACTTCCCGTTCGCGGGAGGTTAGTTTTTCCACCTCATCCGCCACGAGGGTCTGGCTCTGAAAATAAGCGATCACCTGCCGCGCGATTTCTCCCGTCATCGGCGCGCCGCCCTCCTGTGCTTCGCGGATGGCGCTCAAGACCTGTTCCGGGCTGGAGCGTTTGAGCAGGTAGCCGCAGGCGCCTGCGCGCAACGCGCCAAAAATCAGATCGGGGTTGCGATACACGGTAATCATGATCACCCGCACTTGCGGCAGCAGATGTTTGAGCAGCGGCACGCATTTCACCCCGGTCATGCCCGGCATGTGAATGTCCATCAGCACAATTTCCGGCTGATGTTTGGGCAGTTCGCGCAATGCCTCCTCTGCGCTCGCACAGGCACAAACGCAACGGTAGTCGGGCGACAAATTGACAACCGCCTCCAGACTCGCGCGCGTTGATTGGCTGTCCTCCACAATGGCAACTTTGGTCATGGCGTGTTTTTGAATTTTTCAACCGGCGATTCCTGGAAAACATCCGCCTCACGGTCGGAGCGCGGCAGCGGAATACGAAATTCAACCGTCGTGCCCAACCCCACCTGACTGGTGACCAAACATGCGCCGCCCAACTGCGTGAGGCGATCGCGCATCCCGGCCAATCCGTCATGACTCTGCCCGGGCGGGTTCGCGGCTGGATCCATGCCGTGTCCATTATCGTTGATGGCGATGATCAACTGGTCGGACGCCATGAGTATCTTGATGATTACTTCGGTCGCACCCGAATGGCGGACTACATTATTCAACGCTTCCTTAAAGGCAAGAAAAACGCCGTGGCGCAAATGCGGGTCCAGCGGGTGTTCGGCAAAATGATCTGCGATTTCCAGGCGGCAGTCGATGCCCGCCGCATTGAGAAACGGCTGGGCAAAGTAAGCATAATAATTCGCCGAAGACGCGATGGAATCATGCTGTGGATTGACCGCCCAGACAATTTCATCCAAGGCCGTCACCAGCGAATGAGCCGAGTGGGTGATCTGTTCGAGATAACCGGCCTTCTTCTCCGACGGCGTGGCGGGATTGTTCACCAACGCTCCGAGCAGCCCCATGGTCGTGAGACCGGAACCGAGTTCATCGTGCAGGTCTTGCGCCACGCGCGTCCGCTCCTGTTCGATGGCCTGCGCCTGTTCAACGCGCTGCCGTTCCAGAATTTCATTTCGCAACTGCGCGGTTCGCAGCTCGACTTTCCGGTGCAGCAAGGTGATCCAAACAAAAGCCAGCCCAAGGATGCCCGCGAGAATGGCGGACAGAATCAAAGCGTGTCTCGCCGTCCACCAGGACGGCCGTTCCAACACCTCAATCGCCCCGGCACCATCTATCAGCAACAATGAAAATGGATCCGTGCTGGCCTCGACCAGGTTGGCGCTGGCATAGACCCCGACCAATTTCAACCGGCTGCCGGCGGCCAGACTGGTTGTCGAGTCCGACCCGGATTTTTGCACGGCCAGAAAATGGTGCGCGCCCGCCTGCATTTCCAATACGCGTCCCTGCGAACGAACCGTCTCCCCGATCAACTTTGCCTCGACTTGAATGAGCGTGGAATCGTGGCTGCCATCAAGAAGTTCTTCGGCGGAGACGGGAACCGGGGCCGGCAGCGGAGCTTGTCCTGTTTTCAAGATTTGAGCTTCCTGCAATACCGGCGACGGACCATCCAGTTTGGGGAAACCAACCGCTTCGATCAAATCGCCCGCTCGCAAGTCGGTGGTCGTTGAACTCAGAATTCGGAATCCGCGCCGTTCTTCCAATGCCAGACATACCCCGGATTGCGCATACAGGACTTGTCCTTTCAATTTGGTGCGTTGCAGTGCGCTGGCACGCGGATCGAACCAGAGCAGTCCGGCAATTTTTTTGGTCGGCAGGGAAAATGGATCGCTCGGCGCCAGTTCTTCCACGGTGATTAGCGTCGCGTTCAAATGAATCCGCCCGCGAATCACATGGCGCGCCTGCTGGTCCGTATCCGGCATGCAGCATCCGCGCAAGCGAACCAAGCTGCCCACAATCGAAGTGTCGTTTGAAGCGAACCCCGGCAGCAGGGAACGAAGACTGTCGGTTCCATTTCCATCCACCACAACGGTCACTCTTCCATCAGCCGAAAGCAAAGTCAGTTCCTGCTCGGAAACGGCGGTGAGAATCCCCTGCACCTCCACATAAACGCAATCCAAACTCCCGCTCATGAGCTGGTCCCAACGCGGGCGGATGGGTTCAGGCATCGGGCCGTTCCCTAATCGCCTTACCTTTTGAGCCATGATGACCGGGGCGAATGCCCCCTGACCGGTGACGCCTTCCACCTCCAGCATTTCCCCGACGCGGGGCTGATGCGTCCAATCGAGCGCCCGAAAGCGGACGGAAACTCCCCCGGTGGAATCCTGCACCATCAAGGCAATATCCCGCACCCCCACCAAAACACCGCTGATCCTGACTGGAATTTTGCGCGCCACTTGATCCGAACTCAATTGCCGAACCTGTGCCACCGACGTCAGCAGCAGGTTGGTGGAGGCAGCATCGGAGATTTCATTTCCGGATTCCAAAATTTCCACCTGTTCCAAACCGGGAACCACAATGCGCGCCATTTTTTCCTCTTCCAATGAAAATTCGCAAATCCCCCGCACGCGAACACGGTCATGTAGCAGATTGGTGGCCAGGAGCGCCGCGCCACCCGCCACGGTCACCGGAATCCGGTTGCCGTCCACCACCAGCTCCATTTTCAAATGGTTCAAATTGACCCCGGCAAACGTCACTTCGCCTTCCAGCTCGACCCACGATGAGTTGCCGCGCCCGGCCCGCGCCTGCTTCAAGGTTCGGGTCGTGAAAACATTTGCGTGATCTTTCGGGAGACGCGTGACGGAAACCGACGATTCGCCGACCCGCAGTTGAGCGCCATCATCCGACGTCAGATAAAACGTGTAGAGTCCCGGCCGGGGAACCTCAAGATAACCGGTAAAATTGAGCGCGGTGTGTTCGGGGCGGGCGCGATACGAAACATCAAAATTGGTGGCAACGCCCTGGCCGGCAATTTCTTGATTTTCAAAATCCGCCAGAAAAGTTCCATCCCCATTGCGGGCAACATAATCAAGTCCCGGTTCCCGGCCGTTTGAATTCGTCGAGCCGGAAACTTTTCTCCAAAGCACCGCCTCCGGAACTTTTTGCCGCCGGAGTCCCGGGCCGTCCCACTCCAGCTTCAAGACCGCATCCGCAATGCGATTATACCAGCCAAGCCGGATGGGTTGAAACCCTCCCGGCAGATAGACTTTCCCAGCCTGCAAAAGCGCTGGATGATGACCGTCGTTGTCCACGACCGGAGCCGCGCTGATTTGAATGCTGACGTCGCCGCGTATGAGCGAACAGTTTTTCCCTTCAATCGCCACCCGGTCGCCGACTTGCAATTCCGCATCCACCGCCGGCAGCTCCAACAAAGTCGTGGCCGACTCATCCTGCAAGGCGACCAGCCGCCGGTTCGGAGCCACCGCGCAAACCAACCCCTCCAGACGGAAGGATTGGATTATCCGGCCACGTTCAGAAACGGACTGCTGCAACTCAGCCAGCGAAAGCGCCCCACCGCTTGACGGTTCCCCGGCGGCAACGAGCTTGCACAGCGGGATTAAAATGCACATGAACAAACTCAAGCATGAGGTTCGCAAGTTGTTGGACAGGGACATTACTTTCGGATTCATAAAAATACGCCGAAACATTATAGCACCCTTTCCATCAGTCAGGTCTATTGTGTCTGGATGCGATGGAATTTTTGCGATCAATTCGGCGTGATGGAAGCTGGCGACGATAAGTCATTGGTGGTCCAGGGGCCAGCCAGATTGGTCGCTTCAAGCAATCTGCCATTGCCGAGCCAGTTCTAGACCAGATTGCCACCGCTCAAAAAGTCGCGGCGGCTATAATCCACCTCTTCGAGCATTTCCATCAATTTAATCGATTTCATAGGTGACCTCTGGTGACTATTCAGTGATCAGTCCGGCCTGCCCGCACCACACCGGCAGGCCGGATTTTCGAAAAGGTCAGACCAGGTTGATGGCAACGTTGATGTTCCCCCGGGTGGCTTTGGAATACGGACACGTCTGGTGCGCAGCGTCCACCAGAGCTCGGGCGACTTCGGGCGCCAGGCCCGGCAGGCTGACGTTGAGGCGGGCTTGCAGCGAGTAGCCGTCATCGCCCGTGCACAGGTCCACTTCGGCGTCAATGGCCAAGTCCGGCGGGAGCTTCACTTTCATTTTCGCGGCGACAAGCTTTATCGCACTGGTGAAACAGGCCGACCAGCCAACGGCGAACAACTGCTCCGGGTTGGTGCCGTCACCGGGGGTGCCAGGAACGGATAACTTTACGTCCAGCCGGCCGTCCGAGGTCCGGGACGCGCCTCCTTCCCGGCCACCCGTCGTGTGGGTTTTCGCGGTATACAACACTTTCTTATTGGGCTGGGTCGGATTGGTTTCTTTGGATGTTTCGATTGTATTCATAATTTTATTTTTTTGCTTTGATGGTTGTTTGTATTCGTTTGCGATCAGCGAATGGTGGAAACGCTTCCCCCGCTGTTCGACGTCGACGGAGAAAGTTGTGCCCGTTTCTTCGCGTTGGCAATGGCTGAAACATCGGAGCGCAGCGACCTGAACGCCGTGCGAAGTTCAGCGGTGAAAAGTTCCGGCTGTTCCCAGGCCGTAAAGTGACCGCCCTTGTCGAGCTGGTTGGCATATTCGTGTTTGGTTTTGTTGTTTTTTTATGGTTTGAGTTGGAATGATGATCAATGGCGGTTTAAGCGTGAGCCAGGTAACGCGAACCGGGTTGAGAATGTTGGAATTTGGACGCGAACGCCTGCCGGGCTGCCTCAAAACTTTCCCAATCGGCACCGTCCTGGAGTGGCGGAATTGTGACCACCTCGCCGGCGTCGAGACCGGCCAGCGCCGCCTCGACCATGTCTTCCGACTTCATGACCCATGCGGCCGGAAGATTTTCATGAGGCAGTCCCGCAATATTCCAAAACTCGGTGGCCGTGGCTCCGGGCAAAACCGCCTGCACACGCACTCCCTTGTCTTTAAGTTCGTGTTGCAACGACTGCGTGAAGGTGAGAACAAAAGCTTTCGTGCCGCCATAAACTCCGTTGAGCAGTTCCAGCGAAATGGCAGCAATCGAGGAAATGTTGATCACGGTGCCATGGCCGCGGGCGACGAAGCCGGGAACGGCGGCATAGGTCAGTCGGGTGAGGGCGGTGACATTGAGGTCAATCATTTCCTCCATCGTGTCGACGCTGGATTGGAGCAACGGTGTAACCCCGCCGAAGCCGGCATTATTGACGAGCATCTCGATGGCCGCATCCTGACGCAGGCGATTCTCAACCAGCCTCCGGTCGGCGGAATCAGACAAATCGGCGCGAAGAATCTCCACCTCCCGGCCGGTCGTGGCCGTGATCTGGCTGGCGACCGTGTTCAGGCGTTCCGCGTTGCGGGCCACCAGGATGAGGTCGAAGCCGCGGCGCGCCAGGCGATCCGCGTAAATCGCACCGATGCCCGAGGAGGCGCCGGTGACGAGGGCTTTGCGTGTGTTCGTTTTGGTTTGGTTGATCGTGCTCATATTTCGTTATTTGTTTGTTGTTGGTCGGCGTGATTGCCGATTTGCTTTTTTATACCCTGGAAGTAGAATAGCCGACATGTCATATATGCAACGTTTTCGGCCATCCCGTTCCGGACGGGATTCCCAGGGCATCAAGGAGATTGCCTTGGTGATTTATCCGGGATTCCAAGTGCTCAGCCTTTCGGTATCAACCGTGTTCGAACTGGCAAACCAGTCTGCCGGTTACGACGCTTATCGCGTGACGCTGTATTCGATCTCGGGCGGGCTCGTCCGCTCATCGCTTGGATTTTCAATCCAAACAGACCGGCTGCCGAAGAAGATGGGGCGCGTAGACACAATTATTGTGGCGGGAAACACGGACTTCAGGTCGGCGGAGCAAACGCTGGTGAAATTTCTGCGCGTCAACGCGGCCGCCGCCAGGCGCGTGGCCGGGACATGCACGGCGGCCCGGTTTCTGGCCGAGGCCGGGCTCCTCAACGGCCGCCGGGCGACGACGCACTGGTTTTATGCCGGGGAATTCCGGCGGCTACATCCCGAAGTGACCATCGAGGAAGACCGCATTTTCATCGAGGACGGACCGGTCTGGACCTCGGCGGGAATGACCGCTGGAATTGACCTTGCCATTGCCCTGGTCGAAAAGGATCTGGGGCCGGCCATTGCCCGGCTGGTGGCCAAGAAAATGGTGGTTTATCATCGGCGGGCCGGTGGCCAATCACAGCATTCCGTTCTCCTTGAATTGTCCCCAAAATCGGACCGCATCCAGCGGGCGTTGACCTTCGCCAAGGCGAACTTGCGAAAGATCCTCTCGGTCGATCAGTTCGCGGAAGCGGCGAGTCTGAGTCTTCGTCAGTTCAACCGGCTGTTTCGCAAAGAAACC
The DNA here is from genome assembly GCA_035577265.1 of Verrucomicrobiia bacterium. GTDB lineage: Bacteria > Verrucomicrobiota > Verrucomicrobiia > Limisphaerales > UBA11358 > UBA11358. Next base: position 557 of record DATLVR010000040.1, on the reverse strand, counting down.
GGATCTTCACCGGCGCAGGCACTGGAACGGCTCCGCGCCGAGGCGGCCCGCCTGATGATGGAGTCTGGCAGTCATTCGATGGACGAGATCGCGCAAGAGACCGGCTTTGGTCAGCGCGAACGGATGCGCCGGGCTTTTTTACGAGTCTTTGGCCAGTCGCCACTGGCGATACGACGGATCACCCGCGCGCAAATTGTATCCATCTGAAAAACCATTCTGTCCACCAATTCGAGGCAAGGCCATTAGTTTTAATGCACCGGTTTTGGCAACGAGCGAAAGATAAATGTCACAAGCTTTTGGCGGCGGCCTCCTCCTGGTTCGCGCTCTCCAAATCAAAATTTGTGCGAATGCCCTTGCAGTGAATCCTTACTGGCCGCTCAACCACCTCAAAAGTTTTTCCGTCACGCGAATGGTAAGTGTTAAGTGCCGCAGTGCCGTCGTAAGAAGTGTCGTGTTTGTGCCGAATTGAAATCGTAACTCTGGTTGGGATTACGATCCCAGTGCGGCCGAAGTGCCGTCAGCGCCGTCCTCCTTTCTCTCAATCCTCTTGAACTGAG
>DATLVR010000039.1:0-31835 GCA_035577265.1 Verrucomicrobiia bacterium | reverse complement strand
GCCAAACCCATCGCCTATGACCTGATGCTCGATTACTGGCTGCGGATGATCTGCGGCGCGTTCACGCTGGTCGGCATCTGGTATCTGGTGCTGGCGCGCTGGCCGCGCAAGTTCGCCGTGGCCATCCCGTGGTTCGGCTGGCTGATGATTGTGGAGGGCGTCATCCTGCTCATCTCCGGCCTGCGGCTGGGCATCGGCCCGTTTCCCTTCTATGGTGACGTAGCGTTGAGCTTGGTATGTGGTGGCGGAATTGTGTTGTTCGCTCCGGCTGCACGTCGTTGAGCATCGCCAGAACAGTGGGTGGCTGAACTGAGCGCACTGCGTTAATCTCATGGCACGAAACTCCGTCACTTGGTCCCAGGACTCATCGGTTTTGCAGGCCTTTTCGTCGCTGATTCACTCGCGGCCGAAGATTCGTCTGTTACCAATTTGGTCCGCCATGAAATGATTTCCATCCCAGCACCGTTTGCCATGCCGGCCATCGCGGTGCCGGTGTTTCCGGCGCGCGTCTTTGTGGTCACCAACTTCGGCGTGATGGAAGGCCAAAACATTTCCGAGGCCATCCGCCGAGCCATCGCCGCCTGCCATGACGCGGGCGGCGGTAGCGTGGTCATCCCGCGCGGGCGCTGGGGATGAGGACATCAGCTCGCTGGTTTTTGGTTTTGCGAAAACGCCTGAGCCAATCCGGCCGCAGATTGATGGCGGGAGGCGGGCGTTTATACTGAATTTTCGATAAAACAAAACCACGCCGGTTGCCGCCCGGCAAATATCGGCTCAACAATCGGACGGCAGGTTGCTTTGTTTTGATACACATTCAACGGATGATTCGTTTTGAGGCAGGTCAAAGCCCGTGTGAAAGGCGGGTCTTCGCCGGAGTAAATGAGTCAGGGAAAAGGCACAATAATTGCATACCGGCACCAGGCTATGAGTCATTTTTACGTTGCGTGCGAGCTGGGTGCGGAACATGGGCGAGTTTTGTTAGGCACCCTGCATAAGGGCCAGTTGACAATCAGCGAAGTCCATCGTTTTTCCAATCTTCCGATTGAGGAAAAGGCCTCCCGCAGCTGGAACATTCAGCAGTTGTATGGTGAAATCCTGAGGGGCCTCCGCGAAATCGGAACCTACAACGAACCGATCCACAGCGTGAGCTGCCATTCCTGGGGTGGCGATTACATGATCTTCGACCCGGACGGTTCATTGAACCTGCCGGTTCATCTGCATTCCGATTCCACACTGGCGCAGGGGATGCAGGAAATTTTTGACAGAATTTCCCTGGAAACCCTGTATGAGGAAACCGGGGTGACCAGCCGGCCGGGCAATACTTTGTTCCAATTGGCGACCGAAAAATCCCGGCGGCTCCATTCAGGCGGCCAGCTTCTGCCCATCGCCGACGGGTTTAATCATCTCCTGTCCGGCACTCCCCGCGTTGAAATGTCTTCCGCCGGCGCCACCCAGCTTTTTAATCCCTTTACCCAAGCCTGGTCGGAGCGTTTGCTGGCCGCCGCCCGGCTGCCAGAAAAATTGTTTCCTGCCATCGTCCCAGCGGGCGCCCGATTGGGTCCGTTGCGAAAAGCCCTGGCTACGGAATCAAAGTTGGAGGACGTGCAGGTCATCGCTTCCTGTTCCGATGAACTGGCGGCGGCCCTGGCCGGTCTGCCGGTCGGCGAAGAGGAGAGCTGGGCGTTTTTGCGTTCCGGTTCCCAGACGATCCTGGGCACCGAACTCAACCAGCCCATCCTCAGCGACGCCGCCCGTGAACTGCTTTTCTCCAACCAAATGGGCTGCGCCGGCTCCGTTAGTTTCCATAAGCAGATCATGGGACTTTGGATTTTGGAAGAATGCGAGCGGTTTTGGAAGGAACACGACTTCGACATGGACAAGCACATGCTCTTGCATTTTGCGGGGGAATCGACGCCCTTTGAATCATTGGTGGACCTTAATGACCCGCGATTCAAGACCCCGGGAGACATGCCGCTCAAAATTCAGGAGTTTTGCCGGGAAACCGGCCAGACGGTGCCCCGCAAGCCAGGCCCGATCATCCGTTGCGTCCTGGAAAGCCTTGCGTTGTTGTATCGCAAGACGCTGGAAGAGATGGAATCATTGACCGGCCGCAAGATCACGAAGCTTTACGTTCTGGATGGACAGGAAAACAGCCTTTTGAATCATTTCACGGCCAATGCGCTGCAGGTTCCCGTGGTGGTCGTCCCGCCCGGATCCGGCGCGGCAGGCAACATCATGGTGCAGGCGCTGGCGCAAGGTCACGTGAAGTCTCGTGAAGAGGCCCGGGAAGTTTTGCGGAACGCGATCAAGATCAAAATGCTCGCTCCGCACGCCAATAATTGGGGGCAGGCCTGTGTCCGGCTGTTCATTGGCAAGGAACCGGTTCTTTAAGCCTTAAGCAGGGTTTCCTCTGGAAATCTGGGCGATTTTTCTCGCGCACGCCTCCGGCGATTCGCCCGGCTTCAATCCAATCCATTGCATGTTTCCATGACGGCGGAACCAGGTGAGTTGCCGCTTGGCAAACTGCCGGGTGCGGCTTTTCACCAGCTCAATCGTTTCCGTCAGCCCCGAAAGCTTTCGGGGTTCGTTGCGCAGATATTCCACCACCTGCCGGTAGCCGATGGCTTGCATGGCGGTTTTATTTTCGGCGAGGCCGTGGGCGAGCAAGGCGCGCGTCTCCTCCACCAGCCCGCGCGCAAACATCGTATCCACGCGGGCATTGATGCGGGCGTGCAGATCCGGGCCGGGGCGGGTGAAGCAGAACGAGCGCGATGCTGGATGCTGGATACCGGACTTCCACTCGGCGCGTTGTTCGGAAAACTTTTTGCCCGTCAACCGGATCACTTCCACGGCGCGGATGACGCGGCGCGGATTTTGTTTATCAATCTTTTCGTAGGCCACCGGATCGCGTTCGCGCAGTTCATGCAGCAGCGCCTCGAACGACGCGGCTTCCAGTTCGGCGCGGAGTTCGGGATGGGTGGCGGGCGCCTCGCCAAGACCGCTCAAGAACGCCTTGAAATAAAGCCCGGTGCCGCCGCAGAAAATCGGCACATGGCCACGCGTCTGGATTTCCGTGACGGCCGACTGCGCGCGCCGGATGAATTGCGCGGCGTCGAAGGTTTCGGTCAGGTCGCAGATGTCAATGAGGTGATGTGGCACGCGGGCGCGTTCCTCCGCCGCCGGCTTGGCGGTGCCGATGTCGAGTCCGCGATACACCTGCATGGAATCGGCGGAGATGATCTCGCCGCCAAGCTGTTCGGCGAGACGCAGGGCGATCTCGGATTTGCCCACGGCGGTCGGGCCGGCGATGAAGACGGGCGGCTTCATTTGGCGAATCTGCGCCGCGACAAAATGACCGCCAGTGTGAGGCCGGTGACGAAGATGGGCACGCTGACCAGTTGCGCGGGCGTCAGGCCGAAATGATGGTGGGCGTCGTTGTAATCGCCGCGAAAATATTCGACGAACGAACGCGTGACGGCGTAGCAGATCAGGTAGGTCGCAAAAATCTGGCCGTCAAACTTCTTGCGCCGGAACAGCCAGGCGAGGAAAAAATACAGACCGAGATTCAGCAGCGCGTCGTAAACTTCCGTGGGATGCACCGGCGTGGTGGGCGGATGGAGCGGATTGTCCGCCGGGAAACTGATCGCCCACGGTGCCTCGCACGCGCGGCCATAGCAGCAGCCATTGAGCAGGCAGCCGATGCGACCAAAGACGCTGCCGAGCGCGATGCTCGGCGCGAGCACGTCGGCGATTCTCCACAGCGGCAGTTTTTTCCAGCTGAGATAAACGGCTCCCGCCAGCGACGCGCCGATCAGGCCGCCGTAATAAACCAGGCCACCGTGCCAGATGGCGAAGATTTCCGCGAGCGGCTGGCCGGCAAATTCATCGTTCCAATACGTCGCCACATAGACGGCGCGGGCACCGACAATGGTTCCGACCATGAGCCAGAGCGTCACGTCGGCGATGATTTCGCCGGAAATATTCACGCGGCGGGCGCGGAGCGTGGCCGTCCACAGCCCGAACACGAAGGCGAGCGCGGTCATCACGCCGTAGGCATGAACCGGAAACGAACCGAGATGAAACAAAATCGGATGCACGGCGGGAAATTAGACGGCGACAACCTAAATTGAAATGGAAATTCGGCGCTTCAGTTATGGTTTGTAGCCACACCTGGCTTGGGCTCTTCGGGCTGGGGCAGGACAAAACCGATGGGCAACGGCGGCCATTGCGGCACATTGACAACAAGATCCCGCCACGCTTGACGTTCGGCAGGCGACATGGCCGACCAGCGCTCGGCATTTTTCAGGAACTCGGTTTTTTCCAGCGTGGTCATGCTGGAAAACCGGGCGAAGGCATTGACGCATTCGGCGCGTTGCAGCGGCGGCATTTGATCAAAAGCCTGCAAAGTTTTTGCCATCTGGCGGCGTTCGACTTCGGACAAGGTGTTCAGTGTCTTTTGTTTTTCGTCGGACGTAAGCTCGAAGAACTTATTGAACCCGGCCGATACCTGACGGCGTTCGGCCTCGGAAAGTGTGTTCCAGTGTGCGCGCTCTGATTCGCTGGGCTCCCGGCCAGGATTTCCAGCCGGGCTGTTGCTTGTGTCCACATGGGCAAAATAATGGAGGATGCGCTCATTCTCCAAAAATTCCTGCTGCAGCGGCGGCGGCAATATGCTCCATTCAACCAGCCGGGCTTGAACGAGTTCGCGCACATCAGGTGGAATCTCTGCGAGCCGTGCGGGACGGTTCGTAGGCGAATCGCGCAGCAGCGGCATCAGATACCAACGCAGTTCGGTCGCGCGCAACCGCAATTCGCGTTCATTGGGGCTCAGCGTCTCATATTCGTGGATCTTGGCGCGCAGGCGTTCACTTATCTCCGGTGAGGTGGATTTCAAATAATCATCACGATCGTCCGGCGTCATCGCCAGCAGTTGCCGGAAAAAATCCACGGGGGATTTTCCACGCCCCGCCGGCGGTGACCGGTGGTGCGCCGGAGAAAATAATTTAGCCAGCGGCACGGCGTTCGTTGAGTCTGCCGCATGCAACCGGGTGACCAACCATTGGCCCGTCACGCATAGACATACAACAAGCAACCAACGGGTCTGACGCCAATAGTTCATCGGTTCATTGCAGCAGCGCGAGCAGATCCTCATCGGCGCGCGGCTGGCTCATGCGCTGAATGGCGTCGAAGTTTTTCAGCGCCTCCATGCTGGGCAATGGCTGTGATTCAGCCACCAGCACGACATTTTTGGCGAGCGCGATCCGCTGGCTGGTCAATTGGTGATTGTGAAAAGCCATCCCGGCGAACAAAACCACCGCCGCCGCAACCGCGACGCGCGGCAGCAGCGCGTGCCAGTTCCAGCTGAAATTCCACCCACGCGAGCGGCGTGATTCTTCGAGTTCAACGGCCTGCATCAGGCGGGCGGTGAAGTTCGATGGCACGGGCGCATCGGGGACTTTCGCGAGCATTTCGCTCAGGCGCGATTCCAGTTCCAGATCCGCCGCAATCTCCGGCCGGGTACGCAGTTCGGTGAGCTCGGCGTCGGTCAGTTTCCGGCGCCAGAGCGACTCGCGTAAATGTTGCGGCTCGTGTTTCATGATCTGCTTACGATTAAAAACCGTCCGGCGGACAAAGTTGCACAAAAATTTTCCGATCTTTCCGGTTCAAACCTTGGTTTTTGCCAAGTTTCGCGGTCATCAAGCCCGGCCCGTCAAAATTGACGTAACGGACTAAATGTCAGCCACCTTTTTCCGGCGTCACGCGGCGGCTGACCAAAAAATGCTCTGCCAATGCCAAAATATGCGAAGCTGCTATCCGGATGAAAGCTGTTATGCTGTGCCCCGTTGAATTTTCCGATGAATGTTGCTGAAAAAAAATCGACCGCCCCGAAACCGGCTTTCACCGCCTGCGAACGCTTTGTCCGGGCCGCGCATTGCCAACCCGTGGATCGTCCACCCGTCTGGCTCATGCGCCAGGCCGGTCGCGCGCTGCCGGAATACCGCAAGCTCAAGGAGACCTACACGTTCGTCCAGCTCGTCCAGAACCCGGAACTGGCCGTCGAAGTCACACTCCAACCCGTGCGCCGGTTTGGTTTCGACGCCGCGATTTTGTTCAGCGACATCCTGGTGATTCCGGAAGCGCTGGGGCAGACGTATCACTTCAAGGAAACCGGTGGTGTGCAGATGGACTTCGCGGTGACGACCAGGGCGGATATTGAGAAACTTTCCGTCGAGCGCGTGGTCGAGCGGTTGAGTTATGTGGACAAGGCGTTGCGGATGCTCCGCAAAGAACTCGGCGACCAGACGGCGCTGCTCGGCTTCAGCGGTTCGCCGTGGACGCTGGCAACGTTCATGATGGAAGGCGCGAGCGTGCCGAAATACAGCCGCGCGCTGCAATTGTTCCGCGAAGACCCGAAGACCTATTATGCGCTCGCGGAAAAACTGACGGCTGCTGTCACCGCGTATTTGCAGATGCAAATCGCCACGGGCGTGGACGCGGTGCAGATTTTCGACAGCCACGGCGGCCATCTGGCCCCGACGGAATTTCAGGAGGCTTCCGGGCGCTGGATAAAGGACATCATCTCTTTGATTGGAGCGCCGAGCACCAGCTCGGCCAGTTTCAAAACGCAGCCCCAACGTGCCGGGCAGGTGCTCGGCGCTCCGCCTGTCATCGCGTTTTCACTCGGCACACATGGCAACTGGCCTGACCTCATCGCCACCGGCGCGAACATCATCGGCATTGACTGGCAGACCCCTATGGCGGAAGCGCGCAAATTGATTCCCGAAAACGTCGGTTTGCAAGGCAACCTAGCACCTTCGGTGATCAGCGATGGCACACCGGAAGATGTTGCCCGCGAAACAAAAGCGGTTCTGGAGGCCATGCGCGGGCGCGCCGGACACATTTTCAACCTCGGCCACGGGTTGACCCCGGCGGCAAAGCTGGAAAATATCGCCGCGTTGGTGGATACTGTGAGAGCTTTCAAATGAAGAATTCAACGCAAAGACGCAAAGACGCAAAGACGCAAGGTCAGGCACGAAAGGGATTTTGGACTGCGGCGGGGAGCGTAGTGCCACGCCGCTTTCGCACGCACGATACTTTTAGAGTGTTCAATGCGCTTCTTACGCCCCAAAGCGGTGTCGCCGCTGCGCTCTGCCACCGCACTCCAAACCTTTTGCGCCTTCGCGCCTTTGCGCCTTTGCGTTAATCTTTTTGCCTTCGATGAAGACGCTGAACGTAGATCTCGATCTGGTGAAGAAATACAACGTGGCCGGGCCGCGTTACACCAGCTATCCGCCCGCGACCAAGTTCACCGACGCCGTGACGTGGGAGCAACTTTCAGAAAAGCTCGAGGCCAACAACCGCACGCCGCGCGACCTGTCGGTTTATTTTCACATCCCGTTCTGCGAAACCCTTTGCTGGTTCTGCGGCTGCACCACCGTCATCACGCTCAATCACGACAAGGGAAACGACTACATCAGCTATCTTGGCCGCGAAGTCGCCAAGCTCGCACCACGTTTGAACAAGGACCGCAAAGCCGTGCAGCTCCATTTCGGCGGCGGCTCGCCGACTTTTTTGCGTCCCGATGAAATCCGCCGGCTCGGTGAAATCATCCACAAACACTTCACCTTCGCGCCGGACATCGAAGCCAGCGTGGAAGTGGATCCGCGCCGGCTCACGCGTGAGCATTTGGTGGCGCTGCGTGAGATTGGATTCAACCGCGCCTCGATGGGCGTGCAAGATTTTAATCCGAAAGTCCAGGAGGCGATCCATCGCATCCAGCCGCGCGCGATGACGCAGCAGGCGATGGATTGGATGCGCGAACTCGGCTTCGGCTCCATCAATCTGGATTTGATCTACGGCCTGCCATTCCAGACGCCGGCGACGTTTGACGAAACGCTCGACACCGTGCTGGAGATGAAGCCCGACCGTCTGGCCGTGTTCAGCTACGCGCACGTGCCGTGGATCAAACCCGCGCAAAAAATTCTCGAGGAAAAAATCCTCCCGACGCCGGAAAGCAAACTGGAAGTCCTGAAGCTCGTCATCGAACGGCTCACGGCGGACGACCAATACGTCTATATCGGCATGGATCATTTTGCGAAGCCGAACGACGAACTCACCATCGCGCAGCGCAACAAGCAGCTTCAGCGGAATTTTCAGGGCTACAGCACGCGCGCCGGCTCGGACATCTACGCGTTCGGCATGTCCGGCGTGTCGCAGGTGCCCGAAGCCTACTGGCAGAACGAGAAGGAATTGCCGAAGTATCAGGCCGCCGTGGACGCGGGCAACGTGCCGTTGCACAAGGCGTATTTCGTCACCGACGAAGACAAGATTCGTCGTGAAACCATCATGCGCGCCATGTGCGACCTCTCGCTCGACTTCGCCGCTATGAGCGCCAAGCTCGGCATCAACTTCGAGCAGCATTTTGAAAAGGAACTCGCCGCGCTCGCGCCCTTCGCTGCCGACGGCCTGGTGAAACTCAGTCCGGGCGGCGTGGAAATCACGGATGCCGGCCGCCTGTTCATCCGCAATATCGCCATGTGTTTCGACAACACGCTGGGCGCGGCGAATGAGCGGAGACATTCCAAGACGATCTGACCGGCTGTTTGTTGGAGCGCGGGCCGTCAACCCACACTATTCGTGGTGCTCAGACGTCATTGTCCTCCCCGTCCCGCGCCATTTACAACACAATGATTCCTCGAGCCGCCTCCCGTCAAAAATAGTTCAAAATAGTTTGTCCGGTTTCGGCTTGAGCGGGCATAAGTAGGTGAATGCAGACGCTGGATGACATGACGCTGGTGCGGGAATTTGCCGTGAATAATTCCGAGGCGGCGTTTGAGACGCTCGTGGCACGGCACCTCAACCTCGTCTATTCCGTCGCCGTCCGGCAGGTGGGCGACGCGCATCTGGCCGAGGAGGTCACGCAGGCCGTGTTCATCATTCTCGCCCGCAAGGCCGGGAGTTTGCGCGACGGCACCTTTCTCATCGGCTGGCTGTTCAAGACCACCCGCTATGCCGCGTCCGCGCAACGGCGCGCCAACGCCCGACGCCAGCGCCATGAAACGGAGGCTCACATGGAAACTTCAACTTTGGAAACCCCCGAGGAAACCGCATGGCCGCACATCGCGCCGCTGCTGGATGATGCGCTGGCGAAGCTGAATGAAACCGACCGGCGCGCGGTGTTGCTGCGCTATTTCGAGGGCCGGACGCTGGCCGAAGTGGGGGCCACACTGGCGTTGAACGAAGATACCGCGCGCAAACGCGTGACCCGCGGCCTGGACAAACTACGGCAATACTTTGTGAAACGCGGTGTGATGCTGACGGCCACGGTCATCGCCAGCGCGGTGGCGACGAACTCGGTGCAGGCTGCGCCGGTGGGTTTGGCGGTTAAAATTTCCGTGGCGGCGACAAAGGGATTAGCGGTTATGACTTCAACAGCAACCCTCGCGAAAGGAACTCTCAATCTAATGGCCTGCGCAAAACTCAAACTGGCAATCGGCATCACCGCAGGAATTTTGTTGGCGAGCGGCGCAGCTACCTTGGCAATTTCTCATCATAACGACAATTTGCCCGCGCAAGAGATTGCGACGCGGGCGCAAAATCTCTACGCCGCGTTTTCTAGTTATAGTGATAGCGGCAAAGTCGTGACCGAAGGTGGCGGACAAACCACGGAGACGACTTTCAACATCCGAATGCAACGCCCGAATCTATATAGGATCGACTGGACGCAAACCGGCGGACTGTATGTCGGCAAGGGCGTCGTGTGGTCGGATGGCAACGGAGATTATTTTCTGGAGGATTCAGCGGATAAAATAACGACCGCCCAGGCGCGAAAAATGCACGATATGCAATTTGCGCTAGGCGGAGCCGGTGGTGCTTCCAGTTCCGCTGCAAGCATGATACCGGGGATATTCTTCAGCAAAATTGGCGGAAGCGATGCTTTGCTCGTTGCAGCGGCGGGCAAAACGAAGCTCACAAAGTTGGCCGATGAAAAAATTGGCGGTATTGACTGCCAAGTTATTTCGAGCGTTATTGACCCAAAGACCCTGCCGGATGACGGTAAACTCCCAAACAACATGGGGACGATTGGAACGACTACGACTAAATTTTGGATCGGGAAAGGAGATCGCTTCATTCATCAAACGCAAACCACATTGGAAGGGTCTTCGATATCAATTAAATTCACGGATGAAAATCTCATTGCGATTCTAAAGCGGCAAAGCAAGCCGGTGACCTCTGAAGCGCTTGCCGCCTTACGCACCGAATTGGATAAGTCCGTGAAACTGGCGCAAGGCGCAAAATACATTTTCACCCAAACGCATGAGAACATCACCGTGAACCAGAAGTTTTCGCCGGCGGATTTCGTTCGTTGAAATGCTGGTTGTCGAAAAGTTGAAATAGTTTCGCGTCATCCGCCCGGCCCGCCCGGCTTTCCAAAGCGCCAGAGGATTTTAGACAACAAAGTAACCAAGCAACCAAACCGGGCCGGCTTCGTTCCTTGGTCACTTTGTTGTTCAATTCATGCGCCTGCCGCCGTATCTTCGCCACATGAATTGCATCGTCACCGCCGGGCCGACTTACGAACCGCTCGACGACGTTCGCCGGCTTACGAACTTTTCCACGGGACGGCTCGGCATCGAGCTGGCCAATTTTCTCACCGCCCACGGCCACAAGGTCACGCTGCTCATTGGCGAGTCGGCCACCTACGCGGGCGAACGCAAGGCGCAGTCGGTCAAGGTTTATACCACCACCAAGGATTTACGGGCGAAGTTAAAATCATTTTCCGGCAAAAAGATGGACGCCATCTTCCACGCAGCGGCGGTGAACGATTTTGGTTTCGGTAAAATTTTTGCACAGAACGAAGCGGGGGAATTCGTGGCGCTCCCGGCATCCAAAAAAATTTCCACCCGGGCGGGCGAGATGCTCGTCGAACTCGTGCCGACACCCAAGATCATCGCCGAACTGCGCGGCTGGTTTCCGAAGACCAAAATTATCGGCTGGAAGTTCGAGGCGAACGGCGGGCGGGCGGATGCGTTGTGCGCCGCCAGAAAGCAAATGGCCGACTGTGCGACGGATTTCTGCGTGGCGAACGGCCCGGCCTACGGCAAAGGGTTCAGTCTGGTTTCAGCGGAAGGACGAAAGCATTTTGCCGACGGGCAGAAATTGTTCGCTACGCTGGAAAAGATTTTTTAACCACGGATGGACACGGATTTTTCACTCCGGCCTTTTCTTTGATCCGTGTGAATTTGTGTTCATCCGTGGTTAAACTTCACGCTTCGAAATTTTTCAATTGCTTCAGCCCCAGTTTCAGCGGCACCCAGCCGATCACAAACGAGAGCAACACAAAGCCGATGACACTTTCCAGTGCCCAGCTGGCGCGGTCGTGCAGGCCGGTGGTGCCGAAGCCGAGCAGCAGCACGGACGCGAGGATGTAGAGAAAACTCAGCACCAGACAGAGCGTGCCGCCGAAGCCGCTGACGATCTTGCCGGGGTTGGCCTCCTTCAGATTCGGATACAGCACGCCCAGGCCGACGGCGAGGCCGTTGAGGGTGAAGGTCATCACGGCGACGACCGCGCCAAAGAACGCGACGCGGTCCCAGGTCATTTTCAGCAGCCAGCACGAAAGGGTGATGAGCCCGATGGTCACGACCAGCGAAAGCACGCTCGACAGCCAGTATTTGGTTTTGACCACGCGCTCCAGGCCCATCGGTGCCATGCCGATGATCCACAGCCGCCGGCCTTCGAGGGAAAATTGCGGGAACACAAACCGCGTCGTGACCGTGGCGAGGTTCAGCGAGCAGGCACCCAAATTGAGGAATGCCACCAGGTTGATCCAGAACGGGCTGGTGAGCTGGTGCGTGAAATTCCGCAGGTTGATGATGTAAACTCCGAGCAGGCCGAACAGCATCACGGTCTGGCCCCATTGCGTGGTGTCACGCCAGAACATCCGCAGATCCTTGACAGCGAGCGCGAGCGTGGCGCGGTCGAACCAGGAAAATTTTGCGGCGATCTTTTCCAGCGCGCCCGGGGTGGGCCGGCCGTTTTTTGGAGCCTCCAGAAAATTGATTTTGAAGCTGGGACCGCCGCGGCTCTGCACCGCCGAGGCGGTGTCGTAAAACAGATGTCCCAGGCGCGTGAACGCGAGGCCGCCGAAAAACAGCGTGTTGCTCAGCAGCACCAGCGCGAAAAATGTCGCGCCGCGAAAAACGCCCTCCGCCCATTGCAGCACCGCCGACGAGAGCCAGTAGCTGGGCAGAAACGGCATCATGGTGAAGCGCGTCTTGGCGAGCAGCTGGTCGAGCGCTTCGAGTGTGCGCTTGTCCAGCAGATCGTCCGTGGCCGGGTTCGCCTTCCACCAGAACGTCACCAGCGCCAGCAACCCGATGGCCACCGCCATGATCGCGAGCTGAAAGATGCGCCGGTCCAGAAACCGGCCCACCAGGATGGCCAGCCACGCGCCGAGGATGCCCGGCAGCATGGTGAACAGCCCGATCAGCACGAGCGTCATCACGTAAAAATGCCACGGCACGCCGCGGACCAGGCCGAACGCCGCGAGCAGCGGCGCGATCAGAAACAAAAACGCCCACGACGCCAGCACCGTTGATTCGAAGAATTTCCAGTTGAAGATGGTCTGCGTCGAAACGGGGAGCGTCAGGAGAAAGGCGGTTTCCCGGTTGCGGAACAGGTTGGTGTAGCCGATGACGAGATTGCTCAACAGCAGCAGCCCGAACAGGAATGCGAACAGCACGAACAGCAGCCGTTCCGTCAGCACCGCGCCGAGGCCGGGGAACTTGGCGATGAATTTCAGTGAGTAATAAAACAGCCAGAACGACAGCACCAGATAACCGACCACGAACATCCCGATGATGCTGGTGAGCAGCCGCGACTGGTCCCGCACCGCCAGCAGCCGCCGCCAGCTGTTCATCGCGTTCACGCGGAACAGCAGGAGCAACGGCGAGCCCTTGAGCTGGCGGAAAAGTTCCGGCACGCGCAAAACGTAGCGCGACGGTTGAACGGACGCAATGCTTCCGGTGTCGGAAACCTTGTATATCGAAGACCGATGTGACCATGCGATTCCAAAAGTTCAGCCGGCGAAAATTCATCGCCACCCTGTTGCTCGCCACGCCGGTCGTTGCGCTGGCGGACGCCCGGCTGGTTGAGCCTGACTGGCTGAAAGTCCGCCGCCTGAAGGTGGGGACCGCGCCGACGCACCGCTTGGTCCATTTTTCCGACCTGCACCACAAAGGCGACCGCGACTATCTGGAATCCGTCGTGAAAACCATCAACGGCCTCGCGCCGGACTTTGTCTGTTTCACCGGCGACATCATCGAGAACGCAAAATTCCTGCCGGAAGCGCTCGAGATCTTGTCCGGCATCCGGTCGCCCATGTTCGGCGTGCCGGGCAACCACGATTTCTGGAGCGGGATCTCGTTTGCGCCGGTTCAAAAATGTTTTTCCGCGACGGGCGGCGAGTGGCTGATGGGCCAACACCACGAAATCGCCGGGGGAAAGATCAATCTGGTCGGCATCCCCTGCCTGGGCCGAAGCCAGCCGCTGCCACCAACCCGGCCGGAGGCTAAAAACATTTTGCTGATGCACTATCCGGCGTGGGTCAAAAACCTGGGCGACCGGAAGTTTGACCTGATGCTGGCCGGGCATTCGCACGGCGGCCAGGTGCGGATTCCATTTTATGGCGCGGTCGTGGTGCCGTTCAGCGTGGATGAATATGACATGGGACTGTTCCAGACTTCCGCCGGTCCGCTCTACGTCAACCCCGGCATCGGTTACCTGTCTGGCTTCGAGTTCCGCTTCAACTGCCGCCCGGAAATCACGGTGATTGAGATTTGAAGCCTGTATTGAAACACGCAGGAGACGACGTAAGGAGTCACTAACTTGTCTGAAATGAGCCTCGTGACCTCGGCTCCGCCGATTGAAATTGTGGCTTTTTAAACCGGCAGCGGCGAAGTTGCCTGCGGGCGGTTTGTCCCAAACCGCAGCGCATTGCCAGACCGGTTAGCGTTGAATTATCCGGGCCATTCTGCGCTCTTCCAGCCTCTGCGAGTTGGGATAACTCGCGCTCCGACGAATCATTTGCCGTTGAAGCGGCGGTGAACGGTTTGTATCGTGCGGGCAATGTCGTCGCCGGAAAATAAAAACCCTCCGTCCACTTTGCCTGCTGGCGAGGTTGAAGCACCGTTGCGCCGGCCGGTCACCGCCGTCTGGGGCGTGGGTGAGGAGCGCGCGCGGCTGCTCGCGCGGCTGGAGATTTTCACCGTCGAGGATCTGCTGCTGCACAAACCGCGCCGTTACGAGGATCGCCGGAAATTTCTCCCCATCCGCGATTTGAAAATCAAGGAAGCCGCCACTGTGCGCGGAAAGATCATCGCTTCCGGCGTGAAGCGTTGGAAGAAAGGCGCGCGGGCGATGTTCGAGTGCGTGTTCGACGACGGCACGGCGCATCTACATTGCCGCTGGTGGCAGGCGCAGCCGTGGATGGAGGACTGGTTTAAAGTCGGCCGCGAGTTCCTCGTGTTCGGCAGGCCGGATTCGTTGAAGCCGCGCAATATTGACCATCCGGAAACCGAGCTGGTCGAGCCGGGCGAGGATGAATTCGTCCACGTCAACCGCATCGTGCCCATCCATCCGCTCACCGACGGGCTGACGGCGCGCGTGATGCGCACGCTCGTCTGGCGCGCACTGGAAAAGTTTGAAGCGCACATTGAGGAGCCAACGTTCGGTCAGCACATGGAGCGCCCCCTCACCCGCCCTTCGGGCACCCTCTCCCCCGCCGGGGGAGAGGGACTGGGTGAGGTGGCGTTTCGTCAATTGCCGTCGCGCGCGAATGCCATCCGCATGATTCATTTTCCCGAGGAGCTGACCGACGTGGAATTCGCGCGGCAACGACTGGCGCTGGATGAGTTCGTGGCTTTGCAATTTCAGATCCAGTCGCGACGGAAAAAGTTTGAGGCGCTGGCGAAGGCCTTGCCCTGCGCCGGTGACAACCGGCTGATGAAACCATTTCTCACGCAACTCGGTTTCAAGCTCACCGCCGCACAGACGAATGTGCTCAAGGAAATCCGCGCGGACATGGGCGGCGCGCATCCGATGCGGCGACTGCTGCAAGGCGACGTCGGCTCCGGCAAAACCGCCGTGGCCGCGTGCAGCGCTTTGATGGCGCTGGAGAGTGGCTTCAACGTGGCGCTGATGGCCCCGACGGAGATCCTGGCGGAACAGCATTTCCGGAATTTTTCAAAATGGTTCGAGCCGCTCGGTGTGAAGGTAGAGTTGCAAACGGGAAGCCGGAAGACAGTTGAGAGTAAAAGTGAGTTGAGAGTTGAGAGTTCCGGGGGGGCGCGTCTCTCAACTCTCAACTCAAATAACTCTCAGCTTTTCATCGGCACTCATGCCCTGTTCACGACGGGCTTTGAGCTGCCGAAACTCGGCCTCGTAATCATTGATGAGCAGCACAAGTTCGGCGTGGCGCAGCGCGAGACACTGGTGCGCAAGGGGAATTATCCGCATCTGCTCGTGATGACGGCGACGCCGATTCCACGCACGCTCGGCTTGACGCTTTACGGCGACCTGGATGTTTCGGTGATTGATGAGCTGCCGGGCGGACGCGGCAAAATAAAAACCTTTGTGCGCGCGGCGGACAAACTGTCGAAGGTCTGGGAGTTCATCCACAAGAAAATCTCCGGCGGCCGGCAGGCTTACATCGTGTATCCGCGCGTCGAGGCGACGGACAAGGACGTCAAGGCGGTGCTGAAGGAATTTGAAAACGTCCAGCGCGCGCTGACGCCGTTCAAGGTCGGACTGCTGCACGGACGGATGAAGAGCGCGGAGAAGGAAAGCGTGATGACGGCGTTTCGCGCCAATGAAATCAAGGCCGTCGTCGCCACGTCGCTGATCGAGGTGGGCGTGGACGTGGCGAACGCGAGCGTGATGCTCATCGAAAACGCGGAGCAGTTCGGGCTGGCGCAACTGCACCAGTTGCGCGGCCGCATCGGGCGCGGCGCGCACGAGAGCTTTTGCATCCTGATTTCGGACGCGCTGACGACGGATGTGCAATCGCGGCTGAAAATCCTGGAGGCAACGAACGATGGATTCAAGATTGCCGAGGCGGATTTGAAATTGCGCGGGCCGGGCGAATTGCTGGGTCAGGAACAGAGCGGGGCGATGCACCTGCGTTTCGGGGATTTGACGGAAGATTTAAATCTGATCCGCCAGGCGCGCGAGCTGGTGGCAAGAAGTTTTTAGGGCGGGTGGAGGCAATTTGCTGCCTAACCTCTAGTCAGGCAGCGTAAAATTCAATCGAGGTAATCAACCATGCGTCCCGTGTGAGGTGCGCTTTCGGGTTCCACAACTGAACCGTCCAATAGAACAATGCACGTCATGCTGCTACCATACTGAGCGACCTGATAAAATTTGATTTTATAAAACCAAAAAGAGCGAAATTTAAATGATGAACCCGGCGGAGCGCCACGCTCCGCTGAGCGAAACTCAATAGTCTCGATGTAAGAATTGGTGGAACCACCCTTGGAAATTACCCAAGCTTTTGCCAGTGAGACCGCCTTACCAACTGGAAGCGGTGGTTCACCTTTTTCGTCCCATCCTGCTGTTTTCTCCATGCGGCTGCTCGCAACAAACCATGTGTTTGTAATGCCGTAACCACTTACACGACCCCAAATCGGAAATTGGAAATCTTCACCGGCATAAGCGGCCAGAGTGAAAATGAAAAGTGTTAGACAAATAATTGAACGCAAGATTTTCATGTCGCGTTACGCCGTCTAATAAGTCTCATGCCTTGGATTATTTGCTCTGCATCTTGTGCCATGAATTCGAGGTTGTGCCGGACGTAAAATATTGTCGAGCCTATTTGGGTTGGTTCTTTATTTGGTAGGCACAGCGCGCTGCGCCGTCCGCACCGGGTCGCGCCGCAATTCCCCGCCGTCACCTGACGCTGCGCTCGGCGACGGGACACCACGGTTCTTTGCGGTTTTCGGTGGAATGCGCCGCGTCAGGCTGAAAGCTGGAATGTGTGAACGTCCGCCCTCACCCTAACCCTCTCCCCCAGGAGAGGGAACCACCGTAGTTCATCTCTGTTTTTGCGGTGGATGATGCGGCCAATCCAATCCGCTGGAATCTTCAAGGAAGCGGGGAACGATTCCCCCTCTCCCCGGGGGAGAGGGCTGGGGAGAGGGCGAGCGTTACTCCATTTTTTCAACCTTTGCGCATATCCGCTGTTAACCGCGAAAACAGCGGAGAGCCCAACTCTTGGGAGTGCGGATGCGGTTGGGTCTGCCGCCGGAAAAGCGGTAGAGGACTACCGCAGTCCACGACGCTTCGCATGGCCCGGGCATTTTCAAACAGCGCGAAGCGTCTTGGACGGCTCCAGCGCTCTGGAGCTTTTCATTCACCAGCCCAAACACTCGATTTCCTTTTGCATTTTTGACGGCACCGCGTAGTTTGCGGGCATGAAAATCTTGAATTCATTTCTGGCTTTGGCGGCGGTGGCGTTTTTGGCGGCGGGCTGCGGCAACAGTTCCACTCCGCAACCGGCCACCAACCCGGCGGACGTGGACAATCCGCTGGTGAACGCCAAGCGCACGGCGGACAAGGCGATTGACACGGCGGCGCTGAATCAGGAGATCCAATTGTTCAACGTGCAGGAAGGGCGGCTGCCGAAAACACTCCAGGAACTCGTGCCCAAATACGTCGGCAAAATTCCCGACGCGCCGCTGGGCTACAAAATATCCTACGACGCGGTGAAGGGCGAGGTCAGCGTGGTAAGGGAATAATTTCAGGGTTCTTACTGTTTCATTGGGTGACAGGTGGTGCCAAAGGCTGCGGGGAAATTGGTGGTAACATCCACCCTCACCCCGGCTCTCTCCCCCGGGAGAGGGGGAATCGCTCCCTGTTTCTTTGAAGTTTCCAGCGACGGGATTGGCCGAAGTATCATCCGCAAAATCAACAACGGACTCCGGTTGTTCCCTCTCCTGGGGGAGAGGGTTGGGGTGAGGGCGGACGTTCCAATGATCGGGCTTTCAAATTCAAGCAGGGCATTCCATCGGAAATAGCGGTGGACCCATTTCAAAACGCAAAAAACTTCAGCACCTGCACCTCGCGCTTGAAGACCAGCTCGATGGAATTGTCGTGGAAGCGCACGTCGAAGGGCACGCGATCCTGGTAATGTTCCCAGAGGATGCGGCCGTTCTTGGGATCAATGCGTGCGATGCGGAAGTAGGGCGGTTTGGTGATGGCCATGTCGCTCATCTGTTCTTCATCCATGGGATTCGGGTCATCCGTCTGCACGGTGTAGATGTATTTGCCCGACAGGTAGGAGATGAAGCCGCCCGGCTTGATGCTCCACAAGGTCTTGCCGGTCTTGGAATCCACTTTCATCAGGACGTCGTCGGTCCGCTTTTCGATGTCAATCTGCCGGGCAAACTTGAGGTCGTCGGGATTGCCGCTGGTGGTGTTGACATAGATCATGTCCTTGTCGTCAAAAAACAAGCCGACGACGCCGACGGACGGCAGACGCCAGCGCGCGTTGCCGGTCGTCAGCTCAAAGGCGCTGAGCACGGCCTGGTCGAAAACGTAAAGCGTGTCGCCGTGCTCGACGCACGGGCCCTCGCCGAACTTGGATTTTTCGCTGAACATTTCAATTCCACCGCCCGGGATGCTGTAAGTGAGCGTGGCCTGCCAGAGTTTCTTGTTCGACTTGTCGAGGACGATGACCGTCTTGCCGGCCGCGACGACGTTCACGGTTCTCAGCGGAAACAATTGCGGCGGCCCGGCGACTTCGCCGGTCCAGTCCGGCGTGCCGGGCGAATCAGGCAGGTGGACGGTGACCTGATAACGGCTCTCGTCCTCGGTGACCGTGTCGCCGCCGGCGTTGCGTTGCATTTCATTGAGCAATTCATTGGCGATCTCCCCGGTCTTCGAGGCGTTGACATCGCCGTCGAGCGCGGATTTTTTCGGCGCCGCTTTCATGGCCGACCGCGTGACCATGCGTTCTTCCAGCAGCTTTGCGGAGAACTGCACAAATCCATCCTTGCCGGGGATCAGTTGGAAACTCGGCTGGCCGACCATGGACGCGGCGGAATTTTTCGCGCGTGGATGCTGCGGATCGTCGTTCAGCGCGGCTTCCAGCTGCTGCTCGTGCGAGGCGTTGCCGATCAACGCCGGCAGCGCGAGCCGGCCGGCCAGTTTCAAATTTTGCGCCTGGGCGGCGACTTTGGCCGGGTCGAGCGGTTTGCCGTCGGTGGAGAAAAGCCCGCCCGACGCGGAATTCCCCGCGCCTGGATTGGAGGCCAGGGTCGTTGTGCCCGATCCGCCAATTTGTTCGACGCGCGAATCGCCGCTGGCCAGGCTGACGTGCGTGACGGATTGCGCGCCGAGCATCAACAGTTCGTCGCCGCTTTCCACGAGGTCGCCGCCGTATTCCGGCAGCGCGATTGCCCGCACCACCTTGCCGGTGTTCCAATCGTAATGGGTGAGTTTGTCGCCCTTGCCGACCCAGATATTCTGGCCGGCGACACGCAACTGGAGTTCCCGCTGCAGACCAATTTTAACTTCGCGTTCGATGGTCTGCTGACTTGAGCGATGAACAGGGTTGCCCCCGGCGCTCGCCCGATCCATGTAATCATTCTCCGCCTTCACCGCGTCGGCGATCTGCTGTTTCGAGATGAGTTCCTCCGACCAGACCGGTTTTTTGGTCTTCAGATCATAACGCGCCAGCGTGCCGCCGTGCAGAAAAACAATCTGATCTTTGCCGACCAGATGGGCCTCACCGGAATAGGCGCGGTCGTCGTCCGCGAAACGGACGGAGAAATACGGATGCGGCACGGAACCGAACCACACATACCAGACCCAGCCGCCGAGGAACAAGACGAGGAGGCCGACGATGGAGCCGAAGATCAAACCGGTCTTGCGCCAGAACTGCGCTTCGACCCGGGATTTTTGTCCGGCATAGACCGGTGCGGCGATGCCCCGCAGGTCGGCCTTGTTTTTGCAAAGCGGCGAGCAGAAGAACCCGAACATCTCCAGGCATTTTGGACAGATCGGTTTCTGGCAGACGGTACAATGCTCGGTGGCCATCACGCCGCGATGTTTCTGGCAGAACTTGGAAACGGGCGCGGCCTCGGCCGCCGGCTCCGCGGGTTTTTCCTCGTGTGCAATCTTCAGACGCGACGGGGCGGCGGGCGGCGGGGGTGGCGGCGGAGCGTCGGCGGGCTGTTCGGCAGCTTGTTCCGCCAGCTGCTCGCGCACGAGCTGGTTGACATACTCCGAGGAATCCAGCCCGCAGGTCGGACACACGAAGCGCACCGGGTTCTGCGCCATGTCCGGCGTGATGTCAAAGGCGTATTTGGTGCCGCAGGCACATTGGATTTTCATGGCGATCAGGGCTTGGGGTTCAATAGCACGACGCCGGGCGGGACGGCGAGCGAAAACGTCAGTTGCGGCCGGCTGGATTGCACGCTGCCGTCACCCATCAGCAAATTTCCGCCATACTTGTGATGGTTGTTGCCCGGCGGTTTTCCGTTCTTCGAAAAAGCATATTCACCCGCGCGTTTCGGTTCGGTGTTGATCTGCCGGTCGGACAGCAGAACGATTTGCGACGCATCGGATGAGGGTCGGAGCCGCCAGCCCATGTAGTAGGCGTAGCTGATCTTGTGTTGGCTGAGCGGTTCGCCGGAGGGAATCTGCGGGTCACGACCGCCGGGACAGATGAAGATGGTCGTGTCTGCCGTGTAACGCGGCACCAGTTCGTCGAGCACGGCCTCGGAGGTGACGGCGTTGGTGTTGCGCGGCAGGTTGCCGCCGAAGTCGTTCGCGTAAATCTGCATCGCCAGGTAAATCTTCTGGAGATTGTCGTGGCAGAGTTCCTTTTGCGTGCGCTGATGGCTGGCCGAGCCGAAACCATAGAGCATCGTGAACATGACGAGCATGATCGCCAGCGTGACGAGCAGTTCGATCAGCGAAAAACCTTCCTGCGTGGAGAACATGCGTCGGCAAGGTTTCATGATGATTGTGTAACGGAATGCCGTGCAGATGGCAAACGGAAGTTGTGGCGGTGTTGCCGGCCGGGTTCAATTTTTTGCCGGCGGTGAAGCTTCCGGGATGAACTCATACACGAACACATTCTCCGGCGGCACATGACCGAAGGCGAACGGCAGCGGTCCCCAACCGGACGAATAAAAGCCAGCACCAATTGCCCGGTTGTGTGTTGCAAACCATGGATAAGCCGGCATGTTAAAAACTTCCAGCAAAGTTGCTTTTTTGGCTTCAGGCAGACGTAGATTTGAATTTTCAGACGGTATGATTAGAATATCTCCAGCTGCCGCCACCGGAGATCTGAAGTCCAGCGGCCAGGCACCGCAGGACTGCATATAATATTGGAATCCCCAGTGTCCTTCGAACCACACCCGTCCGGGGCTTGCGGCATATTTGGCGCAGATTTGTTCCGCGCTATTGCGGGCGGTGCTGGCCAGCTGAAAATCCGCCCGAGCCGCCAACAGGCTTAAGGCTGCGCAGGCCGTGAGGGAAAAATTTATTCCGGCGGGCAGCGCCGGCCGGTTTTGCTCCAGCCGCCTCGCGATCAAGATGGCCACGGCGGGTGCCATGGGCAGGAGGGCCCGACCGTTGACCATCCAGTAAATCAATGCCGTGAATCCGAAGGTTCCAAAAACCCATAAAGCCAGCAGCCACGAACGGGGTTCGCGCTTTTGCCAGACATCCGCCACGGCCAGCGCCAGCACACACACTCCGCCCACCGACCAGAATAAGATTTGAATTTCAGCACCGACACGATTGCTGCCGGCGAGCCAGGCGAAATTCTTTGACAACATTCCGTCAGCCAAGGCCAACGCCACGAACAAAGCCGCGCCAGCGGTAAATAATAATAACACGCGTTTACGCCACAAGAACGGGGAGCAAAAAAGAGCGGCGGCAAAACATCCTCCGGTGAAGGTCAGTGTGTTAAGGGCGCTGACCAGTTTTGAAATCCTGTGAGAAATTTGTGCGGATTTTGCATACTGATCGGATGCAAAAAAATGAGGGTGCCCGTAAAGCTGCAATGTCCACCATTCATGAATGCATAAGGCCGCCACTGGAATAATCAAGAAAAACGCCCAGCGACCAATGGTCCGCTTTTCGAGCCAGCCATAAGCCGCCAGCAAAGGAATGAGACAGATGCCATTATATTTCGTGAGCACAGCCAGTGCTGTAAGTGTCGCGGCGGCTGGCAGTTTCCAAAAACTGTTTTGCGTCACGCCTTCCGTCCAAAATATAATCGCCCAAACCCAGAACGCCAGCATGGAGACGTCGCTCATGACCGTCGTGCTGGAGAGAAAAAAGCCGGGTGCGAACAAGGTCGCTAGCGCGGCGAACAGCGGCCAACGACAAAAACTCTTCGCCAGCCGGTAGGTGCCCAGAACCGCAGCCACGACCGGCAGCAGGCACGCGAAATGCAAACCGATTTCATCCCAGCCAAAAATTCCCGCTGCCAGCGCGAGATAATAAGACATCAAAGGTGGATTTTGCGTCGCAGCCCACATGGGTTGGGAAAAGCTAAACCAGTTGACATTAAAACCGTATGGGTTTCCAGGTTGCGACTGAATTTGGTTCGCTGCCCAGATGAACAGCGGATCGTCTATGTTGAACGGTTTGGTAAGGAACGGCGCGAGCGTAACCACCGTCACCAGGATTAACGTCCAGTTGGGATGCGCGCTGGTCCATCGGCGGATTTGGTCAAACATTCTGGACGTTGATTAGCTGAATCTGGCCGAAACAAAAACATTTTTCGCTCGCAAAGCCGCGCCGGCATCAGGACAATCTGTCCTCGATTTTCTATCATGAACGAACAGATCATCCTCCTCGATTTCGGGTCGCAATACACGCAGGTCATTGCGCGCCGCATCCGCGAGTGCAACGTCTATTCCCAGATCCTGCGCTACGACACGCCCGCCGCGGAAATCGCCCGGCTCAAACCCAGCGGCATCATCCTGTCCGGCGGGCCTTCCAGCGTGTATGCCAAGGACGCGCCGCTGCCGGACAAAAATATTTTTGACCTGGGCGTGCCGGTGCTCGGCATCTGCTTCGGCGTGCAATTGTTCGCGCAATTCCTCGGCGGCAAGGTCGAGAAAGGCCAGAAGCGCGAATACGGCAAGGGCACGCTCACGGTGAAGGATGCGAGTTGCGCGCTGTTCGCCAAATTGCCGAAGTCGCTCCAAGTCTGGAATTCCCACGGTGACAAGCTCACGAAGCTGCCGGATGGTTTCAAACCCGTGGCCGTCACCGAAAATTCCGAATACGCGGCGATCGAGAACCGGGCGCGGAAATTCTTCGGACTGCAGTTCCATCCCGAGGTCGTCCACACGCCGCGCGGCAGCGAGATCATCTCCAACTTCGTCCACCAGGTCTGTGGCTGCGGCAAAAGCTGGACCATGCGCAGCTACGTGGACCAGGCCGTGGAAGAGATCCGCGCGCAGGTCGGCAAGGAACACGTCGTGCTCGGCTTGAGCGGCGGCGTGGATTCGAGCGTGGCGGCGGCGCTGCTGCACAAGGCTATCGGCGACCAGCTGACGTGCATTTTCGTCAACAACGGCCTGCTCCGCGCGAAGGAGGCGGAAGTCGTCCAGGACGTTTTTGGCCGGCATTTCAAGCTCAAGCTGCAATACGAGAACACGGCGAAACTTTTCTTGGACAAGCTCAAGGGTGTCACTGATCCCGAACGCAAACGGAAGATCATCGGCAAGACGTTCATCGAAGTGTTCCAAGCGGCGACGAAGCGCGCGGGTAAGGCGAAGTTCCTTGCGCAAGGCACGCTGTATCCCGACGTGATCGAATCCGTGCCGATCGCCGGCAATCCCGCCGCGATGATCAAGAGCCATCACAATGTCGGCGGGCTGCCGAAGAACATGAAGTTTCAACTGGTCGAACCGCTGAAAAATTTGTTCAAGGACGAAGTGCGCCTACTCGGACTTGAGCTGGGTTTGCCGAAAGAAATCGTTTATCGCCAGCCGTTCCCCGGGCCGGGGCTCGCGGTGCGGATTCTTGGCGAGGTGACGCCGTCGCGCTGCGAGATTTTACGAAACGCGGACGCGATTGTCGTGGAGGAGATGAAAGCGAGCGGGCTGTATTACAAGATCTGGCAGAGCTTCGCGGTGCTGCTGCCGGTGCGCAGCGTGGGCGTGATGGGCGACGAACGGACTTACGATTACACCATCGCCATCCGCGCCGTGGAATCGCAGGACGGCATGACGGCGGACTGGGTGAAGCTGCCTTACGACCTGCTGGAAAAACTCGCGAGCCGCATCATCAACGAAGTGAAAGGCGTGAACCGCTGCGTCCTCGACATCACCAGCAAGCCGCCGGGGACGATTGAGTGGGAATAAAACCTAATACAATCCGCCAAAAATTATGCCAGTTCCTGAGTTCAACGAAATCAAAGCGCCAGCAATTCAATTCTTCGCGGATGGCAAGCCACATCGTTTGGCGGAAGTTTTCGCGATTCTTGCTGTTCACTTCAAATTAACGGAAGCAGAACAAAATGAAATGTTGCCAAGCGGAACGCAACGCCGTTGGCACAATCGAGCCAATTGGGCTTGCTATGATTTATTCCGCGCCGGGCTTCTTGACCGCCCCAAGAAAGGGCTCTACGTAATCACTGAACTCGGAAAAAAGGTCGCGGCCGAAAAGCCTGCGATGATTGATCGTGATTATTTAATGAAGTTTCCAGGTTTTGCAGAGTTTGCGGAGGCCAAAGGTAAAGCGAAAAATTCAAACCGTGATGACGAAACGGTTGGTGGAGTTGAAACAGATTCAAAAACTCCAGAAGAGGTTATTGAAGCCGCGTATCGGACGCTCCAGAGCAGCCTAAAGAGTGAACTGCTTGGTGTCGTAAAGAAGATGGATGCATTTCGTTTCGAGCAGTTGGTCTTGGATTTATTGGTAGCGATGGGTTACGGCGGTTCACGTGAAGAAGCAGCTCGTGTTACTAAAGCTTCAAACGATGAGGGTGTTGATGGTGTAATCAACGAAGACCGTCTGGGTTTGGATGTAATTTATGTCCAAGCTAAAAAATGGACTGACACGACAGTTGGCCGTCCTGAAATCCAAAGTTTTGTTGGGGCGCTTGCAGGAAAACAGGCGCAAAAAGGAATTTTTATTACAACCAGTGACTTCGCAGAAACGGCGAAGACCTACGCCAAGAGTATTTCACAAAAGGTAATCCTCATTGACGGAAGCCGTCTCGCTGACTTGATGATTGAGCACAACATTGGAGTAGCATCGGCTCATGCCTACGAAATCAAGCGTATTGACAGCGACTACTTTGAAGAGTCGTAACTCGTCTCCCGACTTTCGCCGCCGCTGATTCCGGTCGCGCGCCCGACATTGCTCCCGCCGCCGCCGGTTGTCCATCCTAAATTAAACTGCGAACCACGCCAAATACGTGAAAGATAAATCCCGTTCGCGTCTTTCGGGTATTTCGCGGTTGCTGATTTGTTTTCATGACCTCCCTCACCCAACCCTCTCCCCACGATGAGGGCGGACGTATTAAACAAACATTTCAGTTCTGGATTTGCCGTCTGGTCGAATGGTTTTGAATGAAATTCTGGAGATTAGAATGCGAAGAAATCAATTTGACCGACGCTCGCCCTCACCCCGGCCCTCTCCCCCGAGGAGAGGGAGAATCGGTTCCCGCGTCCTGGAAAAGCCCAGCGCTGGAATGATCGGACGCGCATTCGAGAAACCGAAAACTTGGTTGGTTATTCCCTCTCCTGGGGGAGAGGGCAGGGTGAGGGCGGACGTATTAAACAGCCATTTCAGTTCTGGATTTGTCGTCTGGTCGAATGGTTTTGAATGAAATTCTGGAGATTAGAATGCGAAGAAATCAATTTGACCGACGCTCGCCCTCACCCCGGCCCTCTCCCCGAGGAGAGGGAGAATCGGTTCCCACGTCTTGGAAAAGCCCAGCGCTGGATTGGTCAGCGAGGTTTCTGGTTGTTGAAAGATTATCCGGCCAATCCAGCCGCGACATTCCAAAGACGCGGTGAACGATTCTCCCTAATCCCTCGCCCATCGGATGGGAGAGGGTGGTCGCAGACCGGGTGAGGGTATGAATTGAAGGCCGGAATGAGTCAAACCATTTTCATTCCCGAATAATTTTTACCATCACGCGCTTGCGGCGCGTTCCCATCGAACTCGCCGTGGAAAATCTGTTCCCGCGGGCCGAAATCAAGCTGGTTTTCTGATTTGTAGCTACTGCTTCCGGCATGTATTTCCTCTTGGGGGGACAATTCTCTTGACGGTTCCGCTGGTTCGTAAAAGCTGTAGGCGTGACCACGAAACTTCAGGAAACGCTCGATCAAGCGGTTAACGCCCTGCGCAGCGAACTCGGCGACAATCTGTATTCCTGTTGTGTCTATGGCAGCGCGGTTCGCGGCAACTCGATTGAAGGCGTCTCCGACATCAATCTGCTGGTCATCCTGAACCAATCCACGGCGGTAGCGCATCAGGCGGTCGCCCGCGCAATGGGCGGACAGGCGATGATTGATCCGTTCGTGCTGGCACGACGTGGATTCGAGCGTAGTATCCGGGCATTTGCCACCAAGTTCACCAGCATCAAGCGCAACTATCGGGTTTTGTTTGGCGCTGACCCGCTCGCGAACCTGAGCGTGGATGCGGAACTGGAAAAATTCCTGTGCGAGCAGGCCGTGCGCAACCTGCGCCTGCGGCTGGTCTATTCATTTATCACCCGCCAGCAAAATAAAGCCTACGACAGATTTCTGGTCCGAAATGTCACGGGAATTTTCGTGCAGTTTTCGGAAGCGCTGCGGTTGGGCGGAATCGCCATGCCGCCGGCGTTCGAGGCGCGCATCCCTATTCTGGAGCGCGAATACAAAATCGAGGGCCAGATTCTTCGCGACCTGCTGGCGCTGAAAAAATCGCCGCACAAATTTTCTGAAGACGAAGCGGTGGCCTGGCATGAGCGGGTTTTTCCAGTAGTGGATACGGTGCTGGCCTGGATTGAAAACAAATGGCAGACGACCCCGCTGAAATAAGATCATGAAACCGCTCCTCGCTTCCATGCTGGCGCAGGCGGACGATGGCTTGTTCAGTTTTCTGCACACGATGCCCGGCCCGGATTTTCTATTCCTTTATTTCATCTGGTTCATCGTGACCTTCGGCCTGGTGCTGCTGTTCCGCTGGCGCGGACAGGACACACCGATTACCACCGCCGTTGGCCTGGCAGCTTACGAACTGCTGGCTGTGTTGCGGATCATCAGCGGCTCGGCGCACGGGATGCACAATTGGGAATTCCTGATCGGGATGATGATCATTGGTGCAATCATTTTTTTGGTGCGGGTGGAATTCAATCAATCCACCGACAGCGGCGGAAGCTGGCGAAGCAGTTGCTCAAGCAGCAGCAGCAGTTGCGGCGGGGGTGGAGGCTGTGGTGGTGGCGGCGGCTGCGGAGGTTGCGGAGGCTCATGATGACTGGCCTTGGCTATCGGCGGGAGCTGGCGGCGTGGATTGATTCAAAGCCGTGTGATGTGGACTGTCTGGAGATCACCGCCGAACATTTTTTCCATGGCGGCGAGGAGCAGCTGTCCCGACTGGCAACGCAATTTCCCCTGTTCGTGCACGGGCTGGGCTTGAGCCTTGGCACGCCCGGCCCGCTCGACGCGCACCGGTTGGAGCAATTCGCCCGCGTCGTGAGCCTGGCCAATCCCGATTGGATCAGCGACCACATCGCCTTCACCCGCACGGCTGAAGCTGACCTGGGTCATCTGAATCCCGTGCCGCCCACGCGCGCAATCCTGAACATGATCGCCGATCACGCGCGCGAGGTTTCGGAGCGCTGCCGCAAACCCATCCTGCTCGAAAACATCACGTCGCATATTCAACTCACCGGCGATCTGTCCGAGACGGATTTTTTGAATGAACTTTGCGAACGCGCGGATTGCGGTCTGCTGCTCGATGTCACCAATCTTTTCATCAACAGCCGCAATCACGGCTTCGACCCGTTGAAGTGGCTGCATGAAATTGAACCGCGCCGGATCACGCAGCTTCACATCGTCGGCTATTCGCGCATCGGCGAACGCTACACGGACAGCCATGCCCAGCCGATTCAGGAAGAATTGATTGAACTCGCCCGCGCCGTCACCGGCTACGCGCCGGTCAAGGCCGTCATCCTGGAACGTGACGAGGATTTTCCGGTCGCCGACGGACTTGATCAGGAAATTGCCAAACTGAAGCGCATCCGTGGCGGAAATTGATTTCATCACCGCCTTTGGCCGCCTGCTGTGCGACGGCAGCTTGCGCGATGCCTTCGCAGGCGACCCAAAAGCTGTCGCCAGGCAAATAAATCTTTGTCGCAACGACCGGCCGGCCTTTTTGCGATTGTCTCCCGAAGATTTGGAATTTCAAGCGCGCATCCTGCTGCGCAAACGGCAGGAGTTGGTGCGACAACTTCTGCCGGAAACCGTCCGGCGGCTGGGCGAAAAATTCTGGCCGCTTTTTCTCGAATATTCACGGGTGAACTGGCCGGCTGGGCAGCGCGCTGTTTTGCAAGATGCTTTCGGATTCTGCCGGCACCTGAAGCAGCAGCACCCGCAGCTGGTCAGCGAATCCGAATGGAACCGGCTGCAGTTTGCCCTTTCCGGAAAGCATCTGGCGATTCATTGGCTCTTGCGGGAAACCATCCGCGGAAAAACACACCCGCTGCTGCAGATTTTTTTGCGTGGCCGTTTAACCCGGTGGCGTGAGCTGGCTTTCCACATTGGGCTTTGATTATCCTGCCGGAATAATCGTTCCCCCGATAATTTTCACCCGCACGCGCTTGCGGCGGCCGGCTGGTTGACGGTTTGCCAAGTTACTGCCAATTTATTGCCATGAATGTGACCACAGCTCTCGATAAATTTAACCGGTTGCCCGTCTCCCGTGCATTGCGCACCGCCGCAGGCTTCAAGCAAAAGCAGCCGCTCCGCGCCATTGCCATGCCCGGCAAAATCATCATCGAGGCCATGCCCTCGTCCGGCCGGCTGGTGAAGCGCAAGGGCCGCGTGGTCTGGACGGGTGAACTGCCCCACGGCGTGAATTCCGCCAACGCCGTCAACGCCCTGCGCGATGAAATCTGACTTCTGGGACACCAGCGCGTTGCTGGCGTTGCAATGCAGCGGGGATGAGTTTCACGCCGCCGCCGAGGCCGTGTTTGACGGTGATTGTTTTGCGGCCCGCCGTTCGCGCGCTGAATTTTACTGCTCAGCCACGGGTCGCATGGGCGTGCCACCGATGGTCGCGGTGCAACTCCTGGAATCGCTGGATGAATTTGTGGAGTGGATTTCCTTGAGCGATGCGGAAGAGGCACGCATCATCAAATCGGCTCCCCGGCGCGGATTGCAAGGCCGGATTCTTTTCGACGCGCTGATTGCGGAATGTGCCATGAAAGCCGGGTGCAAAATAATCGTCACGGCCAATCCGACGCATTTCCGCCACGTCCTGCCCCACGCGGACATCGTGGATCTGACCGCGCAGAAGTAGTCTTATTCCCCAATAATCTTCACCAAGACGCGTTTGCGGCGGTTGCCGTCGAACTCGCCGTAGAAAATCTGTTCCCACGGGCCGAAGTCCAGTTTCCCTTTCGTGATGGCCACGACGACTTCGCGGCCCATGAGCTGGCGTTTCAGGTGCGCGTCGGCGTTGTCTTCACCGGTGCGGTTGTGGTGGTATTGAGTCGTCGGCGCGTGCGGCGCGAGTTTTTCCAGCCAGACTTCGTAGTCGTGCAGCAGCCCGTCCTCGGCGTCGTTGATAAATACAGACGCGGTGATGTGCATGGCGTTGACGAGGCAGAGGCCTTCCGACACGCCGCTTTTGCGGACGAGTCCGGCGACGGTGTCGGTGATGTTCACAAAGCCGCGCCGGCCCGGCACTTCGAACCAGAGTTGTTCGGTGAGCGATTTCATGCCGGAGATATGCCGCAGGCGGCGGCGTTGTGCAAGCCGGACGGCAGGGAGGCAAAAGAAGGTTGGTTTTTTTTCTGGTCTGCGGCGCGGCACCGGTTTAGTGTCGGCGCACAGTCTCACACCAGAACCTTTAATCTTATGGATATTGTTTTTGATTGCCCCAATTGCGAACAGGAACTAGCGGTGGACAGTTCGGGCGCCGGCTCGGAGATCGAGTGCCCCTCGTGCCACGAAACGATCACCATCCCGTCGCAGTCCACCAAGGCGGTGATCAGTCCTGTCCCGACGGAGGAACACGCGCCCCGGCTCGCGCCCAGCACCATCTCCTCATCCGCCGCCGCCAAGGTGGAGATGCACCTCAAGGTGCCGGTGCGCAATACGCCGGGCGAGACGCTGATCGTCAAGGCCAAGCCGCCGCTGGAGGCGGTGGCGCGCGGTGCGGGCAAGCGGATTCTGACCCACACCATCAAACACGGGGCGTGTGTCGAATCCGGTCACGACAAGTTTGATGAAGTGACCACAAAGTTTTTAAACGAGGTGGGCGAGACGAACATTATTGCGATCCATACGGTTTCCTACTCGTTTGTGGACATCGGCACGCAAAAGCTATTGAACGATTATGGTCTGCTGGTGATTTATCGCGGGTGAATTCCCATGGTGCCCGTCTTGACTTGCCGATTTCGGGTCGCTACCGTCAGCGCATGAATCGTCGGTTGACTTTCCTGCTGCTGGTGGCCGCATGCGTGGCGTTGTTTCCGTTCCGCTCGCCCGCGCCGTTGATCTTTGCCCCGGGCGAAGGCTGGTATTACGAACCGGCCGGCACGACGGCCAAGTGGACCCGCACCCGCGCCAAAGACCAGTTGGAAGTGGCGGAGCAGGCGTTCACCAACGGCGACTATTCCATCACCCTGCACGCGGCGCATCGCGTCGTGAAGGTCTGGCCGCTGTCGGATTACGCGCCGCGCGCGGAATATCTCATCGGCCGCTGCCTCGAGATGCGGGGCCGGGACGAGGCGGCGTTCGACGCCTACCAGAACATCGTCAAAAAATATCCGCGCAGCGACAATTACGAGAATGTCCTGTGGCGGCAATATGAGATCGCCAACCGTTTTCTCGGCGGCGAATTTTTCCGGATCTTCTGGGGTTACCTGCCGCTGTATCCTTCCATGGACGAAACGGCCAAGATGTATGGCAAGATCGTGGACAGCGGGCCTTACAGCGACGTGGCGCCGCACGCGCAGTTGCGGATCGGCGAGGCGCGCGAGAAGCAGAAGGATTATGAAGCGGCGGTGACCGCCTATGAAACCGCCGCCGACCGTTATCACACCCAGCCGTTGATCGCCGCCGATGCGATGTATCGGACGGCGTTATGCTATCAAAAACAGGCAACCACTTCCGAATATGATCAAGGCACCGCGGCCAAGGCCATCTCCGCCTACACCGATTTCATCACGTTTTATCCCGAGGACAAGCGGGTGGCCGCTTCGCAAAAAGCCCTCGTCAGCCTCAAGGCCGAGCAGGTGCGCGGCAATTTCGGCATCGCGAAGTATTACGAGAAAAACAAGCAATGGACCGGGGCGGTGGTTTATTACAATGAAGTGCTGCAGATGGATCCGAACTCGCCCTACGCCGCCCAGGCGCGCCAGCGCATCGAAGTGCTGAAGCCCCTGATGAAACTCCCGTCCGCCAGCTAAGATGCGCCTGCCCGCAATCCTGTTGGCCTGCGCGGCAGCCTTGCTGGCCGGGTGTGCCGGTTATCACCTCGGCCCGGCCGGTGGCGGCGATGCCCGCGACAAATCCATCGAAGTCCTGCCGTTCAACAACCAGACGCTGCAGCCGCGCCTGGGCGATGCGGTCACGCAGGCC
>DATLVR010000038.1:0-12186 GCA_035577265.1 Verrucomicrobiia bacterium | reverse complement strand
GGATAAAAATATATTTTTCATGGATATGGATGTTGTTGATTTGATGGCGAACACAAAATTCATGCGCCTTCAGAGGTCCGGCGTCAATCGCCAAAGGCCGGTTTGTTCAGTCTTTGTCTTCCTATTCCCCGGCCTTTTTCTTGGCGTCTTCGGCGGCTTCCTTGGCCTGTTCTGCCGGGGTTTCCGTTTCCACGCCGATCACCTCGCCGGTGATGGCATCCACGGCGACTTCCTTGATGTCCTTGGAATCCGGCGTGGTGATGTCGAACGACCAGATGAGTTTTCCATGTTCTTTTTCCAGTTCACTTTCCTTGACCGTGCCGTTGGGAACTTTGGCGAGGGCCGACGCTTGCGCGGCTTCTTTGCTAACCTTGGCCGCGGCCATGAGTCTGGCCTGTCTGGCTTCGCCGTTCTTTTCGCCATGTTCACATTTTTCCCAGCAGCAACCGGCGAGCAGACCTGCTGCCAGCGTGGAACAGAGGAGCATTTTAATTTTCATATTGGTTGTGTTGTTTAAAATTCCAGACACCACATTAAATCCAACCGGGATGAACATTCAACAAACGCTGCATGACAGTTTTGTCATCCAGTCTTCAAATGGCCTGACAGGGAGGGCAGGGGGCGTATCGCATTTCGGCCCGGCGCGTGGTGACGGTGATTTCAGTGTAGCTTACCGTTGCGGCATCGGAGCGGTGCATGCAGGTGGAAAACGGCCCGCGCTCCGGCAGGTGCGAACGATGCAGCCTTCGCAGCCAGCCGACATCGCCGGCGGAGTCCTGTTTTTGGGCCGCGCGAAACGTCCGGCTGCGCAGTTGCCGGGCGGCCGGTTCGTCAAAACCGGAGGAGATCCACTGTTGCATCCGCCAGCGATGTCGTTTGCGAACCAGCCGTTTCAAATCCCACTGCCATTCGACAATTTGATTCGTGGCCGGAAAAACGCCGATCAGCCGGAACGGATTTGTTTTTTGCAATGGATAGTTGCTCAACAAGTCATCCGCAGCCTCGGAGCCCGCAACCGCGCCGACGGTCAGGATGATGTTGCCACGGCTGACGGCGTCGCCACGCACCCGTGCGGCGACGGAATACCAATTGATCAGCGCAAAACATACCCGGTCTTGATTGAGGGCGATCCAGGTTCCGCCACCGGGTTCGGAAGGACAAATGACTTCACGGCCATTGAAGAGTTTTCGGGCTGGCGGCAAGCCGGCCGGCCGGGTCAGCAGCTCGTCGCGGTTCATCGCGAGCGCGTAGCCCGATTTGCGCGGGGAAAAAGTGACGGTGCACATGGCTCAATCCGCCGCCGGATAGGTGGCGGCCTGCGCATGATAGTTCCGCCAGCTTTTCCAGAGAAGCGGGAGTTGGGCGGGCGGGCAGCCCCGCCGGCGATTGGCCGCCCCGATGGCGAAGACCAGCTCCCATTGCCGGAACAACGTCCGGTAGGCGGAACGGAGTGAATTGCGGGCGTCGTAAATGCTGGTCGCTTCGGACGCCGCGCCGTTCAACTCGATGATCGAGAAGTTTTTTCCGGCGCGCAGATCCTTCTCGTTTGAGAAGCGGATGTCGTAACGACCGATGTTGAAGCCGGTCAATTTTTGTGAAATGGCATCAATGCGTTCAACCAGTTCCGGCGTGCACAAATGCCGGCCATCGCGGAAAATGCAGCCCTGCGCATGATTGCCGGCCTCGACGAGCCTGAGCGGCTCGCCGGCGGGCAGGACTTCCTGTTCGCGCCCGGCCAGACGTTGCAGGTATTTGCCGGCCTGAAACCGGGCCCGGGCGTCCCGGTGGATCAGTTCCGAAATCGTGCGGCGCCCGTCACCGGTGATGACGGGAAAGATTTTCTCCGTGATCGAAAAAACATGGCCGCGCGGTTCGCCGGGAAACCGGTAGTAGAAAATTCCGGCTTCGCCCGGCCCGGCGGCGTGGCGCTGGACGAGCAACGGGGCGGCGGTCTGTTTCAAATAAGCCGAGGCCTGGTTTTCATTGCGGATCAATTTCACGCCGTCTCCGCGCTGGCCATGGTCGGGTTTCAGGATGAAGGGATAAGGGATGTTCCGGCGCGCGCAGATTTCCCGCAGTGAGTCGAGCCGTTCCCCTTCGGTCGAACCATTCAGGAGTTCCGCCTCCGCCGTGAATTCCGGACTGGTGGCCATGAGTTCGGACAGCGTGGCGATTTTGGATTCGCCGACCATGCCGCCGGAAAATATTCCGGGATTCGCCGCCGTGGGCAGCGTGAGACCGCGGTATTTGAGGGCGAGCCACAGATAATTCACGGCGACGGGCGGATAGAACAGCCACATGGGCCAGAATTCCCAATGCCGCCAGCGCACCAACCAGAGGGAGAACTTGCGGGAATCGAAATCGAGGAATACGCGACGCAGCAATTGCATCGTGAGCAACAGCACCAACCCCGCGCCGAGCAATAACCAGCCGCCCGATTTATAACTGCTCAACCATTGGGCGAGCTGATTGCCGAAAGCTTGGGCCAGCAGAAGAACGATGAAGGTCCAGACCGAGGCGGCGGCACCCGTGACCAGCAGGAAGCGCGGCAGCGGCAGCCGCAGGAATCCCGCCGCGAGATACGTTGGCAGGCGTGCGCCGGGAACCATCCGGCTGAATATCAGAATCAGGGTGCCGCGCCGGGCGAACCATTGCTCGCTGCGGGCGACCTGCGCCGAAAATTTTTGCCATGAAGAGCGTTCAAACCAGCCGCGTCCGGCGAATCGGGCCAGGGCGTAAAGTCCGACATCGCCCAGCCAGATTCCCAGGAAACAGGCCGTGAACGCCGCAGGCCAGGCGATTTGTCCGGCCGCCAGCAACAGGCCCGCACCGATGGCGGCGGCATCTTCCAGCACGAAGGTGGCCAGAAAAAATCCCGCCGCTGTCCCGAACGGGATCCATTCGGCGACGGCGCCGGGCGACAATGGCAGGGCTTCAGTCATGGAAATCAGGCGGCAATTTTCGCGGCTTGGGCTTGATGCTTGAGCGTGGACGGCGCGATGCCGAATCCCGCTGGCAGTTGCAATCCCAGGATCCCGCCCATGACGGCGATGAGCGCGTAATGATGCACGGCGTGGGCGACGGAATACATGATCTCCCGCCCGATGGAGGACGGCGAAACTTGCGAGCCACTCGTGGAATAACTGGTCTTGCAGGTCACCCTGAGCCTGCGCGGAATGAAAACCGGATCCAGTTGTTCATAGCCCCCGCGCAATTCGCGGGTGGCGTTCAATGCGGCCAACCGGTCGTGTTCGACGACGGTGCCACGTTCACGATGGTCGTAATTCAAGTCGCCCGCCGCCGCCGCATCCAGCAAGGTGCGGAAATGGTCGAGACAATGGCGATAATGTCCGCCGATGGAAGCATTGAAGGCGGCCGGCACTTTGCGGGTGTAAGCTTCGTCGCTGATTTCCATCAGCAAGGTCTCGCCCTGCCGCAGGGTTTCGATGACCGATTGGATCAGCTCGCGATCTTCCCTGGCTGGTGTTGCGTTCATGAATTTTGATTTTGGAACAGTTTGGAGAGGACGGGAATTTGGTGCCGATGCAGGAACAGGGTGACCAGGCTGCAAGCCGCCACGGTCAACGCGAGGCCGAACAGCAGACCGCCGTCGTCCTGCACCACGATGCCCAGCACGGTCAGATGGGAAACAATCGCACCGGCCATGACGCCCAAGGCAAGCAGCGCGCCGAGCCAGCAATGGCAGGACGACAACAGCAGGATGGCCGCGATCAATTCCGCCGCGCCGGAACCGTAGCGTCCCCATGGTTCCATGCCGACCTTCGTGAAGATATAGACGGACTCCGGCGCGCCGGTGAATTTGAAAAATAACGTTTGCAGCAGGATGACCGCCGCCGTGAGGCGCACCAACCAGCTGACGATTTTCCGCGTTTTGGTCAACGAATGCATAATCACCATGGGTTGGTCGTGGAGGCGGACTGAGGCTGGCAAGTCATTTGCCCTTTTTGGCGACCAGCCCGATCCAATTGGTCTTCGCCTTGGCGAGATTGCCCGCCTTGTCCTCGTTGAAATTGTCGCGGACGCCCTTGCTGTATTGGAGCAACAATTTGCCATCCACGATCTGAAATGCGTCGACGTCAATCTCCACCAGTTTGTTCCGTGAAACGCCGTAGGCGCAGTAGCCGCCGAACTCGGGTTCGTATCTGGCCGGGTCGGCTTTGAACAGATCCTGGTGTTCCTTCGAGGCGAAAAAATAAAGCGCGCCGGCGTGCCTGGCCGAAATCTTCGGGTCGCCCTTTACCGGTTTGTGGTCGGTGAAAAAGGCCACCGGATCATAACCCTGGATGGCCACGCCGGTTTTATCGAGGTTCAGCAGGGTTTTGGTTTGCGCGAAAACCGGCATCGCTAGCATCGCCAGGGTCAGGGATAGCAATAATCTTTTCATGACAGTTTGTCGGAGCGGTCCGGCAAACCTTACAATTAATTCATGGCCGGTGGGACGAGCCAACCGCCGGTGGTTTGCAAGGGTTCCAATTCTCCGGCACGTGTGACCCAGGCTGCCAGCGCCAGGGTTTTTCCGGGATTGGCAGGCGGTGAATCCAGGATGAACTTCCCGCTCGCGACACCATGGCTAGTCGTCATCCCGATTTGGACGAGGTTTACGACGGCGAAATCGTGGTTCAGCCGGCGGCCTGCATTTTCACCCGCCAGCACTTTGACGACGATCCCGCCCGCCAGCAACGCGGCGTGGATCTCGTAATGCGCATTCGATGATTTTTCCGGCACAAAACTTGCCGACCAGCGGTTCGTGCCTGTGGCAGTCACGGTGAGAATGCCGGGCCGTTCGCCATCCGATTTTGGCCCGTTTCGACCGGTAAACCAGTTGTGCCATTCCTTTCCGTTGAGCACAAATTCCGGAGTGTAGATGTTTTCGCTGCGCCAGAGCTTGGCATAGGCTCGTTGACGTTCGGCAAACGTCGCATCCGACCAACGATCTTTCCAGCCCAGATAATTCCAGTAATCCACATGAAACGCGACCGGCACGAAATCCTTCCACAAGCGCGGCGAATCTTTCAGTCCGGAAAACCACGCTTCGGCCGGCGGACAGCTGCTGCACCCTTCCGAGGTGTAAAGCTCCAGTAATGCCGTCCGTTCCGGCGCGCTTTGGAATTTTAGCAGCAGATTGGTTTGGGCCGCTGCAGTTAAGGCCAGCATCAAAATGGTAAAAAACGGTGGTAGCTTCGGCATAATCAGGTCCCCCAATTCGTCATTTCACGCGGCGGTAGGTTGACGGATCCGCCCGTAAAATCAAAAGCTCGCCCTCGCGTTCCACTTCGCCGGTGATTTGCAGCGGTTCGGCAACCATGTCCAGCACCTGCTGGTTGACCGGTTTGCCGTCGGCGGAAACGAGGAGGAGATAAATCACCGGGCCATGCTTCGGTCGCACGAGCAACACCGGCGGCACGCCACCGCTGATGCAACGGATCGCACAGGCCCGGTGCGGGATGAGCTGGCCGGGGTTCATCACGCCGAGAAAACATTTGCTGTCCACGATTTCGCCAGTCAGCGTCTGCCGGCCAAGGGCAATCGTTTCCGTGCCGGGCAGCAACGAGGATTGATTCCCGGCGGCTTTGATTGAATCCGGCAGCGCTTCGACCATCGTCTGATTGCCGCGATAGATGAGCGTGCCTTGCAGGGAAACATTTTTGCCGTCGAGGGTGGATAGTTTTCCGCCATTGAGTCCGTGCTTGAACGGCGCGACGAGATAATACGTGGAAAATGCCGGCTGACCGTCCGTGTTGCCCGGTCGCGGCAC
This sequence comes from Verrucomicrobiia bacterium, assembly GCA_035577265.1. Classification (GTDB taxonomy): domain Bacteria; phylum Verrucomicrobiota; class Verrucomicrobiia; order Limisphaerales; family UBA11358; genus UBA11358. Next base: position 6,410 of record DATLVR010000038.1, on the reverse strand, counting down.
GAGCAGATGCGGATACGGCTGCAGTTTCAAAACGCCGGAAAATCTTTTTATCCTGCCCCATTCAAATACGCTCACACCAATCCCGCGTTGTGAAATCGCCAGCACCGCTGGAATGAACAGCGCGAGCATCAGCAGGCCGGTCACAATTCTGCGAACCGCCTTGCTGATACCTGGGGCGGCCTTGGCCTCCCAACCGATGTAGAATTCGTCGCTCATTTTTCGATCAAGGCCGGTTCGACTTTCGTTCCCGCCGGATTTGGTTTCGTATGAACGAACACCCGTCCGTCTTTGACGCGGACGTTGAAAGTTGGAACTTTTTCCACGAACGGTGGCGGAGATGCGCCCGTTTCCGGCACATATTGATAGCCGTGCCAGGGGCAGGTGATGCAGCCGGAAACAATCTTCCCTTCGCCGAGCGGCCCATTCTGATGCTGGCAGACGTTTGAAACGGCGGAGATTTTTCCGTCATGTTTGAAAATCGCGACGCGTTCGCCAGCCACGCAAACGATGCGTGCGCGATTTTCCGGAATGCCGGCGACGGCGCAGGCGTCCACGAAATCATCGGCGATCTGGCCTGTTAATTCGCGATCAATGGGAATTTCTTTCCGGGCGGCCATGAGGTGTAACGTCAGCACGGTCAAAAAACCAATGGCCATGGCACTGACATAAACCGGACTCGCTTCACCTTGCAACGCGCCGAACGTGACGTGTAGCACGAGCAGCGCATAAGCGGCATAGACGAGCATGTGCAGCGACTTCCAGACGGGTGCGCTCAGGTTCGCCAGCCAGAAATCGTGGCTGGTCGCCGCCATCAGAAACAGAATCAACAGCGCGAAAAAACCAAAAGGCTGAAACGGCACGCCAGCGACCGAGCCGGTGAGCGGGCTGGAGACAAAAATGCCCAGCAGCGGATTTGTATCGCCGCCGGCATGATAGGTCGCAACCACCATTACGGCGTGAATCAGGGCGAGCAGAAACATCGTTACGCCGGCGTGCCGGCGGTTGTAAAGCAGCGGCAGAAATTTGGGATTCAGCCGGCAGAGCGGCCCGATGCACAGGATGATGTGCAACAGCACAAAGGCCGCCACTCCGGAGGTGCGGATGATCAGAATTTCGTCGGTGATGAACGGGAAACAAATCTTTGTCAGCAAGCCAAACACCACGAGAAACACCGCGACACCGCCGGCCAGCACGAAATCGTAAATTTTTTTCTGGCGGTTCCACTGAACGGATGTGTAGGCGGCGCCCATGATGTGTCACCTCGTTGAATCGTCAAATCGGATTGGTTTCGATGTGTCCACGATTGCGTTGTCGGCCAGGCTGAACAGCACGAGCCGGCCGCCCGCTTGGACGGCCGCGGCCGGGAGCGGCAATCGCCCCGGGCTGAACGTCCCGAGCAAAATCGCATCGCCCGGCAAGGTGCCGGTGATGGCCGGATTTTCGACGGTCCAATAGACGATCAGATCCGGCTCGGCGAAATCTTCACCGGCTGACAACTCGACGGCAAATTGTCCGACGCCTTGGTGCTCGCGCAGCAAACGAACCTGCACGGGCGCGTTCGTGAACACATCCGTGCGCTGCCATTCCTGTGATTCAAAACGCCCGGTCGCAGAAATGGCTGCCAGCGGGGATGAGCCCGCTTCGGGAACGGGCCTGCGTGCCGCGATGCCGATGGCAAACGCGACCGGCAAAAAAATGGCGAGCGCGGCAACCAGGTGGCGATGACGTTGACGCAATGGGCGGATCATAATTTCGTGGCGCACCTGTGGGCGCTGCGCTCTGCCGGCGGCTCATGAACGCCTTTCATCCAGCGGCGCAGCAGCAACGGCCAGAACGCCATCGTGCCCGGGATGATGAGCAGGCGAAATCCCCTGGAGCCCTGCGCCGCGTGCGGATCAATCTGCTTCACGCCCGATAAAACGAACGGGACGGCAAAGATAAATCCGCAACCCAGGTAGGCTCCGAGCGTGATTAAAAGAATTGCCGCGATCATGGTTTGTTGTTTCCACAGGTTGGTCGTTCCGGATCCGGATTCCTTACAAGTTTTCCGCAAATTTCATCAGGCTTGTGTTTGCCGGCAAATTTTTGACAAGCTGCCCCGGCTTGAATCCTGATGAAGATTCCAAACTTGTGCCGCCATCCCCGGCGGCAGGGGGCGCAAACTTGTCCGACCCCGAACGCTGGGTGGAGGAGCATGGCGATTATCTTTTCCGCTATGCGCTCAGTCGCCTGCGTGATCCGGCCCGGGCCGAGGATGCCGTGCAGGAAACGTTTCTGGCCGCGCTCAAGGGCGGAAAAAGTTTTGCCGGCAAATCCGCCGAGAAAAGCTGGCTCACCGGCATCCTGAAAAACAAAATTTTCGATCATTACCGCAAGGCCAGCCGCGAAACATCGTTCACCGACCTCGATTTTTACGCGGATGAGGAAAGCAACCGCTTCGTGGCCGAAGGTTTCAACCAAGGCGGGTGGATTCACGAGCTGGGACCGCTGGAATGGTCATCCGACTCTGGCGACAGCCTGGACAAGGAGCAGTTTTGGAAAACGTTCCGCGATTGTTCCAGCAAGCTGCCCAAAAACGTCGCGACAGTCTTCACGCTGCGCGAGGTGGACGGCGTGGACAGCAGGGAAATCTGCGCCACGCTGAACATTTCCGAGAGCAATTTGTGGGTGATGCTGCATCGCGCCCGGATGGCGTTACGGCGTTGCCTGGAAACGAACTGGTTCGGAAAACTGTGAATGACTTGTAAGGATATTCAAACCATGCCGACACACTTTGAGAGATGAACTGGATTTCCAAAACCCTCCGCGCGCTTTCACCCAACTGCCAGGAGGCCGTCCGCCTGCAATCGGACGCCCTGGATCATCCGCTTTCGCCGGCCAAACGCCTCGGCCTGCGGATTCATCTGCTGCTCTGCAAATGGTGCCGGCGATACGGACGGCAGATTGCGTTTTTGAGGACCGTCGCGCAAGATTGCGATCACGAGCATGAATCGGACAAAACCCTGCCGGCCGAAGCGCGGGAGCGGATTCAGCGCGCGTTGAAATCCGCCAAGAATTAACCTGTCTGACACGCAATTGACACCGGCTTTTCTGAACATTAGCCTGTGAACGTCATGCCCAAACCCGTCAGACTCATCGTCAGTGCGCCGGCCAATTACGCCGCGCGCCTGGCGTGCCATGCCGATGAAGTACGCGCCGCGCAGGCCCTGCGCTTTGAGGTTTTCAATGTCGAACTCCACGAGGGTTTGGAAGAATCCCACGCCAGCGGACTGGACGCCGACCCGTTCGACGCCGTGTGCGATCATCTCCTCATCGAACATCTGCCGACCCGTCAGATTGTCGGGACCTATCGTTTGCAGACCGGCGTGAATGCCGCCTCCAAACTGGGCTATTACAGCGCGCAGGAGTTTGACTTCAGTCCCTTCGAGCCGCATCGCCCGGAAATCATCGAACTGGGTCGCGCCTGTGTTCACAGCCAGCACCGGAATCTGATCGTGCTGGGGATGTTGTGGAAGGGGATTGCCGGTTACGCCCAGAAGCGGGGCGGGCGCTATCTGATTGGCTGCAGTTCGCTGACGTCCCAGGATCCGGCGGTGGGCGCCTCGGCCTACTCGGAACTGTGCCGGAAATCCCTGGCCTCGCCGCAATGGCGCACGCTGCCGTTGCCGGAATACGATTGCCCGCTCCAGCAGCTGGCCGAGGAACGCGTCAAGATCCCGAAGCTGCTGAACGCCTACATGAGCATCGGCGCCAAGATCTGCGGACCGCCGGCGCTGGACCGGAGTTTCAAGACCATTGATTTTCTGACGCTGCTGGACCTGGAATCGCTGCCCGCCCTCGTGCGCCAGCGATTTATGAGTTGACCGTGGCGTTCGCCCCGTTTGAAACTTGCGGATGACAGGATTTCGCCGGCACCCGTTTCGCGTGGTTGGACGACTCATTTGGTTCGGGTTTGAAATGATCCAGGCGGTCTGCGTCTATTTGCTGCGTTGCGCTTTTTGCCCCAAAGCTTCCCGGTATGCCGCCCGCGCCCGCTGGTTGCAACGCACCGGGCGTCATGTGGGACGCATTTTTCAATTGGAGATTCAGCACACCGGAACCATCCCCGCCCGCGGGTTGCTCATTTGCAACCACGTCAGTTATGTGGACATCATCGTGCTGGTCTCGCTGATGCCGTCCATGTTCGTCGCCAAACGCGAGGTCAAATCCTGGCCGGTCATGGGGCTCATGGCGCAACTGGGTGGCACGCTCTTCATCGACCGCCAGCGGCGCACCCACGTCGGCGAGATCAATGACGACATCCAGACCGCGTTGGACGCCGGCGCGCTGGTGATTGTCTTTCCCGAAGGCACCAGCTCGGATGGCAAAACGTTGCTGCCGTTCCGGTCTTCGCTGCTCGAACCGGCCACGCAGCAGAAGCATCCGCTCACCATCGGCCGCATCTGCTACACGCAGGCCGAGGGCACGCTCGACGCGGAAGTTTGTTACTGGGGCGAAGCGGTGTTCTTTCCGCACCTGTTGAATCTCTTGAGCAAGCCCAAGGTTCGCGCCACGGTCCGGTTTGCGCCGGTTGAACAACACAGCACAGACAGGAAAGAACTGGCGCAGCAGTTGCACGCGGACGTGCTGCGGTTGTGAACTGAATCACACGGATAACTAGGCTCGCCATGCTCAATAAGAAAGGCGCTGGCCGAACATCCCTTCGGCACGACCAATCGGTGGTTTGGCTACACGCACTTTCTGCTCAAGGGCCTGGCGAAGGTGCAGTGTGAACGGAGTCTCACGACGCTGGCCTACAACCTCAAGCGGGTGCTGAACCTGGTGAGCTTCCAAAAACTGATGGCGGCGGCGGGTTGAGCGGCCGGCAGGTCAAGCCTGCCCGCAACAAAGCGGGTCGTGCCGTTCTGACAAGTGTGGTCGCTTCTCCCATCACCGGTTGAACCGGATGGATTCGCTCCGGCAAAACTTCTCCACCCATGAAACTTTTCCGCTGCCTGACTGCAATTCGACGGTCGTCAAAAAAAATTTCGCACAGGCTCGCGACTTTTTAGGCGGCTGAATCATCCGGATCATTCTTCTCAACTTGTGCGTTCTGGCGCTTGGATTGATCACTCCGCAATTTCGCCAAGCACCACCACGCCCACGCCGACAAAGCTCCCGGCACCGCAATCAGCGCAGTCATGCCAAGAACAAATCCAAGACTTATGTTTTGGTGCGGCCACTCCTCAATGGCCCGCCAAACATGAACGACAGCCATCAGACCGAAAAGCAGGCCCGTAGTTATAAGAAATGCCTTCATCGCAAAGCGCCTAATCTTCTAAAGCTGAGCCATCGCCGACGCGTGGGGTGAACCGCGACAGCGGAAGGACCAGCGTCAACGGCTCCGGTGACTTGTTGAGACCGCGTCAACCTCCATAAAAAGAATAAAGCTGAAACACCAAAAATGCTTAGCGCACTCGGTTCGGGAACTGCTACCGGAGAAAAACTAACGTCATCAAGAATGCCGGAGTATAATATTTCTGGAAATGAATTACCATTGTAAGGCACACCAACACCAATCGAAAGCTGCGCTGTTTGACCAGCCCACATTGACACATCACCAGTCAAAATTAAATACGAACCACTATTCCCGGTTACCTGTAGTGGAACATTCTGATTATTCAAGGTCACATAAAAACTATTTTGCGGCTGGCTCAGGTCAACTGTCCCTCCAAACCCCCAAATTGTCCCCAATTTAAATTGAATTGAATTTGCCGTGCTTGGAACGATTCCAGTTTGCGATAGGTTTTCCGTTGCGGAACCGCCGACAGGAGCTTGAAAAGAAGATGCTGCCAAAAATACACTTTGGTTCCCTCCAATCACTCCGGAAGAGGCCCCGACAAATAAAGCGGCTGTCGTATAATCCAAAATGTAATTATTTATCAACACACCACTTTGGGGCGTATTGTTGCAATTCACCGTCCAATTAGGAATCGAGTAAAGAGACCCTCCACCATTAGGATCAGGTCCAACGTAAACCGGATTTGATTCAAAACCCAGATTTTGAAAAACCTGACCAGACGCGGTCTGCAACAAACCGAACGATACAACAACCGGCCAGATGATTTGTATATGTTTCATAAGCCGTGTATAAGCCGCGTAACAGACAATCGGCGCCCAGTTTTGGATCCGATCAGGTTTCATGCAAACGACCTTATTTCAGACTTTCCCGCTTGTCCATGAAGATCTAAAACCAGTCCGAAGCAAACGATGGCCTCAGGAAACACGAGGGCATGTGGCGTCAGGTTCTGGACAAGCCGGAACTCTGGGAGGAAACCTCGTGCACCGCGATGTTCGCCTACGGCATCGCCCGGGCGGTGAATCGCGGGTGGATTGACGCCGCCAACATGGAAGTCGCGCGCAAAGCGTTT
>DATLVR010000037.1:0-57037 GCA_035577265.1 Verrucomicrobiia bacterium | reverse complement strand
TTCTTCACGAACTCGATCGACTTCTCGTCCATGCCTTTCTGCAATGCCGCTTCCTCGTCGACGCCCTGTTTCGCCGCGTAGTCGCGCACGTCCTGGGTGATCTTCATCGAGCAGAAGTGCGGGCCGCACATCGAGCAGAAGTGCGCGAGCTTCGCGCCCTCCTGCGGGAGCGTCTCGTCGTGGAACTCGCGCGCCTTGTCCGGGTCGAGCCCGAGGTTGAACTGGTCCTCCCAGCGGAACTCGAAGCGCGCCTTGGACAACGCGTTGTCGCGCACCTGCGCCGCCGGGTGGCCCTTGGCCAGGTCCGCGGCATGGGCGGCGATGCGGTAGGTGATGACGCCGTCCTTCACGTCCTTCTTGTTCGGCAGGCCGAGATGTTCCTTGGGCGTGACGTAGCAGAGCATCGCGCAGCCATACCAGCCGATCATCGCCGCGCCGATGCCGCTGGTGATGTGGTCGTAGCCGGGCGCGATGTCAGTCGTGAGCGGCCCGAGCGTGTAGAACGGCGCTTCACCGCACCACTCGAGCTGCTTCACCATGTTCTCCTCGATCATGTGGATGGGCACGTGGCCGGGACCCTCGTTCATGACTTGCACGCCCTTGGCCCACGCGCGTTTGGTGAGTTCGCCCTGCGTTTCCAGTTCGCCGAACTGCGCGCGGTCGTTCGCATCGGCAATGCTGCCGGGACGCAGTCCGTCGCCGATGGAGAACGAAACGTCATACGCGGCCATGATGTCGCAGATGTCGTCCCAATGCGTGTAGAGGAAATTTTCCTGGTGATGCGCGAGGCACCATTTGGCCATGATGCTGCCGCCGCGCGAAACAATTCCGGTCATGCGGCTCGCGGTCATCGGCACGAAACGCAGGAGCACGCCGGCGTGGATGGTGAAGTAATCCACCCCCTGCTCCGCCTGCTCGATGAGCGTGTCGCGGAAGAGTTCCCAGGTGAGGTCTTCGGCGCGGCCATTGACTTTTTCGAGCGCTTGATAAATCGGCACGGTACCGATGGGCACGGGCGAGTTGCGCAAAATCCATTCGCGTGTGGCGTGGATGTTCTTGCCGGTGGAAAGATCCATGACGGTGTCCGCGCCCCACTTGGTGGCCCAGCGCATCTTTTCGACCTCCTCCTCGATGCTCGACGCGACGGCGCTGTTGCCGATGTTGGCGTTGATCTTCACGAGGAAGTTGCGCCCGATGATCATCGGCTCGGACTCGGGATGATTGATGTTCACCGGAATGATGGCGCGACCGGCGGCGACTTCCTCGCGCACGAACTCGGGCGTGATCTCCTTCGGGATGCGCTGGGGAAATTTGCGGAAGACGGAGGGCGAGTATTCCGAAGGTTGAGAGTTGAGAGTTGAGAGTTGAGAACTCCCGGCGTGCTGCTTGTCGAGCTGGTTGCGGACGATGTCGTTCGCCATGTCCGAGATGCGGGCGCGGCCCATGTTCTCGCGGATGGCGATGAACTCCATCTCCGGCGTGATGATGCCGGCGCGGGCGTATTGCAACTGCGTGACAACCGTGCCGGCTTTGGCGCGCAAGGTGCGACGGCGGCTGCCTTTGAGTCCCGGAAATTCCACGAGCCGATTTTTCTCCGCCACGCTCGCGAACTCGGCGTGCTTGCCGGAGAGATAGCCGTTGTCCTGCGGCTTCACTTCGCGACCGTCATATTCCTCCACGTCGCCCCGTTTCAAAATCCAGTCGCGGCGCAGCGCGGGCAAGCCTTCCTCGGACGTGCCTTTGAAATCAGAATCGCCCCATGGCCCGGAGCAGTCATAAACGCGCACGGGCGCATTTTTCTCGATCGCGCCGGTGTAGGATTTGGTGTCGCTGACTTCGATCTCGCGCATCGGCACGCGAATGTCCTGGTGGAGGCTGCCGGCCACGAACACTTTTTTGCTGGCGGGCAGTTGCTCGCTGCTGTGCGGTTCGAACGATTCTTTGGATGCGATCATAAATTTAATTTGGTTCTCGGATCTGGCGTCTGGGTTCTGGAGAACACGGAGCGCACTCGGTTGATTCGGGAAATGCTTTTGAAGGAAGTCCGGCCAATGGGGTTTCCCATGATGGCCCTCCGCCAGGAGTTCCTACGCCAGCATTACCTGGATCAGGTTCTTGGGTCTTTCGCGTTCCGCGCGAAACTCTCAGCCTTCGTCGTCCCTGCGGACGGCCGGTTGGCTCCCCATCTGTGGACAAGGCTAGGCCGAACCGGCGACAGCGTCAAGCCGGTGCCGCGGATAATTCAGAGGTGCAAAATGTGTTTGGCCACATTGAAGAAGATGACGATGCCGGTCACGTCCACCAGCGTGGCCACAAATGGCGCGGAACAGACCGCCGGATCAAGCCGGATCAAGCGCAAAAACATCGGCAGCATTGCGCCCACGAGGCTGCCCCAGAGCACCACGCAAACCAGGCTGATGCCGATGGTCAGTGAGAGCATGCCGTAATTGGCCCCGTAACCATTCGGGCCGGCCAAGCCCAGATATTGCCAGAGAAAAACCCGCGCCATGCCGATGCTGGCCAGAATGCAACCGAGCAGGAAACCGCTCGCGAGTTCGCGGCGCAGCACCTGCCACCAGTCTTTCAACAGCACATCCTGCAACGCCATCGCCCGGATGATGAGCGACGTGGCCTGCGACCCGGAATTGCCGCCGCTGGACAAGATCAGCGGGACGAAGAACGCCAGCACGACAACTTCCTGGATTTCGCCGCCGTAGTTCTGCATCGCGACGGACGTGAACATTTCGCCGATGAACAACACCGCCAGCCACGGCGCGCGTTTTTGGACCATCTCAAAAATGCCCGTTTTAAGATACGAGGCCTCGAGCGCGGCCACACCGCCGAGTTTCTGGATGTCTTCGGTGGCTTCCCTTTCCGCAACGTCCAGCACGTCATCCACCGTCACCACCCCGACCAGCACCTCGTTCGAGTCCACCACCGGCAACATGGTCACGTCGTATTTTTTGAACGCGGCGACGGCGGTTTCCTGGTCGTCGGTGGCGCGGAGAAAAATCTGCTGATTTTCCAAAAGCTCCAGCACGGACGTCTGCGGCGGAACGACCACCAGATTACGCAGGCGGACGTAATCCACCAACCGCCCCTTGTTGTCGGTCACATAAAGCTGGTTGATTGTGTCGCGTTTGTGCTCCTGCCGGCGCAATTCCGCAAGCACCTCGGCCACGGTCCAGTTCTGCTGGATGGCGACATAACGCGGCGTCATGCGCCGGCCGATCGAATTCCTGGGGTAACCCAGCAGTTCCGTGGCGATCTTGCGCTCTCCAGGGGTAAGCAGGTTCAATAATTTCTGCGTGGCGGCGGCGGGCAGTTCTTGAAGCAGCGCGGTGCGGTCGTCGGGCGCGATGTCGTTGAGGATCTGGGCCACCTGTTCGCCACCGAAGGCATGGAGCAGTTTCTCCTGATCGTCCAAGGGCAGATACTCAAACACCTCGGCGGCAAGTTCGCGTGGCAGCAGGCGGAGCAGCACCGCCTCGTCGTCAGGCTTCAAGTCCACGAAGATCTCCGCGATGTCGGGCGCGGGAAAAGCGCAGAGAATTTCCTTGAGCCCGTTAAAATCGCGCTGGCGGATGAGTTCCGCCAGTTCGGGCATGAGAAGATTTCCAATCATGCGGCCAGTGAAACGAAATTGTCCGGCATGCGCAAAACAAAAAGCCGTCGCGACACACGGAACCGGTCACCTGGTTTAATCAGGTCGAACGCAGCCGTTCTGTCATTGCTGGTGAAGCCGAAAGAATTGCTGCGTCCCGGTATTCGTAATGGTGAAAGTGAAATTGGTTCCGGCGATGCCCGGCAGATTTGTGACCGTGCCCCAACTCGACGCCGTCAAAGAGTCGGACGACTGCAACTCCCAACCAACCGCGTTTGTTGTCCACAAAAGCACGGCGTGCAGCGGGTCAACTGGCTTGATATTGAGCGGGTGATGAATTTGCACCGGCGTGAAGCTCAACACGAATGGCGCACTGTCCGGATAAACGCCGTTTAAATCATGCAGTTTCAGAGTCAGCGAATAGGCATTACCCGGCGTGCCATTCACAATGTTCCAGACCGGATGAGTATCGAACGGGGACGGGCCGATGTTATACGCGTCGTTCGTTGCCATATAGCCAAAGACGAAGCCGTTGTAGTTCCACACCTCCATGCCCGGATCTTTCGCGAGAAGAATGAATTGAAAATCCGCGGCCGTGGACAATTGGAAAAAGTCGTTGATCGGATCGTCAAAAACTGTGGAGTGCATCCCCAACGCGCCGGTGGCGTAACCGGAGATCCCCGGAAATACGGATGCCGGAAGGTGAACCGGCTGCGCAAAGTCGCTATCCACCACGAGTTCTCCCGTGGCAGTTCGACCAACCAGGATCACCTCCTCCTCATGTGCCTTTAGCTGCGGCACACTCATCATGGCAACTGTGGCAAGAGTCAAACCGACAATGCTTCGAAATAAACCCATGCTGATATAATTTTTTACAAACACCAGCGAGGACAGCCAGGCATCTGTTTCGTTGACTTCACCGAATCAAGAAAGCGCAAAGTCATGGAAACTTTGCGCTTTTAACCAGCTTTAAATGTATGAGAAAGCTTAGAGCTTGCTCGCGCGTTTTTTATTGTGGGCAAGCATGGCCATGCCAAGACCACCCAATCCCACCAAGGCCAAGGTGGTGGGTTCGGGCACCGGGGTCAGGAAACCGCGGATTTCGCCTCCGCCAAAAACAGATGTGTGAATGTTCAGGTAGGATTTTCCTGCCGCCATGGCTGAGGCCAGCGCCACCTCGGCGGTGGCGGGTGTTCCACCATTTGCGCTGACATAAGCGGGGTTATAACTGGAGGCCAAAGTCATATCCAAGGTGACACTGTATGAACCGCTGGTGACGCCTAAAGGAAATCCGGCAAAAGTAGGGGTTGTGGTGGCAACACCGGCGGTGAGGGTGCCGGGAGATGCTGTGGCGGCATGGATATGGGAGGCCGTTGTGGTCCCTAACAGGCCGCTGAAAACCATGTCAATAAACAGTGTATGGGCTGTGTCATTATAGATGACGCTCGCAGTGCCGGTTCCCGGCGAGGCATTGGCGGGAGATTCACTTGGCCCGTCCAGAAACACGTTATAACTAAATACGGTCGCGTATGCCGGCACAAGGCTGCAAACCATCAAAGTTGAAAGAAGTATTTTTTTCATAATTTACTCTCTGTTCTTTTGGGTTTTAGGTTTTAAACAGTCAACACCATGGCAATCACTTTTCAGGGCTTCATTCCCTAACAATCGCTTAAATTACATGTCAATCTGACTCCTTTTGCCTTCTTTGGAATGATGCCCACCTCAACAATATCAACTAATACTGTTGATAATATCGTATGCAAACCTGCGGCCTGGTTCAAGTCTTTTTTTTTGTTTTCCATGCGTCCCTCAGAATAAATGGCATGAAACCACGACGCTTTGCGCCTGCATCGGATTTCTCCCGGAAGATGATTTCCAATCACGGGAGAAGTGAAAAGTAATTATTTATGGCGCGCAAAACAAAAAGCCGTCCCGCGTCTCACGGGACGGCTATGTTCAGCCTGCGCAGGTTGATCGAGTCCGCTCAGGCCGTAAAAGATTTTCCACAGCCGCAGCTTTCCCTGGCGTTGGGATTGGTGATCTTGAAACCGCCGGCTGTGAGCGCGTCGCTGAAATCCACCACGGTGCCGCGCAGGTATTGCGCGCTGATCGGATCCACCAGGACCTCCACGCCATGCTGTTCGGAAGCCAGGTCGCCGTCGCGTTTTTCGTCGAACACCATCCCGTATTGCATGCCGGAACAGCCGCCCTGCTCCACGTAGACGCGATAGCTTTTGCCCGCGTTTTCCGGCAGCGCCAGCAGGGTCTTGCATTCGGCGGCGGCGCGCACCGTCAGTCCGACGACGGTCTCGATTGTGGGGTTCCCGGTCATATATCCGCCATGAAACTAGGTTCCCGTCCGCTGCATGTCAAATAACGGCATCATTTTTTTTCCGACAACAACGCCAGCCGTTTTCTTTCAAGCAATTCCTTCGACTGCGGAAACAACTTTTCCAGATCATCGATGAATTTATTCAAGTCATCCGCCGCGCCAATCTGGCCGGCCAGCGGCAACGCCTGCAGCCCGGCCTTGCGCACCCAGAACGGATCGCTGTTGGTCTGGAAACGGGAGTCAAACACGGTCAGGTAATGATCCAAAGCCTGCTGGAGCAACTCACGCTGGTCCTCACCGTCCACCAGCGCCGCCATTTTTTCCAGGGCGATGCCGAGGCCGATCTGCGCCTGGCTGCGCCCCGCCAGGTCCACGGCCGGCGAATCCATGACCTGGGTGAAGGCGTTGGTCGCCGCGTCAAAGTCCCCGAGCTGCAGGCTGCATTCACCAATGTAAAACAACGCCAGCGCGCCCCACTCATTCGTCGGATACTTCTGATACACCTGGTCAAACACATTGGTTGCCGATTGAAAATTGGCCAGCGGACTGTTCGTGACCGTGGAATCCCAACGCATCAACGCGTCGCCGTGCGCGAACGTCGCCTGCACCCGCAGATCAATCGGACAGTTGGTGTCCGCCTCCAGCTTCGTAAAATAATCGCGGATGGCGCCATAGTAATCCAGCCGCGCGACGGCAGCCCGTCCAGCCATCATTCGCGACGGATAGGCGAGGTCGGAGGCCGGCCAGTTTTCAAAAACGGATTTGTAATTCCGCTCTGCATTCACAAAATCGCCCCCGCGGAAAAAATGGTCCGCCACCCACCATTGCGCGAGCGGCGCGAGCTCGTTGGTGGGAAAGAGCGCGACAAAATTGGTGAACGTTTGAAAGGCATTGGTCTCGTGGCCCGCCTGAAAATTCGCCTGGGCCAGGGCGTAAACCACCTGCGGTTGCAGCCCGTTGGTCGGAAAACTCTTCAACCATTCCGCATAGTTGGTCACGGCCGCGGGCCAGTTTTGCTCGCGTTCATAGGTGCGGGCGACCGCCAGCGCGATCTGCGACTGCAACGGCGACCCGGACAGTTGCGCCGAAAGTTTTTCAAAGAGCGCCCGTGCTTCGTCCGGACTCGCCATGCTTTCGCCATACAATAACGAGCTGCTTTGCATCAACCCGTCCACCGGATGTTTTTGGTAGATCTGGGCGAACGCGTTGCTGGCGCCCGCCGCATCATTCATTTCGACACACGTGCGCAGGATCTGATACAGCGCCGGATCGGCGAGCGACGCGCCGGCGTCGGGGGAAAGCTTGAGACCCTCCAGGACCGCGCGATAGTTCTCCAGCGCGCCGGCAAAATCCTTCTGCGCAAACTGCCCGTCACCCATCTTGAACCACGCCACCAGCAACTCCCCGGACGGCGGCAATTGCAAGGCGGCGATCTTTTGCGCAGCGGTTTTGAAATCCTCAAAGCTGGCGGTGTAGTTTTGCGCGGCGGCCTTGAGGTCAGCGGAGCTTTCCGACAATTTCGCCGCCAGCCAGAAACACCAACCGCGATCCAGATACGCCGAACCGAGCAACGGACTGTTGGTGCACGTGCCGATGAACTGTTCGAACCGTTGTTGTGCCTCCGCCAATTGATTGGTCATGGCCGGCTGTGCGACGAATTCCTTCAGATGCAATTCCCCCAGCGTCAGCAACACCGTATCCACCGCCGGTGAATCCGGAAACTGGGCTAGGAATGTCTCCAGCACCGGAATCGCGTTGGAATATTGCTTCTGGCCGATGGCCAGTTCCGCAATTTTCAACACCGCCTGCCGTTGACGGCTGACCGGGGCGTTGGTGACCAGATTGTCACGATACGCCGCCTGCGCGGCGGCAGGCTGGCCCATTTTTTCCAGCACCTCAGCACGCAACGCGACCCGCTCGGCGCGCATCACATCGTCTTTTTCAAGCCGCCCGATCTGGAACAGATTCGTCGTGGCCGCCAGGGCACCCTCCAGGTCACCCGCGGCGAGTCTGGCCTGGCACAGCAGATAGACGCGTTCCCAATCCAGCTGCGGCGGGAGCGTCTGAGGATTCATGGATTGCAGCACTGCCGCCGCCCCGTTGAAATCGCTCTGGGCGAACCTGGCCTGCGCGAACAGCAATTGGCCGCGGGCCACCAGTTCGTTGCCGGCATCCAGCTGCACGGCTTGTTGAAAAACCCCGTTGGTTTCTTCCAATAGTCCGGTGACCTGCGGCCATTGATGAAGTTCGGTAAAGGCCGCAGCGGCCTCGACCACCGCCCGCAGCCGCAACCGCGATTTCAAAAAATCCTGCGTGAGCGAAATGAACGTCTGCGCCGCCGTGGCAAGATCGCCGCCTTGAAGTTGGGCGGCGCCTATCCAGTAAGCATATTCATCGGCCTGGGCACCCGCGACGGCCTGGCCGGCCTTGAGCCGCGCGATGGCATCCGCGAGTTTTCCCTGCTTGAACTCCGCCTGCGCCAGCAGGAGCACCGCCTCGGGGACATGGCTGGAGGCGGGATATTTTTCCACAAACTGGGCCAGCTCCGTTTCGGCGCGATTCCACAACCCGTCCTGAAAAGCCCCCATCGCCGCCGCATAGGCACGCTCCTCCTTCTTGCTGCCGGCGGCGAAACTGAGTTCGCCACCCAAAGCCAGCACCATCAAAATCAAAAGCCATCGCCGACAAAACGCCATGCGAAGAATCTAGCCGACGCGGCAGAATGACAAAAGCGGTAAATCTCGGCGTAGCGGCTTCTCGGCAGAGAGCCGCAAACTAAAAAATGGCGGCGGTCTGCCGACACGCCACTACGCCGCGCGTCTTTGCCCTTGCACGGCAGGATGGTTCTGGGAAGATTCGTTCATAGCCAAAGTGAAAGCCGACAAGATGCGCCAATGCGCGTCAAAACTTTTTCCGGTCAAGAGTGTGATCGATTGTCTGCTATCAGAATTAGCCAACACTGGCTCAGTTAATACAATGACGACTTTGCACACTTGCATGACTCCACGAGACCCAAAACGGATAGACAGAGTTGTTGAGCTTCTTCGAGAGGCATGGCATCTCATGCCAGACTCTCGACTCACGCAGCTTGTCATGGTTGTTTCAGACAAGCCGCAGGACGCTGCCGCATTATGGCATGTAGAGGACGACGGGATGGAGCAGAAGCTGCGAGCCTTCATTGCCGGACGGAAGCCGTTCGAGAAGACACAGCAAGAAGAGAAGGATTGATGAGCAGACCGTCGGCTAATATGGGGATACGCCACGCCCATCCCGCCTTTCCTGCTCAAGCCAGCACGCTCTTCAGATAATGCCCGGTGAAGCTCGCGGCGCAGTGGATGATTTTTTCCGGCGGACCTTCCGCCACGATTTTGCCGCCGCCAGAGCCGCCCTCCGGACCGAGGTCAATGATCCAGTCCGCCGTTTTGATCACGTCCAGATTGTGCTCGATGATGAGCAGCGTGTTGCCGGTGTTGCGCAGCTTGAACAGCACTTCCAGCAATTTCGCCACGTCATGAAAATGCAGGCCGGTCGTCGGCTCGTCCAGAATGTAGAGCGTCCGGCCAGTCGCCTTGCGGCTCAGTTCCGTGGCCAGCTTCACCCGCTGCGCCTCGCCGCCGCTCAACGTCGTCGCCTGCTGGCCCAGCCGGATGTAACCCAGGCCGACCTCGCCGAGAGTGGCCAGCGGATCGTAGATCTTCGGCACGGCACGGAAAAAATCCACCGCCTCGTCCACCGTCATGTCCAGCACGTCCGCGATGTTTTTGCCTTTGTAGGAAATCTCCAGCGTCTCGCGATTGTAGCGCTTGCCGTTGCAGGCCTCGCAGGTCACATAAACCGCCGGGAGAAAATTCATCTCGATCTTCAGCACGCCGTCGCCTTCGCACTTTTCACAGCGACCGCCCTTCACGTTGAAACTGAACCGGCCCGGTTCATAGCCGCGCACCTTCGCCGCCGGAATTTTGGCGAACAGATCGCGGATCTGATTGAACATGCCGGTGTAGGTCGCCGGGTTGCTGCGCGGCGTCCGGCCAATGGGTGACTGGTCAATCACGATGACCTTGTCGAGATCTTCGAAACCCTTTAGCGCACGATGCTCGCCGGGTCGGTCTTTCGAACCATAAAATTTGCGGAACAGCGCGCGCTGCAGAATATCGCTCACGAATGTGCTTTTGCCTGAACCGCTCACGCCGGTGACACACGTGAACGTGCCGAGCGGAATCCGCACATCGATGTTCTGCAGATTATTTTCCGTCGCGCCAAGAATCTCCAGCCAGCCTCTTTCCTCAGAGGGAACATTCCGTTTTTTCGGAACGGGAATATTCAGCTCGCCGGTGAGGTATTGTCCCGTCAGCGATTTCTTGCTCGCCAAAATATCCGGCAACGTGCCCGCCGCCACCAACTCACCACCATGGACGCCTGCGCCCGGCCCGAGATCCAAGATGTAATCCGCCGCGCGAATCGTGTCCGCGTCGTGCTCCACGACCAGCACGGTGTTGCCCAGATCGCGCAGGCCTTTCAGCGTCGCCAGCAGGCGGTCGTTATCGCGCTGATGCAGGCCGATGCTCGGTTCGTCCAGGACATACAGCACGCCGACGAGCGCCGCGCCGATCTGCGTGGCCAGCCGGATGCGCTGCGCTTCGCCACCAGACAAAGTGCCGCTCTCACGATCGAGCGTGAGATAACCGAGGCCGACGTTCCGCAGGAAGCCGAGCCGCGCACGGATTTCCTTGATGACCTCGGCGGCAATCTTCAGTTCAAACTCCGTCAGCTTGAGCGCGGCAAAAAATTCATCGGCCTTTTCCACGGACAATGAACAAACATCCATGATGGACAGGCCGGGAATCTGGATGCGCTTTGATTTCTTTGAGCCACGTTTCCCCTCACCCCATCCCTCGATTTGACGGGACGCCCCCTCACCCCGTCCCTCTCCCCCGCTGGGGGAGAGGGTGTGCGTCGCACCCAGTGTCACCGCGAGAATTTCCGGCTTCAGCCGTTTGCCAGCACACGCGTCGCAAAATTCCGGGCTCATGTAAGCCTTGAGCCGGTTGCGGATGAATTCGCTTTCGCTGTCGTTGGCAAGGCGTTCGAGGTTCGGCAGCACGCCCTCGAACGGACGCGTGATGCTGCTGACTTTGCCGGCGCGCCAGAATTTGAATTCAATATCATCCTCGCCGGAACCGTGGAGCAGAACCTTTTTAAAATCCTCCGGCAAATCTTTGTAGGGCGTCTCGGTGCTGACATTGAAGTGTGCCGCGATGGAACGCAGCATGGCCTTGTAATAAATGATCAGCCGCTTGCCCGCGCGCCGCCACGGCTGGATGGCGCCGTCGAGCGGCAGCTCGGGATCCGGCACGACGAGCGCCTCGTCAAAAAGCATCTTCTGACCGAGGCCGTGGCAGACCGGACACGCCCCGGCGGGCGCGTTGAAGGAAAAATGCTTCGGGGTCGGCGGATCGTAGCTTTTGCCGGTTGCGGGCGAACACATCTTGTTCGAGTGCAGGGTCTCGATCCAGCCTTCGTAGCCGCCGACGTTAGTCGGCGCATTATTGTTTTTGCGCGGACTAACGTCCGCGGCTACTTCGGCCAACTGATGCAGCGTGAACATCACGCCTTCGCCGAGGCGCAGCGCGGTCTGGACGGAATCGCCGAGGCGGACGCGGATCTTCTCGTCGATCACGAGCCGGTCCACCACGGCTTCGATGTTATGAAATTTCTTTTTATCGAGCTTGATGCGCTTGTTCTCGTCACCGAGTTCGAGCATCTCGCCATCCACGCGCACGCGCACAAAACCCTCGCGGGCCAGACGCTCAAACACGTCGCGGAACTCGCCCTTCTGCCGGCGCACAACCGGCGCGAGCAGCATGACCTTGGTCTTCGGCGGCAGCGCGAGGATTTTGTCCACGATGTCGCTGGTGCTTTGGGTGGAAATCGGCACGCCGGTTTCGGGGCAATGCGCCTGGCCGATGTGCGCGTAAAGCAGGCGCAGGTAATCGAAAATCTCGGTGGTGGTGGCGATGATCGAACGCGGACTGCTGCCGGAGCTTCTTTGCTCAATCGCGATGGCGGGTGACAAGCCCTCGATGAAATCCACGTCCGGCTTCTGCAACTGGTCGAGGAACTGGCGCGCGTAGGCGGAAAGGCTCTCGACGTATTTGCGCTGGCCCTCGGCGTAGATGGTGTCGAAGGCAAGCGACGATTTGCCGCTGCCGCTCAAGCCGGTGACGACGACCAGCTTGTCGCGCGGGATCGAGAGCGTGAGGTTCTTGAGATTATGCTCCCGCGCGCCGCCGATCTTGATGAATTCTTTGCTCATAACTGCGAATTTCCCCTGCTACGGAAAGATGGAAACTACGCCAAACGGCGCGGAAAGCAAAGCCGGAGTTGCGTGAGGCGCTATTCTGGGCTAATGCTAATCCGAGATTTTTCCGCGAGAATTAATTCGGGATCGTATGAAGAAAAAATGGAACGGGATCTTTCAGAAGGCAACACCCCTATAAAATGCGCCGTTCTGCGGTGGATTGATGTCAGTGAATCGAACGAAGCCGTCCGATCCTGCGGTGAAAATGATCAGGTCATTCCATGGCACGAACAAATTCGTCGCACGTTGCAGATGGTAGGTGGTGTAGGGAAAACCGCTCAATTGCACTTTCCAGCCGTTGCCAACGCGTGTGAGCGGCAGCATTTGCAAAGTCAGATCCAAACGGAAAACCGAGCCACCACCAGCACCGCCCCCAAACTCGTTGACTCCATAAATAGTTCCGTCGGTCGTTTGGATCAGCCTTGCGCCGACAAATCCGGGCGCACCATCCACATAAAATTGAGCGCCCAGCGAAACCAGCCCGGTCAGATTGCCATTGGTGGAAACCCGGTAAATCATCCCGGCACCGTTTCCGCCCGAATAAGTGACGCCGTAAAACATTCCGTCGTTCGCTTTCAAGAGGCGTGTATTCGGCTCGGCTCCGTTGGTGCTGCCGAAGAAAGCCAAGGTGGTAAACACTCCGTTGGTGGTCACGCGAAACACGGTTCCATTCAAACCAGCAAATCCACCACCGTGATCGGTAGTGCCATAAAAAGAACCGTCATCGCCCAGGACCAATCCTGCCCTGGAGGAAAATCCGTTGGTGCCCGCAAAATAAACCAGCGTCGTCAGCACGCCGTTGGTAGTCACGCGAAACACGGTTCCGAAATTGTTGGTGCCTCCCTGCGAGGTCGTCCCGTAGAATGCACCGTCATGGCCCAATACCAGACCCGACCGAGGAGACGAACCGTTGGTGCCAGCGAAAACGACCAGATTTGTCCATACTCCATTCGTCGTCACCCGGAAGATGGTCCCATAGCCTCCGTCGGCCACTGATGCTGAAGTTGTGCCGTAGAATGCCCCATCAGTCCCTTCAATCACGCCCGCCCACGGCCTCACCCCTTTTTTAATGCCACCAAATGAAATCAAGGATGTCAGATTTCCGTCGGTGGTCACCCGGAAGACGGTTCCATCGTCACTCGCTCCGCCGAAAAACGTGGTGCCATAAAATGCGCCGTCAGTTCCTTGAACCAACTCACCTTGAGGAGTTGATCCGTTGGTTTTTTGGAACGAGGCCAGCGTGGTTAACGCTCCGTTCGTGGTCAAACGGAATACGCTCCCATAACCGTTGCTGCCGCCCACCGTGGTTCCATAAAACGCACCGTCGTCGCCACAGATCAAACCCGACCTTGGATTCCGTCCTCCGGGAACGGAGAAAGCCACCACCGTCGAGAGTTCACCGTTCGTCGTGACGCGATACAGCGTTCCCGAGCCTCCCAATCCACCGGTGGACGTGAGTCCATAAAACGCGCCGTCGTTGCCCCGCATCAAACCATCGCGCGGACTGCCGCCGTTCGCCTGATCGAAAGATGCAAGAATGGACAAGGCACCATTGGTCGTAATCCGGCAGACCGCTCCGAGGCCGCCGTTGCCGCCATTGTAAGTGACGCCGTAAAATGCACCGTCGCCGCCCTCGACCAGACCGGCCAACCCCGGTGAACCGCTCGCACTATCAAAAGAAACCAACGTCGTGAGCACGCCGTCGGTGGTAAGGCGAAAGGCGGTTCCGTTGCTACTGATGCCGCCGCCGCTGGTGGTGCCATAGAAAGCCCCGTCGCTGCCCAAGACCACACCGCCAAATGGATCCGCCCCGTTGGTGCCGTCAAACGCCGCCACAATCGTCAACAGCCCGTTGGTCGTAACCCGAAACACCTCGCCAAAACTATTCGAGCCACCGCGCGCCGTTCCATAAAATGCACCATCCATGCCGGCCACCAATGCGCCCATCGGCCAAATACCATTGTCGTAATCAAAAGTTGCGAGCAAGGCAATGGCTCCATTGGTCGCAACCCGGAAAACGGTTCCGCTGTTGTTAGTGCCGCCTTCGTTGGCCGTTCCGTAGAAAGCCCCGTCGCTGCCGCGCACCAAGCCCGCCCGAGGCCGCGCGCCGTTCGTATTGTCGAATGAATCCAGCAACGTTATGCCATTGGCCGTGACACGAAATACAGTACCATAGTTGCCACTGCCGCCATAGGCAGTCGTTCCATAGAATGCACCGTCATCACCTTGCACCAGTCCGGCATCCGCAGGACTCCATCCATTGGTAACCGCAAACGAACCGAGCGTGGTCAATTCTCCATTCGTGGTGGCGCGAAATACAAAACCGCGTCCGCCGCTCACGGAGGTTCCGTAGAACGCGCCGTCGCTGCCCTGCACCAGCGTTCCGGAAGGCGAAGGTGCACTTTCAAAGCTATAAATTTCCTTAATGCCAACGGCTGGAAGACTACAGACAAATCCAAGCCACAACGAAACAGCGACACATTTCCAACTTCTACTTCCAGCCGATTTTACCTTGATCCACCCAGCGCGATCCTGCATGTGGTTGAACAAAACAGTCAAGGTGAACAACACAGATTTGATGGTTTTCATAGAAGTTCCTTCAGTATGATTTTCTGATTTGCCAACAGCATCTGCCTTCCACCAGCCCCGCGCCAGAGCGTGAAATTACGCGAGGATTTTCCCCTGCGGGTTTTCCCGCAGGGCGGCAAAGAGAAAACCCGCCTGGCAGCGGTTGGCGGTTCCGAGTTTGTGATGGATGGCGCGCCAATGACTTTCCAACGTGCGGGGCGAAACCCCGAGGGTGGCGGCAATCATTTTATCAGAAACACCATCGCACGCGGACTGCAGGATTTCCTGCTGGCGCCTTGACAAGACCGGAGAATCAGTTCCCAAATTCATGGTTTCGATACCCCAAATCTTTTTAAAATGGCTACGGCAGCAGGATCAGTTCGTAGAATTTCATGAGCATGGGCGCGTTCGTGTCCAGGAAGGTGAACGTGCCGGTGGCCGAGGTGTTGGTTCCCGGGAACAGCGTCCAAGTGACGGGCGGGAGGAAGTTGGTCGTCCATTGGACTTTGAACTGGTTGGTGGTGGGCGCGAACCAGGTCAGCAGGAAATTGCCGTTCGTGGAAATGATGCTGCTGATCTGAACCGCGTTCGTAGCGGGTGGCGTCACCGACGAAGTCACTCCGACCAATACGATCTGATAAAAGCGCAAACCGGTAAATGGATGCTCCACACCATTGTCAACGAAGGTGAACCAGCCGTTCGTCGCCGTCATCGGTCCGGTGCAAGTGACCAGGTTGCTGAAATTCTGCCAGATCAACGGAGACAGGCTGTCCGAACATTGCACCCGGAAAATGTCATTGGTCGGGGCCCACCACGTCAGCACGAAGTTGCCGGCGGTATAGGTGACGTTGCTGATGTCAGGCACCGGATTCACGATCACGGAGAAGGCATTGGTCGCGCTCAAGTTCGGCGTGCCATTGTCCGTCACAATGGTCGTGAGGCGGTTGCTGGTGCCGGATTGCGCGACCGTCGGCGTCCAGGTGATCACGCCGGTATTGGTATTGATGGTCGGAACATTCGTGCCGGCCATGGTGCTGGTCAACGTATAGGTCAGCGTCTGCGGTGGCGACTGCGCATCGGTCGCCGTGTTCGTCACGGTGAGCGGGTTCAAGGGATTGATTGTCCGGGTCGCCTGCGGCGGCGGCACCGGCGCAGTATTGGTCGCCGGCGGCCCGACCGACACTGTCAGGCCGGTCAGGATCAACCGGTAGAACCGCACCGGGCCAAACGGAACCGGCGTTCCGGTGTCCAGACAACTGAACCAGCCGTTGGTCGGCGTCACCGGCCCGGCGTAGGTGATGTTGGTCTCGATCGTCTGCCAGACCGGCGACGCGAGATTGGTGGCCACCTGCACGGCAAAGATGTCGTTGGTCGGCGCCAGCCAAGTCAGCAAGAAATTGCCATTGGTGTAGAGGACGTGGCTGATGTCCGGCACCGGATTCACGATCACAGAGAAGGAATTGGCGGCGCTCAAGTTCGGTGTGCCGTTGTCGGTCACCACGGTCGTGAACGTATTGCTGGTGCCGGCTTGCGCGACGGTTGGGGTCCAGGTGATGACGCCGGTATTGGTGTCGATGGTCGGAACATTCGCGCCAATCACGCTGCTGGTCAGCGTGTAGGTCAGCGTCTGGGGCGGCGACTGCGCGTCGGTGGCCGTGTTGGTCACGATGAGCGGGTTCAAGGGATTGATTGTCTGCGTCGCCTGCGGCGGCAGCACCGGCGGCGTATTGCTAAGCACCGCACTTCCCAACAAGATCAATTGATAGAAACGCAGCCCGGTAAACGGATACTGCGAGCCATCGTCGAAGAAGTTAAACTGCGTATTCGTCGGGCTGGTGAACGCATTGGCGTTATAACTGATGATGTTGGTGAACGTGATCCAGTTCATGGGCGTGAGCGAGTCCGAGAATTGCACCTGGAACAGATCATTGCTCGGGGCAAACCAGGTGAGCAGGAAGCCGCCGTTCGTGTAAATGATGCCGGTGATGGGAATGGTGTTGGTCTGCGGCGGCGTGGTGGTGGAAGCGATCAGATGGAAATCCACTTCAATCCCATAGGTCACCGTGAAGTTGTTCGTGTTCTGGACACCAAGGTAATAGGTCCGGCCGGGAATGATGGTCGTCGGCGCGCCATTGGTGCTCAAAATCGAAATATTATTCGAAATCGAAATGCCATTCGTTACGCCAGCCAGCAGCAGCGTGGTGAGGGCAGGCGGTGGATTGGTGGAAAACCAGAGGTTCAACTTCTGATCCGGGTTCAGCGCGAATAGGGTGTTGGTCGCGAAGTCCGCATTCGCCGGCACGTTGACCTGATAATAATCGGTGCCGCCGGCAAAAGCCGTGTTGGTTATCGGCATCCCGTTGGTAAGAACCACCACGATAGGATTGGTCGGGTTGAAAATCTGGGGCGTCAACGCCATACTGTGCAAATAACCGCCGGCGATGGCGACCACCTGACCCAAGCCTCCGGGCACGGTCGTTTGACCCACACTGTTGTCACCCCAAGCCACGACACTGCCGTCACCTCTCAATGCCAGACTATGAAAACCACCCGCCGCGATCGCCACCACATTGTTCAAGCCGGCGGGCACGTTCGTCTGGCCTTCATTGTTGTCGCCCCAAGCCACCACCGTGCCGTCGCTCTTCAGGGCCAGGCTGTGCAAATTCCCGCCCGCGATGGCCACCACATTGCTCAAGCCCGCCGGCACATCCGTCTGGCCGCTGCCATCATCACCCCAAGCCACGACCGTCCCGTCGTTCTTGATCGCCAGGCTGTGCAGACCGCCGCCCGCGATGGCCACCGCATTGCTCAAGCCAGCCGGCACATTCGTCAAACCGGAGAAGTTGGCGCCCCAAGCCACCACCGACCCGTTATTCCCCAACGCCAGACTGGAAATGGTGCCGCCAGAAATCGTGACCACATTGTTCAAGCCGGCCGGCACATTGGTCTGGCCAGGAAAAACATTCGCGCCCCACGCCGTCACGATTCCGTTGTTTTTCAACGCCATGCTGTAATAATCTCCGCCGGCCACCGCCACTACATTGCTCAAGCCGGCCGGCACGTTCACCTGGCCGACCGTATTGTCACCCCACGCCACGGCCAGGCCGTTGTTATTCAACGCGAGGCTGTGAGAGTAAGCCCCGGCGATGGCCGTCACGTTGCTTAAGCCCGCAGGCACCGTGGACTGCCCGACATAGTTCGCACCCCAGACCACCACGTTGGCCTCGTCCAGAATCTGGTCAAAGCCATAGACCGCCCCAACCAGATTACTCACCACCAACCGGAAGTGATAAGGCACATTTGTCAACAACCCGGTGATCTGGTTGGTGACGTAAACCACGTTGTAGCCAGCACCCACGTTGACCGCCGGAGTGAGATTTCCGTAGTTTGTCGTGGTGCCCCATTGGAACCAAGCCGTGGCGGACAGGCCATTCGGCGTGGCCATGCCGTTCAGTTGCGCGTTGCCGCCCGTGACAGCTTGCGCCGGTTCCGTAAACGCAAACGGCGCAGAAACGGCGGACACAAATACGGTGAAGACATTCGTCGCACTCAGACTTTGATTGACCAGTGCATTGGCGTTGGTATCCGTCACAATCGTCGTGAACGTGAAGAGTCCGAGCTGCGCCGGGTTGGGCGTCCACGTGATGACGCCGTTGGTGGAGATCACCGCATTGGTGACGTTCGGCGAAACCGTCAGCGTATAAGTCAGCGGGTTGGTGGGAATATCCACATCCGTTGCCGTGTTGGTCACGACCAGCGTGGTCAGCGCGCTGATATTGTAATTGGTCTGGGCAGGCAATACGGGCGCGTTGTTAATTTCATTCACCGTCACACTGAAACTGTTGGTCGCGCTCAGCGGCGGAATGCCGCTGTCGGTGACAACGGTGGTGATGATGTAAACGCCCGGCCCTTGAGCCTCGCTGGGCGTCCAGGTGATGATGCCGTTGGTGCTGATGAGCGGTGACGGCGTCGTGGTCGCAAAATTCAATGGCCAGCCATTCAACGTCATCGCGTTGGTATCAACGATCATTGATACCACATAGTTCAGCGTCTGATTGGTGTCGGCATCCGTGGCGGTGTTCGTCACGGTCAACGTCGTCAATTCAGCAATGGTCTGATTGGTCGGTGAGTTGACGGAGAACACCGGCGCATTTGTGTTGGGCGTGCCATAAATGATCGGCACCGAGCTGACGACCACGCTCACGGTCACCGGGCCGAAGTAGGCGACGGTGGCATTATTCGTGACAAAAAAGTCAAACGATGCGAAGCCACTGTAATCTGCCGGTGGTGTAAAGATGGCATAGCGATTACTGAACGTGCTGGTGTTGGTCAGTGAGCCCAGAACATTGGTGAGGTAAACGGTTCCGTTGACCGCGTTGGTCAGGAAGAAGGACAAGCTGCCGGAGTTGCCGCACAGCTGGTAAAGATCCACGCCGACAGACGTGTTGGTAATCGTGAGTGCATGCGGTGCGCCCAACCAGTTGATGTATTCTTCCAGATCGGTATAACCGACGGCCCTTGGCGACGGCAGGAAATTACTGACGTTGGTCGGGAACTGGCCGAAGGTGATTTCCCAATAATCCGGAATGCCGTCCTGATCCGTGTCCAGCGGTGGCAGCGTGGAGACGATCACGGGCAGCGCACCCGAAGCCGTGATGATCGTGCCCGTCTGATTGCGGACGCCGGTGACGATGTTCGTATCCACGGCATCCCGCGCCATCAGCGACAATCCGGCAAAATCCAGCACGCGTTCATACGCCCGGAAGGCCTCGTCGGTGGCCACCGGCGGCAGCGGGAACGGCTGTCCAATCTGGGTGAACTGGTTGGTGAACATGGCCCAGGCGGTGGGGGCACCGTCCAGGATAAAGTTCCGGTTGCTGTCGATGAAGTTGTTGGTCTGGAAAATCCAGGTGTTGGTCGAGCCGCCCCGGAACGCGATGTCCGGCGCAAAGGAATTGGCGTTCGCGATGAGATAATTGCAGACGTAGTTCATCCGGTTGGTGAACCCGACGCCATTGTTCGTGCCGAACGAAAAACCGGCGTTGGTGCCCCAGCCGTAGATGACATTGTTCACGAAATCCAGTTGGAGGTTGTCGTTCAGGTGCGGACTGCCGGCGAAATTATTGGCGTAGAGATTGTGATGGAATGTCAAGGCACCATCGCCGAACCGCAGCAACGATCCGCCGTTCGATGTGGTGGGGGAATAAAGACTGTCGGAGATCATGGACCATTGCACGGTGAGATTTTTCGAATCCAGCGCGGCCGTATCTTGCAGCGGACTCCACTCGGCGGAGACGTGGTCGGCAATCACGTTCGAGGTGTTGACAAACCGCAAGGCATTGCCTGAATTAGCACTGGCTAACGCATTGGTGGTCAGGCTTATCGCATCCAAGAAGGTTCCACTTGGATTCCCAACATCCAAAGAATTAAAAGTTAGCGTCGTAGAAGGAGATGTTGCCGTGAATACGAACGACGTTGTTTGCCATTGGAGGTTGGCAAAAGAATTGGCGATGTTCGCCGATATAGTGCCCAACGGATTTCCACTGAACAATACCTGGACTCTCGGGACGCTGCCGGAATTGGGGTTTTTGGTATACGCAAAACCAAGGGTGTAGGTAGCACCGACAACGGTGGTTACGTTGGTTGAAATTCCCCCCGGACCATTGCCATCCGCATCTATGAAATATTTCCCTTGATACGGTGTGCCAAAAACAGTGTTACTAAGCCAATCAACGGAGCCGGAATTTACTTGCCAGCCTCCCGCAAAATAGCTTCCTGCAAACTGAACTATAGAAATATTGGTGCCACCTTCAAAGCCATTTGACCAGACTGTTGTCGAACTGGCGGCAGTGCCACCCGGACGGAACCGCATGTAGCGGATGATCACATCGTGAGCGTTCGTCACGGATGTTTCCCCGCCGGCGACGGTGATGCCGCCGCCCGGCGCGGTCTGGCCCGCGATGGTCAGATATGAATTGGTGATGACCAGCGGCGAAGCCAGATTGATGGTGCCCGACACGTCGAACACGATCGTGCGATTGGTCGAACTCACGGCGTCACGCAAACTGCCCGCTCCTGAATCACCCAACTGCGTGACGTGATAAACCGTGTTGGTCACTCCCCCATTGCGGCTGGGCAGACTGCCGCCGCCCAAGGTGCCGGCCCCGGCACCTTCCGCGCCCGGGAACGCCGGGAACACCAGGTTCGTATTGATCAAGGCCAGGATGGTGTAATTGATCAAGGTGCTTTCATGGTTGGGCACGCCCAGATACCAGACGACCGGCGGGCCGAGATTCGTCACCGTGGTATTGCCCAGGTTGGTCTGTGCGCTGTTGGTGGCGATGAAAATGAACTCCGGCGTGACCCCCGGCTGCTGGCTGCTCTGGAAAAACGGCGGCGCCAGCGGCGGCGCATTGGTCTGCACCGTCAGATCACCGTTGCCAGTCAGGTTATACAGCTGGAACTGGATGGACGGCGGCGAGTTGGTGACGGTGAAGCTGAAGAAGTTCGTCAACGCCGCGCCCGGGCCGGCGGTGAAATTGAACGGCACACCGTTGGTCAGCGGAATGATCGTCGGCGGCTGCGCGACATCCAGTTCCTTCGCCAGCACGGTGTAGTGGACCGGGCCGGTGTCGCGTTTGAAGACGCCGAGATACCATTTGCCCGCCGACAACGGCACCGGGACGGAATTCGTCAGCACATAAATATTTTCATCGGCGTTGGTCGTGTTGAAGCTGCCGTAGTCGGAACTGATGAGCGTCGGCAGCGGCGTGCCCTTGCGGACGACCAGGTCCGCGTTGCCGTCCAAATTCAGCAGTTGGAAGGTGGCTTCGTAAGCGTTCGAGGTCACGTTGAAGACGTAATAATGTTCAGTGTCCAAGGCACTCGTCGTCAGCACGTCCGGCTTCGGCACGCCATTGGTCAACTCGGGAATGTCAAAATCCACGCGGATGACCACCGTGGCGGAATGGGTGCCGGGATTTCTCACGCCCAGATGATACGTCTGGCCCGGCAGCAAGGGCGGGACGCTCGGCGGCGTCGTGGTCAGCACCGGATTGCCAATACCCGCAGTCGAACCGGCCAGCAAGAGGAAGTCCGGCGGCACGTTGCCCGTCGGCGCATTGGTCTGGTTGAACAGCAGATCCACCGGCAGGGTGGAGGAGACCAGAACATTGGTGGCGACCCGCGCCCAGGTCGGCACGGCCACGGTGAGATCCACAATTTCGCCCGGCGGCACCGAAATGGTCGTGTCCGTTTCCGCGTCCACCGGGACGGACGGCAGGGTGCTGTCCTGCAACACCAGTTGCAGCTGCCAGCTGACCAGCTGGTTGACATTGGTGATGTAGGCACCCGTACGGTTGTCCAGAATCTGCAGCGTCCAGGTGCCCTGGGCGTTCTGGCCCTTCAACACACTCAGCGGCTCTTCCGGCAGATAATCCAGGTTGCCCAGCGGCTGCTCGGAGACGTTGAAGGAATCCAGCAGCATGCCCGGTTCCATCCCGCTGAGCTGCAACGGCAGCGAGTTGGAGGTGACGGTGAAGCTGTAATTCTGCGACTGCCACCCGGTGTTCAGGCCCAGCAACACATTGGTGAACGCCCCAAAGGACACCTGCGCCTCGGCCAGGCCCAGCGCCGGCGTGACGGACTGATCGAACTTGCCGAGGGTGCGGTTGGTGGTGAGGAAGGACACGTTGTAGATGGCCAGAATTTCCGCGCCCGACAGCGAGCGGCCGTAGATGCTCATCTCGTCCATCTTGCCGCCGAAATAATTATTCGTGGCGAGGCTCATGTCCCTGCCGAGCAGAACATCCCCGGTGGTCTTGGGCAGGAAATAACCCAGATTGGTCGAGGCCACATTCGTTCCGTTGTAATACAGCGACGCGATGCCCGAGTTGGTGTTGTAGGTCAGTGCCACGTGCTGATAAATGTTGGTCTGCACCAGACCCGGCGCGGAGAAGATGAAGTGTGAACCGTTGGTGGTGTCCACCAGGTTTGCGAACAGGCAGCCGTTGGTGCCGGTGACAAAATTGGTGGTGCCCGGCGCGTTGGTGACCGAAATCCAGAACTGCACGCCGTTGGGCAGCAGTTCCGGCACCTCAACCACGCCAAACAGTTTATTGGTCGGCGGAATCGTGCAACTCCGGCCGTTGTTGTCCGCCTCAAACCACAGACCGGGCAGCGCATTCGTCAGGCCCAGCATGGCGGTGTAATGCTCGGTGCCGGTGCAGAGATTCGGCTGGTTGGTCTGCCAGTTGAAGTAGCCGGTGTTGGTCAGGCCGCTGGACCAGACATAATTGGTCGGATTGGCCGGCGCATTATTGGTGAGCCCGATCCACAAATTCCGGTTGATGCCGCCGTAGTTGGCGAACGTGTCATAGACCCAGTTCTGTTCGTTCGCCGTGTCGATCGTCACCAGATGCCCGCCCAGTTCCGTCGCCCAGAATTCCGACGTCGTCCAGTTGGTGCTGCCGAGCAGATAGTAATAGTGGCTGGTGGCCCGGTTCAGAAACGGTCCCGCCAGGATCACCACGTTGGTGCCGATCAGGTTGGTCGGGGTGCGGGCCAGCCATTCCACCAGGGGTTGCTGGAAGGAAACATTGGTCGGATTGATCCAGCCTTCCACACTGAACCCGGGGCCGGTGCCGACATCCAGGTCGGATGACAACACCGTGGTGGGCAGATTGCTTTCCGTCGTGCCGGCCACCGAGATCGGGAACGGCACCTGCCGGATCTGCACATAGTTGTTCGTGCCCGCAAACTGGAACTGGTCGCCGGCAAACTCCATCGAAAAGGCCTGGCCGACCTCGCCCGCCGGGAAGCTGAACCGTCCGATCAACTCGCCGTTGTTGCCGAGGTTCTCAGGATCCGAACTGTCGGTGGCGTTACCCTCGCCGCGCCACCAGCCCGAGATGCCCGGCCCGCGATACAGGAAGCTCAGGCTGAACTGCCGGCCCGGCGTCATCGGGATCTGGCGGAACATCGAGCCGCTGGCCAGCGCCAGAAAATTACTGCCGCCAAACGCATTGGCGGGATCGGTGACCACGCTCACCATGTTCACATTGTTGGTCACAAACACGAGGTTGGTGCCGACCAGCATCGAGGTGATGTTGGTCAGGGTCCAGCCGCCGTGGGCGTCGAAAATGTTCGTCGGCGCCAGGTAATCCCCGTTGGTCGCCAGTTCAAAATCCGACAAGACATAGTTCGTGCCGACGGCCGTAAACGTGAACGGCGGGATCGCATACTTGATGGGAACCGTCGTGAGATTGGTGTCCTCCGTGAACATGAGATAATTGTAATTCGTCTGCGTCCCGCCCACCGTGTAACTCCAGGCTGTGCCCCCCGCGCCCGCCGGGTTGGTGACCTGGTTCATGATGATGGTCACATCCGTGAACGTTCCCGGCCCGAAGATGATGTTGGTGGTTCCCTGGCCTGAGACCAGGCCGGTATCAAAGATGGCGTTGACCGGGTTGAATGGCCCGTTCGTTCCGTAATACACGGTCATCTCATCGGGAACTTGGAAAAAGTCCCAGTTGATGGTCAGCGAGCCGGAGGTCTGGCCGACAAAGAGGTAATTGGTCTGCGGCAACCCGCCGCCCGTCGCCGTCACGGGCGCAAAATTATTCGTGGTCAGGAACATGTCGCCGGCGCCGTTGGTGCTCGTGCCGCCGCGATTCTCCATGAGCAGCACGCGCTGGCCCGTCGGGCTGAGCAGCGTGAAGGTCAGATCCGAAATGCGCGGATGATTCACGACCACGCCGACGCTCACCGTTGAGACCAGTTGCGTGCTGCTGACGAACACAGTCGTGTCGCTCACCGCGTCATCCAGCACCGCCGGGCCGTTGGTCGTTTCCGACGCCGGCGGGATGGGCGAGGCCTGCCCGCTTAATCTGGCCAGCAGAAAAGCGTGCGCCGTCGTCACCGTGCTGGGATTGAACAGACCGACATAGTAAGTGCCGCTGCGCAACGGCGGGCCGTAGGAGATGGAATTTCCCGGACCCAGCGGCCCGGCATTCGTCAACAGGACAAAATCCAGGAAGTTGGAGAAATCCGGCTGGACGTTGAAATTCAGATAGAGTTGCAACGGCGGCGTGACCGTCGGCGGGAGGTTCGTCGCAAAAATGCTCAGGTTGGTGAAGCCCGGCGGCACATCCAGGAAGGTGTAAAACCACGAGCCGGGAGGAATAAACACATCAAAGCCATCTTTCAGATCGCGATGTTTCTCGATGAACAGCGTCAGTCCCGTCACCGCGCCGACGTGATTGGTCGCCGTATCCACCTCCGTCAAAATCCACGGGCCAACTCCCTCCTGGGCTTGGAAATTTTGCAGGCTGCCCGGCCCGTCCGAGTGCTGCGAACCCGGGATGTCGCCCCGCCCGCTGTCGTCATAAATCTTCGTGTAGGGTCCCGGGGGCGGCGGAATCGCGCCCGAAGCGTGGTTGTTCAACACCACCGAGGTGCCGTTGTGACTGAGCGTGCCGATGAGGTCGCCAAAATTCTCGTGGGTAATGGTGTTGGTCACCACGACGCGACCCACTTCAATCGGCTGCGCCGAGATGGCAAACACGTAGGCCTTGCCCGGATGCGTCGGGGTGGCGTCGGGAATGTTGACCGGCACCGGCACGCCGAACAGCGTCTGGTTGCCATTGGCATCCGACGAGCCGAACGGCGTCGCGCTGAAGATCGGGATGAAGGCAAACTCCGACCCCTCCTGCGCCTCCGACTTCACGCCGATGTAATAGACATCCCCCAAGGCCGAGTTTGAATAGGTGATGGATTCCACCCCGCCGCGCGTCAGGGATTTATCCGCGGCGGAGATCACGGTCGGATCGAGATTGGTCAGCGTGGACGCATTGGGAATATTCGGGTTGTGCGGGTCGGCCACATACAGGTCGATGTCCGCCTCCGGCTGGGTCACATTGTCCGGCGAATTCGCATAAACGCCCGTGCGCGGAACCGAGAGCGTGTCCGGCAGGAAGGTGACGAACGCCGCAAACTTGAAGCCCAGCACGTTGGTCACCACGAAGAAATGCCATTGATTCGTCATGCCCAGCGTGATGTTGCCGTTGGTCCCCCAAAATATGTTGGTGCCGACGGCGATCGTGTTGGTGCCCATCAACGGCGTGTTCGCCCCGACCGTCTGGTTGAGCAACGGCGCGTTGGTGACCGTGACAAAGGTGGTCAGCTGGCTGCCCGTGGGATTGGAAACGACCGGGTTCGCGGTCACGCTGATGGGCCCCTCGCCCGCATCCGTGAGGCCGCCGCAGGAGATCACCAGCGAGTAATCCTGCACCACATTGGGGCCATAGACGCCCGCCGGGTTGTTGGTCTGCGCGGTCACGGCATTTACGTTCACCTCGCGGCCGATCACCGTCACGGAATAGCGACCATTGATTGGCGGCGCCAGGAACACGTTTTCAATGTTGTTGACGACATCCAGGTTCGGCGCGCCGTTGGTGTCCCACGGGGCGTTGAAGTGGGCGGTCGCCGGAATGTCGTTGCCAAAAAACACGTCGCCCGTGTTCAGGTTGGTCACGACGAGGTCGAGATTATTGACCAGCTTGATGGCGGCGGCGGGGTTGCCCGCCGGATCCGTCCATGCCAGTGTCACTCGCAGCGGCAGTTGCGCGGAAATGGAGTTGGTGTCGAGGGACACCAGAAACGTCTGGCTGTCGCCCGTGGCCAGCGCGTTGCCCACGCTCTGGTCGAGGAAGTAGATCGACGTGTTCGTGCCGCCGGTTGGATTGGTGACGAGGTTCGTGATCGAAAGCGGCAGGGTGTTCGGCAGGTTGACCTGTCCCCAGCCCTCGGGATTGATGGGGTTCGCCGGACTGAAACTATAATTGCCCGTCACCCGCGCGCCATTGATGAGCATCGCCTTCAACAGCCCCGGGCTCGGCGTCGTGTGCAGCGTGTTTATGAAAAAATCCTGCATCAACGCCAGCACGCCGGACACATCCGCCGCCGCCATGCTCGTGCCGGTTTCATAGCGGTAAAAATGCGGAGGGACTGTCGAACTTGGATCACCGCCGAGCGAATTGTTCAGGTTGCTCAACACCTCGAAAAAATTCCCCTGATCGTTGGTCGTGACGATGGTGGTGATGAGGTCGTAGTGGACCGGGGAGGCGTTGGTGCTGCCCACCGCAAAGAAAAAGAAATCGTTCTGGAGGCTCGAAATGTCGGTGATCACCCCGCCGCTGTCCGGCGGAATGGACACGCTGCCCAAACGCACAAAATCCACGGGAGGAATGGTGGGCGGATTCGGCGGGCGATCCAGAAACTCCACATAAATCGGCAGGTTGGTCGGAAACGGCAACGTCGAAAACTGGTTTGTGACCAGCGTGATCATCACCGCCACCGCGTTGGCGGGAACCGTGAGACTGTATTGGTTGAGTCCGCTGTTGGTGATCGTCTGGTTGATGAACGTGTTGAATGCGAAGTTCGTCGGGTTGTAATACGCCGCTTCATCCCATTGTTGTGAGCGGGTCGAAACCACAAACGTGCCCGGGGCGGTCACGTCCGGCTTGTAACGCCCGTTCGGACCTTCCACGCCGACGCCCACATTGCCGCGGCCCGAAAAACCGGCGACCTGGGAACTCTGATCCGTTTCCGGCTGCCAGACCGCCGCAGTGTTGCTGTCGATGTCGGTCACGATGTTGGTGATGTTCCGCAACTGTTCCATCGCGCCGACCGTGATGACATTTTTGGCCGTGGCCGGCGAGAGGATCGAGTCCGGCTGGCCGCCGCCGCCATCATCACTGCCGCCGCCATCGTTGCCCGCAGAAAACACGAACAAGACCGGTTGCGAACCCGGGATCTGCGTGAGCGAATCGCGCACCGCCGCATCGTAGCTCGCCGCCGCCAGATCATAGAGAGTGTCCCCGAGGTAATTCCAGCTGTTGTTGGAGATCAGCGCGTTCGTCAACGCCGCCGCTTCCTGCAGGGTTTGGTCGGAGATGAAGAACGGCATGGAGAATAGATTTGCCTTCGGCGCCTTGCCGCGATATTGAAAATTCGTTCCCGGATTGATGGAGCCCTGCGCGTTGGTCACCGTCAGGGATTCCGTCCCGTTGCCGGCGATGATGCCCGCGACATGCGTGCCGTGGCCATCGGTGTCCGTAAGCGGCGCCCCAAACACGCGACCGACCAGATCCGGATGCGTCGCGTCAATGCCCGAGTCGTTCACCTGCACCAGCACATTCTTGCCGTCCAAGTTCAGATAATTGGTCGTCGTGACCGAATCCGCCGCCACGCCCACCGTCGCGCGGCTCAAGTCATTCGCATGAATGCGCTGACGATAGGCCTCCACGATCTGCACGCCGGGCAAAACCGCCAGCGCCGTCCAGTTCTTCGGCGGATTCACGCGCACCACCGGCCCGAACGGCGAACTGTCGGTCGCCAGCACCGTGCCACCCAGTTTCTCGATCTGCGCGATGGTGTCCGCCGAATTTTCCGGGAACAGACCCAGATTCAACGTCCCGCCGGGCGGCAGGGTCTTTTCCGCATACGCGAGCAGCGGCGACTGCACCTTGTAATACGGTTCGTAGGGAATGACCGACTGGGTGAGCGCCGCCAGTTGCCGCGCCGTGTTCGGCGTGGCCCGGACCAGATAGGCGTTGTTCGGGATGTAGGAAATGATCTCCGCGCCCGCCGCCGCGAGCTGCGCGCGGAAGGCCGCGTTCACCGGCCCGCGCGACTGCACAACGTAGGCGCCCGGATCGCCCGCCGCCGACAGATTTTTCGGGATGCCCAGATCCAGTTTTGCGCCCGTGTCAATCAGCGCATTCTCCAGCAGGATCGCCTTCCGGTCGCCCATCAATTCGACGAGGGACTTCTTCGTGTTGGTCAGGCGGTAGGGAAACGGATTGGTCGGCGTGGCCGAAACGGCGTTGGTGCCAGGATTGGCGGCGGTGAACAGTTGCGGGGCCGTCGAGGCGGAGCGGACGGTGGCAATGTCCGGCGTCATGGCGGCTCTTTTCTTCGCCGCCGCATCATGCGCCGCAACGGGACTTTGTTTCGCCGGGCGGCTGCCCGACGGCCAGAAGAACCATGCACCCGCCAGCACCAGCAGCAGACACAACCCAATCCAAAATGACGGACGCAAACGCATAAATTTATTTAGCTAATTATTCCACAGACGACCGTTAAAGCGAGGCCGGAAAATCGCGGGATCGTCCGGCACATTTCAACTTCTTGCGGGATTAAACCCGCCGCCTCGGAATCCCAAAGGGATTCCGGATCAAAGCCCAGGGTCGCGAGGTTGGCCTGTCCGGCTCGGACCGAGCCACCCTGGGTCATCGTCGGAAGAAAATCACAACCCCAACGGGGTTGCGGTCGGGTGATGCTCACGCGTGCCACAACCCCGTTGGGGTTGCGTTGACTGGCGGAGCGTTCCCAAGGTAGCTCGTTCCTCGCAACCTTGGGCTGAAGGACACAATCCCTTTGGGATTGAGCCATGCGGCCGCATCTCAAATACTGGGATGCGCCCTTGGGGATGACACCTTGTCGGGGTGCCATCTTCCCTGCTCCATTTTCCATCGTCGTTTTCATCAGTCCGGTGGCAAAATGTTATAGCTCTCGATCACGGCATGCGTGTTGGTCGGCGCGCCTTCGATACGCACCACCGAGCGCGTGACCGTTTCCGCCGTCACCTGGTAATTCGTGATCATCCCCGCCTGATTGCCGCTGTTCACGACGCCGTTCGGCGCGGGCGTGAGCGTCTGGCCGTAGCTGTAAATTACAAAGCGCGGCTGGTCGCTCAGGCGCAACAGCCCCATCGTCTGCTGCGGCAGCCATTCCATCAGCGCGTCGGGGATGCTGTTGGTAAGATTCAGCCCGGCCAGGAAGGGTGAGTTTTGTGACAACGCCGGCACCGACAAAATATCGCCGACGCGCTTGAATGCCCCGCCCTGGCTGGTGGTGTTCGTGAACGTTGTCCGATAATAATTAATGTTGGTCACCAGTGAATACAAGATCGAACCGGCCAGATTCACCCCCGCCGGAGTGATGACCACAGGTGGATGTGTGCCGATGATATTGGTCGGCACGACCAGGCCGCTGAACGCCGCCGACCAGGCCGCGAGACCGGCGGCGGGATCGCCCGTATCAGACGCGCCCACGTTGATGGGCAGCTGCCCGCGCGTCGCGTTGCCATTGAGCGCCGTGGTGAAAATATCAAACAACTCCCGGTCCTGCGTCGGCGCAAGGTTGACGGCATCAAAGGAACTGTTGTCGCCGGTCCAGTTGGTCCACGTGCCGAG
Organism: Verrucomicrobiia bacterium; assembly: GCA_035577265.1. Taxonomy (GTDB): domain Bacteria; phylum Verrucomicrobiota; class Verrucomicrobiia; order Limisphaerales; family UBA11358; genus UBA11358. The sequence goes on along the minus strand of DATLVR010000037.1, from coordinate 26,918 downwards.
ACCGGTCGTGACGCCGGCGAGATTCAGAATGTTGGTCGCCTTGAGAAAAACCGTCTGCCACGGCGTGCCGCGATGGATACGGCCCAGCCAGCCGACGGAGGGAAGTTTGGTGCCCGGAAAATCCCAGTTTTCCGACCGTTGTACCAGCGGATCTTTGTAGGCCGGATTAAATGTATTTTGATCCAAACCCGCCAAAGCCTGCGGCGTCCTGCCCCAAGGCTGATAGCGGACATTGAGCATGCCCATGTCGGGCAAAACGGGCAGGTTTTTGGGTTTTTGCAATTTATTAATTCCCGTGTGCAGGCCATTGGCATCGGGATCATAACCCGAAAAATTCAAATCGCTCGCCAGGGTATGCACCATCGGATCATTGGCCTGCCAGGAAGTATAAGCATAAGCCTGGACCACCGGCGCGAATGGAACCTGCACCGTCAGATTGGTGAAATAGCCTTGGTAGGTAGCCTGCTCACCTGGCGGCAATTTCCCATTCGGCGTTCCGCCCATAAAAACTGTGAAGCCATAGATTTCAGCAAGCACATGATTCTGGTCGGCTTCATCCCAATATGAAAAATCCACAGGAAGCGCAGTTTGTGAGACACCCATTTGGTTGGCGATTCCCCACGGCGTGCCGCGAGCAGTCAGATTCGTATCCCACATGTTGTCGTATGATAACTTCTTCAGACTGGTTTGAATTTCAGCATTCAAATCGCGCCGGCTGTTCGGCCCGGCGAAATGCACATAATCAATGACGCGCACTCCGCCCTTGGAATCCTGGGCGAGGATGAAGGCTTGCAGCCGGTTCGTCGTCTCGAAACCAAAATGCGGCAGCAACACATCGGTGCGATTGGGCTGCCAGCCGGCGGTGGCCGCCGGCACAAAGCCGCCACCCCATTGATACGCCTGATTGGTCATGAAACTGATGTTGGTATAGATCGGAAGATAGAAGGCATTGGTGGGAAAGGATGAACTGGAGGCCCGGGTGTCCAACGTGCCATCGTTACGCCAGCTTGAACCCGGCCAGTAATTGAAACTGTAATTCTGTGACAGCGGCTGGTTGAACGGCCGGAAATAGCCGATATCATTGGTCAGGTTCGCGCTCACGTTATTGAACACCACCACCTGCAACGGGTTGCTGTAGGCGTTCGTGTAAGGGTTCCAAAATTCAACCCCGATGGCGGTGTTGATGCTCATGTCATACTGGGCATTGGTGGCGGTAATCTTCGCCGTTGCAGTGAAGTCCGAGCGCGTGACTTGCAGCTTGCGGGTGACCGTCAAGGTATCCTGCATTGAAATCTCATTGAAACTGGGAAAGCCTTTTTTCGCGCCGATGATCCACGGCACGCCATAAATGTTGTCCACGGCGGGTACATTTCCTATCGGCACATTGGCAGCAATGAACGAGGCATCGAAAGGCTGTGAAAGCTGGAAGTCACCCGGCCCGGAAACAGTGCCGTCAACCGAGCCGTTACTTAAGTTGGTGTAGCCTCTGATGTAAATATTTCCAAAATTGTCTTTCTTGAAAAACAGCGGCCGGAAAACGGAGGGAAAATCCTTGCCCAAACTTGCGGCGTGATTCGTGGTCGCGTCGTAAATGTTGGCGGCCAGTTGGAGCACGCGCTGCACGGCGGGCCGGTAAACAAAATTGCTGTTCACCAGCACCGGAATCTCCGTCACGCCAAAGGCGGGGATCTGATTGGTCATGCCGAAGAACGGGACGTTGGTCAAGCCGAGGCCGTTGCGATCATTGATGTGCGTGCCGTAAGCATCCACATAGGAATAATTGTAGTTGGTGATGCCGTAGTAGGTCGCCAGATAATTGGACGGGTTGGACTGGAACCATCGGGTGGTGTAGGCGCGCAGCATCCGGTCGGCGGCGTTGGTAAAAAACTTGATCGAATTCGTCCACGGTATGCAATTTGTCTCCATGTCCGGCACGATGTTGCCCCCGGCATCCACGTTCACGTAATTCACGTTCAGCTTGCCGGATTCCGGTGCGGAATCCGTGCCGAGCTGCGCGAGCAGACGGTAGAACGTGTAACGATCGTAGGTGGAGACCCCGTTGCCCGCCTGCTGCAAACGGTTGGTGAAAAAACTTGAACTCTTGGTTGGATCAAACAGATCGGAGGCTATGGTAAAAAAATGATTAGTGTTATCCGAGCCGGCCCATGGCGTAGTATTCCCCGGCGCAAAGACCAGAGGAAGGACGGTGGTCGTCATCAGGTTGCCCAAGGTGTAACCGTCCACGCCTGCATTCACGAGGGCGTTGAAAAAAAAGTTCGGCGGGACGGCGAGTGTATTGTAACTGCCGTTGTAACGCCACGAGAGCAACGCGCGGGCGTCTTCAAAGGCGGCCCCGGAATTGGCGCTGCCAGGGCGGTTATATTGGTAAGGGTTCGACACCGGATTGACAATCGTTGGCGGATTCCATTGATTCGTGTTCAAATCCGCGAGGAACGCTGCAAGATTCAATTCCCATGAGCCGACACTTTCATTTCGGAAATAGCCGTCGTTATTGTTGGCAAGCCCGGTATTCAACGTCTGATTATGAATGGCGTTCAAGTCGAGTGTATTTCCGACCGGCATGGCGATGAACGCGTAGCGCGACAGAAATTTATTGTTGGGCCCGTGCGGCGCGTCCGGCCGTTCCAGCACGCCGATCCATTCGGGATCGCCCATTTCCGTAACATCGCCGAGAAAATTGCCTTTGCTATCAAAGTTTCCCACGACCCCGTTGGTATCAAACCGCCCATTGCGGTTGAGATCCAGATAGAAGCGGAATTCATTGAAGCCGGCCGTCCGGTCGAAGGCGAACACCGGTGCGCGCGGCAGAAGCCACAGGTTGGCGACGTTCTGGACAAAGTCGGCGGCATTCAACGGAGCCGTGCCATTGAAGTAATAGTCATAATTGACGTTGGTGGGATTGGGCGAACCAGAAATAAACCCTTTCGCATTGATGTAATTCGTGGAGACGAGGAGGCCGAAGTTGTAGGGATTGGTCGTTTGCAACACGGTGGCGAGAATCTGCGCCTCGGCATTGGCCAGGCCGGAATCGGCGGCAAGCCGCGCGGTCACCGTGCCGGTCTCGGTCACCACGGAACCGCGTTCGCGCCGGCTGATGGCCAGAAACGCCACCGCCATGACCAGCGTCACCGCCAGCAGAATCAGCGTGATGACCAGCGCGACGCCGCGTTCCGCAGGTTGAGAGTTGAGAGTTGAGAGTTGAGAGTTAACACCGCTGCGTGCCATCCGCACCCCGGCCATACTCCGGCCATCAGAGGTCAGAGGTTCAATTTCTGATTTCTGCTTTCGGCTTTCGGATTTGAGTTTCATGTTCACTGGTAGGCGGCGGGGACGACGTTCGGGATGGCCACGCGCTGGCGGAAGACGTGGACCCGGCCCGACTGGTCCGACAGATACTGGGTGCGCACCGGACCGAAGGGGCGGGACTCGGCGCGTTGCAGGGCGCGGTCCTCCAGCGTGGACATCTCAATCTCCACGGTGGCGGGCACAGCGTTGCTGTAAAACACATAACCGATCTGCCCGGGCTGGCCCGGCAGCGCATTGGTATAAATGGAATTCGTGACGATGTAATCAATGGGCCCGCCGTTCAGATCGAACGCCGACACGCGGAAACCCACCACCCCTTCCAGCAGCCGGCTGTAGGTGTTGGTTTTGAAATCCGGAAAATTGACGAAGAACTGGAACTCTTGATGGAACATGTCGTAGTCCTTGCCGGATTGTGACACCGGATAATGATTGGCATAGCGGTAGAGCGTGTAAGTGTTGGTGGGCGTCAACAGCACCGTGTAGCCGGTGCCATACCACGTCGGCACGCCGTTGAGGTTTCCCTGGCTCAAGATGAACAGATTCTGCTGCACGTTCGTCCGCGAGGCGCCGCTGGCGGTCAACGACTGGATCAGCGGCGCGGAATTGAGACTGTTGGTCACGTAGAAATTCACCGCGCCGCCGTTCACGCCACCCGAGGGCGACATCGTGCGCAGATCCCTCGTGATCAGTTCCATTGCCGCGCGGCCGGATTCCAGCACGTCCGTCTGGGTGACGCTGGCGCGGAACGCGGACTGGGTGGCGCTGAACACGCCCATCAACGCGATCACAATCAGCGTGAGCAGGGTCATCACCACCATCACCTCCACGAGGGTGAAGGCGGAGCGCGAGTTGAGAGTTGAGGGCGTAAAGCCCCGTGCGGGCCACGCCCCTTTACGGGGTTGAGAGTTGAGTGGAAGGTGGCGTTCACGCCGCTTCATTACCTGAATCCCGGCCAGCGCCCGCCAGCAATCCCAAAGGGATTGGGGCCTCCAGCCCAGGGTTGCGAGGCACGAGCTACCCTGGGTCAGCCGTAGAAAACCGACCCAACCCCGACGGGGTTGTGGACGGGCTGGCCGCGCACGCGCCGCAACCCCGTTGGGGTTGGGGAAATCCGAACCGGCCTCCACCCAAGGTAGCTCGTGCCTCGCAACCTTGGGCTTTGAGACAGAATCCCGTTGGGATTCATCAGCACAGGCCGTCCCCGACTTGCGAGAAATGGCCAAGGCTGAAGCCCGCGCTCCGGCGAAATTGCGCGATTTAATATTCCTAATTGAAAATAAATTTTTCACGGCGCGTTGGTGAAGGATTGGGGCTGGTAAAAATACAGGCCATTGCCGGCCGCCGTGTCATTCAGGACCTGGCCGGCGATGAGCGTGCGATACGACTGCCGCCCGGTGCCGAGCCGGCCGTTGGGCAGGATCGGCCAGAAAAACGTCAGGCGCAGTTCATGCAGGTTGGCGGCGATCTGCCGGCTGTAAGCCTGCTGCACATCCGGCAGATTAAAAACATTCGTATCCACGGGCACCGCCGCGTTGACGCAAAGAATGTGGTAGGCGAACGCATCGCCCGAATCATTCTGCCCGCCGCGGATGATCTGGTTGTCCTGCGGCGGCTTTTCCGCCGCCGCCCCGCTGATGGACCGGACGTAGGCGATGATGTGGTTGCTGTAGCATCTGAAGGTGTTCCCGTAACGCTGGCCAACGTAAAGCCAGCCGGGAACGGCGGGATAGTTGGTCAGGGGAAGATTCAACGCATCGGCAATGAACTCGGGGGTGCTCAGCAGGGCGACGATCGCCGCACCATTGGTGAGCCGTGCCGACGAATAGGGCGACGATGGATAAACCCCCGAAGACACCGAAGCGGCCCCAAAAGTGTAACCGTTCTGACCGTTGTTGACCGTCCCGCCGGATGAATTGTAAAGCGTCCAGTAATTCGTGATGGCAAAGACATAGTTCGTCAGATCGTCCATGCCGCGCGCGCCCTTGCTGATGGCCTCGAGGAAAATGGTGGCGTCCTGGTTGATGACGGTGCCCTCGCGGTTCTCGCGCTGCACGTTCATGCCCAGCGGCAGCACCCCGATGATGGCGACCAGCGCGATGCCGATGACCGCCAGGCTGATGGCGATCTCGATCAGCGTGAAGGCGGAGTGCGCCCGTCCCGGGCGCTGCGATGAACGCGGTAAAGGAGGCGTGGATTTTTCGAGCGCGCGGGCAGCCGGCACGTTGCTGCGCCCGGGGACGGGCGCGCTCCGAACGGCACCACCGTCGCCAGCACAGCAAGCTTTCACACTTGTGTCCCGACTTTCGGCTTTCGAAATGGTTGGGGAAATGTTCATGGGGCCATCTTGTAATATTGCAGGACGGCGCGGCCCGTCAGCGGGTCAATGTCGATGATGTTGGCCGAGATGTTGGTGCTGTTGCCCGGCGGATTTTCGATCACCGAGGGCCAGCTACCTGCGGTGTTATCAATGAAAAAAGTCTTGGTCGTCGCATTCACCGCCGGAGCGATACTGCCTTGCGCCAGCGGAATATATTCATGGCGCTGGGCAATCTGGCCGTTCTGATCCAGCAGATGGCCGAAGCTGTCAAACACGAGGCAGGGCAGATTTACCAACGCATTGGTTTCCAGCGGGAACGGAACCGCATTGGTCATGAAACCATAAATCCTGAAGGGCGAATCCGGGTTGTTCAGCAGGGTGATGTCGGGCGGAACCGCCACCGGCGTCATGGCCGGGCCATACGGATTGCCGAATTTTTGCTGGGCGATAAAAGTGCCGGCCGGCAGGTTCTGCCAGGGTGCCAGGTAATGCCAGTTATGACGCCCGGGCTGGTCGCCCACCGTGCCCTGCCCCATAAAAATGTAGCCGGTCAGTTGATTGTCACAAAGATTGGTGACGACTGTTCGTGCGGCTGGAGTGAGGCCGTTCCACCAAGTGCTGGAAACCCCTCCTGGAATCATCCAAAAATTCGTCGGGACAAACACCATGTAAACCGTGGTGCGCTGGCTGATGGCGAGCTGCCGGGCGCGCCCGATGTCGTCGAGCAACTGCCGCGAGGCGCTGACGGTCGCATTTGATTTGCCCAGATTTTTAAGCGCCGGCACGGCCAGTCCCGCGATCAGACCCAGAATCGCGATGACGACCAGCATCTCGATCAGCGTGAAGGCGGAGCGGGAAGAGTTGAGAGTTGAGAGTTGAGAGTTGAGAGTTTCACCGGGGCGGACCCCGGCCGCCCCTTCAATCTGTAACAGCCGACGTGAGGAGGCTCTGACCAATTCGGAATTCGGAATTCGGAATTCGGAATTGAATGGAGCCTCCTCACGTCGGCTCCGACCTTCCGTCAGGCGTCCCGCAGATTTAAATGAACGAGTGTCTTTCAAAACATCACAACTTTCAAAAAACGTTTACCAACTGGTGACGTTGTCCTTGTTGACACCTTGATTCGCCGGCAATGTTGGATCAATTTTTTTATCCACCCCGGCGGACCAGACCATCACCTTGCCGTGAAATTGGAAATTATCAGCCTTGCTGACATCGGGGTTGACCAAACCATTTAGACCAGGATTGGCGCTTGTCTTATTAAAACCGGATACGTTATTCAAACCGTAAAAAGCATCGTGACATTGCTCGTCATAATTCAAATCCATCGTGATGATATACGGATTGCCCCAGGGGTCGCGATAGACCAGGTCCGTGCCGACGCCCGGCAGCGTGTTGTCCCCGGGCATTTTGGCGTTCAGGAAAATGGTCTTCTGCGGATTTTTTTGATAGTTGAGATTGGCCGTCGCACCGGAGCCGTCGGGATAATTCGTGATGTTCATCAGAATCGCGATCACCTCGGAATTGTTCGTGGTGTAAAGCCCTGAAACAGGGGGCATGGCTTGCGACTGGATCAAACTGCCGCCATAAGTGAAGTCCCCCGCGCCCGCTGCGGTCTGGGTGCCGGCGGAGACCGGAAAACGGCCATAGACCGAATCGTAGTGCTCGATGGCGGTGGCGATGTCCTGCGCCTCCAGTTTCGCCTTGGCTTTCTGTGCCGCCCGTTTGGCCGCCGCCAGCGCCGGCAGCAGCATCGCCGCCAGAATGGCGATGATGGCGATGACGACGAGCAGTTCGATGAGGGTGAAGCCCGCCCGCGGGCGGCGTGAAGAGTGTGAAATGGTTTTCATGGCGTTTAAAATATTCAGGTTGTGACAGGCAGTATGCAAAACCGGCGACGAGTGGAGCAACGGTTTTGTCAGGCGGCTGCCATCGGACGGCGCATCCGCGCACTGCTCCCGGAACGCCGCGTTCACGCGGCAGCGGCAGTCATCATCGTTCCTGCTGCCGCGTGAACGCGGCGTTCCGTTCACCTGGGCCTGCACGGTGATGGCCGGCACCCACGAGCAGTCGTGCCAGTCCACGGCCAGCGATTGCTCGCGGCGTGCTGTTTCAATTTTCCGGCCGGGACGCATAAAAATTTCAGGGCAACGGGCTGTTCAGCACCACCGTCTTGTTCCAGTTGCAGATCAGGTTGGTCTTGCCGCCGATGGAAAGCTGGACCCACAGATCATACGAGTTGGGATTGTTCGTGCCGGGACAGGCATAACGCCAGGGATTGAAATCAGGCGTGTTCGCAAAAGGCAAGTAGTTTGGATCCGGCCCGCCCACCGCCGCCATCAGCACGGTGGCCAGCACACTGTTGTTCGTCACAGAAATGAACTGTCTGGGTTTCAGATTGGAAAGAAAACTCCGGGCGGCCGGCGCATCTTCACCCGTGCCGGACTTCATGACATTCACAAAGCCGCTCACGCCAAACGCATTCATCACAGTGGTGGCGTTGGCACTGATATTGGCACTGCCATCGAGTGTGTAATAGACACCGTTGTTATTAGTCGTCCCCAGCAGTTCAAAATAAAGCGGATTGATCCGCGCATCGTTCGGATTGCTCGGCGGATAAAAACCGTAGGCCGCCTTGTAGCTCTCAATGGCCGTCTCCAGATTCGCCATCTCCGCCCTGGTCTGGTTGATGATGGAAATCCGCTTGAAGGCGCGCAGCGCCGGAATGGTGAACGCCGCCAGAATCGCGATGATGGAAATGACGACGAGGAGTTCGACCAGGGTGAAGGCCAGTTGAGAGTTGAGAGTTGAGGGCGTAAAGCCCCGTGTGGGCCACGCCCCTTTACGGGGTTGAGAGAGGGAAGACCTCGGCGCGATGCCGGGCTTGCTCTCAACCCTCAACTCCTGACTCTCAACCATTCCGGCTGCCTGATTCGTTTTCATAACCATTTATTTCAGTTCCTGCTCCATCCGTTCGCTCAACCATTGTTTGATCATGCTCTGATAATTCAGATACCGCGAGCGGGCCAGCCGCTTGATGCGCGCCAGCATCCGCGGATCAATCCGCAGCGTGATGGTCACGGACTCGGACGACTCGGAACTGTCCGACAGTGCCGCCTCCATCAAGCGCAGCGCGGGCCGGTTGTCCTGCCAGAAATCCGCCTCGGATTCCTCGCTGTCGAAGATCGGCACGTCTTCCCAATTGGCAAAAGTTCGCATCATTCCAAGGGATCATTGGATTACTGGATTACTGGATTACTGGATTGTTGGGGCTCGCCCTTCCCTCATCCACTCATCCACTCATCCATTCATCCGGTTTCCGGTTTCCGTTTCAGGTCCCCAGCGTCTGATCCATCTTCCGCTGGTAAAAAAACCGTTCCTCGGCGTCGAACTGCCGGGCGTGCAGGACGCGGACGGATTTCCCGTTCGTCCGATACACGCTGACAATGCCCAAGCCGCCGGCGGACATTCCGAGATTAAAGAAGCGCGCTTGAACCCCGAATCTGGGCGAGTCGGGCAGCAGCCGGATCGCAAAGGGGTCTTCAAACGACTCTTCAATTTCCCGTTGATTCAAAGAACCATCCAATTCAAATGGCGGATTGTTCCAATCGAACTCCATATCGGGTTAATTGTAAATAATACGCCCATGCAATGTGATTACAATGTATTTACACACAGATGGGGCTTTTGTCAAAGCGTTTCTGAGATTATCCGCTGAAAAACCGTGAATGGCGAGCGTTATTCGCCCTTGCCGCCGCCGCCTTCGTCACCGCTCATGTTGCTGATCATGGAAATCAGCGGCAGGAACATCGCGATCACGATGCTGCCGACGATGACGGCCAGGAAGACAATCATGATGGGTTCGAGCAGGGAGGTCATGGCCGAGACGGCATTGTCCACTTCTTCGTCGTAGTTGTCGGCGATTTTCAGCAGCATTTCCGGCATGGCACCGGTCTGCTCGCCGACGTCCACCATGCTGACGACCATCGGCGGGAAAACGCCGGAGGCCTCCAGCGGCGCGGTGATGGTTTCGCCTTCCTTGACACTTTCGTGGACTTTGACGATGGCGTTGCTGATGACCACGTTCCCGGCGGTCTCCTTGACAATCGTCAATGCCTGCAAAATGGGCACACCGCTGCTGACCAGCGTGCCCAGGGTCCGCGTGAAGCGGGAAATGGCGACCTTGCTGATGACCGGGCCGAGCGCGGGCATCTTGAGTTGGAATTTATCCCACAATAATCGTCCAATTTTGGTCTTTTTGATGGTAACCAGAAAGATGACCACACACACAGCGATCACGCCCATCGTTTCCAGGATGTGATTTTTGATGATCTCGCTGATGCCGAGCACCAGCAGGGTGAAGCCCGGCAATTTCATGTTCATGCCGGCGAACACGTCCTTGAACTTGGGCACCACAAAGCACATCAGCAAAATCATGATGCCCACGGCGACAATCAAGACCGCCACGGGATAAAACAGCGCCGCCTTGACCTTGCCTTTGATCTTCTGCGCCTTTTCAGAAAATTCCGCCAGACGTTTCAGCACGACTTCGAGCACACCGCCGAGTTCGCCGGCCTTGACCATGTTCACGAACAGCTTGTTGAAAACTTTCGGATGCTGGGCGAGCGCTTCGGAAAAAGTGCTGCCGCCCTCGATGGACAACCCCAGTTCGGCCAGGACCTTTTTCAGGTTGGCGTTGCGCTCCTGTTTTTCCAGCACGCGCAATCCGCGCAACAGCGGCAGGCCGGCATCCACCAGCGTGGCCAGCTGCCGCGTGAAGGTTGTCAACACTTTCGGCTTCACCCCGCCGCCCAGGCCGGGAATGCTGATGTTGATGTTCATCGCCCCGCCCTTGCCACCCTTCTTGGCAGGAGCCTTGCCTTTGACTTTTTTTCCGGAGCCCTTTTCCTGAACCTTGTCCGCCTCGATGATCTTCGTGGGATACAGCCCCATTTCCTTCACGCGGCCGATGGCCTCGTTCTGGTTGGCGACTTCAATGGAGCCTTTGGTCTCGGCCCCCTTCTGGTCGAGCGCCACGTAATCGTATTTTGGCATAAATCAATTAGTTCGTCGTCAGCAGTTCGTCGTCAGTAGCTACCGACTACTGACCACTGACTACTTACTTTTTTCAAGTGTATTTGACCACTTCTTCGATGGTGGAATCGCCCTCAAAAATGGCACGCAATCCGTCTTCGCGCAAGGTGATCATGCCGAGCTCGACGGCTTTCTGCCGCACCACCACCGTGGGCGCCCGCTCATTGATGAGCGCGCGGATCGCTTCGCTGACGATGAGCAATTCGTAAATGCCTTTGCGCCCCTTGTAGCCGGTGTCGTTGCAAGTGGAGCAGCCGCGCCCATAATAAAACACCTTGTCGCCCAGGTCGTGCAGCGACAGGTTGAGCAGCCCCAGCTGATCTTCGGTCGGCTCGAACGGCGTCCGGCAATTCTTGCAGACCTTCCGGACCAGCCGCTGGCCCAGCACGCCCATGAGCGTGGAGGAGATCAAAAACGGTTCCACGCCCATGTCCACGAGACGCGTGACCGCGCCGGGCGAATCGTTCGTGTGCAGCGTGCTCAACACCAAATGGCCGGTCAGCGACGCCTGCACGGAGATCTGCGCGGTTTCCAGATCGCGCATTTCCCCGACCATGATGATGTCCGGGTCCTGGCGCAAAAAGGATTTCAGCGCCTTGCCGAAGGTCATGCCGACGGCGGAATTGATCGCCACCTGCATGATGCCTTCGATGTCAAATTCGACCGGGTCCTCGGCGGTGAGCAGTTTGGAATCAATCGCGTTGACGCGGCGCAGGCAGGAATACAGCGTGGTCGTCTTGCCGCAACCGGTCGGGCCGGTGACGACAAAAATTCCGTTGGGCCGCTGGATCACTTCCGAGACGAAATCATAGACCATCTTCGGCATGCCGAGCGATTCCAGCTCCAGATTCACCGACGAACGATCCAGCACGCGCAACACGACCGATTCGCCGAATTGTGTGGGCAGGGTGGACATACGCAAGTCCACCTGCTTGCCCCCGACGTTGTGCGTGATGCGTCCGTCCTGGGGCATCCGGCGTTCGGAGATGTTCAGGTTCGCCATGATTTTCAGGCGCGAAATCACCGGCAGGGCCAGATGTTTCGGCGGCGGGGCCATTTCATACAGCGCGCCGTCCACGCGATACCGGATGCGGAATTCCGTCTCGAACGGCTCAAAGTGAACGTCGCTCGCGCGGTCCTGCACCGCCTGCTGCAACACCAGGTTCACGAACTTCACGATCGGCACGTCATTGGCGAGATCCGCCATGAGTTTTTCGTTGCCGGCCGCCTCGTCCGCCTCCTTGGCGAAATCCTTGCCCGCACCGATCTCCTTCAGGATTTCGGCAAAATTTTCCGATTCACCCAGCCCGTAAATCCGTTCGATCGTCTTGTCGATGTCCGCCGGATCGGCCACCACAATCTGGATGTCGCGCTTGGCCGAGTAATTGATCTCATCCGCCCGCGCCGGATCCAGCGGCTCGGCCACCGCCACCTGCACGACCTCGCCGACCATGCCGACCGGGATGCAGCGATACATCCGCGCGGCCGTCGCCGGGATGACAGCGGCCAGTTCGGCGGGAATTTCCCGGTCCTTCAACGACACCACTTCCGTGCCCAGATATGTCGCCTCGACATGCAGGATGTCGTCCAGCTTCATGATGCCGAAGTCCTGCAAGACCTGAATGACCGCGGCATTGGATCGCTTGATCTCGGCGACCACATCCTCGTATTGAAGGTCGTCGATGAGCCCCTGCTCTTTGATGAGCGACAGCAACGGACTGGAAATTTCTTCAGCCATTTTAAAAAATCATTTCGTCGGAGTTTTGCCGCCGCCCTTGGCCACGGACTGCTCCAGATCCAGTTCCTGCAACTTGGCCATGATGGTCGTCGGGTCCTGCGACTTGGTGATGACTTCCTCGCGCGCGATCAAGCCCTGCATGTATTTATCGATCAGAAAACTGTCCAGCGTCACCATGCCCCATTTGGATCCGGTCTGGATGTCCGACTGGATGCGGAAGGTCTTGTTGTCGCGGATGAGCGCGGCGATGGACGGCGTGTTGACCATGATCTCAAAGACGGCCACGCGGCCGGGTTTGTCAATGCGCGGAATCAGCAATTGCGAGATCACCGCCTGCATGACCGTGGACAGCTGGATGCGCACCATTTCCTGCTGGTTGGTCGGAAAGGCGTTCGTGATCCGGTCAATCGTCTTGGCCGCGCCGGTGGTGTGCAGCGTGCCGAACACCAAGTGACCCGTTTCCGCCGCCGTGATGGCCGCCTCGATCGTTTCCAGGTCGCGCATTTCACCGACCAGCACGATGTCCGGGTCCTGCCTCAGCGCGCGGCGCAGCGCCTCGGCGAAGTTCGGCACGTCCACGCCGATCTCGCGCTGGGTCACCAGCGCTTTTTTGTGCTTGTGGTAATACTCGATCGGGTCTTCGACGGTGATGATGTGCGCCTCTTCGCGCTCCTCGTTGATGATGTTGATCATCGAGGCCAGCGTCGTCGTCTTGCCCGAACCGGTCGGGCCGGTCACCAGGATCAGCCCGCGCGGTTTGTAAAGCAGTTCCTTGGCGACGGGTGGAATCCCGATCTGCTCAAAGGTCAGCAGCTTGCTGGGAATCTGCCGGAGCACCATCGCGAAGTTGCCTTTTTCCTTGAACACGCTGACCCGGAAACGCGCCGCCTCGCCGAACGCGAACCCGAAGTCCGCGCCGCCGCGTTCACGCACGCTCTGGATGTGCTCCTCGGAGGTGATGCTGCGCATCAGCTCCTCGGTGTCTTCGGGCTTGAGAACCGGACCCTCGACGCGATGCAAAATGCCATGCACCCGGATCACCGGCGGAACACCCACGCGGATGTGCAAGTCGGAGGACCCTTCGGACACGACCAACTGCAGCAAATCGGACATCGAATATGACATAAAAAATTATTCTTCGTCACCCACGGTGGAACGGATGACTTCCTCGGGCGTGGTCAGTCCGGCGAGGATTTTGCGGATGCCGTCTTCGCGCAACGTCCGCATGCCCATCTCGCGCGCCCGCGCGCGCAGCACGGAGGTCGGGGCGCGGTCGTAGATCAATTTGCGCGCCTCGTCATCAATGACGAAAATTTCAAAGACGCCGAAACGTCCGCGGTTGCCGGTGTTGTTGCAATTGTTGCAGCCGCGGCCTTTCATCACGGTCGCCCCCTTCAACAGATCCGCCGTCATGCCCAGGGCGCGCATCTCCGCGTCGGTCGGCGAATACGGCTCGATGCACTTCTTGCAGATCTTGCGGACAAGCCGTTGCGCCATGAGGCAGCGCGTGGACGAGGCGACCAGGAAGGGTTTCACGCCAATGTCCACCAGACGGGCGACCGCGCCGGGCGCATCGTTCGTGTGCAGCGTGGAGAACACCAGGTGACCGGTGAGCGACGCGTTGATGGCGATGGACGCCGTTTCGATGTCACGAATTTCCCCGATCATCACCACGTTCGGGGCCTGACGCAGGATGGCGCGCAAGGCGGTGGCAAACGTCAACCCCACCTGCTCGCTGACCTGCACCTGGTTGATGCCGGCCAGCACGTATTCCACGGGGTCTTCCACCGTGATGATCTTTTTATCCGGACGATTGATATAGTGTAGACAAGAGTAAAGCGTAGTCGTTTTGCCGGAACCGGTGGGGCCGGTGACCAGCAGGATGCCGTCCGGCATGGCGATCAACCGTTCGAAGGTCGCCTGGTCGTCCGTGAAAAACCCGAGTTCGGGCAGACCGAGCTTCAAGCCTTCCTTGTCGAGAATACGCATCACGATGCTTTCACCGTGATTCGTCGGCAGGCAGGACACGCGCAGGTCAATCAACTTGTTCCCCACCTTGGTCTGGATGCGTCCGTCCTGCGGGACGCGATGCTCGGAGATGATCATGTTCGCCTGGATCTTCAGGCGCGCGATGATGGAAGGCTGCAGCCGTTTCGGCGGCGCTTTCATTTCCTGCATCACGCCGTCAATGCGGTAGCGCAGGCGAAACCGCTTTTCCAGCGGCTCGAGGTGGATGTCCGACGCGCGGAGTTTGAAGGCGTCCACGATGATCTGGTTCACGAGCCGGATCAGCGGCGCATCGGCGTCCACCGCCCCGCCGTCATCATCGGGCCCGCCGAGTTCCACGTGCTCCCGGGTCAGCTCCTGGATCACGTCATGGAAGATGCCGTCATCCAGCGCCTTCTTTTCGCCCCCGTAAAATTTGTTCAGCGCCGCATCGATGTCCTGCTCCGACGCCACGCGCAGTTCGATTTCCCTGCCCAGGAGATGCGTCAGCGAATCAATCGTGTTCAGGTCCGACGGGTCGGCGATGGCCACGGCCACCTTGTGCTCGGACTGGAAGACGGGGATGACGCGATATTTTTTGGCGATGTGGCGGGGGATGATCGAGATGACATCGTCCTCGATTTTCAGGCCGGCCAGATGGACGACCTCCGCACCAAACTGCGCGGCCTTGGCCTGCGTCACGTCCGCCGGGCGGATGTGATGGTTCGCCACGAGAAAGTCCACCACGCCCGAGCCGCCGGATTCAGTGCGCGCCGCGGCGACCTGCTCGGCATTGGTGAAGCCGAGGTCAACCAGCAAATCTAAAAGGTAATCGTCTTTTTCTGCCACGATGGTTTTTTGCGTCACACTACTATTATCTTCGTGGAACGCGGGATGAAGTTTTCATCTAACACGCCAAATGTCAATCCAGACTCATGTTTCAATCGGGATTATTTCATGACCGGCCGGCAGCGGAGGTCGCGTTGTGACCGGCCCGATTGGGAATTACCATCAAGCACGCGGTCCATCAGCAGGACAGCCGGCAAATTTTCTTCGCCCGCTTCACCTGCCGTAAATAAAATCAAAACGCCGCCACCGGATTTTCATCCGGCGACGGCGGGTTAAAACTGCGAAGGCGATTTACTTCAACTTCGCGAGCACGGCTTTGATGGCTTCGAAGTTCGGCAAATCCTTGGGCGTGGGCGTCTGTTCGCTGTATTGCACCACGCCTTCCTTGTCGATCACGAACGCGGCGCGCGCCGCGGTGTCGCCTACGCCGGCCAGCATCGGGAACACGACGTCGTATTGCTTGATGACCACTTTGTTCAGATCGCTGGCGAGCGTGACCTGGATGTTGTTCGTCTTGGCCCACGCCTCCTGCGTGAACGGGCTGTCCACGCTGACGGCGATAAAGTCAGCGCCGGGAAACGCCTTGAGGCCGTTGGTCACGTCGCACAACTCCGCCGTGCAGACGCTGGTGTAGGCGAGCGGGAAAAACAGCAGCACGGTGTTGGTCTTGCCGAGGTTGTTGCTCAGCTTCACGTCCACGAGGCCGGTCGCGGTCTTGGATTTGAGGGTGAAATCAGGGGCTTTGGAACCGACGGGAATTGGCATAATGATTTATTGTTTGGTGTTTGAGTTGTTAAAACCTGCTGCGGGAATTTTGGGAGTTCGGCGCGTGCGTGTCAAATGATGATTCTCGGGCGGGACGATTAAACGCGGAGGCGCAGAGAACGCGGAGAAACGCAGAGTGACTGCTTATAAATAATTTCCTGGCAATCTCCGCGACTCTTTGCGTTCTCTGCACCTCTGCGTTTCTCCCCGATTTTAGCGCCGTAGGCCTAGCTGCCGGTCTTCATCCACTGCAAACAATGCGTCAGATAGGGCAGCAATTGCTTCTTGCGCGAGACCACGTCGCGCAGTTCGAACACGCCGGGTTGCGGTTCCGGATAATCGATCCGGTCGATGAACCGCTTTTCGCCGGCGACGAGCATGAGCGATTGCTGGCTGGTCACGTCCGTCACCATGAGCGCGGAGAAGATGTAATTCCGCCCGCGCCGGTAATCCTCCAGCGCCGCGAGCAGTTCGTCCTGACGCTTCCAGAACTGGTCGAACCCGACCTCCTCGATCTGCGCCACGCTGAAGGTATGGCCGTTTTCGCGGTATTCCTTGGCGTCGGTGGTGATGGCCTGCGGCGCGGGCTTCAGCGTGAGCAGCGAACCGGAAGCAAACAGTTTGTCGGTGAATTCGCGCGCGTTGACACCGGCGATTTTTTCCAGGCGCGGCAGAATCTCGCAGTCACGGGCCGTGGTGGTGGGCGAAGTCAGATTCAATGTGTCGGAAACCAGCCCAGCCAGCAGCAAACCGGCGATGGCTTGCGGCAGTTCCACGTCATGCCGGAAAAAACAGTCCGCGACGATGGTGCTGGTCGAGCCGACCGGTTCATTGCGGAACAAGATCGGCTGCTGCGTGGTCAGCGCGCCGAGCCGATGATGGTCAATGATCTCGATGATCTCCACTTCGTCCGCGCCCTGCACCGCCTGCGAGAGTTCGTTGTGATCCACCAGAATCAATTTGCGCTCGACGGGCTTCAGGAAGTCCGCCTTGGACAGGATGCCGACGGTGCGTCCCTCCGCATCGGTGACGGGAAACGCGGCGTAGCCCGAGGCGGCCGCCTCGGCGCGCACGGCACTCAACGGGGCGTCCTCGCGGAAGGAGAGAAATTCCTCGTTGATCATGTGACGGATGGCCACGGCCGAGCGGCAAAGCGAGGCCGTCGTCAGCGTGTCATGCGGCGAGGTGATGATGCTCACGTGATTCTGCCGGGCGGCTTCAAGAATCCCCGGCTCAATGGGCGCCTCGCCGGTCACGATCAGGACGCGCACGCCCTTGCGGACGGCCACTTCCTGGACGTTCGTGCGGTCGCCGATGACCACCGCGAGTTTGTCGAGCGGGAACAGCTCCATGCGCTGCGTGAAGGTTTCGATCGCCATCGCGCTGATCATCAGGATCAATTCCTCCTCGTGCCCGGCGTCGTGGCCGACGACCACCTGCCCGCCGAGCGTTTTGGCCAGCGTGTCCAACGAGGACAACACCCGCCGCGAATCAATCAACCGGTTCGCCGCCGGGAAAAGAAATTTGCTCAGCTTGAACAGCGAGAGCAGCCCGCGACAACGCCGGTCCGCGTCCAGCACCGGCAGCACGCGGATGTCGTGCTCGTCCATCAGGCCCAGCGCCTCGGCGGCGGTCGCATCCGGCATCACGCTCAAGACTTCGTCCTGCATCACGTCCCGCACCTTGGGCGAAACGTCGGCGACAAATCGCGGGGACGGCACGCCAAAAGTTTCCAGGACGAAATTGATGCGGTCGTTCGTGTCGCCGCAGCGCGCGGCCACGGCTTCGGGCATGCCCGTGCGCCGCTTGAATTCCGCATAACCGATGGCCGAGCAGATCGCGTCCGTGTCCGGATTACGGTGGCCGATGACAAAAATTTCGCTCATAAAATCCGTAGCGGCGGTCGGCAGACCGCCGCATTTCTTCTGCCAATTGAATGATCAAAAATTTCGCTCATAAATTAAACTTCGTAGGAGACGAGGTGACGAGGCTCAAATTGAATTTACGATATCTGATTTACGATTTACGAGTCCAATTGAAATCCAGCGCAGTCGCGTAAATCGTATATCGCAAATAATGAGCCTCCTCACGTCGGCTCCTACGAGTTAGAGTGCCGCCAGCACTTCCGCCGCATGTTCCTCCGGCTTCACTTCCGGCCAGATCTTTTTGATCCTGCCGTCCGGCCCGATGAGAAACGTCACGCGAAACACGCCCAGATATTTCCGGCCCATGAAGCTTTTCTCGCCCCACACGCCATAGGCCTGGACGATTTTTTTGTCCTCGTCGGCGAGCAACGTGAACGGCAGCTTGAATTTTTCCACGAACTTGTCATGCGCCTTCACCGGGTCGGGACTGACGCCGAGAATGACCGCGCCCGCCTTTTTGAAATCGGCGAAATGATCGCGGAATGCGCAGGCCTCCTTGGTGCAACCGGGTGTGTCGTCCTTGGGGTAAAAATACAAAATGACATTCTGGCCCTGGTAATCCGCGAGCGAGATCTTCCCGCCGCCGCTGGTCGCCACGGTGAATTTCGGCGCCACATCACCTTCCTTCAATTTCAATTCGATTGTCTTTGCCATAAATTATAACCGCAGATTAACGCAGATAGACGCGGATAAAAATAAAATTCATCTGCGTTCGTCTGCGTTCATCTGTGGTTTCTTTGCCATCGGCGAACTGTTGGGATGCGAACCGAGTTGTTTCACGCCGTCCCAGACATACAGCAGCCCGGACAGGCCGGTCAATATCGCCGAGCCCAGCGCGCAATACAGGAACCACCGCTCGCCGCGGCCTTCGTCCCATTTCAACAGGATCCAGATGACGGCAGCCATTTGCAGCACTGTGGCAACCTTGCCGCTGAAGCGCGGGCGCACGCCGACTTTGCCTGCGGTCATCTGGATGACCACCATGCCGATCATGATCAACAGATCACGCCCGATGATCGTGCCGGTAAGCCACAACGGCATCTGGCCGAGAAACGGGCCGTGATTGAAACTCAGCGTCACCACGCCGGACACCAGCAGCAACTTGTCCGCGAGCGGGTCGAGGATTTTTCCCAGTTCGCTGATCTGGTGGTAGCGCCGGGCGATGTAGCCGTCCACGCCATCCAGAATTGAAGCGACGGCGAAGGACAACAACGCTGCCAGCCGGTGCGTCTCTTCGCCGGAGCGGACGTAGTAAATCAATTCCACGACGAAGAATGGAATCAGCAGGATGCGCAGAATGGTGACTTTGTTGGCGGTCGTCATCGCTGCAAATTTTTACACGGATGGCACGGATTGGCACGAACGGAATGGTGGCACGATAGGTTCTTCCTGGCACATCTCACTATATTGCACCCCCAAGCCCGAACGGGGGTGGGCAAGCGGTCTGTGACAGTGGCACGAAACCGGGCAGGCCCGGTCCTTCCGGCGAATGAACCGCAAAAAATAAAAACACGGCACACGGAGATTTCGCGTGCCGTGAGCATTGCCAGGAAGTCGGCCCGCTACGGTCATCCGTTCAAAGTCCAGCCTTCGCGATAGGGACGGCTCAAGTAGGCGTTGGCTGCGTCCGAATTGGTCACCCGGCCGGTCGCGCCGTCGTATTCGATTTTTTGACCGGCGCGGTAGGCCACCAGGCCCAGCAGCATCTGCTCGATCATGTGGCTGGAGTAACCAAAGTCGCACGAAGTTTTGAGATTGCCTTTGCAGGCATCGAACCATTCCTTCTGGAAATGGCCGAGTGGTGGCAGCACTTCGTTTTTGGGACGCGGTTTGTAATAGGTCAAATCGGAATCGTCGCCGAAGGGCAGGATGATGCGCGACGTGAAATCCGCCACGACAAAACCTTTCGTGCCCTTGAACATGGCGCCATGGCCGATCTTGTTCAGGTCGATGTAATCCTTGGGCGAGTTCGGCATCGCGCCGCCTTGATACCAGCTCACCCGGATCGGCCCGCGCCACGCGTTGGCCGGATTCTCAAAGTGCGTTTCCAGCATCACCGGGCTGACTTCGGGATTGAACGGATCGCCTTTGGCCTCGGCACTGGTGGACAGCTCGGCATCAATCACGTTCCAGACAAGATCCATCGTGTGGCTGCCCATGTCGCCGACCTGGCCGTTGCCGAAATCCCAATACATGTTCCACTGCAGACAATTCGCGCCGGAGGCGCCGGAAAAATATCCCGGATTGTAAGGATGAAACGGCGCCGGGCCGAGCCAGAGATCGTAGTGCAACGTGGACGGCGGACTGCCTTCGGCGGGCAGGTAGCCGGGCCGGCGGAGCTGGCGGTTGCCCCACGCGTAGGCGGTCGTCAGGTCACCGATTGCGCCGTCGCGGATGAGTTCGCGGATGCGGTTGAAATTCGGAAACGCGTGGCGTTGCATGCCCACCTGCGTGGCCAGCTTGTTTTTCTTCTGGAGATAATTGGCCCGCACGCTGCGCGCCTCCTCAACGGTGTTGGCCAGCGGTTTTTCGCAATAGACATGCAACCCGCGATTCAAGGCCCAGTTCGAGATGAAGGCGTGCGTGTGATCCAGCGAGCAGATGACCACGCCGTCCAGCCCGAGCGCCTGGTGATCGTCCAGCAGTTTCCGCCAGTCCACATAGGTTTTCGCGCCGGGGAATTTTTCCAGGCCGAACGCAAGATGGTCTTCGTTCACGTCGCAGAGCGCCACGACGTTTTGGGTGGCGAGCGAATCAAAGTGTGCTTCGCCGCGTCCCCAGGTGCCGATGAGCGCGAGGTTGAGCTTGTTGCTCGGCGCGTCGGCCCCGAACAGTTTGAATTGCGTCACGACGAGCGGGGCGGCGGCGGCCAGGGCGGTGGTGGCGAGGAATTTTCGGCGGTTCATGATTTTATTTGTTCGTCTGAGGACGGAGGAATTGACGGAAATGGTTCGTGGAGGTTACACGTCGCAAACGATCACCGCCTGCCGCAATGAGGCGAGCGGGTCGGGACGTTTCGGGACAAATTCCTGAGCGACGTAACCTTTGAAACCGGTCGCGACAATCGTCTGCATGATGCGCGTCCAGTTCAACTCCTGCGTCTCGTCAATCTCCGCGCGACCCGGCACGCCGCCGGTGTGGTAGTGATCAAAGTATTGGTGGTTTTCCTTGATCGTGTCGCAGATGTCGCCGTCCATGATCTGCATGTGATAAATGTCGTAGAGCAGTTTGAACCGTTCGGAACTGATGCGCCGCACCAGCTCCGCGCCCCACGCCACATGATCGCACTGGTAATCCTTGTGATTGCGCTTGCTGTTCAACAGCTCCATGCACACCGTCACCTTCAACTTTTCCGCCAGCGGCAGGATCTTTTTCAAACCCTCCGCGCAGTTTGCCAGGCCCTTTTCATCGTCGAGGCCGGCGCGGTTGCCGGAGAAACAAATCAAACGCTCGTAACCCGCAGCGGCCGTTTCCTGAAGCCGCTGCTCGTAGGCCGGCACCAGTTTGTCGTGATGCTCGACACGGTTCCAGGCTTTGGGAATGCCGCCGAGGCCGTCAATCGTCGGATTGGAAACCATCGAACAGACGAGGCCGTATTTTTTGACGGTTTCAAAATCAGCCGGCGGGAGCAGATCAATCCCGACCAGGCCCATCTCCTTGCCGGCGGCGCAGAGGTCGTCCAGTTTCACTTTGCCGTAGCACCAGCGGCACGCGCTGTGGTGGATGTTGCCCTTGAGTCTGGCGGGGGCCGCCTCTTCCGCGCGCGCCAGCCTGGAGAACAAAGGCGAAACGGCCGCGGCAGCAGCGGTGTAACCGGCGGCTTTGCGCAGGGCCGAACGGCGCGACATCGGAAGTTTCATGCAGACTGTTTAACCAAACGCGAAAACCGTTGCACGCAAAATCACCGACCGCCTGGGCCGTCCAATGTTCTTTCCGGGCGGCGGGACGCCAGCCCCCACGGCAGACGAGACGTCCGCCGCTACTTGGACTGCACAGCACGCGGAAGGTGCGGCCTAAAAACAACAGGCGCGTCCGCGAGGACACCTTTTTATATTTGGATTGTCGCCGCCATTGGAATGCGCTATCCACTTACAAACCAGACAGGAAACCATGATTCTGAAACCTTCTTCCCCCGATTTCTTCAACGGCCTCGTTTTCGGTTTTGATGTTGGCACCGGCTCCATCGGCTACGCCGTGCGCAAGGGCGCTGACTTCAAAGATGTGGGGGTGCTGATTTGCGATAGCGAAGGCAGTGACTTGAGCAAACGCCGCGATCTACGCCGCCAGCGCCGCACGCTCCGCAGCAAAAAATTTCGGCGGCAATGGTTTGCCAAAGAATTGGTGAAGCTCGGCTTGCTCAAGCCAGAAAACTCGCCCGACGATCCGATCTCGCTCCGTCTCCGTGCGCTCAATGGCGAAGCGTTGAAGCCGGAAGAACTTCACGTCGCGTTGACGCATCTTTTCAAACGGCGCGGTTACAGCAAAGTGCCATGGGCGAATGTCGAGAAGGCGGCGACGGAAACAGCCAAGCCAAAAAAAGATGACGACGAAGGAATCATCAAAGAAGCTGTCAAAGAAATGAAAGTGAAGCTCGGCGACAAGCATCCCTGCCAATTTCTTGCCGAGGAAAAAGCCAGAGTTGGCGATAGCCCTACAAGCCATTGGGCACGGAAGATATATTGGCCGCGCGAAGTATTGCGTGATGAATTTCTCGCTATTGTCGAAGCGCAAAAGAAAAGTTTCCGCCAACTGGCGGAGAAAGCAGACTGGCTGTTATACGGAGAATCGCAGTCGAAGGAAAAAAACGGTGAAACCTTCCATGTTTTTTTCAAAACCACCGAGGCGCGCAATCCCGGCGTGATGGGTCTGCGCTGGCCGCGCTTCGACAATCGCGGCCCGGCCCTGGATTCTTTGCAGCCAGTGGATGAGCAAGGCCGCCCGCTGCACGTTGTCCGTAAAAACAAGAAAGCATTCACGGTTGCGCAATGGGAACTGGCATTGATGAATTTTCGGGTGCTTGATGCCGCCACGCGACAGAAGCGCGACCCCCGCATTGATTTCCCCATCTTCATTGAGAACCTCCGCAACGAATGGAACAAGAAAGGCAAGGTTACGGAAACGCGATTGAAAAAGCTGGCCGAGCCATTCAATGAAAAGTTTTTGCTGATTGAAGATCAAAAGCCGCTCACGCCGGAAACCGGCACAGGTCGTGCCCGATATTCCTCGCCCACATTGGAACTCATCCGTAAAGAAATTGGTGAAGGTCGTCGAGTTGACCCGCCCCAGCCGATCTTACGACGCAAAGGTGAAAACGCGGAACAGGCGTTGAATCGCTATTTGGCGGACATCAAGCATCCGCTAGTGAGGCATCGCTTAGTTTTATTCCGTCGGTTATTAATGCAACTGGCTTCGTGTTACGGCCAGCCAGACATGATTGTTCTCGAAGCCGTTCGCAGTCTTGCCCTCGGCCAGAAAGCAAAGAACGAGTTGAACAAACGCAACGAACAGTTTCGCAAGGAGCGGGAAAACGCGCGCGCACAACTCTCGTCTAACAACGAATCGTTCTCCCGAAAAAGCATTCAGCGCTACCGACTCTGGCAGGAAGCCAAAGGCCGCTGCCCATTTTGCCTGCAAACGATTGAACGGACTGATTTGGGTTATGGCGCAGACATTGAACATCTGGTTCCGCGTTCGATTGTGGATTGCAATGAGTTTTACAACCTCACCGTCGCTCACTTGAAATGTAACCGGGAATTAAAGGGTGACCGCACGCCATTGACCGCTTTTGGCGGCACGCCGCAGTGGGAAGGAATAAAAGCCAACGCGGAAACTTGCTTCAATGGGCGCAAGCTAGAAATCTTCTTAAGTCCGAACGCCGAAGAATTGATTGAACAAAAGTCAGATCTCCAGCACACGGCTTACATTGCACGCGTCATCCGCCATATCTCTTTGGTTCAACTCGGCTGGCTAAATAACGAGGGCCGCGACCCAACGCCGGAAAAACAAAACCCCGCATTGAATTTTCAAGTCACCAACGGCCAGCTCACAAGCCGGCTGCGGAAAGCATGGGGCTTGAATCAGATTTTGCATCCGCTCCCGCCCGGCAAGCGTTGGGATGAACTGACGGACGAAGAACAAAACCAATTCACCGAGAAGAATCGTGGTGATCTGCGCCATCACTCGCTCGATGCAATGGTGATTTGCTGCACGCTTCCTTGGCTGGCGCACCGCACTCATGGTGCGAAAGATTTATTCGGGCGGCATGGTTGGTGGACGCAAGACGAGAAACAACGAAGCAAAGCCGCAAATCCGCTTTTCCCGAATGACGGCGAGATGCACGAGGTGGTGAAAAAGGAAATTGAAAAGGTCGTCGTGCGGCATCACGTCTCGCGGAGCAATCACCAACAGGCTTACGCCACGACGCTTTACGCCAAGAAAGCCAAAAACACCTACGTTGCGCGCGAAGTCTTCACGTCACTCACGCCAAAGAATCTTGGAAGCATCTGGCCGGAAACATTTGCGCTATATTGCGAGGCGGCATGGCGGCGTTACTCTGAAGAAGCGGCAGACCTCGCAGGCGAATTGAAGCGGACAAAAAACTGCGTGCCTGAAAGTTTCACGCGCAAACTTTGCTTCTCCCATTTCCAAAAATGGCGACAAGATGATTGCCCGGATTTTTATTGGCCGAAAGAAATCAAAACTCCCATCCGCAACGTCCGACTGATTTCCGTGAAAGACGACACGGCAGTAGTTCCCTTCAGCCCCGGCACTCATGCTTATGTAAAGCGAACCGGCTTCAAAGAAGTGCAGGTTTTTCTGGCAGCGGACGGAAAATCTTTTGTGCCGGTCTTTGTTCCATACTGGAAAAACGACAAGCCGCTTTGTGGACAACCGATCATGCAAGCTAGCAAACCGATTGCCGTCATCCAGCGCGGGCAAACCGTTGAAATCAAGAAAGCATTAGCCGCCGGATCGCCACCGGGAAAATATCGAGTCATAACCACGATGCAGGCTCAGGTAAAACTCGTTCCGGCACATCTTCAAAACAAGCCGGAAACTTTAGTCGCGTTCGGAATGAAATCATTTGGTGCAAATCCACCTTGGCCTGATTTTATTCGCGCCCTTGGTTATGAGTTACCACATCCTCCATCTGTTAAGTCACAATCTGAAAGTCCGCATCAAGCTTGACCAGCTTCATGTCACGGACTTGGATAGCGGCTCGGACAAGTCCGTGCCGCTGGCGGATGTCGCGGTCATCGTGTGCGCGGCGCGGGACACGGAGTTTTCCAGCAGTTCGCTCCGGCGCATGGCGGAATTAAATGTCCTGTTGCTGATCTGCAATGAAAAGTTTGAACCGTGCGCCATCACCCTGCCCTATTATCGCCCCACGAATACGGAATTGCTGCGCCGACAGATCGAATGGACGGCGGAATGGAAAACCGCCATGTGGCGACAGATCATCACGGCCAAAGTCCGCAACCAAGCCGCCAATCTCGCGCACTTGAAACGCGCGCATACAGTCTTGACGGAAATTGCCAATCGTTGCGAAAAACCAAACCCCGTAGCGGCATCTCGGCAGAGTGCCGCTGATGAAGAAGTGCGGCGTTCTCCCGAAGCACCGCTACGCCCATCACTCGCCACCCTCACCGCCTCCAAGCGCGCGGCTTTCCTTTCCGATTCCCCAGAGGCTTCCGAATCCCGCGCGGCACGGCATTACTGGAAACATTTGTTGCCGCGTTTGAGTGAATGGCAGCAGACCGAAGAAAAAACTCGTGTTCCCGGCACCCGTGAAGGCGTGAACGGAATGTTGGATTACGGCTACGCGATTTTGCGGACGGCAGTTTTGCGTTCGTTGGCCGCGCATGGATTCATCGCCGCCATCGGCATCGCGCACACACCCAAGGCTGGAAGTTTTGCACTGGCGGATGATGTGATGGAACCGTTGCGCCCGTGGATTGACCGCGAATTGAAAGTGTTTCTTCAAGGTGGACCGCGCCCGATGCAAGAATGGATGCGACAATCCGTGAGCGTGTTGCAATTGGAGGTTTCCATCAACCGGAACAAGATGCGACTCCTCAATGCGATTGATATTTACGTCCAGAGTTTTGCGGATGCGGCGCTGTCTCGTCTGCCAACTCTTCTTAAAATTCCAATGCTGCCGTGAGTAATGGACCCAACAATTTGCCCGACGAGGAAGAATTGTTGCCCGACGAACGTCCGCGCCGTTCAAGACATGAAAAGTCTGACACGGCAGGCAAAGCGTGGGAAAAATCTTCGCTCCAGTTTAACCAACCGTTTCAACTTCAACCCTCAACCGCTGCCGATCCGCCAGTTCGTCCTCGTTCCCGTGGCAAGCAAGGACGCGACCCGGTATGCAGTAAATATCGTATGGCCTGGGTGCTTGTATTTTTTGACCTTCCCGTTGGCTCGCCGGAGGAACGCCGCGACGCCACCAACTTCCGCAAGGATTTGATCAAGGACGGTTATTTCATGGTGCAGTTCAGTGTTTATGCGCGGCCATGCGGCACTGCCGACCGGGTGGAAACGCAAGTGCGTCGGTTGAAAGCTAAAATCCCATCCAAAGGCGAAGTGCGCGGCCTGATGATTTCCGACGCGCAATGGGGGCGAATGATTATCATGCGCAGCCAGCAAACAGCCGACGCGGAGAAAATGCCGGCGCAAATGCAATTCTTCTAAAAAAGAAGATTGGCGTAGAATTTCTTCTACGCCAATCAAGACCTCGTATCCTGTGGGTGCAAGCTCTGGTTTCCCAGTCTTTTCAGTGCCACAAGTTGGTCAACATATTTGAGATGGTGCCCCCCGTCCAAAGGATCGCAATCAACTCGCTCTTCTTCTACCGCAACCGACTTCCGCCGTCAATCCAGTTTAGAATCCCTTGGACGGGGGGCAATCCCAA
>DATLVR010000036.1:0-30457 GCA_035577265.1 Verrucomicrobiia bacterium | reverse complement strand
CCAATCGCCGGGTTGAAACGGTCCGGGCCGGGTGCCATAGATCGCTTCGCCATTCGTTTCGAGCCACTGGCCCACTTCCATGAGTCTTTGCACATGAGTTGGGGGGATGACGCCATCCCGGTCAGGACCCACGTTGAGCAGAACATTGCCGCCGCGCCCGACGACGTTGACCAGCATTCGGATAATGTCATCGCGCGTCATCAAATTCTGCCAGTTGTTGAATCCCCATGAAGCCATGTTCAGGTTGAGACACTTTTCCCAGGGAATGTCATTAACGATCGGGCCGGTGACGTTGTGCCCGCCTTCATCACACTGAAAATCCCCCTCCCATCCGGAACGCGGATTGATCACCGCCATCGGCTGATGCTTTCGGACCATTTGGTTGAGCTTCACCGGCTCCCAGAACCACGCGGCGTCGGCATCAGTGCCACTGTGCGCCAGCCAGCCGCCGTCATACCACAGGACATCAATGCGACCATACTTGCTCATCAGTTCCTCCACCTGACCGTAGGCCTGTTTTTTCATCAAGGCCGCATTCTCCGTCAGTTCCTTGGGCTGGAAATATCCGGGAAACCGCCAGTCCATCGGCGAGTAATAAAGCCCGACCCGCAACCCGGCGTCGCGGCAGGCCTTGGTGTATTCCGCCACGAAGTCGCGGTGTGCGGCGGTTTCCATGCTGTCGAAATCCCCGTAGCTCGCGGGGCTGTCCCACAGCGCAAAGCCGTCATGATGCCGCGCGGTCAGCACCATATATTTCATGCCGGCGGCCTTGGCGACGCGCGCCCATTCAGCAGCATCGAAATGTTGTGGCTTAAACTCGTCCGCCAGTTTCGCGTATTCAGCGGCGGGGATATTTTCGTTGTGCATCGTCCACTCTCCGCGCGCGAGAATGGCATACAGCCCCCAGTGAATGAACAGGCCGAACTTGGCATCCTCCCACCACGACATGTCCTTGCGATCCAGCTTCAATCCCGGTGCCTTCACCCCGTCGCGGCTCTTGAACACCAGACTGCTTTTCTGCTGCGACTTCAACTCATCACCGGCCATCTCTTCGGCGGCGACTACAATATCTGCGGTCAGCAACGCCGCAACGCATAGACCTGAAAGAGCTTTTGACATCATTGATTTCATAAAAGGATTTCCATTGTAAGAGAGGACTGATTCAGCGGGCATTCACCGGAAAAGCCGCTGCGCGAAATAATACAAATTGCTCGCCCACGTTTCGCGGTCATGGGTGTGATCGTCCACGTTCCAAACGTGGGGAACGCCCTGCTGCTTCAGAGACACGTGAACGCCCTGGGAAACGCTGATGAGGCCGTCCTTGTTGCCGCAGGAAATGTAGAGCAGTTTCAACTGCTTGCTCGCGGCGGCGGGATCGGGCACGAGTTCGGTGGACGGTTTGGTGTTGGGCGCGGACGAAAACCCAGCCACCCACGCGAACGTGTCGAGATGGCCAAGTCCGAAGTTCAGCGACTGGCCACCGCCCATTGAAAGACCACCAATCGCGCGCTGCTCGCGATTTGTGCTGGCGGAATACTTCGCCTGAACCGCGGGAATCAAACAGTCGAGCAGATCGCGCTCGAACTTGCCGAAGCCGGCGGCGTTTTCGGGCGAGAAGGTTTTGTCCGGCGGCGGCACGCGGTCATCCGCCAGCGCGCGGCCATTGGGCATCACGATGATCATCGGCACGGCCTTGCCGACAGTGATCAGATTGTCCACGATCGCGTCGGCATGGATATAACCGCTCCATTCCCATTCGTTGCCGCCGATGCCGTGCAGCAGATAGAGCACGGGATACTTCTTGTCGGACGAATAATTCGGCGGCAGATAAACCACCGCCTTGCGCTTCACGCCCGTGACGGTGGAATCGTATTCAAACACCTCGGTCCGCCCGGCCATCCCGTTCGCGGCGGGCTTGTCAAAACCTGCCGGTGCATCGGGAAACGCGCGCACGTCATCCGCCGTGAGCGTGATCTGACGGCCAAAATTGGCCCGCGCCCGTTCCGCCGAAACCTGCTCGGGTTTTTCCTGCGCGAGCGCGAGCGACGTGATGAACAAGAGAATGCCAGCGATATGGCAATGGCTGAGGACGGTGGTTTTCATTGTTGAAATCATGGAATAGACGGACGCGGCGTGACGGGCTGAGTATTCACGGAAGTTGTCACCGGTGCGAGTCCGTCAGCCGTGGCGGTCAATTTGATTTCGCCCGCGCCCTTCGTGGACTGCACGATGATTTGCGCCGGGCCGTTGAACAGGCTGCGCGACCACGGCGCGGCTGCGACATGGCCGACGATCTGCACGTTCACGTTGGGATTCAAACCGCCCTGCGCGACGCCGTTGTAAACGCCCACGGCAATGACGTTGTCGCCAACATGGAGAAATTTTTTCGCATCGAAAATCGGCTGCGCCTGCCAGTCGTGCGATTCGCCGACGGACTGGCCGTTCACGAAATACCAGCCTTCATCGTCGCAGCCGCTGAAGCAAACCATTGCGCCTTCGCCTTGCAAGTCCTCTTCCGTCAACTTGACATGCGCGCGATAAATCGCCGAAGTATCCGGCGTTTCGATGGTCGGTCCGCCGCCGCTGACCGGTTTCCACGCGGAGTCGTCAAAGTCATTCGCGTATTCAGGAATCACGCTGTGGTTCTTGGAAATTTTTCCAATCTCCCAGCGCCAATTGCCCACGGCAATGTTATGTGACGGCGCGGTGGGAACATACACGTCCGGCTCGTGACAGCTCGGGTCGCCATTGCCAGCGCCGATGATGTTGCCCGCGCCTTCGATGGCAAAATGAATCTTGTCCTGCGTCACTGGAACGACGCGGCCTTGCATGTCCACGGCGGAAACGGTGAACACCGAAACGTCCGCGGCGTGGCCAAGGGCGAAGCGCCAGTTGGCGTCCATCAACAGGCGTTCGCGCGGCGCGGCGGCGGCCGATACGGTCGCGGTGACAAGGACGATGGAGGCGAGAAATATGGCAATATGTTTCATTGATTTGCGCTGATGATGACGCAACACCACCCGCCCCGCCTGTCGTGAAAAGTAATGAGGATGCCGCAACTACCAACGCCCGCCAGACTGAGCGATTCAGCTCACCCCAAACTCTCCGGGTTGGGATAAACGGGCGGTTGGCAATCCTGTTCTAAAAATCTCATATGAGGCATGTGGAATTTTATCGCAAATCAGCAATCCAACCAGTCATCAATTTTAACGAGCGCCTTCGCGTTTGCGCCGGACAATGTGTAGTTTGCTTCCCGCTTCATTTGAATCAGCGATGAATTGTCGTCACACCCAGCAACCACGCCAGGTCGCTGGAGTTTGGGTCTGCTATCACAAAGTTTCCGGCCTGGCCCACCACTTGTTTGTCAGTCCACTTGCGGTTTTCCGCGTGACCATTGGCAAACAGGAGCATCGCGTGGCACAGCCTTGGACGGAAGTGTTTGTGAACGTAACCGGCAGGATTTGGCGACGGCCAAAGAAAAGGCTCAACGCACATCAGTTGCCTGACTGATTCCGATAGTCTACTTCTTTTGGGGTCTTAACATCTCGCACGCGGGCGAGAAGTGCAGGGCGCAGGCTTTCTCCAGCAGTGCGCGTGCGTGTTGGTCGTCCTGCGGCACTCCGTTGCCGTCGTGATAAAGCATGGCCAGGTAGTAGCAGCTTGGTCCGTCCTGTTCATCGGCCGCCTTTTGCAGCCGTCTGGCGGCGGCGGCAGGATCACGCGAGCCACCTTCTCCGGCCAGCAGCATCAACCCCAGCCTCTGACACGCCCCTAGATTCCCCAACGCCGCGCCTTTTTCATAGAATTGGCGGGCCTTGGTTTTGTCCACCGCATGGCCGCGTCCGATGTCATAAGAGTAACCGAGGACAAAGAGGAGTTGCCCGTTGGCCATCCCTAGGGACTCGTTTTCCAACTTGGCCAGAACCGAACTGATGACAGCCTCAGCTTCGGGCTGGCCGAAGATGACGTATTGGATGGCCAAGTTCGCACAGGCATCCGCATTACCGAAATCGCACGCTTCGGTGAAATAGTGACAGGCTTTCGACCGGTCAAGCTTGACCAATCTGCCGTCGGAGTAAATCTTGCCAGCTAAATTACACACACCGGCCATATTCATCACTTCGTTCGGCGATCCAACGGCCCACAACGGGACGGCGGCATTGCCCGGATGCGCGGGCCGATCCTGTTTGTCGAGATAATTGAGCATGAGCTTCAGGCGTTTCGTTGCCGTCGGCCTCTTCTCCTCCGCCGCTTGAGCCCAGAAATGGAGCGAATCGCCGGGATGCGGTGCCTCAACATATCCGGTGTTCAGCATGACCAGGAACAGTGCCGCCCAGCACCCCATATAGCCCAGGTTCATCTTGCGCGGACCGACCAACATTTCCCAGCGGCCCCATTTGCCCAACAAACTCGTCCGGGCCATCCGATCCAGCAGCGGTGCCAGCAGGTTTAAAAACGGGACCACCAGCAATTTTTGGGAGATGTTTGGCACCGCGAGCGCCTCCAAACCCCAATAAGTCGCGCACACGCCAAGCCCATAAAGGCCGCCAAAAGCGATTTTACCAATGCTGCTGCGCGGCGTCGTCGCCGGGTCCGTCATCAGGAGGTGCGCCGCCAAAAAAACCGCAGTGGAAATATTCGTGTTGAAAAAAACATAAACGCCCGTGGCATGGAAAAAGATGATGTTGACCAGGCCGATGGCAACCACGGCCGAGAAGGTCATCAGCGTGACGGAAAAAAAGTATTGCACCGCCAGGCCGGTTAAAAAGATGACCGTGTATAAGTGGGGTGGAACGTCCTGGGTGGTGGCAATGTCCACGCCCCAGGTGCAATCAGTCGTTCCTGTTACCAGCAAGCCCAGCGAGACGATGGCCAGGGAAAAGGCGGATGGATTGAAAATATGCGTGTGCTTCCCGTCACGATGCCAGCGAATGAAATGTTTGCCTAGAAGACCCAGCCCCACCGTGAGGAACTGAAAGAGGAACCAATCATCTCGAAACCATATGAACAGGTTCGTGCTAAAAATGATGGGCCATACCCCAAACCCGATCCGCCAAGTCAGACCACGCGACCAGCACAACAACCCGTCAAACACATAGAGAAACGCGATTTGGGCGAGTATGAGCGGCGCCTCGGCATAGACATTCCGCCAATACCAGCCCCAGTAGGCATAGATGGTAAGCTGCACCAAAGCCTGCACATAGTGCGAGCGCTGAATCATGAACTCGACGGCGAAATTCGAAGCCACCGATCCCGCTCGCCGGAAGAGCACCCATTGCCAGCACCCCAAGCCAGCCGCCACCCCGACAAACGTCCAGGCCAGATGCGGATTGGTTCGTGCGCGCGAACAAAAACCGAGGGCCAGAAACACGCCCGTGAACACCAACTGCAGCACCAGCGCCGTTCGTTTCGACGACGCCCCAGTTGCGGCGGTGGATGGATGCGGCTTTGTCTTTGGCGATCCGACAGGCCTGCTTCTGGGCGAGTTCATGGGTTCTTATTACTTTGTTTTCGTTTACGTCCTCACCGGATGGATATCCTTAGTAGCAATTTTATTCTGATGTCGTCCGCTGCGGCACCGATGAGAAATTCATATTCGCCGGGTTCAACAACGTATTGTTTCTTCTGCGTGTCCTAGTAATGCAGGCGTGTGGCGGAAACTTCCATCGTGACGTTGCTTGATTCGCCGCGTTTCAGATGCACGCAGGCAAAACCGCACGGCGCGAGTTTCGGTTGAGGGAACGCTCGAATTGGCAGCCAACGAACCGACAGCGAACACCTGGCAAAATTGAGGTTTTTGCAAGCATGCAGTTCTCGTGGGCATGGCATGCTGAAGCAACGAACAAAGCGCTGCCACGCTCCTATCCAAGCATTCCCCCCAACCATCACCTGACCGGGGTGTGATTCGCCAGCCAGACCATATCGGGGTCACCCGCAGGCACAGCGACATTTATTGTATATAAATACGTGACCGGCTGGTTTGCAAATTTGCCTCGCCACTTGTGAATTTCAGAATGGCCGTCGGCTAAGGCGACTCCGCATGCGCCAGCATGTTGGCAACCGGGAATCTCCACAAGACTCCCCATGGGTTTGTTGGGGGTATAAATGATACCATCGTCAAGAGAGTCCGGATGCTCATCAAGAAATACAGACACGTCACTGGGGCCGGGAAAATGAATATCAGACTGCTTCTTGGCCACATACCAGGCACTACCGAAGCCCGCATTGAATTTGCTGCCATCACCTAATGCGGCGTTCATGGTCACGCTCCTGACGCGATGATCCCATCCTTTTGCCCGCTGCGACACACTCACATAATTGGCGCCAGGGCAGGCAAAAATTCGGTAATTTTTCCCGATAGTTCCCCCGAGCAACGAATAGGCTTCATTCACTAGAAACTCAGTGTTGGTGTTTACGGCCGCTGCGGACCAGTCCATCCGGCCGCTAATCCAAGACGGCGTTCCGTTAGGGTTAGGGTATGGGAGCGAACTATCGGCATTGATCGCCAGCCGGTCGCTGTTTTCTGACGCATACATCAGCCAGGCGAGTCCCAACTGCTTGCCATTGTTCATGCAACTGATGGAGACCGCCTTGATTTTCGCCTTACTGAGCGCCGGCAGCAGCATGGCGGCCAGAATGGCGATAATGGCGATAACCACCAACAATTCGATCAAAGTAAACGCCCGCGCGCGTGCGAGTTGCTTTTCATGGCCCCTCGTTTTGGTGATTATTTTCACACAATTCGAGCTGATTTATCACGGCTTATGGATTTTGTTTTTGAGCTTGGCGACTGGCACACCAAATGGCATCCACATTGACGTGATTGTTGGCGGCCGTTTGTGTCGGACCACCGGCATCCTTGGATTGCGAGGTGTCATTCGCAAAAGCGATCGTGGTGCCGTCGAGCCATTTATGGCCTTCGGCGTGTCCGTCGGCAAAATTAAAGTCCGCCGAAGTGATATGGAACGCGGCGGGCGAATCTACAAATTTCGCATCGTTAAAATTATTTACAGCGCTGCCATCGATCATCGACCAGCCACCCGTGTTTTCCCCGCGCATGTCCGCGCCTTCGGCCCAGACAAATTTGTCAGACGGCCTGGTGATGTTCGTGCGCTTCTTCAAGATTTTGGCGGTAGCCGTTTGCCCCTCACCGTTCAAATAATAGCCGCCGGAAAAGCTGTCCCAAGAATAAGGCCCAGAGTAGCCTGTGCCCACTTTCAACTGGTAACGCTTGTCACCCGGGCAGTGGACGACACCGGGATTCTTGCAATAGGGATACAGCGGGCCGGTGACACCAGGCTGCGGTTGCTGAAAACCCATTTCCGTTTTAAATTTTTGCGCCGCCTCGGTGTTGGCACTCACCCCGGCCGGAAGCGGAGTGGTCACCCCTGAAATTCCTGTGCGCCAAGGCACGCCAATCAGCCCACTGCCGGAAGTGCTGAGGTTGCAGAGCAAATCATTGTTGTCGTCGGAAACATGCTCCAGGCGAGCACGAGTTGTTTCTCCACATTCAAACAGGCCGCTTGCGTGGCCTTCATTTTTGCCTTGCTCAACGCCGGCAACAGCATGGCGGCCAGAATGGCGATGATGGCGATGACCACCAGCAATTCAATCAACGTGAACGCAGAGCGTTCTTTGTTTCTAATAACTAGCATAGCTGTTTAATTTGTTTTAGGATTGTCTGAGAAAGTCGGCCGGAGCAATTGAACAGCTCCGGCCGACTCATGTTTGCACCTCAGGGTTATTGTCTTACCCGATAATAATGCTGGGTAGTCGTTGTCGAGATCGGCACGCTGTAAGGTGGTGTTGGGCTGCCACTGACATCAGTCCAGGGGCCGGTCACTGAGTTGGCTTCCTGAAGCGTCAGGCCCAAAAGCCAGTTCAGACTCAAGTTGCCACCAGCCGGCGTGCCTGTAATCCACCCGCCAGCGCCAGCCGCATACAGTGTGTGAATTTGATTCGCTGTCAGCGATTGATAGTAGATCGCCACATCACTCCAACTGCCTGCCTTGGTAAGCGCAGGCGAACCCGCGCCACCCTCAGACCAGGGATACTCCTGGCGCCCGAGGCCAGGCGAAGGAAGCCCGGCAGCGGCGGTGTCACCCGCTGTGATGGAGTCATCGAGACTCAAGCCGGCCAAGGTTGCCGAAACGAGATTGGAGGCATTGTTACCCACATAGAAGTCCGCATGGCCAGGCGAGACGACCATGGCCACAAACGTCCAACCATTCGTGGGAACCGCGAGGGTGGTGTCCGTGCCGCCATTGTAGGCCGGTCCGAAACTATTCCAACTGAAGAATAGTTCGTTAATAGCACCCAGTTGCTGGAGTTGCAGACCATAGCCATTACCGTAGTTATTCACCGGCAACATCTGAGCGGCGCCATTGTTCACCCAGAAGACAAGCGTCATCTGATTGCTCCAAACCGGAAGCTGGGGCAGGTCAACTCTGCATGAATCCGAGCCATTGTTATTAATCCCGATTCCATAGTGGGGATTTGAGAAGCCGGGATATGGTGCGGCATTGGTCTGATATGTCGGAATGTTTTGATCCACCACATAACCGTTATGGTTGCCCCAATTATCGTAGAGATTTGTATCACCCATGACCAACACGTTGTCATCCAAGCGCCAATAGCCCCAAGGATTTTGAGCCAATACCGCAGCCGCATAGGAACCCGCTGACGGCACGAGCACCGTATTTGTGACCATCACTGAATTGGCAGGGGAGCCATAAGCGTTAAAGCACGATACATAATATTGACCTCCGTCTGCGACCGTGGTCGGGCCGGGTATCGTCAGCGTATCGCTCAAACTCGATGACGTGTGCAACACATAATTGGTGCCGGCATGTTTCCATTGGTAGTTGTATGGCGGCGTGCCATTTCCACCGACCGTAAACGTTTCTCCCGCCGGGGAACCAACATAACGAGTAATCGAAACCGGTTGCGCCGTAATGAACATCGGCGTGGTGGGCAGGAAGGTAACATGCGTCACCGCAGTGGTGAGCGAGCCGTAGTAATTGTTTGCGATCATGCTGTAATCCGCCGACATGCCCACGGTCGTGTTCGTCAGCACCAACGTTGCATTCGTTTGGGTCAGATCCCAAGGCACGCTGTTGCTGAGCCATTGATAGGTCATCGGGAACATGCCGCTGTTCACTTGCGCATTTCCCGCAAGCGTAACCGTCGTGCCGGCATATTCCGTCTTGCTCGGACTTGCCACGGGCGCGCCGATGGTTTCCAAACCAACCACGTCACCATAAGTCGTGCCCACCCGGATGGCATCGTATTCCACGTTTGCGCCATGCATAAACATCAGGAGCTGCGTCATCGTGTTCGTTTCCGTGAAACTGGTGGTTGCGTCCCAGACGACGTCAACTTCATTCGATACGACCGTCGCATTGGGGAGCATGGTGAACACGCTCAGCGTGCAGGCGCCACCGGGCGAGGTAACGAGCTTGCCTATAACAAAACCTGTTTCCGCCCAATTGACGGCACCAAGGCCGCTATTATACAACTGCGCCGCGCCAGCTGCGACCGGCAGATACGGTCCACCCGTATCATCTTGACCCGCAATCCCGGGTTGACCCAGCGTGCCATAAGTCACATAGTCGGTATCGCCCCAATCACTAGCAGACGGCGACGTGGTGCCCGGCCGTGTCACGCCAATGGCAATAAAGTGGGCGTTAGTTCCATTGCCGGTGGACAGACCCAAGCCCGCCGAAGAATCACCAGCGCTCCAAGAGTAGCTCTTTTCGATACGCACACTGAAGTAGTAGGTGCCAGCGGCATTGCAGTCGACATAAGCACTGGAGTCCAGAGGATGTGTCGCATATTCCAATGGCGAGAGCGTGCCATAAGGAAGGCTAGTAGCCGGGTTAGTGAGCGTGTTGAGATTCCCCGTGTATGAATCTATGCACCCATTGGCTCCGGTCCCGGAATCAGGCAAAATGTTGCCTTGCAGACCCTGAAGCACCCAGTTCACTGTAAAACTGCCTTTGTAAGCGATGCCCGTCTGTCCGGTCGGACTATTCGTCCAATAACCCGTGGACAAGCCAACGGAGGTAAAGTCGTTGGTATAGCCATCAACGCCGTGGCCATCAATACCAAGATTGTCGAACAGTTCGCGGACGGTTTGGGTGGCGTAGGTTTGTGCGGCTCCCAGCAGCAACGTCAGAGCGATGGCTGAGAGTGATTTGGTTATCATTCGGGGTTTGATTAGTTGTGATTTCATGGTTCTTCGGGGTTGGACTAAAAACATTCAGTTCTTTTGCGCAAGATTAATCCCGTCTGCCTGGACATACCCGTCGTTCAAGGCCACAGCGAGCCGCGCGCGACAAGACACTTTGCCAGACAGTGGGGATTTGCATGATGCGACTATCGCCTAACCCGCCCCATGCGTCATGTCGTCAAAAGTAACGATACTGAAGAAAAGCAAACTAACGTGCTGGTTTTCCGAGCACCGAGGCCTTGAGCTGCACGGAAAAAATCACCTGCGTCCCCGCGCCAGGCGCGCTTTGGATCTCGCAGCTTCCACCAATGCCTGCCAGCCGCCGCCGCATGTTTTCCAACCCGTTGCCAGACGCTGCACGGCCGTGAGCGGAGGATACATCTTTCGTTTTTTCGCCGACGCCAAAACCACGCCCATTGTCTTCGACGGCGAGTTCAAACGATTTCTCTTTCACCGTCAGCCGGATGAGCACTTCCGATGCACGGGAATGTTTCACCGCGTTATGCAGCGCCTCCTTGAACGCGAGAAAAACATTGTGTCGCACCTCGGAGGTCAGGTGCCATTCGGGAAATTGCAGCGGCAAGTCGAGGCGGCAACGGAAGCCGGCCGTCGCCAGCCAGTCGTGCGCGAATTTTTCCAGATAGGTCGCCAAGCCTTCCAGAGTGTCGTGGCGCGGGCTGACCGCCCAGACGATTTCATCCATGCTGCGTGTCAGTTCGCGCGCCGTGTCGTAAATTTTTCCCAGGCCAGCGGCAGCACGTTCGGGATTCGCCAACTCACCGCGGGCCGACTCGCTCATCATCGTGATGCGCGTAAGCTGCGCACCAAGGTCATCGTGGATGTCCTGTGCGATGCGCGAGCGCTCGCGCTCGATGTCGCGCTGGCGCTCGGCACGTTCAAGCTTGCGCCGCATCCGGCGCCGCGTGTCAAACCACACCACGGCGCTGGCCAGCAACACTGTCGCCACCCCGCAGAGAACCCGGAACCACAGGGTCTGCCAGAAATACGGCAGCACTTCAAACTTCAGGCTCGCGCCGGTTTTGTTCCACACGCCGTCGTTGTTGCACGCGATCACCTGGAACGTATAACTTCCCGGCGGAATGTAATTGTAGGTGGCCACTCGCTTGGTGCCAACATCGGCCCATTCGGTCTCAAGATTATTCAACCGGCATTTGAACCGCACTTTTTCCGGCGCAACGAAGCTCAGGCCGTTGTATTCAAATTCAATGCGGTGCCGGCCCGGCGGAACTTTCAGCGGCCCGGCGGCGTAGCCGTCCGCGAATTTTTTGTCGTCCACGCGCATTTCCTCGATCCGCACCGGCGGCGGCCGCGAATTGATCCGGGTGCCAGCCGGGTCCACCATGACGAGTCCCTTCGCCGTCGGGAACCACAGCCGTCCGTCCGCCGTTTTGCCCCCGGCCGATTGCATGCCTTCCGAACATTCCAGCGTCGGCAGGCCGTCGTTGATGCCGTAAGCCAGAAACAGCACCTCGGAAATTTTCCCGTCGGCACAACGGTTCAAATCCGCTTCGCTCGCGCGCAAAATGCCGCCGTAGGAACTCATCCACAGGTTGCCGAGCCCGTCCGACTCGATGTGGCCGATGACGCCATTGGGCAAACCTTGCCCGTGGTTGATGACGGAAAATTCCCCGTCCTTGAGCCGGTTCAAGCCGCCGCCGAACGTGCCGATCCACAGCGCGCCGTCATCGGCGGAGTAAAGGCACTCGATGAAATCGGACGAAAGCCCGCTGGCTTTTTTGAACCGGCACCAATTGCCGTCGCGCAGCCGGACGAGGCCGCCGCCCGCCGTGCCGAACCACAACGTGCCCGACCTATCCCGCGCGATGGCGCGCACGTCGCCGAACGGCTGGCCGGCGATTTCACTGAACCGCTCCAGCTTTCCGTCCCGATACCGCAGCGCCCCCGTCGTCGTCGTCCCGATCCACAGCTCGTCGCCCAAGAACAACAGCGCCGGCATCGGCGGCAGAAAATTTTCCAGGCCGGGCGCAAAATCAAACCGGCCGTCGCTCTCCACAAACAACCCGCCGCCCCAGGTGCCGGCCCAGATTTTTCCTTTCGCATCGGCGGCGAGCGACCAGATGTAGGAATTGCGAATGCCTTGGGCGGAATCGAAATTCGTCCAGCCGCCGTCCTGCAGGCGATACAGGCCGGCACCTTCGGTGCCGACCCACAGCGCGCCGTCCGGCGCCGGCAGCACGGAGAGCACGGGGCAATTTTTCCATTTGTCCGGCGGCGAAACGGTTTCCAGATTGTTCGGGCGGATGACCACTAGTCCCGCGCCGCTGCCGCACCACAGGTTTTTTTCGCGGTCCTCCCACAGTGAAATCACCCAGTCGGAGGGCAATCCGTTGGTGTGGTTCAGGTGCAACGCCGGCGTGTTCGTCTGGCCGGCAAAGAACAGCCACAGCCCCTCGCCCGAACTGCCGCCCGCCAGCACGCCGGCGGAAGTTTCCGCCAGGTTCGGGACGACGGACCATCCCCACGGGGCGGCGCCCAAATCGGCGGTCCATTTGCCATCCTTCCATTTTCGAATACTGCTGTTGCTGGCCACCCAAAGCCCGCCATCGCGGCTCGCGGCGATGCCCTGGATATACGGATAGGTTTCAGAGTTGGTCACCGCAAATTCAACGGGCTGCAACTGGCCCTGCTTGAGCAGCGACACCCGTCCCTCGCAATCCACCCAAATCTGCCCGCTGGCCGACCGCGTCAGGGCGATCACCTTGGCGATGACCCCGGCCGCCGGCCTCAATACCTGGCCGTCTCGCACGCGCGCGAGTTCGCCGGCTTCATTCATCAACCAGACATCGCCCGCCTCGTCCGACGCGATGGCGTAGATTTTTCCGCCGCTCCAATTCGCGCGCAACGGCACGGCGGCGAAATGGCCGTCCTTGTATTGGGAAACCTCGCCGCTTTCTGTGCTGATCCACAGCGTGCCATCGCTGGCTTCAAACAAACTGGTGATGCGGCTGCTGTGTAGTTCCGGCGTGTTGTTATCGTTGAAAACCGTGAAGCGGACACCGTCGAACCGCGCCAGTCCATTGTAGGTGCCCACCCACAGGTAGCCGTCGCGCGTCTGCACCACGGCGGTGACCTTGTTCTGTGGCAACCCTTGTTCCACCTGCCAAGTGCGGGTGAAATAATTTGGCGGTGCGGCCAGCGCTGAAAAAAATCCGGTGGCAACTATTGCAATAGCCAACGTGAACCAGCCGATAGACTGTTTTTCGGTGACGCGTCGGGGCATGTGTTCAGTTTGTCTGCCGTGCGACAGAAGCCGCAAGCGAATTCAAGCCCTCGCAGGCTCATCCATTTTAACGACAAGACAGAGATGCCCGCTTAAGCGACACTGAACAACACAATCGCAACAAGAAGCATGGTAATACTGACATGATTGCATTGAACAAAATCGCCACTGCCAGTTTGCTTTGCCTTACCGCCGCGACCGCCTTCGCCGCCAATCCGCCGCCGGTGATGCTCAATTCACCCGTGGATATCAGCGGCGATTTCCGCGCCACGGAAAATTTTTATTACCTCGCCGACCAGCTGGCGGACTTCGATCCCGCGACGCACAGCGGAAAAATTGTTTACCAGCGCGCGCAGCTTGTGCCGAAGCACGCCTTCGACAACGACCTCGCCGCCGTCACGCCGTGCAAGCCGAACGAGTTTCCCGAAAACGAATACGCCGCCAATCCGTCGCTGCCGTTCTCGGTGGAATTTGTTTCGCCGCGCGCCATTCGCATTAAGATGACCAGCGGGCCGCAGGTTCACGCGCCGCAGCCGGAACTCATGCTCGCCGACGCAGCGCCGCATGATGATTCGTGGAAATATGAAAAAATTTCCGGAGGTCATCGCTACACGAGCGCTGCGGGTTCGGTGACCATGAAGGAAAATCCGTGGCACATCGAACTGCGCGACGCGTCCGGCAAATTGCTCACGCAGACCGACCACCCCGTGGACAACAAATCGTCGTTCACGCCCACGATGCCGTTCACGTTCGTTCGGCGCACAGCGGATTACTCGCGCAGTTTCAATGCCGCATTCACGCTCTCGCCAGGCGAAAAAATCTTCGGCTGCGGCGAATCGTTCACGTCGCTCGACAAGCGCGGGCAGAAAATCGTGCTGTGGACGGACGACGCCAACGGCATTCAGAGCCAAGAAATTTACAAGCCCATTCCCTTTTTCATGAGCAGCCGCGGCTACGGCATGTTCATCCACACCACCACTCCGATTACCTGCGATTTTGGCAACACCTTCAACGGCATCAACTCGCTGATGGTCGGCGACGACGAACTGGATCTATTTGTCTTTCTCGGCACGCCCAAGGAAATCCTGGACGAATACACCAAGCTCACCGGCAAGTCGCCGCTGCCACCGCTGTGGAGTTTTGGCCTGTGGATGAGCCGCTGCACTTACAACGCCGAACAGCAGGTGCGCGACATCGCCACAAAATTGCGCGCGGAAAAAATCCCCTGCGACGTGCTGCATCTCGACACCGGCTGGTTCGAAACCGACTGGCAGTGCGACTACGAATTTTCCAAGACGCGCTTCACCGACCCCAAGAAAATGCTCGCTGACCTGAAGGCCGACGGCTTCCGCGTTTCGTGCTGGCAACTGCCGTATTTCGTGCCGAAGAACAAATTGTTCCCCGAACTCGTGGAACAAAACCTCGTCGTGCGCGACGCGAAGGGAAATCTGCCTTACGAAGATGCCGTGCTGGATTTTTCCAATCCAAAAACCGTCGAGTGGTATCAAGGCGAACTGGCCCATTTGTTGAACGAAGGCGTCAGCGCCATCAAGGTGGACTTCGGCGAAGCCGCGCCGAACAACGGCATCTGGGCCAACGGCCGCACGGGTTTCTACGAACACAATTTGTTTCCGTTGCGCTACAACAAGGCCGTGGCCGACATCACAAAGAAAGTCACCGGCGACAACATCATCTGGGCGCGCAGCGCGTGGGCCGGCAGCCAGCGCTATCCAATCCACTGGGGCGGCGATGCCGAGAGCACCGATCAAGGTATGGCCGCCGAATTGCGCGGCGGCCTTTCGTTCGGCCTGAGCGGCTTCTCATTTTGGAGTCACGACGTGGGCGGCTTCACGGCGACTTCGGTTGAGGGTATGGACAAGGATTTGTTCGCGCGCTGGCTGGCGTTCGGCATGTTGAGTTCGCACAGCCGCTGCCACGGTATCGCGCCGAAAGAACCATGGCTCTACGGCCAGGAATTCATGGACAAGTTCCGCGTGATTGACGAAATGAAATACAAACTCATGCCCTACGTCTATGCGCAGGCGAAGGATTCCTCCGAACACGGCCTACCGATGGTCCGCGCGCTGTTCGTGGAATTCCCCGGCGATCCCGGCTCGTGGAATGTGGACGACGAATACCTCTACGGCTCGCAAATCCTCGTCGCACCGCTGCTGCACAACGGCGAAACGTCTCGCGACGTTTATTTGCCGCCGGGAACGTGGATTGATTATCAGAGCGGAAAAAATTATTCCGGCGGCTGGCAACAAATCGTAGCCGGCGCGATCCCAGAAATCATTTTGGTGCGCGACGGCTCGGTGATTCCGCGCATCAAGCTGGCGCAAAGCACGGCGCAGATGGACTGGTCAAAAATCGAGCTGCGAGTTTTCGCGAAAGACACAACGACGGCGAAAGCCTTGATTTTCCTGCCCGGCGACAGCGCGGCGCGCGAAGTCACGCTGACCAAGTCCGGTGCGAGTTTTAAACTGGACGCCGATCCGCTGGCTGGAAAAGTCGCGTGGGAAATCTCGGTAGAGAAAATCAATTGAGTATGAAGCATAAAAACACATGGCTGCTCGCCACCACGCTGCTCTGCGTGCCGTTGCTGTGCCGCGCGGGAAATTACACAAACTTTTCCGTCGCGGTTTACATCCCGATCAACGTCGTCCAGAGTTTCGATAATCCACAAAAACTCCAGGCTGACTGGGATTGCATCAGCCGGCAGTTGAAGGTGGACAAGGTTTACATCGAAGTGCAACGCGACCGGCGTTTGCTCACGGACGAGCAAGCCGAGCGCACGAAGAAGTTTTTCCTCGATCACGGCGTGCAGGTGGCCGGCGGCATGGCGCTGTCAGAAAGGAACGACGGCGGACAGTTCCAGTCGTTTTGCTATACCGACCCGAACGACCGCGCTTTCATCAAAAAGGCGGCGGAACTTGCCGCACGCCATTTTGACGAGGTGATCCAGGACGATTTCTTTTTCATCACGACCAAAACCGACTCCGACATCGCCGCCAAGGGCGACAAAACCTGGTCGCAGTTCCGCATGGAATTGACGGACGACGCGGCGGAGAACTTGCTCGTCAAACCGGCCAAGGCCGTGAATCCCAAGGTCAAGATGGTCGTCAAATATCCGAACTGGTATGAGCATTTCCAAGGCTCCGGCTTTGACCTGGAGCACGGACCGAAAATTTTTGACGGCATCTACACCGGCACCGAGACGCGCGATCCGGTCATCACTGACCAGCATTTGCAGCAATACGAAAGCTACCAAGTCATCCGCTACTTCGAGAACATCGCCCCGGGCCGCAACGGTGGCGGTTGGGTGGACACTTACAGCCTGCGCTACATTGATCGCTACGCCGAGCAGATTTGGGACACGCTGTT
Organism: Verrucomicrobiia bacterium; assembly: GCA_035577265.1. GTDB lineage: Bacteria > Verrucomicrobiota > Verrucomicrobiia > Limisphaerales > UBA11358 > UBA11358. Next base: position 13,580 of record DATLVR010000036.1, on the reverse strand, counting down.
CGCGAAGGCGCGAGAGTTCACCTGCTTCGAGTGGTCGGGTTTGACCCGGCCCTTAGAAACCGGCGACCGCTCCGCGTGGGAAAAATCGCCGACCAGCTTTAATTTTTCCGAAATGACCAGCGGCGTTTCCAATCCGACCTGGGCGCGCGTGGCCGGCTATTCGCTCGAACAGGCGGACAAAGTGGTCGGTCATCTTGGAAATCCGATCGGCATCCCCAGCTACAAACCGTTTCACTCCACCGGCGAGGATTTTCTGCACAATTACCTCGGCATGATCGGCATTCCGATTGACCTGCGCCCGGAATTTCCGACCAACGCGAATTTGATTTTGCTCACCGAATGCGCGAAAGCCGATCCAGACATCGTCCCCAAAATCAAAGGCCAGTTGCGCTCCGGCAAATCGGTCGTCATCACCTCGGGCTTGTTGCACGCGTTGCAGGGCAAAGGCATTGAGGACATCGCGGAAGTCCGCTGGACGGATCGGAAATTCCTCGCGCACCAATACGCCGGCGGCTTCGGCGCGGGAAATTTTTCCACACTCGACGGCGATCCGAATGCGGACGTGCTGTTCCCGGAAATTGATTTTCTGACGAATGATTCCTGGTCGCTCGTGCGCGCCGAGGCCAACGGCAACGGCTTCCCGCTGCTGCTGCTAAACCGCTACTCGCGGGGCGTGCTTTACGTCTGGACGATGCCGGACAATTTTACCGACCTCTACGCGCTGCCACCGGATGTGACCACGGCCATCAAGAATTACGTCATGCGCGGCTTCCCCGCGCGCGTGGATGGCCCGGCGCAGGTGGCGCTGTTTGATTACGACAATGGCGCGTTCATCGTGGAAAATTTTTCGGAAACGGCGGCGGACGTGAAGATTTCCACGCTGGGAGATGAAACCAAACTGAAAAATGTCGTCACCGGCGAAACCTTGGAAGGGAAACTGCCCCCGCCCCGCCGTCCGTGGGATTGGAATCACGAAACCACCGAGCGACGCGCTTCGTTCAGCACGCGTTTGCCACCGCACAGCTACGCGGTGTTCGCCATGAACAAAACGTCGCAAGCCAAAGCCCGCTGAACTCCAGGCCTGCCAGTAAATCATCAGCTCGTTTGTTTTAATGACAAGACGAGCGGAGACAAATCGACCAAACTGGCGCATTCAAAGACCGATCATGAAATGTCGCAACTTCACCCTTGTTGTCGCCCTGTTACTGGGCGCAATTTCCGCCTTTGCCGAAAACAATCCGCCGCGTGAAAAACTTATGATGGATTTCGACTGGCGCTTCGCGTTTGGAGACGCGACCGACCCGGCAAAGGATTTTGATCCCGCGCCGGTGGGCGAGATGTTCAATTACCTCACCAAGGCCGGCAACGCCCGGGGCGCGGCGAGTGCGAAATTCGACGACAGCGGCTGGCGCAAATTGAACCTGCCCCACGACTGGGCGGTGGAGGCGCCGTTCGACGAGCGCGGCAGCGGCAGCCACGGCTACAAGGCCGTCGGCAAAAAATTTCCCGGGAGCAGCGTCGGCTGGTATCGCAAGTCGTTTGTCATTCCCGCGTCCGACTCGGGCCGGCGCATCAGCGTGGATTTCGACGGCGTTTTCCGCGATTCGCAGGTGTGGGTCAACGGGTTTTATCTCGGCCGCGAAGCGAGCGGCTATTCGTCCTTCAGCTACGACATCAACGATTATCTCAACTACGGCGGCACGAACGTCATCGCCGTGCGCGTGGATGCGACCCTCGAAGAAGGCTGGTTTTACGAGGGCGCAGGCATTTACCGTCATGTCTGGCTGACCAAAACCACGCCGCTGCACGTTGCCCGATACGGAACGTTTGTGACAACCGAGGTGAAGAAAAATTCCGCCGATGTGACCGCGCGCGTGACCGTCAACAACGACCAGTCCACAAACGCCGCGTTTGAAATCAAACAGGTCATTTTGGACACGGACGGAAAAACCGTCGCCACCGGAACGCTCAAGATGCTTTCCCTCGCGCCCGGCGAATCGCGCGAGTTTTCTTCCCTGCTCGACGTGCCGCACCCGAAACTCTGGTCGTGCGAGACGCCTTATTTGCACAAGCTCGTCACAACGATCCATCAGGGCGATACGATTGTTGACCAATGCGAGACGACTTTCGGCATCCGCACGTTGCGCTGGGCCGCGAACGAGGGATTTTTCCTGAACGGCCAACGCGTGCAGTTGAAGGGAACCTGCAACCACCAGGATCACGCCGGCATCGGCGCTGCCCTGCCCGACGGCGTGAACGAATTCCGTCTTGAGCAGTTGAAAAAGATGGGGTCAAACGCCATCCGCACCAGCCACAACGCGCCCACGCCGGAACTGCTCAACATGTGCGACCGGCTCGGCATGTTGGTCATGGACGAAAACCGCGAATACGGCATCAACCCGCAACAGCTCGATGGGTTGAAGCGGCTGATCTTACGCGACCGCAACCATCCCTGCGTCATCATCTGGTCGCTCGGCAATGAGGAATGGAGCATCGAAGGCACGGACAAGGGCACGCGCATCACGCAGACGATGCAGACGTTCGCGCAACGGCTCGACCCGACGCGCCGTTTCACCGTGGCCATCAGCGGCGGCTGGGGCGGCGGCAGTTCCGTGAGCATTGATGTGATGGGCTTCAATTATTTTACGCATGGCAACACCGACGAATATCACCGGCACTTTCCGAAGAAGCCGTCCGTCGCCACCGAGGACGGCAGCACGTTTTCCACGCGCGGGATTTACGTCCAAGACCGCGAACATCAGCACCTGACCGCCTACGATGTGAACAAAGCGGACTGGAGCACGCTTGCGGAGGAATCCTGGCCGCACTACGCCGCGCGGCCTTATGTCGCCGGGCAATTCCAGTGGACGGGCTTCGATTATCGCGGCGAGGAAACGCCGTTCGGCTGGCCGGCCATCAGTTCGCAATTCGGCATTCTCGACACCTGCGGATTCCCGAAGGACAATTTTTATTATTATCAGGCGTGGTGGTCGGATCATCCGGTGCTGCACCTGCTGCCGCACTGGAACTGGCCCGGCAAAGAAGGCCAGGAAATTGACGTGTGGGCGCACAGCAACTGTGAGGAGGTGGAACTCTTCCTCAACGGCGTGAGCCAGGGCCGGAAAAAGATGCCAAAAAATTTCCATCTCGAATGGAAGGTGAAATACGCACCCGGCACTTTGCTCGCGCGCGGCTACAACGGCGGCAAGGAAATCCTCACGGAAAAGATCGAAACGACCGGCGCGCCGGCGGCGGTTGAACTCGCGCCCAACCATGCCGCGGTCAAAGCTGACGGCGAAGATGTCGCCGTCATCACCGTTTCCGTCGCAGACGCGCAAGGCCGCCTTGTCCCGGATGCGGCGAACAAAATTCATTTCGAGCTGACCGGGCCGGGCAAAATCCTCGGCGTCGGCAACGGCGATCCGTCGTCGCACGAACCGGACGTTTTCCAGCCCACGGAAAACAGCGCGCCGGACTGGCAGCGAAGCCTGTTCAGCGGCCTCGCGCAGATCATCGTTCAATCCACGAAGGAGCCGGGAGAAATCAAACTCACCGCGCGTGCCGACAGTTTGACGCCGGTGACACTGACCATTCCCTCGCAACCCGCCACGCCGCGCCCGGCGATTGCCGGCAAATAGCCATGAAAAATAATTCAATCATCAATCGTCGCGCTCTTGAATCACTCTTCCTTTCCTGTTTGTTCCTTGCCGCCGCTGTGAACGCCATTTCCGGCACCACGACGAATGAACTGACGGAACGGGTTATTTCCGCCGATCTCCAGCAAACCAACGGCCCGTTGAACACGATGTTCAAACGCTGCATCGGCGCGGGACGCGCGAACGAAGGTTTGCGCGCCGACTGGCAGCGGCAGTTGACCGTCGCGCATCGCGAGTGCGGCTTTGAATACATCCGCATGCACGGGCTGTTTACCGACGATATGGGCGTTTATCGCGATTACAACGGCAAACCGGAATACAACTGGCAATACATTGATGAGCTTTACGATTTTCTCCACAGCATCGGCATGAAACCGTTCGTGGAACTGGGCTTTATGCCACAAGGGCTGGCCAGCGGTTCGAAGACGATCTTCTGGTGGAAAGGCAACGTGACGCCGCCCCGCGATATGAACAAGTGGGCGGATTTCATCAAAGCCTTTGTTGAGCATGAACGGGAGCGCTACGGCGACGCCGAGGTGAAGACGTGGTATTTCGAGGTCTGGAACGAGCCGAACCTCACGGACGGATTCTGGGCCGGCACGCAGCAACAGTATTTTGACCTCTACGCCGCGACGGCCCGCGCCGTCAAGAGCGTTTCCCCCGATTACAAAGTGGGCGGCCCGGGAACGGCCGGTTGCGGCTGGATAAACGAGTTCCTCCATTTCTGCGACACGAACCACGCGCCGGTGGATTTCGTTTCCACGCACACCTACGGCGTGGAGAGCGGTTATCTGGATGAGACGGCCACCCACGGCACGGCGCTTTCCCGCAACCCCAATTCCATCTTCGGCGAAGTAAAAATGGTGCGCCGGCAGATCACCGACTCCGCCTTTCCGAAAGCGGAACTGCACTTCACCGAATGGAGCAGTTCCTACACGCCGGCCGACCCGTTTCACGACAGCTACCACAGCACGGCCTACATCATTGACAAGCTCAAGAAGTGTGGCGACGCCGCCCAGTCCATGTCCTACTGGACATTCACGGACATCTTCGAGGAATCCGGTCCGCGCTGGGAGGCCTTTCACGGCGGCTTTGGTTTGATGAATTATCAGGACATCAAAAAGCCGCCGTATTTCGCGTATCAGTTTTTGAACCGGCTCGGCCCGACGGAATTGAAGGACAACGATCCTTCGTCGTGGATTTGCGCCGACCAAGACGGCGGCGTGCAGGCGTTGGTTTGGGATTTCACCAACACCTTTCCGGGCAAAAACATGATCAATCAGGTCTTCTACAAACGCGATTTGCCGTCGCAGCCGAAAAACAAAATCACGCTCAACCTGGCCAACGTGCCGAAAGGAAAATACACGCTGGAACTCTATAAAGCTGGCTATCGCGTCAATGACGCCTACGCGACTTACAAGGACTTGGGCGCGCCCAACCAGCTCACCAAGGCGCAGGTCGCCGAAATCAAAGCCAAGAACAGCGGCGCGCCGCTTGAAACACGCACCGTGAAGATTGGCCGCGACGGAAAATTCACGGAACAGTTCGACCTCCGCGAAAACGACGTTGTGCTGGTCACGCTCAAGCCGCAGAAGTGATATTTGATTTCACCCGGCCTTTTGCCGCGCACGATTTCGAAGCAGGTCTCGGCCACGTTCGAGATACATAACTGTATTCTCTGCAACGTGGCGAGGCGGCAGCGCAACGCTGGCTACGCAGCCACTTCCTTGAGAATGCGGATAAACCCGCTCATCGCGACGGTCGGTGTTTCACGCCGGCACGCAACAAAGACGTCCAACAGAATTGGCGGGTCGAGCGGACGAATCACCACGCCTTCCCACGCGACGGCTTTCAAAGGTTCGGGCGCGAAGGCGACGGCACTGCCGGCGGAAACCAGACTCATGGCGGCCAGGGCGTTTTCGGTTACCTGCAAATAGCGCGGCCGGAAACCGGCCTGCATGCAAAGCTTCACGGCCAGGTCCCACGCGCCGGGATGGGCCTTCTCCGAGATGCCGATGAAAAAGTCTTTGGACAGCGAGGCGAGCGAGATTTTGGATTTGCGCGCGGCCGGGTGCGTTTTCGCCAACGCGATGCAGAGCCGCACCTGCATGAACGGTTCTTGCGTCAGCTTCAGCCGCTTCGCTTCGTTCTCGAGGCCGATCAAACCCACGTCCAGTTCTCCGGCGTCCAGCGCGCGGCCTTGCTCGGCGGGAGTCATCTCGAACAGCTCCAGCGCGACTTGCGGGAAATGCCGGTGAAACCGTTGCAGAACGACTGCGATCACCTGTTGGAAAAGTGACACCTCATAGCCGACGCGCAATCGCTCCTGCGCCACGCGCTGGCTTTGTTGCGCACGCCGCATCGCCTCCTGGCTTTGCTCAACCACTTTCCTCGCATCTTCCAAGAATGACCGGCCGGCATCGGTCAGCGCGACTTTGCCGCCTTCGCGCGAGAACAGCATCACGCCTAGTTCAAATTCAAGGTCGCGGATCTGGCGGCTCAAGGCCGGTTGCGCCACGCGCAGACGCAGCGCCGCGCGGCTGAAGTTCAAATCTTCGGCCACGGCGAGAAAGTATCGCAGATGTCGCAGCTCCATACTTTTCAGGTCTAGGCCCGGTGCCGACGAAGTATTTCACGACAATGCTCATTCGGGCGCATAGTGGGCGCGTGAAAACGAAAAACAACAACGACCATGACCGCGCGGATTGTAGCGCGGAGTTTTGGCCAGACCAACAGCGAAATTTCGCGCCGGCCGTCCCTGGAAAAATTTCCAAAATCGGCGCTTAACAAATTTGAAAACCAAAACGACCACGCACCAGTGAACCAGACAAAAATAAAATCAAACATGAACACCAATCGAAACAATTCAAACGAGACGGTCGCCGAAAACGGCTTTGACACCAACGGTCATCGCCCGGCGACCGAAATCCACACCGCTGCGCCGCGCCCCCATGTCAACGGCGACGAAAAAATTCCGATGAGTCCGCCGACCAGCAAGGGCGCTGCTCATCAAAAGCGCCAGCGGCAAATACTCGCCGCCGCCGCGGCGCTGGTCGTGGCGCTGGCCACGGGTGTCTATTATTTTCGGTTCGTCGCGCCGTTTGAAACCACCGACGACGCCTTCATTGAAGGCCATGTGACGGCCGTTGCGTCGCAAGTCTCAGGACGCGTCGCCCGGCTGCTCGTGCGGGACAACCAGGAAGTCAAGCAAGGCGACCTGCTGCTGGAAATTGATCCGCGCGATTACGAGGCCAAGCTGGCGCAGGCACAGGCCGACCTTAAAGCGGCGCAAAGCCAGCTCGAGGAAGCGAAATCACAATTCGGTGCGGATTTGGCCAAAGCGAACCAAGAGCGGGCCAATCTCGTTTCGGTCGAGGCGCAAGCCGCTTATGCCGAAACCGATTTGACTCGGAAAAGGACGATTGGGATTTCCGGCGTATCGCAGGACCAGATTGATGCAGCCGAGACGCAGGTGCGTTCCACTGCCGCCGACGTGCTGGTAGCCCGCAATAAAATCAGCGCTGCCGAGGCGCAGTCGGCGTTGAGTCTGGCCAGTGTTGGAACTGCCAAAGCTAAAATCGCCCAAAGTGAAGCGGCGTTGCGCCAGGCCGAATTGAATCTGTCCTACACGAAAATCACCGCGCCGGAGGCGGGCCGCGTCACACGGCGCGTGGTGGAGCAAGGCAATTACATCCAGCCCGGGCAATCGCTATTGGCAATTGTGCCAAAAAATATCTGGGTGATCGCCAACTACAAGGAAACCCAGCTGACCCACATGCGTCCCGGCCAGCCGGTCGCGGTTGAAGTGGACGCATATCCGCAGTTCAAATTCAAAGGCCATGTTGACAGCATCCAAAACGGCGCGGGCGCGCGGTTCAGTTTGTTCCCGCCGGAAAACGCCACGGGCAATTACATCAAAGTCGTGCAGCGCGTGCCGGTGAAAATTGTTTTGGACGAGACGCCTGAAAGTGATCTCGCGCTCGGACCGGGCATGTCCGTGGATCCCAAAGTGCGCGTGAGATAAGAAGCGCGTGTCGAAAAACATTTTAAACCATTTCGATTAAACCGGAAATTTTGCACTTATGAGCGGCGAAACCAACCAGCCAAAAATCAATCCGTGGATCATCGCGTTCGCGGTGATTCTACCGACCTTCATCGAGGTGCTCGACACGACCGTGGTCAGCGTCGCGCTGAACACAATCGCCGGCAATCTCGGATCCACCGTGTCGAATGCCACATGGATTCAGACGGGCTATCTCATCTCGAACGCCATCGTCCTGCCGGCGACGGCGTGGTTTTCCGCCATGTTTGGGCGCAAACGCTTTCTCCTGGCGTGTATCGGCCTTTTCACGCTGGCGTCGTTTGCTTGCGGCGCCGCGCCAAATCTTAACTTCCTGATCTTCGCGTCCATTGTGCAAGGCGCGGGTGGCGGCGCGTTGCAGCCGATTTCGCAGGCGATTTTGATGGAAAGTTTTCCGCCGGCCAAACGCGGCGCGGCGATGGCGGCCTACGTGTTGGGCGTGGTGCTCGCGCCCGTGCTGGGACCAGTCCTGGGCGGGTGGCTCACGGAAAATTATTCCTGGCGCTGGATTTTCTACATCAACATCCCTTGCGGTCTGGCCGCCATGTGGATGGTTAAACAGTTCATCTTTGATCCCGAATACATTCGCACTCTCAAACCGGGGCGCATTGACGCCTTAGGCTTCCTCGTTCTGGCCATCTGGCTGGGCACAATGCAAACCGGCTTGAACAAGGGGCAGGACGAAGACTGGTGGAATTCCAATTACATCTGCTGGCTCTCGGTGATTTCCGTCATCGCGTTCATCGCCTTTGTCGTCCGGGAATTTTCGATCCGGGAACCGCTCGCCAACTTGCGGGTCTTTGCTGATCGAAATTTCCTGGCCGCCTCCATTCTCGTCTCGGTCGTCTATCTCCTGTTGTATGGCATTCAGAATCTCCAGCCGTTGATGGCGCAAAACTTGATGGGATACACCGCCTATGTCAGCGGCTTGACGCAAGTGTCGCGCGGCTGGGGCTTGCTGGTGCTGACGCCGGTGGTGGGACTTTTGGTCGGGAAAGTGGACAACCGTCTGCTGATCGGCCCGGGCATGTTGTTGATCGCGATTGCCTCGTTGATGATGGGCAACTTCAGCCTCGGCATTTCCAGCCACGACTTTTTCTGGCCCAACTTTATTCAGGGCATGGGCATGGCGCTGACCATGGTTCCGCTGATGACCGTGGCCCTGGCCACGATTAGCAACCAACAAATGGGCAACGCCACCGGGCTCTACGCGCTGGTGCGCAACCTGGCCGGCAGCATCGGCATCGCCGTGGCGATTGCGATGCAATCGCGCGGCGGGCTGCGGCATCAAGCTTATCTCGTTTCGCATCTGACGCCATACGACCTGGCTTATCAAAATGCCATGCAAGCGGGGCCGCCGGTCATGGCCCAGTCGTTGGGAACCGCCCAAGCCGAGCCGGGCACGCTGCGTGCGATTTACGAATCGCTGATTCTGCACTCGAACATGCTGGGCTTCGTGGATGAATACCGCTGGCTGGCGATGGTCTGCCTCTTGTCGGTGCCGCTGGTGCTGCTTTTCAAAAAGGGCGACGGCAAACGTGAAGTGATGATGCACTGAACTGATTTCAAAAAAACAACAACAGAATTAAATTTATGAAAACTATCAACCATGATCTGACACTGGACATTTGCACTGAAGACGGAGCGCGCACATGCTTCCACCAGTCTGACGAACTCCTCGCCGAAAAAACGCTGCGGCAATTGGTCTCGCCCCGGCTCTTTACCCCGCCGTTGCTCACGCTGGCTTCCGAACACAGCATTAGCGCCATTCCCACGCGAACCATTGACATGATTTTGGCGCACACGGCATCGCCGCCGCCGCTGCCGCTGCCGAGCGGCTGGGTGGATGCGGTTGAAGTCAATGACGACGCTATGTTCGATCTTGCCGACTTGGAAGCATCGGCCGCGGCACAGAATAAACACGTCATGCTGGCAGAAATCCATACGCTCGGCGATTGGATGATCCGCCTGAAACTGGAAACGTTCGTGCCGGCGACGATCCAGGAAAAGCGCCAGCTTTGGAACCACATGTTGGACCTGCCCGCCATTCCGTTTCGTTTGAAGGCGGGCGGAATTGGCGCCATCAACCCTGCGAATATCGTGCGCGCGACCGTGTGTCCGCCAATTGACGCAGTCGTGGAGACAGCGCTGTCGGCGGATTTGATGCAAAGCATTCGTTCCTGAAAAATTCAAAACCAATCGAGATGAAAGTTATGAAAATAAATCATTTATCAGCTGTGGCGCTGATGGCGCTCCTCGCCGGTGGCTGTGCCAACATTCCCAGTGTCGGCCCGGATTATCACGCGCCGGCAACCAAAGCGCCGGCCCACTGGAGTGAACCTCTGGCTGGCGGCGAAACCAATGCTGCCACGGCGACGACGGCGTGGTGGGAGAATTTTCACGATGCCGAACTGGACTCGTTGATCACCCGCGCGGTGAGCTCAAATCTCGATTTACGCATCGCGCAGTCGCGAGTGCGCGAAGCGCGTGCGCAATACGGCGGCGCCTTCGCCGATCTGTGGCCGACGGTCAACGGCGACGGCTCCTACAACCGGTGGCGTCAATCCCAGCATCAACCCGTGTTGGGGAATTTTGCGGTTCCTTCGAGTGCGTTCGAGGATAATTTGTATCAAGCGGGCTTCGATGCGTCGTGGGAAATTGACGTGTTCGGCGGCAAGCGTCGCGCGGTGGAGGCGGCCAAGGCGCAGTTGGCGGGCGCTGAATTCGGCCAGCGCGATGTCCTGGTCACGTTGCTCGGCGAAGTCGCGCGCAATTACGTTGACCTGCGCGGCTACCAAAAACGGCTGGCCATCGCCAACCAGAATATTGATGCACAGGAAAAATCCCTGGCCATCACGCAGAACCGCTTCACCAACGGACTCGCCACCGACTTGGATGTGCAACAAGCGAAAACCGTGCTGGCGACCACGCACGCAGAAGTGCCCACTCTGGAAAGCGCCATTCAGACCACGGCGCATCGCATCGAAGTGTTGATCGGGCAACAACCGGGAACGTTGCAATCGGAACTGGCCGAGGCCGTGCCGATCCCCGCGCAGCCGCCGCAAGTGCCGGTCGGCCTGCCCTCCGAACTGCTCTTGCGCCGGCCCGACGTCAGCCGCGCCGAAAGGCAGCTTGCCGCCGCGACGGCGAACATTGGCGTGGCAAAGTCCGATCTGTTCCCGAAATTTTATCTCACCGGCTCCGTAGGGTCTGAAAGCATCAGTGCCGACGATTGGTTCACCAGTGGCAGCCGGTTTTGGTCGGTTGGTCCGACCGTGCAGTGGCGGATTTTTGACGCCGGCCGCATCCGAGCGAACATCAAAGTTAAAAATGCGCAGCAGGAACAAGCGCTGGCCGCCTACGAACAGACCGTGCTGACGGCGTTCGAGGAAGTGGAAGACAACCTCGTGCTCTATGCCAAGGAGCAAGTCCGCCTGCGCTCGTTGCAAGACGCGGTGAACGCGAGCCAAAAATCGCTCGACACGGCGAACAAGCTCTACGCGAGCGGCCTGACGGATTTTATCCATGTGCTGGACGCCGAGCGCTCGCTGTATCACGCGCAGGACGCGCTGGCCCAGAGCAACCGCACCATTTCGGCCAATCTGGTCGCGCTTTACAAGTCGCTCGGCGGCGGTTGGGAAATCATGGCCCAGCCCGTTGCACTAGCATCGGCCCAAACGACGAAATGAAACTGCAACCAAAAACTTTTCAGGCAACGAACCAGAATTAAATGAAAGGCGGATGATTATGTTTCTCTTACTGATTGCGGCTACGGGTTGGTTGATCGCCGTATGTGGCGTGCTCTGGCATGACGAGCCGCCGCGATTCTAATTAAGATAGATAACTTCCCAACTGGAAACTATTACCTTATGGATCACATCACACAGATTCTGACGGGCTTTGGCGGTTTGGCTGTCTTCGCCATCGTGTTTGCCGATCAAGCGGGTTTGCCGATACCCGCTCCGCCGTTGCTGCTGGCTGCGGGCTCGTTGGCCGCAGGCGGTCATCTGGACCCGGTGATGGCGGCGGGTATGACGGCGGCGGCGGCGCTGCTGGCCGATTTGCTCTGGTTCTATCTGGGCCGCAAGGGCAGCGGACGCGCGCTGCACCTGCTCAGTCGCTGGTCGTTTTCCCGCAACGCTTCCAGTGCGCACGCAGCAGCGGTCGTCGCGCGCTACGGTTTGCTGGCGCTGGCCGTGGCAAAATTCCTGCCCGGCGCGGTGATGCCGTCACTCGCGGGCGCACTGGGAATGAGCACCCGGCGGTTCCTGGTATTCGACGGACTGGCTTCGCTGTTTTATGGCGGCTGTTACATCACCACCGGCTTTTTGTTTCACAATCAGATTCAGCAAGTCATGGTTTGGTTCGACCGCGTGGGCCACGGCGTAATTGGGTTGGGCTTGGTTCTGTTGGTGGGGTATGTCGCCTACAAATTCGTGCTCTGGCGCAGGACCAGGAGCGGCAAGGGCCAGTCGAGCAACCTGCCGGACAAGAAAACCGGCTTGGCCGACGACAGCGCCAGTGTCGCCCACCCTGACCACGCAACCCTCGTGACGGATGGCCCACAGTCGCAGCTCACACGGGCGAAGGGAGCATTGTGATCTTCAAAATATGAACCTTGATCAAAAAAACGAGAGCGACCTTCGCCCAACCAAATCCCCGCATCCGAATCGGGAGATGGTCGCCCTCTGGAGTTTTGTGGTCGTCAGTTTTGCGGCGCTCTTCATCGCCGGTTACTTCATTTGGGCCAAATGCCACGGCAAATGAATTCCTGAAGTCTTTCCGACAGGTGACAACAAACCAAACCAACAAATCGATTTATGAACACGCACAATATTGATATGACTACCAGCACGGTTGATCTCACACTTGAACTTCGTTCCGCGAACGGATCGTCCACGGAATTTTATCAGGGCGACGAGGAACGCGTCCGCGAAACGCTCCGTTTGCTGGCGGCGCCGCAGGTATTCGCCCAGCGCCACCTGCTGCTGGCCTCGCAACACTGCGCCAGCATGATTCCCTGCCGGGGGATTGACATGATTCTCGTCCGCACCTCCGCGCGGACGCCGCTGAAATTCCCGCTGAATCTTCCGGCGGGCCTGTTTGACCTCATGGAACAGCCGGAAGCCTGGCCGGACAACACATTGGCCGCAATTGAGGATGAAAACGAACCGCAGCACGGGCAGCCGCACCGGCGCAGCTCGCGGGTGGAGATCCATACCCTCGGCGGTTGGGCGGTCACACTGAAAACGGTGGCGATGATTCGCGGAAATGTTCAGGACGAGCGTCATTTTCTTTCGCATTTGCCCGATGTGCCGACCATTCCCTTCCGTCTGGCGGAAGGCGGCTTCGGCCTCATCAATGCCGCCAACATCATGCGTGCAAGCGCATGGCCCAAACCCGAAGCGCTCCCCGGAATCGCGCTGCCACTCGAGTTGCGCCGATGGACTCCGGCGGCCCGGTATGGATGCCAATCAGCGCGTAATGAGCGCTACTGAGGCACCATGAAATTGAAATCCTCACCACCGTTGCTGCTGACACTCGCGCTGCTTGTCAGCGGGTGCGCCTATCGTCCTGTCAACGCACCATTGCCGACGACCGGCGCCTGCACCGGCTACCGTTTTCAGAATGCGGCACCGCAGACAAATTCTGATGATCTGCTGCTGATGCTTGCGTTCTCCGGCGGTGGCACGCGGGCCGCCGCGCTTTCATACAGTGTGCTCGAAGAACTCAAGAAAACAGAAGTGGGCCAGCCCGACAACCAGCACCCGCTCTTGGACGATGTCGGCCTCATTTCCGCAGTCTCCGGCGGTAGCTTCACCGCCACTTACTACGCCCTCTGG
>DATLVR010000035.1:0-85141 GCA_035577265.1 Verrucomicrobiia bacterium | reverse complement strand
TGGAGGGAATTATACCGGAACCATCTCGCTGGGCGATTTGGACATGTATGCCTGCGCGGCCTGCAAAGGCGACGTGATCAATCTGGAATTAAAAACCACAAATTTCATCGGCTATCTTCAGCTCTATGGACCAAACGGAGCTTTGTTGCAATCGGTCGGGGGCTTCCCGGTCACGGATGATCTGATCGCCTACACGGCGACCAATTGCGGCACTTTTACCGTGCTGGTCAGCGACGGTTACGGCGGCGGCAGCGGCACATACGGCCTCACCGCCAACGGGATTTTTAATGCCTTGAGTTTGTCCCCGCCGGTTATTGCAGGCACAAATCTCATACTCAAGGCAGTTGGCGGCACCACCAATGCCAGTCTCGTCTTGTATTCAACCACGAACATCGCGACACCCTGGGCACTCTGGACACCGCTGCTCACCAACCATTTTGACCCGTTCAGAGTGTTCAATTACACCAACGGGTATAATCCTGCTCAACCGCAAAAGTATTTCCGCTTCGTTGTGCCATAGAAGCCATGGCGGAAGTGAAGCGCTATTATCAGGTGCCTCTCCGAGGCGGCGCAAATATCCGCGTCCTCGTCCGCCGGACACGCAGGAGAAGGCGACGCAGACGGTTTTGGAGCAGGCGAAATTACTATGTGTGGAATGGGCGGAGCAATGAACCGGCAGGCCGCGCCTTATTCCGGCAGGGCCATCAGCATGTCGTGCGTCATCACCTGCGGACGCGCGCCCAGGCTGGCACGGATGGCCTTGATGTCGTCGGCGGTGACTTCACCGGCCTTGTTGCCCCACGAACTGCGGATGTAGGTCAGCACATTGGCGAGATCGGTGTCGGACAACGCCACGCCCATCGCCGCCATGGACAGGTTCCAATCCTTCCCGCCGACTTGGATCGGACCACTGAGGCCCGCCAGCGGAATGTGCGCGAGACGATTATGGCCTTTCGCGATGACCCATTCGGAACCGGCCAGCATGGGCGCCTGACCCGGCTTGCCCAGACCGTCGTTGCCGTGACAGGTGCCGCAGACGGACTCGTAGGATTTTCTGCCGGCGGCCAGCGCCGCGGCGGCACCGGACTTGGGCTGATACAGCTCCAGTTCCGCGGCGTTGCCATACGGCGAATACACCTGCTTGTCGAACCAGCCGCTGTGCTGGTTGAAATACAGCCCGCCCACATACAGCAGGGCCAGCAGCACCACGAGAATCCACATGGGCAGATGCGAACGTTCCGCGGTGGGTTCGGCGCCGGCGGGGGTCGGATTCGTTTTGATTTCGTCGCTCATGGTTTGGCAGGGGCGGCCGGCGTAAACGGCGCGTCATACAGCGGCACGTCGGCGTGCAGGCTCAGGAGATACGCCGCCAGATGCTTCGCTTCCGGCTTCGGTACGACCTCGTAACCGTCGGCGGGCGCGAATTCTTTCGGCAGATTCAACGCGTCGGGCGACGGGGTCGCGCCGATTTTTTTGGTTTCAAACAGGTAGCGGAACGGCGGCATCAGCGAATCCTTCGCCACGCTTTTCGGCGCGTAGAGATGGAGCAGCTGCCAGTTCGCGTCCGGCAAACGGCGGCCCACGTCGGCCAGGTCCGGCCCGATGCGCAGGCTGCCAAGCTGCACCGGGTTGTCGTAGAGAAAATCTTCCGCCACACTGTGGCGCAAACCCCAGCCGCGGGCGATATCCGGGCCGGTTGGAATGATGTGCGTTTCCACCTTGCCCCCGGCGGCGGTGATCTTGTCGCCGGCCGCCAGCGCCGCTTCCTCGGTGATGCCGCTCAATTTCAGGGTGGCCAGCAGATTGGACACCACCGACGGATTTTTGCCGGCGGACGAAAGCACCACGTCACACACCACGCCGTCCTGCTGCACCTGCTCGGTGTGGCACGCGGCACAACCGTTGGCGCGATAGACCACCAGGCCTTGGGCCGCTTCGCCGGGACGGCTGGTCGGATAAACGTCGGATGAGTTGAGGACGGCCACCTGTCTGGCGCGGCCAAGCTGCAATTGCGGTCCGAGCACAAAGGCCGTCCACGAAGTGACGAGCACCAGGAACGCCGTCAGGAAAATGGCAAAACCGTTTTTCATGCTTTCACCTCCGTCTTCGACAAGGGTGAAATCACGAAGGCGAACACAGTTTTGGCCACCGACCATTTCCACGCGGCGATCATCAGAAAAACATTCAGGGCGAACATCAGGTTGGCAATGACGATGCACAACAGACCCGTCGTGCTGGCGCGCAGGAAGGGCAGCATCGTCTTGGTCGAATCGGCA
Organism: Verrucomicrobiia bacterium; assembly: GCA_035577265.1. GTDB lineage: Bacteria > Verrucomicrobiota > Verrucomicrobiia > Limisphaerales > UBA11358 > UBA11358. The sequence goes on along the minus strand of DATLVR010000035.1, from coordinate 82,865 downwards.
AACGCGACCCGGGGATCCTGCAATTTCAGGCCCTGCTCAACACCGCCGACAACGAGCGCGACCACGAAAATGGCCACACCGAGGATCGCGAACCAGTGTTGAACGCGGATGAGTTTCGGGAAGGCGAATTCGATCCCGACGGCGCGCGGCAGAATGTAATAGATGGCGCCGAACATGGTGATGGCGAAGAAACCGTAAAGCTGCAGTTGTGTTTGCGCCGTGCCGAACCAGGTGAACTGAGTGATGCGGCTGAAATGCGGGCAGGCCGACGTGACCAGCAGCAAGGCCGACAGCAGGAAGGCGACGAAACCAAATTCGATCATGCAGTAGGAACCGCCCTTGCATTCCGGCCCGGTGGCGTCGCGAACCGTTTTCCAGCCAATGACCGTGATGGCGATGACGGGGACGATCAGGAACAGCGAGTTCATCGCGCTCAAGGCCGGCAGCCAAGCGGGAACGGGCGCGCCCACCGGCACGCCGCGCATCGAGCCGAAAATCAACAGCGTCCAGAACGCGAACAGCGCGTAGAAATAGCTGTGCAACGGACGGCCGCTCATTTTCGGCAGGAAATAAAACGACGCGCCGAGGCCGGCGAGGCTCGTCCAGAGGAACACCAGGTTGTTGCCCGCCCACCAGGCGACGACGGCCTGCACCACGCCGCGCACCGGCCAGCCGACGAGCAAAATGTTGGCGGTTGAATAAACCCAGGGGAACAGGAACAGCGCGGCGACCAGGAACCAGTGCGACGGGAACGTCCCGCCCTCACGGCGCCCGGAGAAATTCATCAACGCCCACAAGGCGATCAGCAGATACGAGAAGAACAGCAGCGCCGAACCGCCGCGCGGAAATTCCAGCCACGCAAACCCCGTGCTGTCGCCGGCGAAAATCCCCACCAGCCCGACCAGCACACCGAGATTCCAGAGATGCGCCGCCACGACGGGGACCAGCGCCCCGCGCAACGGCGTCTGGCCGAGACGCGCAAAAATCCAAAGCGCCACCCCGAGTCCGGCCGGGATGCAGAAGCCGTAGAGCAATGCGTCATCCGCCGCGGGCTGAAGATGGCCGTAGGTGATCCACGAGCAATCCCCGAACTTGTCCGGCATGTGGAAAGTGAGCGACGCGGCCAGCGCCAGCAACGAGCCGACGACGAGCCACAGCGCCGCGCCGCCGAACAGCACGAGCAACGGCACGCGGCACGAGGTATCAATTTGTTTTTCGTTCACGGTCATTCAAAAGCGCTGGGTTTGGGCGCGGTCTTCGGCAGCGGCGCGGCGGCTTTCGCGGCGCGGGCGATCAGATCGGCCCGGGCGGCGGCGGGATTCTGCGCGGCCTTCTCCGAAAGTTGCAGCGCGGTTTCAACCGGCAGGCGCACAATGCCACGGTCCTGGTCCACCCAGCCGGCGGTGGTCAGCGCGGTCGCTTCGGCGGCGCGGATTTCGGCCAGCGCCTTCGAGCGGACCGCGGCGCGGTCGGCGTCAATCGCGGGAACTTGCACGGACAATTTCACCGCGACGACCAGCGCGACGAACAGGAAGCACGCGGCGACGAAGATGACGCCGAAATGCCAGACGGGTTTTTCGGTGGTTTCAGGATTCATGAACGACCTCCCGTGGTTGGCGCCACACCGGAAATCTCTTCGCAGTCGAGATGATGGATGCCCATCGCTTCGAGCAGGCGCGGGTCTTTTTGCGGATACGGCGGATGGCTCTTGAATTTATTCACGAACACCCGGGCCAGGAATCCGCCCATGAACGCCAGGCAGCCGAACGGGAGCCAGAGCATCTTGAGCGGGAAGTGATACTCGGGCAATGCGGGCAGGATGTTGAACGCCAGATCGCCGAACTGCATCAGCCAGGCCAAGAGACAGACCGGAATCATGATTTTGAAACTGCTCTTCACCGTCACCGGCAGCATCACGAAGAACGGCAGGAAAAATTTGCCAAAGATCAGGATCATGCTCAAACACCACCACGAACGGTGTTCGCGGAGGATATACCAGAAGGTTTCCTCGGGGACGTTGGCGTTCCAGACCACGAAGTATTGCGCGAACTCGGTGTAGGCGGAAAAGATGGTGAAGGCGAAGAACAGCACGCCGATGAAATAGAAATAACTATCCTGCAACACGCCCGCCAGGATCCGCTGCCGCTGCAACACGGCCGCGATGACATAGACCGTCGCGAGCGCGAGCCAGGCGCAGTTGGAGAAAAAGTAAACGCCATACATCGCGGAGAAGGACTGGTATTGCACCGCCTGCATCCAGAACACCGACGCGCCGGTGAGCGTGGCCGCGAACGCCACGATGCCCCAGCCCGAATGGAACCGCATCTTGTGCGTGCAGAGCGCGTCGCCCGTCACGTCCTGTCGCAGCGACCAGTAGCGCAGGCGCGACGTGAGCAGCCACCACACGCCGAAGAACAGCGCGGACACGACCACAAACCCGGCACAGGTGAACACCGGCGCACGGACGCTGATGAGATGATCCGTGGCCGGCAGGGTCAGCCAGTGATAAATTTTCGGCGAGAGCAGCAGGACGGGAAGGAACAGCAGCGCCAGCCACGGGAACAACAGCGACGCGATGTGTTCGCAGAAGCGGCGGATGCCCACCGACCAGCCCGCATCGGTCAGGTGATGCACCATCACGAGGAACAATGCGCCCAGCGCGAGGCTCAGATAAAAGATGAACGCCAGCAACCAGGAGAGACCAAAGACCGGCCGGGAAATTCCCAACCCGGCAATGCACAAGACGCCACCCAGCAGCATCAAGACAGTCGGCAGCTTGGACCACAGGAACAAGTCCAGCGGCGGCGGCAGATGAGTTTTGTCGTTATGCGAACTCATATCATTTCTTCAGGGTGGCGCGCTGTTCCGCCGTCAATTCATCCGGCGAACCGAGCCAGCTCAACTCCAAGGCGCGCGTATAGGCGACGATCGCCCAGCGATCCTGCGCGGCGACGATCGGGCCATACGCGCCCATCAAACCCTTTCCGTGGGTGATGGTGTTGAAAATCTCGCCATCGGTCATGTCAATGATGCGCTGGTCGTGCAGGTTGATCACAGCCGGCATGGCGCCGATCTTTTTCGTGATGCCGTTGCCGTCGCCCAGCCGGCCGTGGCACGGCGCGCAATAGATGTCGAACTGTTCGCGTCCGCGCTGGAGCGACTTCGCGTCCACCACCAGCGGATTGAGCGCCACAAAATTCGTGGCGCCGGTGACGCGTCCGGTGTTGAACGGCACGTCTTGATATTCGTAAACCGGACCGTGCGCCGTGTGGACCGGCGCACTGCGCACCACGGTGCCCGCGGGCGGCAATTGCGAACTCAGGCCGTTGGTGAAAAAGTCGAACGGTTTTTCCGGACGCAACTTGGCCTGCCGGTCCATGTCGGGGAAAACTTCCAGCGGCGGCTTGCGCGACAGGTGGCCGGGAATGCCGACAATGGTGAACGCCGCCGCCGTAATCGCGACGATCACCAAAATGGAATAGAGGAGATAGCGCATCAGTCCTCGATGATCTCGATGTGCGCGCCGCCGAGGGACTCGAGCAGCTTGCGGGTTTCGGTTTCGGAAAATTTCGGATCGGTCGAGCCGATCAGCAGCGCGAACTTGTCGCGCGAGACCAGCGTGAAACGCTCGCTGGTGAACAGCGGATGATGAAAGCGCGGCAGCTCGTTGAAGGCGAGCATCCCGATCAGCGCGCCGAACGCGCCGCCCATGATCATCAAAATGTAAGCCGGCACGAACGTCATCGGCACGCTGAACATCGGCTTGCCGCCGACGATGAGCGGATAATCGAACGCGTTGGCGAACCAGATCAAGCCGACGACGTTGAGAAACATGAAGGCGCCGCCGGCCAGCGCGACCCAGCCGACCAGGGAATTCTTCAAGCCCATCACCTTGTCCATGCCATGAATCGGGAACGGCGTGAACACGTCCCAGCGCGAGTAACCGGCGTCACGGACTTTTTCCGCGGCGGACAAAATCGCCGCCGGCGAATCAAATTCAGCGAGGATGCCGTAAGGTTTCGTGCTCATGGCTTCCCTTTCGCGCCACCGGCGGGCAGATGCGGATTGCCCTGCGGCGTGGCGCCCTTCACTTCCGAGATGGCGATCAACGGCAGGAATTTCACGAACAGCAGATACATCATGAAGAACGCGCCGAGCGAGCCGACGTAGAGTGCGATGTCCCAGATGGTGGGGATATACACGCCCCAGTTCGCGGGCAGAAAATCCTGATACAGCGAGCCGACCACGATGACAAAGCGTTCCGTCCACATGCCGCAGTTGATGAGCACGCCGATGATGAACAGCGCCGTCAGGTTCGCGCGGATTTTTTTGAACCAGAGCAGTTGCGTGACGCCGACGTTGACGACCATCAAGATCCAACCCATCACACAATAGGTGTGACCGAAGAGGCGATGGCCGAACACCCAGCGTTCGTAGGGATCGCCGCTATACCACGCGATGAAGAATTCGACGGCGTAAATGTAGGCGATGATCAGCCCGCTCACGAGCGTCAGCTTGGCGACCTTGTCCATGTGCGACATGGTGATGACCTGCTCGAGCTTGCACCATTTGCGCAACGGAATCAGCAGCACCAGGATCATGCCGAAGCCGCAGAACACGGCGCCGATCACGAAGTAGAGCGGGAAAATGGTCGCGTGCCAGCCCGCGAGCTGCGAGGTGCAGAAGTCCAAGCCGACGATGGAACTCACGGTGAACACGAGCAGCGTGCACAGGCCGCAGAGGACGACGTAGGCTTTTTCGTAATGATGCCATTGCCGCGCCGAGCCGGTCCAGCCCATCGCGAGCAGGCTGAAGATAAATTTGCGCGGACGCGTCATTGCCCGGTCGCGCATCACCGCGAAGTCGGGAATCATGCCCATGAACCAGAACAGCGTTGACACCATCAGGTAGGTGTTCACCGCGAACACGTCCCACATCAGCGGTGAGCGGAACTGCGGCCAGTTGCCGTTGGAATTCGGAATCGGAAACATGAACCAGTCAAACCAGGCGCGACCGACGTGGATCGCCGGATAAAGCCCTGCCATCATCACGGAGAAAACCGTCATCGCCTCCGCCGCGCGACCGATGGTCGTGCGCCAGTGTTGCCGCGTCAAAAACAGCAGCGCGGAAATCAACGTGCCGGCATGCGCCACGCCGACCCACCAGATGAAGCTCACGATGTCCAGACCCCACGCCACCGGCTGGTTGTTGCCCCAGACACCGACGCCGGTGGAGACCTGGTAAATCAAAGCGGACGGGAAGATCACCGTCGCGCAGAACGCGGACGGGATGAACAAAATCCACCACCAGCGCGGGATTTTTCCCTCGGCAAATTCCGAAAGCTTGTCGGTCAACGCGCCGAGGCCGCGATTGTTTTCAACGACGGGCGCGCGACGGAGTTCCGCCGGCGGCGCGAGCTTTTTCAACTCTTCCAGGATGACGGTGGATTCAGCCATTAGATGTCCCCTTTCTCCATGGCTTCATGCTTGGGTTCGTTTTCAAACGGATTGCCGTTCCGGTTTTCGTATTCCTCAAAACTGTAGGGCCATTCGCGGTAATCGGGCATGAGCGGATTCGGATTGCGGATGCGCGCCAGATACGTCGTGCGCGGCTTCGTGAGCAGGTTGCCGAGGACGGAATAATTGCGCTCCAGATCCTTCAACTTGGAAACGTCGCTGTCCGGGTCGCTGACGTCGCCAAAGACGATCGCCTGCGCCGGGCACGCCTGCTGACACGCGGTCTTCGGGATGTTGCCGGCGGCCTGCGTCAGGCGCACGTCGTCGGACGCGCCGGCCTTGACCTTCTGCGCGATCTTGGCCTGCTCGATGCGTTGCGTGCAGTAGGTGCATTTCTCCATCACGCCGCGCATGCGCACCGTGACGTCGGGATTCTTGGCCATCTTGATCAAGTCCCATTCTTCCTGGTCGCGCATCCCGCTGTTCGGGTTTTTCCACCAGCGCAACATGTCCCATTCGCCATCGGTCTTGTGCGTCAATGGCGTCGGATACAGCGTCCCCTTGAGGTCGGCGAGCGGGCGCTTGTTGTAATCGAGATAATTGAAACGGCGAACCTTGTAAGGGCAGTTGTTCGAACAATAGCGCGTGCCGATGCAACGGTTATACGCCATCACGTTCAAGCCTTCATGGTCATGGACGGTCGCGGCCACGGGGCAGACGTTTTCGCACGGGGCGGCTTCGCAATGCTGGCATAACATCGGCTGGTTCACCGCCTGCACGTCGTCAATCCAATCCGCAAATTGCTGCCGGGTGTCCGCCTGGTTTTCGTCGGCGTTGAAATCAAAAAGGCTCGGATTGTTTTTCTTCCTCGGATCCGCCGTGTAATAACGGTGGATGTTCATCCAGTGCATCTCGCGGCCGCGCAGCACCTGGTCTTTGCCGACGATCGGGATGTTGTTCTCACTCTGGCAGGCCAGCACGCAGGTGCCGCAGCCGACGCACGAAGTCAGATCGATCGCCATGCCCCATTGATGGAGCGCGGTCTTCTTCGCCTCGTCGAGCGGGTTCGGGTAAAGCGACTTCACCACCGGCGGCTCTTCGCCTTGCATCTTCTCCGCGAAATCCTTGTGCTTCTCGTATTCGCCGAGGTTCGCCTCGCGCACGGCCGGCCGGCCTTCCATGGACCAGTGGCTTTGTGTCGTGGCCAAGACATGGGTCTCGCCGGTCTTGCGAATCTTCGCGCCGGTCTCGATATATTTCCCGCTGAAAATTTTATACGCGTTGAAGCCGACACCCGTGCCGACGCGTCCAGCCTGCTCGCGACCGTAACCCAGCGCGAGGCCGAGCGAATAATCCGCCATGCCCGGCTGCGTCCAGATCGGACCGGTGACGGTGTTTCCGTTCAAGCCAATCTCAACGAGGTCGCCGTTCTGCACGCCGAGTTCGCGCGCGGTCTTGCGGCTGACGAGAATCGCATTGTCCCACGTCAGCTTGGTGATGGGATCGGGCATCTCCTGCATCCAGCCGTTGTTCGCGTAACGCCCGTCGTCCATCTTGGCGTCGCGATAAAAGACGACTTCGAGGCTGTTGGCCGTCGGGCCGCTGCTGGAAGCAAAACCGGTGAAGGAATTCTTGAAACCCAGCCCGCTGGCAACGGCAGGCCATCCGCCGGCAAATCCGTTGAACAAAAACTTCTTCCAATTCTCGTCGGAGCCGCCGAAGGTTGTGCGGGTGATCTCGTAAGCGCTGGTCTGGGGTTCCCCGGCGATCCGGGCGAGGAATTCCAATTCCGTCATCCCGTCATACAACGGCTGGATGAGCGGCTGAACCGGCACCACCGTCCCGTTGCTCGTGGTCGCGTCGCCCCAGGATTCGAGATAATGCGTCGCCGGGAAATTCCAATGGGCCTTTTCCGACGTCTCATCCTCGTAATAGCCCAAACGGACCACCGTCCTGGCTTTCGGGGACCAGTTCAAATTGTAAACCGGGTTGCCACCCAGAATGACCAGGGTGTCCGTTGCGCCGCTGTCGAGATCTTTTAAATCAGGAGCGGCGGCTTGGGTCGTCGGAATCAACGTAACCGTGGTCCCAATGGCGCCGAGGGCGGAATTGATCGCGTAAGCCAGCAGATGCACTTCCATCGGCTGGCGCTGGCCGGCAACGACCAAAGCGTTCTTCCCCGCCGCCGCCAGATCCTTTGCGGATTCGGCCACCCATTTCGAAAAATCGCCGTCCAATTTTCCGCCGGTGCCTGGAATCGAGAACTGGGAAGAGGCGATGACTCCGGCGATTTGTTGAACCAGACTCGCCGGCACGCGCAAGCGATGATCCGCATTCGCGCCGGTGAGCGTGAACAAGGATTCCACCGCGTAAAGCCGGCTCATGCCGCCATTCTCCACCTTGCGGCCTTTGGCAAAACGCGCGATGTGATTATGCCCGTCGTCTTCGCCGCCGAGGAAATCACAATCGAGCGAGAGAACGACTTTCGCCCGGTCGAAATGGAAAACCGGACGCACCGGCTGGCCGAACGCCTGCGTCGCCGCGCGCTGATGGATGCCGGAATCAATCGCGTCGTAAGCGAACCACCGCGCTTTCGGATAATTGATATAGGCGAGGATTTTTTGCAGTCGCGCGCGTGACGGCGACGTGCTGCTTTCGGCCAGGAACGCGAGTCCTTCGCCTTGGTTCGCCGCAAACTTCTTCGACAAATCATCGAGGAACTTCAACGCCTCGTCGCGCGAAACGGGTTCCTGTTTTCCGGCAGCACCACGCTTGGTGAATTGTTTCGCGCGGTCAACGTCGTAAAGGTCGAGAATCGAAGCCTGCGCGTAACGGTCCGTGCCGCCGTTGCTGCCGGGAAAAAGCGCGTTGCCTTCGACCTTGATTGGCCGGCCCTCGTAGGATTTGGCGACGAGCGGAACCGCGCCAGTGCGCGTCGGCATGGCCGTGGCGTAATAATCCGGTTTGCCGTAGATGTAATTGGCCGGTTGCTGGCCGAACGGCTCCAGTTTTTCTTCCGGACGACGGCATCCCCCACCGAGCGTGGCCACCCCGGCGAACGCGAACGACGCGGCCATGATCTTCAGGAAGTGGCGGCGATTGGAACCGTCCAGTTCGCTGGCACCCTGCGGAAATTCGCGATGCAGCCATTCCTTGAACTCCGGCATGTCGGCCAGTTCGTCCAGACTGCGCCAGTAACGGCGGCCGGTGGCGGGCGAGGATGAATTGTTCAAATCGGTTTTCATCGGTGACAGGCGGAGCAGCTTTGGAGCGATTCCACGCGCCAATCATGGACAAATTTCTTGCCGTTCGTGTATTGCATTTGCGCGGCGACCGTCAGATTCGTGCTCCAGTTCCACCCCAAGTCGGTGACTTTGTCCGGCGGACGGATGTGCGCCGCCGGGTCACGATGGCAATCCAAACAGAAACTCATGCTCAACGATTTGGCGTGGCGCACTTCGTCCATCTGGTCCACGCGGCCGTGGCATTCCACACAGCTGAACCCGCGCGCCACGTGCACGGAATGGTTGAAATAAACGTAATCCGGCACGATGTGAACCTGCACCCACGGAATCGGCGTATTATTCGTAAAGCTTTCGCGGACGAGGGCCAGGCGCGGGTCATCCTTCAAGACCTGGCTGTGACAGTTCATGCAGGTCGAAGCCGCCGGAATGTTGGAGAACCACGATTTCTCCACATTGCTGTGGCAATAACGGCAATCCACCCCGAGCTGCCCGGCGTGTATGGCGTGCGAAAACGGCACCGGCTGCACCGGCTGGTAACCGACGCGGGTGTTCTTGGGCGTGCAATAAACCGTCACGCCGGCAGCCACCGCGCCGCCCACCAGCGCGAGGCCGATGGGTATCAGGAACGGAATCTGGTTGGTCCACTTCGGAAAAATCACTTCTTATGTCTCAAATCGCATCCCGGTGCTTCCAGAACGCGAGGGCGAAAGGTTAATCATCCGCGCCCCGCGTGCAAGAAAAGTTTGTGAAAAATTTCACGTGGTCCGGCGCGAGTGCCAAGAAACAAGCCCGCCACCAGCCAGCCCGGTTCAATTCACTTTTCAATCCCCAGCAATTCCACCTCAAAAATAAGCACGCTATTGGGCGGGATGGCGGGAGTGGGGCTATTTTCGCCGTAAGCCAGCCTGGCTGGGATGAACAGCTGCCATTTGTCGCCCACTCTCATCAGTTGCAGCGCCTCGACCCAGCCGGGGATCACCCCGCCGACGGGAAAGACGATGGGCTCGCCGCGCTGCACCGAACTGTCAAAGACCGTGCCATCAATCAGCGTGCCGTGGTAATGCACCTTGACCTTGTCGTCCGGCTTCGGCGACGCGCCGGTGCCGGACTTGATGACCCGGTATTGCAGGCCGCTGGCGGTGCTGATGACGCCCGCTTGTTTGGCATTGGCGGCGAGGAACGCTTCGCCATCGCCGGATTTGGCCCCGGCCGGAGGCGGCGGATTATTTTCCTTGGGAGCGCAGCCGGCCAACAGACCGAGCGCGAGAGTCACGGTGATGATGGAGATGGTTTTCATAAAATGAACGTGTCGTCAGTCGAGAATCTTTGAAGCCGGATGCCGGGTCAAGCAACGAAAGCAGTGTGACCGGGTAAACTATCGGGATACGACAGATTGACCTTTGCGCAGACCGTGGGCGTCCCGTATGGTTTCCGCGCAAAACCGAACCTCGGTGTATGCCGAATATGTTGCGATTAAAAATCCCGCCCGCCCTGCTCCTGATTTTTTTATTCTCGTGGTTGAGCAATGGCCTGGCGGCGCCGTCGGCGTTGGATCAAGATTGGAACAACCCGCCTGCCAGCGCCCGCCTCCGCGCCTACTGGTGGTGGCTCAATGGCAATGTCACCCCGGAATCCATCACGCGCGATCTTGAACAGATGAAAGCCAAAGGCTTCGGCGGCGCGCTCATCTGCGATGCCGACGGCGCAAGCCAGGAGGGCAACGACAAGGTCCCGCACGGCCCGACCTTCTTCACGCCCGCGTGGCGTGAGCTTTACAAACACGCGCTCCGGGAAGCCTGCCGGCTCGGCCTCGAAATGAGTTTGAACATCCAGAGCGGCTGGAATCTCGGCGGCCCGATGGTCCAGGCCGGGGATGCGCCCAAGAAACTCACCTGGTCGGAAATCCGTCTGACGGGTGCGACGAATTTCTCCGGCAAACTTCCCCTGCCCTCCTCGCGCGAGAATTTTTATCGCGACTTGTTTGTCGTCGCATACCAGGTGCCGACCAATCTGCCCCCCGGCCGCAAGCCGCTGCAAAACCAGCGTGAAAAGGCTTTGCTCACCGCCCTGCGACCCTTTTCCGCTCCCAGTTCCGCGCCGCTGTTCCAGGAATTTCGTGCGACGCCTGGAGAAGAAGATGTGGACGCGGCGAACGTGATTGACCTCACCAAAAATCTTTCCCCCGACGGCACGCTGAACTGGAACGCGCCTGCCGGCGACTGGCAGATCCTCCGTTTCGGCTGCACGCTCAACGATCATTGCCTCGTCTCCACCTGCAGCGAAGGCTGGGACGGCTACGCGATTGATCCGTTTGACGCGGGCGCCTTCACCAATTACTGGAACACGGTGGTCGAACCGCTCATCGCCGATGCCAAAAGCTGTAGTGGCCCGGGCGTCTCGCCCGGGCGAACCGGATCGGACGCAACCCAGACGCACGGGCTGGATGCCCGTGCCACTACCGGCGCGCTGAAGTATCTGCACACCGACAGTTGGGAGGTCGAGGTCGCGAACTGGACGCCGACTTTGCGCGAGGAATTTCAAAAGCGTCGAGGCTATGATTTGCTGCCGTGGCTGCCGGTCGTCGCGGGAAAAATCGTGAACAGCCGTGACCAAAGCGACCGTTTCCTCGCCGATTTCCGCCGCACCATGGGCGATCTGGCGATTGACAATCACTACAAACTGTTCAAGGACGGCGCGCACCAACACGGCCTGCTCATCCATCCCGAAAGTGGCGGGCCACACGCCGTGCCGGTTGACGCACAGCAATGCCTCGGTTTCGACGACGCGCCGATGAGCGAATTCTGGGCGTGGTCCTGGACGCACCGCATCGGCGATGAAAACCGTTTCTTCGTCAAGCAGCCCGCGTCCGCCGCGCATACTTACGGCCACAAGCTCGTGCTCGCGGAAGGTTTCACCACCATCGGGCCGCACTGGCAGGAAACCCTGTGGGACAACTTGAAGCCCGCGTTTGACCATGCCTGCACCGAAGGCTTGAACCTGCTGGTCTGGCACGCGTTCGTGTGTTCGCCGGAGAGCGCGGGTGTTCCCGGCCAGCAATACTTCGCCGGCACGCACTTGAACCCGAACGTGACGTGGTGGGAAAAATCCGCGCCGTTCTTCGCCTACATCAACCGCTGCCAAACATTGCTTCAACAAGGTTTGCCCGTGGCCGACGTGGCCTATTATTACGGTGATCACGTCCCGAACTTTGCGCAGCTCCGCCGCAGCGATCCGGCCAGGCTGGGACGCGGCTATGACTACGACGTCATCACCGGGGAAGCCCTGCTCACGCGCGCGACGGTCAAGGACGGCCGCATCGTTCTGCCCGACGGCCTGAGCTATCGTGTTTTGGTTTTGCCGAACCGCCCCAGCATCTCGCTGCCGGTGTTGCGGAAATTGAAGGAGCTGGTTGACACGGGCGCAACCGTCATCGGCCCGAAGCCCCATGAAGCGAGCGGGCTGAAAGATTTTCCGCAGAGCGACGTCGAGGTGAAACAGCTAGCCGACGAACTGTGGGATAAAGGGCGTATCATCGCAAACCGCACCGCCCGCGAATTCCTGCTTGCCCATGACGTGCCGCCCGACTTTGAAAGCCTCTCAACTCTCAACTCTCAACTCTCAACGGATCTGGACTTCATCCATCGCACGGCGGACGGGGCGGAGATTTATTTTGTGTCCAGCCGCACCAATCAAAGCGTGTCGGCTAACTGCATTTTCCGCGTCACGGGAAAAGCGCCGGAACTTTGGAACGCGGTCACGGGTGAACACAAATTTGCGACGGCTTACACAGGGAAGGACGGACGCACCATCGTCCCGCTCGATTTTGCTCCGTGCGGCTCGTGGTTCGTCATCTTCCGCGAATCAGCGGCCAAACATCCCGCCACCCGCACGAGCAACACGCCGTCATGCCAACCACTCGCCGAACTCACCGGCGCCTGGACGGTGACGTTTGATCCCAAATGGGGCGGGCCGGAGTCGGTCGAGTTCTCCAATCTGGTGAGCTGGCCGACGCGCGAGGAGCCGGGCATCAAATTCTATTCCGGCACGGCAGTTTATGAAAAGACTTTCGACCTGTCCGCCCAGATCCCAGACGCCAAACGCCAACCCCCAGACCCCAGACCCAAGACCCTGTTTTTGGATTTGGGCAACGTCCGCGAACTCGCGGAGGTCCGTGTGAATGGGAAATCCTGCGGCGTCACGTGGTCCCCGCCGTTCCGCGTGGACATCACGGACGCGGTAAAACCCGGGGCGAACCGGTTGGAGATTGCAGTCGTCAACTTCTGGCCGAATCGGATCATCGGCGACGCCGCCTTGCCGCCGGGTCAACGGCTCACGCGCACGAACATCCGCAAGCTCACCCAGAACACGCCGCTGACGGAATCGGGTCTGCTCGGGCCGGTGCGCGTGCTGGAACAAAATTAAATTCAGATCCGGCGCAGGACGTTCAAGCGTAACTAGCGGCCAGACGCCGAGGTGTTGCCGCGAAATTCATTTCTGTGGGGGTCTATTCCGGTATTGCAAACGGGCGCGGGTCATGCGCTCGCGCAAGCCGCCTTGTTCAAGAAAATCTTTCTCCAAACGGCGGAGTTGCTGGTCAATGAGGTAGTTGGCCTGGTGAATCAGGCAGATGGCAATATTGGCGACGACTTCGGGCGGACGGGTTTCCACAAACTCGCGATAAAGCTCATAAGTCTGTGGCGTTTTGCGTCCGAGACGGCGGACGTAGAGAGCTTCCTTGGAGTCTTTGTCCCATTCGTGGTGTTCACGCACACGCAGGTAATCGCGGTAGTCATCCAGCAACTCTTCCAAACTGGCGCGACCCACATTGGTGAGCTTGATCTCCGTTTCCTTGGACGTGAGCGCCGCCTTGCTGCCCTCCAGGATGTTCTTTTTGCCGGAGCGCGCGGACTGGATCATCTGGTCAATGGTGCGGTCGCCTTGGGAGAGATACTTGTGCGCGAAGCGGAAGGTGAGGTCATAAACCACCTCGGCTTTGTGGAAGGAGTGGAGCGTCTGGTAATCGCCTCGCGGCGGAATAATGGGATGGGATTCGTGGGAGGAATGAGACGAATCTTTCTTGCCACTCGCATCCTTCGCATTCGTCCCATCGGTTTTCATGGCAGCTCTCGAATGTTCCCCAACCCCACCGCGCCTTCCACTTATTTGAGTGCAATTTTTTGCGTCGGCGTGCGCAACGGATACAGGCCGGGACAGCAGCCGAACGTGTCGTGGAACGCCTGGCTGAAATGGCTCAAGCTGGAATAGCCCACCTCCAGCGCGGCCTCGGTGACGTTGAACTTTCCCGACTTCAACAATTCCGCCGCGCGCTCCATCCGCAGCTGCCGCGTGTATTGCGGAATCGTCATGCCGTTGGCCGCGGAAAACGTCCGGCTCAAATGAAACGGACTGCATCCCGCCAGCCGGCCAAGTTCCTCCAACGTGGGCGGCTCCGCCAGTTTTTCACGCAGGACGGCGACGACTTTTTCCACGCGCTCGGCGGAAATGCGCTGCTGCCGCTGGCAGAACAATTCCTGCTCGCCCGGCGCGACAAAGAAAAATTCGGCCGCGACTTCCAGCGCCTTGGCCTGATACCAGACGGATTGGGCGAGCGCGAGCACCGGCGCATCGCGCAGGCTGGCGAGCAATTGCTGCTGCCGGCTGGTCAGGCGCGTCGGCGGCGCGACCGCGGATTTTCCAGCTTGCCCGGCAATGACGTCGCGCACGAGCGGATGCAGCGCGGCGCCAAACTGGCCGAGATGCCGCCGCAGAAATTCGAACGACATCTCGACGGTGAGGAACTGGTGGCGCTGGTTCGCCGCCCGCGTCGCCGGCAGCTCCTGCTCCCCGCGGCGATAAAATCCGGCGGTCAACGGCGTGAACACGGCCTCCGTTTTATTGCCGCTGACCCGCCCTTCGCCCTCGAGGTTCAGGCAGACCTCGATGCTGCCGGGATGAAAACTTTTGCCCCAGTCGAAATCCGCGTGCGCCTTGAAGTCGTGCCACTCGAAGCTCACGCCCGCTTCGCGCATGCTGCCGTGCAGATGCCGCCAGCCGTCGCCGATCGCCCGCCACGCCGGGCGTTCGGTGAACGCAGGCGCGGGATTGCTTCCAGCGGCGTTGCTGGATTCGACTGGCTGTCTGGCCGGTTTAGGCACGGCGACAATGTGCCAGCTTCTTTGCGCCGGGCAAATATCTTGTGCCGCAAACCACCGCCAATAATTAGCAAGTGACCGGAAGCGGCCAAAAGTTTTTCTGGCAGTATTGCGGCATGAGAAGAAATACGAAGTGCGGATTTACTTTGATCGAACTGCTCGTGGTCATCGCCATCATCGCGATTCTGGCGGCGATGCTGTTGCCCGCGCTGGCCAAGGCCAAACAAAAAGCCTACGGGGCCGCCTGCGGCAGCAACCTCCGGCAATGGGGCCTGGCGCTGAACCTGTATCTGGACGACAACCGGAACGTTTTTCCCCTGCCGAAAATCGCCACCGCCACGCCCGGCTCCCCCGGCTACAACGAAAACACGCCGGGCTGGAGCAACTTCGCTGATTTTCACAACGCCGGCCAGGGCGACAACGCCTGGTTCAATGCGCTGCCATCGTATGTCGGCGCGAAGGCGCTCTGGGAAATCGCGGCCGCGCCGGCCAATTTTGTGAGCGGCCGCAAGATTTTTGATTGTCCGGGAGTGACCCAGCCCGCGGAATTTGCCGATACGAATCGCGTCGTTTTCAATTACGGCATGAATCCCAAGGGCAACACGGGATTGGATGCCAACATCGTCTATGGCACCAGCTTCAAGTCAACGATGGTGCAGAATCCCTCCGCGTTTGTGTTCATGGGCGACGGGCGCGCGCGTTCGACGGAGCTGCCCTATTACGGCACTCCGACCAAGGAAATCGGCGTCCAGCATTGCTGGGTCAAACAATTTTCCGCCCGCCACAATGTCGGCGGCAACCTGATGTTTGCCGACGGCCACGCCAGCTATTTCAAATACACCTACGTCGCCGCCGATGGCGGCACCACCCCGCTGGACACGGGCGCTCCCGACATTAATTGGGCCTACAACGGGCAGAAAATTCCGTAACGCAATCGTGCCGACGCCATCCCGCGCATCAGCCGGCACATCAAGGCATGCAAAAACTGCGTTCCCTCCATTTGTATCTCGGCTGTGTTTTCGCGCCGCTGCTGTTGTTCTTCGCCATTTCCGGCATCTGGCAGACCCTGGGGATCCGTTCGCCATTGCTTCGGCTCATGGCCACGATCCATACCTCGCATGAATTGAAATCCGGCGGCGGCCTGTCCAGTGTTTCGCTCAAGGTTTTCGTGCTCACCATGACGGTGAGTTTTATCGTCATGACGATCCTCGGTGTGGTGATGGCTATGAAATACGGTCAAAGCCGCCGGGTGGTTTTTTACTGCCTCGCCTTGGGCGTGATCTTGCCGCTGATGCTCATTCTGATCCGGGCGCTCGCCTGACCGGAGGGCGAACCGCAAGTCATCATCAATAAATAGCAAGCGAACGGGAGCAGCATTCGTTTCACGCGCTATCCTCACCACGATGAAATTACAAACGAAGACAGTCACTCACGTTCTGGGAATGCTGGCCGCCGCCACTCTGACTCAAGCGTTGGCCCAAGCGGATGATCTGACGGCATCGCCGGCACCGGCCACCGGTTCATCCGCCGCTTCGAACACACGCTATGGATTTCTCGACGGTCTCGACCATCGCAGCATCTATGGCCAGGGATTTTTCCCCGAACCGTTGCTGGTGGGCGAATCAGACGTGGACAACGAAGTCCGGCTGGACTGGCTGCACACGGAGGCGGACGCCAAGCAGGACGACAATGCCAAGTTGGAAGTGGAAAAAAGTTTCGGCCTGATGACGGTGGAATTGGAAGTTCCCTACGAACGCGCCGCCGCCGCCGGCGAAAGCACCCAGGAAGGCATCGGCAACATTGATGTGGGGGCGCGGTATCCGTTCTATCAATTCGTCTCGGCCAATAATTTATTCGACACCACCTTCGGCGCCGCCGTGGAAGTCGGCATTCCCGTCAACTCAGACGTCAGCAAGAACACCGAGTTCGTCCCGAAGGTTTTCAACGATCTGCGGGTCGGCGAACATTTCACGCTCCAAACCCTGCTGGGTTATGCCACGCTGTTCGGCGGCGGCGAGGACGGCGGCTTGCAGACGTTTGAGTCCGGCTTCGTTTTCGGCTATACGATCCAGCATGAGGAATTGCCGTTGCCCGGCATCCAGCAATTCATCCCGCTGTTTGAGTTGGTCGGGGACACGCAGATGAACCATGGCGATTCCGGCAAGACCAGCCTGGTCGGCAACGCCGGCTTCCGCGCCAACCTCAAGGCCGTCGGTCCTGTGCAGCCGCGGCTTGGGCTTGGATTTGTCTTCCCGCTCGACAATAATGCCCGCGCCGATGTCCATTGGGGCATCATCACGAGTCTCGTGTTTGAATATTAAGAGATGATCATCAACCGCCGCCAATTTCTGCTCCTGACCGCGGGACTGGCTGCTGGTTGCCAAGCCGTGAACGAGGGAGGCGGCTCGGGAAAACCGGAACGAATCGTCTCTGCCGGCCCGGCCAGCCGCTACGCCACTGACGGTGTCTACAGTCATTTTCGCGACCAGGGGTTCTTTGTGATTCGCCAGGGCGAAAAATTATTCGCGCTCTCGTCCATTTGCACGCACCGGAAGTGCAAGCTCAACGCGGAGCCGGATCATTCGTTCTACTGCAAATGCCATGGTTCAACTTTCGACCCGGCCGGGCATGTCACGCTCGGGCCGGCACGGCGGGATTTGCCGGAGTTTTCCACAACCACGGACGAAAACGGGCAGTTGCTGGTGAAACTGCCCGCGATGTAAGACCACCGTCACTGCTTGCGAGTTTGCGCTTTGCCCCGGCAGCACTAGGCTTTGCCGATGATTGAATGGTGGCAGATCGGGCTGTTGTTCCTCACCGGGTTGACGGCCGGTTTTGTGGACACGATCGCCGGCGGCGGCGGATTGCTCACGCTGCCCACGCTGTTGAGCATTTGCCCCGACCCGGTCGTGGCGCTCGGCACAAACAAACTGCAATCCACCTTCGGTTCCAGCAGCGCCACCTTTCACTTTGCCCGCGCCGGAACGCTGAGCTACCGCGAAGTCCGCCGTGCGTGCCTGCTGGCGTTTCTCGGCTCGCTCGCCGGGACATTTCTGATCCAGCAGTTCGATTCCCATCTGTTGAAACGCATCGTGCCCGTTCTGCTGTTCGTCGTGGCCATCGTCGTCTGGCTGCGGCCCCAACTCGGCGCGCAGGACATCCACCCGCGGATGTCGCGCATCCAATTCGATTTCATCTTCGCGTTCGGCATCGGGGTCTATGACGGATTTCTGGGACCGGGCACGGGAACCTTTCTCGCGCTGGCGTTCATGCTGGGATTGGGATTCAACCTGGCGCGGGCCACCGCGAACACCAAGGCGCTCAACTGGGCGAGCAATGTCGCGTCGCTGATCCTGTTTCTGCTGGCGCAAAAAGTCTGGTTTGTCGCCGGCCTCATCATGGGCGCGGGACAAATACTGGGCGCGCGTGCCGGCAGCCACCTGGTCGTCACCCGCGGCACCCGATTCATCCGCCCCGTCTTTCTGACCATGGTGCTCCTCATCACGCTCAAGATGATTTATGATAATTATTTCAAACCGCCGGCGTGAAACCATTTGACGGGGCGGACAGGGCGGCGAAACTTGATGGTATTTCGCATTTGAGAAATCATTTTCAAAATCCACGCCCGCTGCTTCGATTGCTTTTCGCGATCGGGCTGCTGCTCGGCGGCGTTGCCTGTGCTGGCGCCAAACCCTACGGCCTCGCCAACCGCCCGGCCGGCGGTGCTTTTCTCAATGGCGTGATGCCCGAAGTGGCGCCGGGCATTTCCGGCAACTGGTCGGCAGTCGTCGCGTTCACGAATCTCGTTTTCACCAACAGCACCGGCCTCACTTCGGTTCCCGGCACGGATGAACTCTGCGTCTGGGAACGCGAAGGCCGCGTGTGGACATTTCAAAATTCCCCCGGCGCGACGGGAAAGAAACTCGTGCTCGACCTCAGCAATCAGTGCCAGGGTTGGGATGATTCCGGGCTGCTCGGCATCGCGTTTCATCCCGGCTTCGCCACGAATCATTTCGTGTTCGTGTATTACACCTGGGTCAAGCCCGGCACCGTCACCGGCTCGCCGACGTCGCGTCCGGTTCCGAATCTGCCCGACACCTATCATGACCGGCTCGAACGCTACACGCTCGACGCCGACGGTGTGGCGATTCCCGATTCGGTGAAAATCTTCGTGGACCTCACGAATCAAACCGTCTGGCATCACGGCGGCGGCATGTTTTTTCATCCCACCAACGGGTTTCTCTACTGGACGGACGGCGACAATTCCGTCGGCGACAATGACCAGATCATTGATCACAGCCTGTATTCCGGCGTCTTTCGCGTGGATGTGGATTGTCGTGGCGGTGACGTGAGCCATGCGCCCCCGCGCCAGCCGGCGAACGGATGCACGGCGAATTATTTCATCCCGAACGACAACCCGTTCGTAGCGGGGCAGGCTTCCAGCCTGTCAAATGAGATCACGGGCAAGCTGCCTGTGCCACAACCGCTGGAGGAATTCTTCTGCCTCGGCCTGCGCAGTCCGCATCGAATGACCATTGATCCGCCGACGGGACGGATCTTCATCGGCGACGTCGGCGAAAGTTCGCGGGAGGAGATCGACGTGATCGAGCCGGGCGAGTCCGCGCTGAATTTCCAATGGAACCGCTGCGAGGGTACGCTCGGCAAGATGACCGCACCCTTCATCGGCACGAGCCGCGGGCCGGTGCTGGATTATTCGCACAGCGAAGGGCGCGCGGTCATCGGCGGCTATGTGTATCGCGGCCGGGAATTCGCGCACGATCTCGGCGGCAAATATATTTTCGGCGACAACGTGATGCGCACCGTCTGGGCGCTCGACGAGACGACCACGCCATTCAAGAAAACACTGCTGTGCGTCCTGCCCAAGGGCACCGGCCCGAACGCGGGCACGGATTACACCGGCCTTTCGTCCTTCGGCACGGATGCGGACGGCGAACTTTACCTCTGCCAGATGAGCAGCATCAGCGGGCGCATTTACAAACTGCAACGCGGCGGTCCGCCCCCGCCGACCCAAGTGCTGCCGAAGCTGCTCTCGCAAACCGGCGCCTTTACCGATCTCGAAAAACTTTCGCCCGCCAGCGCGCTGATTCCTTACACGGTCAACTCGCCGCTCTGGTCGGACGGTGCAGAAAAGTTGCGCTGGTTTGCGGTGCCGACGAACACCACCATCGGCTTCGCAGCCACCGGCGAATGGACATTCCCCGCCGGCACGGTGTTCGTGAAGCACTTTGACCTGCCGGTGGACGACACGAATCCGAAAATGCTCCATCGCCTCGAAACCCGCCTGCTCGTGCGCGACACGGACGGCAGCGTCTATGGCGCGAGCTACAAATGGCGTGCGGACCATTCGGACGCCGATCTGGTCTCTGTCGGAACGAACGAGGACATCGAAATCAAAACCGCGACCGGCACGCGCGTCCAAAAATGGTTTTATCCCGGCCGCCAGGATTGCATCACCTGTCACACGACGATTTCCGGCGGCGTCCTGGGCGTAAAAACCCGCCAGCTCAATGGCGATTTCAAATACCCGAACGGCGTCACCGACAATCAGCTCCGCACGTTGAATCATCTCGCGTTGTTCGACGTGCCGCTGGACGAAAAGAAAATCTCCCGCCTCCCGAAACTCGCCGCCGTCACCGACCCGCGCGCCTCGCCGAACCTGCGCATCCGTTCCTATCTCGATGCCAACTGCGCCATGTGCCATCGCCCCGGCGGCGCCGGCGCGTTCTTTGACGCGCGCTTCGACACGCCGCTCGCGAAGCAGAATCTCATCAATGGTCCCGTGCAAAATCCACTCGGCATCAACGGCGCCAAAGTCATTGCCCCCGGCGACACGAACAAATCCGTCCTGTTCCGCCGCATCAGCATCGCGGGCGAAAACCAGATGCCGCCGCTTGCTAAAAATGTCGTGGATGAAAACGCTGTCGCGGCGTTCGCAAAATGGATCAGCGGGCTGCACGTCGCGCCGCCAACCCTGCCGCGCGGCTGGTCGGACGCGGACATCGGCGACGTCGGCCTGCCCGGCGAGACGAGTTTTCTCAATGGCAACTTTCACCTGCTCGCCTCCGGCAGCGACATCTGGGAGGGCGCCGACGCCTTCCGGTTCGCGTTCAAACCGCTCGCCGGTGACGGCCAGATCATCGCGCGCGTCCAATCCTTTCAATTCACCGATCCCTGGGCGAAAGCCGGCGTGATGCTGCGCGAAAATAGTTCCGCCGGGGCAAAATATTCGTTCGTTGGGTTCACTGGCCAGGGCGGCTCCGTGTTCCAATCGCGCGCAACGGCCGACGCGCTCACGACGAGTTCCGACGGTCCGACGGCCAAATTGCCGCACTGGCTGAAGCTCGTGCGCGCCGGGGATGTTTTCACCGGCTACGTTTCCGACGACGGCGAGACCTGGGAACTCATCGGCAACGCGACCATCCCGATGAATAAAAACCTGCTCATCGGCCTCGCGGTGACGGCGCACAATAATTCTGTGTTGAACTCCACACTGTTCGACAATGTCACGGTGAAACCCTGATTTAAACCACGGATAAACACGGATGGACACGGATGACAAAACCAAACGCAGAGGCGCAGAGGCCGCAAAGAGGTGCAGGGATTTTTTCACTCTGCGTTTCTCCGCGTTCTCTGCGCCTCTGCGTTTTGCCCCATCCGTGTTCATCGGTGTCCATCCGTGGTTAATAATTCTGGCGGTGTTCGCCGTCGTCGTGCTCGTTGCGGGCTGCCGTTCGCCCGGCCCGGCCACGCGCTCCGCGGCGGAGTTGCTTGCGGCACGGACGAATTATCCCGCGCATTGGTGGACGCCCGTTCCCACCAACGGCGCGCCGGCATGGGAAATTTTGCCGCAGGCCGCCGCGCCGGGCGAAGTCATCCTCTCCAAACGCAACGAGCTGGGCCTGCTTTCCAACTTTGCGCCGACGCCGTTCGTGTTTCATGATCAAGATTACGCCAGCCTCGAAGGTTTCTGGCAGATGATGAAGTATCCTGAAGGCCCCGAAGACCCGCGCGCATGGTGGCCCTCCGCCAGGAGTCCCGGACTCACCTGGGCTTACACGCGCGATGACGTCGCCCGGCGCACCGCCTTTGACGCCAAGCACGCCGGCGACCTCGCCGAGGCGAATATGAAAACGATGGACATCACCTGGGTGACGTTTGAAGGAAAACAGATGGAATACCGTTTCCCCGGTCAGGGCGATTTTTACCAACTGATCGTCGCCGCCACGCGCGAAAAGGTCCGGCAGAATCCCGACGTGCAAAAGGTCCTGCTTGCCACCGGCGAGCTCATCTTGAAACCCGATCATCATCAGGAGACCAACGCGCCCGCCGCGTGGCGTTACTTTGAAATCCTGACGGAGATTCGCACAGAACTGCAGAAAAACGGTAAGCTACGGGACAACTAAATGACGGTGGCTGCAAGATAAAGTTTCCACTGGAAAATGTATATGTTAGAAAACGACAGCCCACGGTTCCGCGAAACGGCTTTCTCTGGATAACAAATGAAACGCACAATTTTTTCTCTGCTGCCCATGTTGCTAGCCGGTCAACTTCTGGCCCAACCCGTCATTATTACGCAGCCGGTAAATCAAACGGTATTCTTGGGTGATAATGCGGCTTTTGGCGTGATGGTCACTGGGGTGGGTCCGTTTACTTACCAATGGCGGTTGAAAGGCACTAACCTTCCGAACAACATCATCACCAGTGTGGCCGGCAATGGAACCAATGCTTTTTCAGGCGATGGCGGTTCGGCAACCAATGCCAGTTTGAATCAGCCCCAGGGAGTTGCCTTTGATGCGGCAGGCAATCTGCTCATTGCCGACAATAACAACGACCGGGTCCGCAAGGTGGACGCCAATGGCATCATCACCACCGTGGCCGGAAATGGCGTTGGGGCAAGCAGCAATGGTGGAAGTTTTTCAGGGGATGGTGGTGCGGCCACCGATGCCGGGTTGTTTCGCCCCAATAATCTGGCCTTTGATGCATCTGGCAACATGTATATCGCCGATATATTTAACAACCGGGTTCGCAAAATTGACACCAATGGAATCATCGTTACAGCGGCAGGGTCGTTCGGTCCCGGCTCTTTCGGGGACAACGGCCCAGCCACCTCCGCCGCATTAAATTTGCCGGCAAGCGTGGCCTTGGATGTTGTGGGCAATCTATTCATTGCTGACCTCGCCAACAGTCGTGTTCGTAAAGTTGACACGAACGGCATCATCACCACCGTGGCGGGCAAATCCGGTATTGGCTTTTCGGGTGACGGGGGACCAGCGACCAATGCCATGTTAAATTCGCCTCAGGGCGTGGCATGCGATGCCATTGGCAACTTTTATATTGCCGATAGTTACAATCGTCGAATTCGCAAAGTGGATACGAACGGCATCATCACCACGATGGCCGGCGGTGGAGGCAAATTTCCCGGTGACAACAGTGCAGCCACCAATGCCCTTCTAAATTCACCTTGGGGCCTCGCGCTGGATAGTGTTGGGAATATGTATTTTGCTGATAAAGACTATTGCACCATCCGCAAAATTAATACCAACGGCATCATCACCACCGTGGCAGGCAAACCACTCATGGCGGGCTACTCTGGCGATGGCGGTGTGGCTACCAACGCCAGTTTAAATGCTCCCGCCTGCGTGGCTTTGGATGCCGCTGGCAATCTGTTCATCGCCGACTGGAACAACAATCGGATTCGTGAGGTTCATCTCGCGGGGTCTCCGACCATTACGTTGAGTCATGTAAGCATCACCAACGCCGGTAACTACG
The DNA here is from genome assembly GCA_035577265.1 of Verrucomicrobiia bacterium. Lineage (GTDB taxonomy): Bacteria > Verrucomicrobiota > Verrucomicrobiia > Limisphaerales > UBA11358 > UBA11358. The sequence goes on along the minus strand of DATLVR010000035.1, from coordinate 59,222 downwards.
CGGTGGTTATCACCAGTCCTTCCGGTAGCGTCACAAGCGGCGTGGTCACTTTGACTTTACAACTGCCGCCAATCACTCCGACATTTACGTCCAGCAATGGCCTCTGCACGTTCACTTGGGGTGCGATAGCCCAGCGAAAATATCACCTGCAATCCACCACGAATCTCGCCACGCCCAACTGGATCGACCTTGGCAGCCAGATCACCGCCACCAGCAATTCCATCTCCACCACCAACGCCGTTGGTCCCGACGAACAACGCTATTATCGTGTTCGGCTTGTGCCATAAGATGGCAAAAGCCGTCTGGTTCCCGCCTCGGCAATCCGCTGCATTTTTCTACTGTATTCTCAATACCGTCTAAACCTTTGGCCATTGCCGGCAGAGAGTTTCACTCACGGTTGATTCCCGGCACGGGAAAATTTCCGCCAGGCACCGGCAAAAAAGCCAGCCGGCCGGAAGCATCTTTATAAATTCTTTATACAAACGCCCCCGGTCTTAATTAGCGCGGCGGGCGATTCGCAACCATGCTGTCCCCGTGAACAGACTTGATTGCTGGCAGCGGACGGGCGGGAAACCAGGCCCGGCAGATCCCTGCGCCAAGAAACGAAACCTATGAACGACCTCATTTTCCTCGCCGTGATCGCCCTGTTCTTTGTGGCGGGCGAACTTTACGCCCGCTGGTGCGAAAAACTCTAACCCTTTATGGAAACCATCATCGTCGGCCTCATCGCCCTCGCATTGTTCGCTTATCTGTTCATTGCGATGATTTACCCCGAAAAATTTTAATCCTCTATGAATACTTCCGGCTGGCTGCAACTCGCGCTCTACGTCGCCGCCCTCGCGCTCATCACCAAACCGATGGGGCTTTTCCTCACGCAGGTGCTCGACACGAACGGCAGAACCTGGTTCGACCCGGTGCTGAAACCGCTCGAACGCCTGACCTATAAACTGATGGGCGTGCGCGCCGACCAGGAGCAGGACTGGCGGCAATACACCTGGGCCATGCTGCTGTTCAGCTTCGTGGGCTGTGTTTTCACCTACGTCATTTTGCGGCTGCAAAATTTTCTGCCGCTCAACCCGCAAGGCCTGGGCGCGCTCTCGCCGCATCTCGCCTTCAACACCTCCGTCAGTTTCACGACCAACACCAACTGGCAGAGCTACGGCGGCGAGTCCACGATGTCCTATCTCTCGCAGATGCTGGCGCTGGCCATCCACAACTTCACCTCGGCGGCCACGGGCATCGCCATCGCGGCGGCGGTCGTGCGCGGCATCGCGCGGCATTCCACGCGGCTGCTCGGCAATTTCTGGGTCGATCTGGTGCGCACCACGTATTATCTGCTGCTGCCCATCTGCTTGGTGTTCGCGGTTGTGCTCGTGTCGCAGGGCATCATCCAGAATTTCAATCCCTACACCAAGGCGAAGCTCGTCGAGTCCTATAAAATTTCTGTCGCCAAGATGGACGATAAGGGAAGCCCGGTCCTTGACAAGGATGGCAAGCAAGTCATGGAGGAACAGACGGTGGACGAGCAAACCATCGTGCAAGGACCGGTCGCTTCCCAGATCGCGATCAAGATGCTCGGCACGAACGGCGGCGGCTATGTGAACGCCAACGCCGCGCATCCGTTCGAAAATCCCACGCCGCTCTCCAACTTTTTGCAGATGCTGTCCATCTTCGCCATCGGCAGCGGCCTCACGTATTACCTCGGTCGCATGACCAAAAACCAGGCGCACGGCTGGTCGGTCTGGGGCGCGATGATGGCGTTGTTCCTCGCCGGAACGCTGCTGTGCTGGTGGGCGGAGGCTCACGGAAATCCCATCCATCAACAGCTCGGCATCGCCGCCGCAGACGGCAACATGGAAGGCAAGGAAGTCCGCTTCGGCATTTTCAATTCCGCCCTGTTCGCCACGGTCACGACCGACGCCTCCTGCGGCGCGGTCAACGCGATGCACGACTCCTTCACGCCGCTCGGCGGATTCGTGCCGCTGTTCAACATCCAGCTTGGCGAAATCATCATCGGCGGCGTCGGCGCGGGGCTTTATGGCATGCTCGTGTTCGTCGTGCTCGCGGTGTTCATCGCCGGTCTGATGGTCGGGCGCACGCCGGAATATCTCGTCAAGAAAATCCAGTCCTTCGAGGTGAAGATGGCCATGCTGGCGCTGCTGGTGCTGGCCATCGACATCCTGGGCTTCTCCGCGTGGGCGGCGGTCAGCCAATGGGGCCTGGCCGGGCTGAACAACAACGGCCCGCACGGCTTGAGCGAAATCCTCTACGCGTTCAGTTCCACGACCGGCAACAACGGCAGCGCCTTCGCCGGCCTGACCGCCAACACGCCCTGGTATAACACCACGCTCGGCATCTCCATGTTGATCGGCCGTTTCCTGATGATTGTGCCGATCATGGCGATGGCCGGATCGCTCGCGCAAAAGAAACTCATCCCGGCCAGCACCGGCACGTTCCCCGTTTCCGGCGGCACGTTCATCATTCTGCTGCTCGGCACGGTGCTGCTGGTCGGCGCGCTGAATTTCCTGCCCGTGCTGACCTTGGGACCGGTCGTCGAACACTTCCTGATGCTCCAGGGAAAACTTTTCTAACCACGGATAAACACAGATGAACACGGATAAACAACAAAACGCAGAGTCGGGGACGCAAGCCCTTGCATATCCAAGCAGGCCGGGTCTCAAATCAAAAACCAAGCGCCAGCCATGTGCGCAGTTTGTTTTCAATTCTGATCCGTGTGCATCCGTGTCCATCCGTGGTTGATAATTTTATGACTCATAAAGCTCCATCACTTTTCGATTGGAAAATCGCCGGGCCGGCGGTGGGCGACGCCTTCAAAAAGCTCGACCCGCGCCAGATGATCAAGAATCCCGTCATGTTCGTGACGCTGGTGGGCGCGGTGCTGACCACCGTCGGGATTTTCACCGCGACCGCCGACCGCAGCTTCATCGCGCAGCTCGCGCTCTGGCTGTGGTTCACCGTGCTCTTCGCCAACTTCGCGGAAGCCATCGCCGAAGGCCGCGGCAAGGCGCAGGCCAGGGCGTTGCGCGGCACCCGCGTGAAAACCATCGCCCATCGCCTCGGCAAAAACGGCCAGAGGGAAGACGTCAGCGCCAACGACCTGCGCAGAGGCGATGCCGTCCTCGTGCGCGCCGGCGAAATCATTCCCGCCGACGGTGACGTGATCGAAGGCGCGGCCACCGTGGACGAATCCGCCATCACCGGCGAATCCGCCCCCGTCATCCGCGAAAGCGGCGGCGACCGCAGCGCCGTCACCGGCGGCACGCGCGTGCTGTCCGATGAAATCAAAATCCGCATCTCCACCAATCCCGGCGAAGGGTTCCTCGACCGCATGATCTCGCTCGTCGAAGGCGCGAAACGCCAGAAGACGCCGAACGAAATCGCGCTCACCATTCTGCTGTCCGCGCTCACGCTGATTTTCCTGCTTGTCTGCATCACGCTCAAACCGTTCGGCATTTATTCCGCCACGGTGTTCTCGGTGCCGGTGCTGATCGCGCTGCTCGTCTGCCTGATCCCGACGACGATTGGCGGGCTGTTGAGCGCCATCGGCATCGCGGGCATGGATCGTCTGCTGCAACACAACGTCCTGGCGATGAGCGGACGCGCCGTCGAAGCCTCGGGCGACGTGGACGTGCTGCTGCTCGACAAGACCGGCACCATCACGCTCGGCAACCGCATGGCGACGGAATTTTTGCCGGCGCCGGGCATCCCCGTGGAAAAACTGGCCGACGCCGCGCAACTCGCGTCGCTCGCCGATGAAACGCCCGAAGGCCGCAGCATCGCCGTGCTCGCCAAGGAGAAATTCAACCTGCGCGGACGGGACCTGGCCACGGCTCATGCGCAATTCGTTCCGTTCACCGCGCAGACGCGCATGAGCGGCGTGGATTTTGCCGCGGCCGGCAGCCAGGCCGCCCGCTCCATCCGCAAAGGCGCGGCGGAGTCCATCAAGATTCACGTGGACCGGCTCGGCGGACAATTTCCCGAAGCCGTGAACCGCATCGTGGAGAATGTGGCGCGTTCCGGCGGGACGCCGCTCGTCGTCGCGGAAGGCCGGGTGATTCTGGGCGTGATTCATTTGAAGGACGTGGTCAAAGGCGGCATCAAGGAACGCTTCGCGCAGTTGCGCAAGATGGGCATCCGCACCGTGATGATCACCGGCGACAACCGGCTCACCGCCACCGCCATCGCCGCCGAGGCCGGCGTGGACGATTTTCTGGCCGAGGCCACGCCGGAAGACAAACTCGCGCTGATCCGGAAGGAACAGGCGGGCGGCCGCATGGTGGCGATGATCGGCGACGGCACCAACGACGCACCCGCGCTCGCCCAGGCCGATGTCGGCGTGGCCATGAACACCGGCACGCAGGCCGCGAAGGAAGCCGGCAACATGGTGGACCTCGACTCGAATCCGACGAAGCTCATCGAGATCATCGAAATCGGCAAGCAACTGCTCATCACGCGCGGCTCGCTGACCACGTTCAGCATCGCGAACGATGTGGCGAAATATTTCGCCATCATTCCCGCGATGCTGATGGTCACGTTCCCCGTGATTGCGCCGCTGAACGTGATGCGTCTGCACAGCCCGAACAGCGCGATTTTGAGCGCGATCATTTTCAATGCGCTGATCATCATCGCGCTGATTCCGCTCGCGCTGCGCGGCGTCAAATTCAAGCCGGTGGGCGCGCTGGCCATCCTGCAACGCAACCTGCTGATCTACGGCCTCGGCGGCGTCATCATCCCGTTCGCCGGCATCAAGGTCATTGACCTCCTCATCACCACGCTGAAGCTGATTTGAATTATGAAAACAGACTTGTGCAACCACCGCCCTCACCCCGGCCCTCTCCCCCGGGGAGAGGGGGAATCGCATCCCGCCTCCAGCAAAACCCACGGCTGGGTCGCCGGCTGCGCCTGCGAAAAGACCGTAACGTCCCTACCCCGTTCCCTCTCCTGGGGGAGAGGGCCAGGGTGAGGGCGGACAAGCATCCATCTACCTCCAACCTGTTAAAAATATGAAAAATCTATTCTCTGAATTTCGCGCCGCCTTGATGGTCACGCTGGTTTTTGCGGTGGTCTGCTGCGGGTTGTATCCGCTCGCCGTGTTCGGGCTCTCGCAGGTCCTGTTCCGCGACAAGGCCAACGGCAGCCTCATCGTGGACAAGGACGGAACCATCCACGGCTCGCGCCTGCTCGGCCAGCAGTTCACCGGCGGAAAATATTTTCAGTCTCGTCCCTCCGCGGCGGGCAACGGCTACGACGCCACCAGTTCCGGCGGCAGCAATCTCGGGCCGACTTCGCAAAAACTGAATGACGCCCTCGTGCAGCGCATCGCCGACTATCGCACGCAAAACGGCCTGGCCACCAACGCGTCCGTCCCCGCCGACGCCGTCACCGCGTCCGGCAGCGGCCTCGACCCGCACATCAGTTTGCGCAACGTCGAATTGCAAACGCCGCGTGTGGCCAAGGCACGCGGCTTGAGCGAGGACAAGGTGCGCGAACTCATCCGCGCGAACACGGACACCGCCGATCTGGGTCTGCTCGGCGAGCCGGGCGTGAACATTCTCCCGCTGAATCTCGCCCTCGACGCCTTGACGGCGAAATAACCGTCTCATGCGGCGGCGCCGGGGGCCGCCAAACCATATGAGCTTTCTCGCTGGATCGCTGATCTTGATTTACCTGGTGCTGGGCACGCTGGGCATCGCCCTGCTGGGGGGTTGGGTGCTGAAACGGTTCAAGTCGCGCAAATAGCGTGGAGCCGTTCGAACGGCGCGTTCCCGGATTGTTTTCACACGACAGATGAAATCGCACGAAACCATTTTCACCATTCCGACCTACCGGCTGCGCGACGTGGCCGAGACGATTGAGAAATACGACGAGCATTTCTGGAGCAACGGGCATTCCGTGAAGATGATGGTCTTCGACGATTCGAGCCTGGCCAACCACGAGAAGTATTTTGCGCTGCTGGAACAGACCAAAACGGTCAACGACATCTACTATGTCGGTCCGCGTGAAAAGGAGCGGTTCATCAACTTTCTCAACCACCGGTTGCGTGACAAGAAGCTCGATTCGCTCGTCCGCAATCTTTTCCGCCCGAGCTACGGCGGCAACCGCAACTTCACGCTCATGTATTCGCTCGGCAACTTCCTCATCAGCGCCGACGACGACATGCGCCCGCACGCGCTGATCGAAACCAGCCCGGAATCATTGAGTGCCGACGAAATCAGCCGGGGGAAACTCATGAAGGGCGGCGGCGGCGGGTTCGTGCACAAGTCCTTCGATCTGCTCGCCGCCTTCAAGGACGTGCTGGGACGCAAAGTCAGCGAACTCCCCGGCAACTACGAAAAAGGCGAGCTGCTCACCGACACTGCGATGGATCTGGAGACGAACGTGTCGAATGATTTCGCCGGCGACAATTCGTTGCTCCTGAAACGCGGTCCCGTCTCCCCGGGCACCGTGGTCAAGATGGCGCAAACCTTCCGCACCGGCACCAACGACATTGACGCGCTCGATTTCGTCCAGATGTATCTGCGCGATGAATCGCAGCACCACGCGAACCTGCATGACTTCAACGATCTGTATGTGCTGGTGAATTTCCGCCCGGTGGTGACCAAGAAAAACTGGCGGATGGATTGCGGCGTGGCCGGCTACGACAACCGCCTCGGCCTGCCGCCCTTCTTCCCGACGCGCCTGCGTTTTGAAGACTTCATCTACCGGCTGTGGATCCAGCAGCCGGGCCTCGCCTCCGCCCATGTGGACGCGGTGCAGACGCACATCAAAAACAACTACATGCGCAACCCGCTGGCGATGGATGTGTTCAACGAGGAAATCTGCACGCTGCTCAAAAAGAAGATCAAGGGCAGTGTGACCCGGCTGGAAGACCTCACCATCCGCTTTGCCTACAATGGCGAAGTCACGCTCAAGGACACGCAGGAGATTCTCGACAAGATCACCGGCGTGCATCGCCAGGTGCTGGAAGCCGCGGAAAAGACCCGGAACGCCCAGCGGCGCCAGTCGCTCAACCTGTTCGCCGAAAACCTGGCCCGTTCGTTCTACGGCTTTGAGCCCGACTTTTTCCAGCAGAACGTGACCCGCATCGTGGATGACGTGGTCAGCGTGATTCAGGCTTCGCTCGAACTCTGGCCCACGCTGGTGGAAATTTGCTACCTGCACAAAGACATGAAGGAATTCCCGCAACTCCGCGTGAAGAACAAGAAGCTTAAAAGTCGCAATGGCTGACCGGTGGTCGGGGCGGGAAAACAGCCTCCGCCACCGGCAGGCAAAGCTGCGAGTCCGGATGTTTTTAGGCTGAATCTGACGGTGGATTCGTTAAAGTAAATTTGTGAACGACGGCGACCGTCCCAATCCCGACGCCCTGCTCGCGGCCATCCAAAGCGATGCCGCCCGCAAAACGCGCGGTCGCCTCAAGGTGTTTCTCGGCATGTGCCCCGGCGTCGGCAAGACCTACGCGATGCTGGAGGCGGCGCAGCGCGAGTTGAAAGGCGGACGCGACATCGTCATCGGCTACGTCGAAACCCATGGCCGCAAGGAGACGGATGCACTGACGGTTGGACTGCCGATCATTGCCCGGACCACTTCCGGGCATCGCGGCCTCACGCTGACGGAAATGGACCTGGACGCCGTGCTGGTGCGGCACCCGCGGCTCGCGCTCGTGGATGAACTCGCGCACACCAATGCGCCCGGCTCGCGTCATCCCAAACGCTGGCAGGATGTGAATGAACTGCTGGACGCCGGCATTGACGTGTTCACCACGCTGAACGTCCAGCATATCGAGAGCCGCGCGGACACCGTCCGCCAGATCACCGGCACGGAAATCCGCGAGACGGTTCCCGACAGCATCCTGGACGCGGCGGAGATCGAACTGGTGGATTTGCCGCCCGCGGAACTCGTCACGCGCCTCCAGCAGGGAAAAGTTTACCTGCCTGAACGCGCCGAACGCGCCGCGCAGAATTTTTTCCGCGAGGCGAACCTCACCGCGCTGCGCGAACTGTCGCTGCGGCTCGTCGCCGACCACGTCAGCGTGGACACGCAGGAATTCCATCGCACCCAGGCCGGCGCGGGCGCGTGGAAAACCGGGCACCGCCTGATGGTCGCCGTCAGCGCCAGCCCGCTTTCCGAGTCGCTCATCCGCTGGACGCGCCGCATGGCCGACAGCTTGAAATGTCCCTGGCTGGCGGTGCATGTCGAGCATTCCCGGGCCCTGGATGACGGTGCGCAGTCGCGGCTGGAAAAGAATCTCGCGCTCGCCCGCGCGCTCGGCGCGGAGGTGATGGACACGGCGGACGCGGACCTCGCGCGCGGACTGCTCCGGGTCGCGCGGCAGAACAACATTTCGCAACTCATCATCGGCAAGCCGGCGGCGGGGAATCTGCTGGAATGGCTGCGGGCCGGCACCCTGCTGCGCCGGCTCATGCGCGAGAGCGGCGACATTGATCTGCAGGTCGTCCGCGCGGAAAAAAGCGGCGCGCCGGTGCGCGGCAATTCGTGGCCCTGGTGGTCCACGCCGGACTGGAAGCAATACGGCGTCGCCGTGGGCACCCTGGCCGTCGTCGGGTTGCTCAACGCCTTGCTCGCGCAAGTCACCGGCCCGCGCGTGCCGGGGTTTGTCTTTCTGCTGACGGTCGTCTTGCTGGCCCTGTTCCTCGGACGCGGCCCGGTGCTGTTCGCGGGCGCCGCCAGCGCGCTGGCGTGGAATTATTTTTTCCTGCCGCCCAAGTTCACCTTCATCATCACCAGCACCGAGGACGGCGTTTTGTTCGGGCTGTATTTTGTGGTCGCCATCGTGCTCGGCCAGCTGGTCGCGCGCATCCGGGTGCAGGAACTGGCCGAGCGTCAGCGCGAGGAACGGGCGACCGCGCTGTATCATTTGATGCGCGAGCTGGCCCAGGCGGGCACGCGCGACGAAGTGGTGTGGCAGCTGGTCGCGGAGATCCACCGGGTTTTTCAGGCCGGCGCCGCCGTCGTGCTGCCGGGGAAAAATTCGCTCGCCGCCCATCCCGACAGTTCGCTGGTCCTGACCGAAAAGGAATTGCACGTGGCGGAATGGGCGTTTCTCAACCGGCAGGCGGCGGGACGATTCACGGACAATCTGCCCGGCGCCGGGGCATTGCACCTGCCGCTGGCAACGGAGCGTTCCATCGTCGGCGTGCTGTCGGTGGCCGTGCCGGAGAAGACCCTGCCGCTCGCGCGCCGCGACTTGCTGGAAGCCTACGCGCGACAGGCGGCGCTCGTCCTGGATCGCGTGGCATTGCGCGGGGCGGGCGAGCAAAGCAAGCTCGTCGCCGAATCCGAGCGCTTGAGCAACGTGCTGCTGAATTCGATTTCGCATGAACTGCGCACACCGCTCGCGGCCATCACCAGTGCGGCGAGCACGCTCGCGGAGACGAAAAGCACAGACGCTGATTTTGATCGCAAGATGGTGGCGGAAATCCAAGAGGCATCCACCCGCCTGAACCGGCTGGTCGGCAACCTGCTCGACGTGACCCGGCTGGAATCCGGCCATGTCCGGCCAAAGCTGGACTGGTGCGATGTCGGTGATCTGGTGCAAACCACGGTGCGCTCGCTTGACCGCGAACTGGCCGGGCGCGAACTCAAGGTCGAGGTCGCGGCAAAGATTCCGCTCGCGCGACTGGATTTCACGTTCATGCAGCAGGCGTTGTCAAATCTGCTCTTGAACGCCGTCGCCCACACGCCGGCCGGCACGCCAATTTTGCTTCAGGCCCGTCACGAAGCCGGCTGGCTGCTTTTCCATGTTGCCGACAGCGGGCCGGGCCTGCCGCCGGAACTGCTGCCGCGCATCTTCGACAAGTTTTTCCGTGCGCCCAACGCCCCGGCCGGCGGCAGCGGTTTGGGACTGGCCATCGTGAAAGGTTTTGTCGAAGCTCACGGCGGACAGATTTCCGCCGCGAACCGTCCGGGTGGCGGTGCCAGCTTCACCATTAAAATCCCGCAAACCGAATTGCCGCCCGAAGAAAAACCATCGTGAACCCGACCGCCACCCAACCCAAGACCATCGTGCTGGTGATTGACGACGAGCCGCAGATTCGACGGCTCCTGCGCGTGACGTTGGAGGCGAATGGCTACGACGTTTTTGACGCGGCGACCGGAAAGGACGGCATCACCCAGGCGGCCCAGTGGCGCCCGGAAATTATTTTACTCGACCTGGGTTTGCCGGATTTGGACGGCGTGGAAGTCCTGAAGCGCATCCGCGAATGGAGTCACGCTCCGGTCATCGTCCTGAGCGTGCGCGACCGCGAGCACGACAAGATTGCGGCGCTGGACGCCGGCGCGGATGACTTTGTCACCAAGCCGTTCGGCAGCGGCGAGCTGCTGGCGCGGGTCAGAACCTCGTTGCGTCGCAGCCACCCGCAGACACCGGAGGCGGTTTTCCGCAACGGCAACCTGGAAATTGACCTGGCCAAACGGGTGGTCCGGAAAAACGGCGCGGAAGTGAAACTCACGCCGACGGAATACGCGCTGCTGCGCCTGCTCGTCGTCCATGCGGGAAAAGTCCTGACCCACCGGCAATTGCTCACCGAAGTTTGGGGGCCCAACGCCATTGAACAGACCCAATATTTGCGCGTCCACATTGCGCATCTGCGCGAGAAGCTGGAGCAGGATGCCAGCCGGCCCGAATCCATACTAACGGAGTCAGGCGTGGGTTATCGTTTTGTAAAATCAGATGAGAGCGGGATTTGAAACATTGAACATGGATCATCCAATCCCACCCAATCCGGTTCCGGCAATGGAACGTCTCCCCACGCGGGAAGGTTATGACCGCTGGTCGGCGTGTTACGATGAGGAGGATAATCCGTTGATCGCCTTGGAGGAACCGAAAGTGGCCGGACTGCTGGGGCCGGTCAGCGGATTCCGGATTTTGGATCTCGGCTGCGGCACGGGTCGCCACACGTTGCGGCTGGCTGCCGCCGGCGCAATCGTTACGGCCGTGGATTTCTCCGAAGGCATGCTGGCACGAGCGCGTGATCGGGCTGGCGCTTTGCCCATCGACTTTCGCACGCATGACCTGACCCAGCCGTTGCCGTTTGCGGACGCTTCCTTCGACCGGATCATTTGCGGGCTGGTCCTGGACCACATCCCCGGACTCAAGCCACTGTTTGCCGAAATGCGCCGCGTGTGCCGCCCCACGGGTTTTGCCGTCATCTCGGTGATGCATCCCGCGATGATGCTGCGCGGCGTTGAAGCCCGGTTCACCGACCGGACCACGGGCCGGGAGATCCGGCCGGCCAGCACGCGCCATCAAGTGACGGATTACATCAATGCCGTGCTCGCCGCCGGCTGGACGCTGGAACACGCCAGCGAACATGAAGTAGATGCGGCGCTGGTCGCGCGCTCGGAGCGGGCCCGCAAGCATGCCGGCTGGCTGCTGCTTTTGCTCATGCGCCTGACCCGGCCGTAACCCGTGCCGGGCGGTGGCGCGACGCCAACATCAGCTTCAAGCAAAAGTGTGTGATGAAAGAATTGGTGAGCGCCGGGAAATACTGGTTCCGCGTTCGCGCCCTCAACGCCCACGGCCCAGCGCGTGGAGCCAGATGACGAGCGTCCGGGTGAGGTGATGCGGCGTAGCGGCGTCTCGGCAGAGCGCCGCAAATTTATTTTTCAGATGGCGGCTCTCTGCTAATTGTAGCGGCATGTCGGCAGACTGCCGCACTCTTTAATTATTCGATTTGCGCCTTTCTACCGAAAGCCGCTACGCCGGCATCGGTTCCCGTCTCTCCATGTAAATTTTCCAGAACGATTCCCAGAAATCTTCGGCCAGCGGATGCAGAAACGGATAGCCCGGCACGACCGCGCCCAGATACGGCCAGTCGCGCGGATGCTCCGTCAGTTTCTTGCGGCACGGATTGTCGAGGATGTAGAAACAGGCTTTCTCAAACGCGCCACGCAGCCGGTCTTGTTCGCGCAGCACGCTGTCGTGCGATTGTTTTTGCAATTCAAATTCTACGCCGGATGTCGAACGTCGCGCCAGTTCCACGGCGAGATGTTTGCGCAGAAATTTCATCGCGTTGCGCTGGTCGCTGCATATATGCAATCCCATCCAGAGCAGATGCAGATGGTCGGGCATGAGGACATACACCGGACAGAACAGGCCTTCGCGTGCGGCGGCATGGAGGAGCAGTTCCCGAAAGTGCAGATGAAAATTTTCGTCCAGCCAGCCCGTGGCGCGATGCTCCAGCGTAATCGTCCATTGCACCACGGCAAATCCGCGATAAAACTCCGGCGCGAGGCGCGGCAGATGATGCCAATCCGGCTGCGGCATGAGCGGCACAGATTTCATGAGGCGAGCGTAGCGACTTTTGGCAGAAAGCCGCAAACGGAAAATAATGCGGCGCTCTGCCGAGACGCCGCTACGTCCTGCCTCGACAACCGGCTGGAATTTTCTAAATTATCCGCGATGTCTTTTGCCAACAAGCCGCTCATCATTGCCGGACGCACGTTTCATTCACGCCTGATTTTGGGCACGGGAAAATTTGCGTCGCCGGAAGCCATGCGCGATGCGCTCGCCGCCAGCGGCACGGAGATGGTCACCGTCGCCCTGCGCCGCGCCGACTTGAGCGGGAAGAAAGATCCGTTTGCGAACATCCTCGAATTCATTGACCCGAAGAAATATCTGCTCCTGCCCAACACCAGCGGCGCGATAAACGCCGAAGAAGCCGTCCGCCTGGCGCGCCTCGCCGTCGCCGCCGGTTTGCCAAAATGGGTGAAGCTCGAAATCCATCCCGACCCGCGCTACCTGCTGCCCGACCCGATCGAGACGTTCAAGGCGGCGGAGATGCTCGTGAAGGAAGGCTTCACCGTGCTGCCCTACATCAATGCCGATCCGGTGCTGGCGAAGCGGTTGCAGGAGGTGGGCTGCGCGACAGTGATGCCGCTCGGTTCGCCCATCGGCTCGAATCGCGGCATCCAGACACGCGACCAGATCCGCATCATCATTGAACAAGCCACTGTTCCCGTGGTCGTGGATGCAGGCATCGGCGCACCAAGCCATGCCGCCGAAGCGATGGAGCTGGGCGCGGACGCCGTGCTGGTGAACACCGCCATCGCCGTGGCGAACGATCCGAACCGCATGGGCATCGCGTTCAAGCTGGCCGTGGAAGCCGGGCGCACGGCATTTGAAATCGGTCTGGGCGCGCAGAGCGAAACGGCGAGCGCGACGAGTCCGTTGACGGCTTTCTTAAACTGAATTTAAACCACGGATGGACACAGATGGACACGGATAACAAAAACAAACGCAGAGGCGCAGAGACCGCAAAGAGTCGCGGAGATTTTTTACTCTGTGTTTCTCCGCGTCCTCTGCGCCTCTGCGTTTTGCCCCATCTGTGTTTATCCGTGTCCATCCGTGGTTGAAAATATGAGTGCAAAAAAATTATCCGCTTCGCGCGCCCGGCAGATTCTGGCCGCCGCGACCAAGACCCGCATCCTTGTCGTCGGCGACGTGATGCTCGACCAGTTCATCTGGGGCGGCGTGTCGCGCATCTCGCCGGAAGCGCCGGTGCCGGTGGTGGATTTCCAGCGCGAGAGCTTCATGCCCGGCGGCGCGGCGAACGTCGCGCGCAATCTGGTGTCGCTCGCCACGCCGGCGGAACTGTTCGGCGCCATCGGCAATGACGATGCGGGCCGCAAACTGCAAAAACTTCTCGCCGAGCAAAACATCGGCTGCTCCGGCCTCGTCAAAAGTTCCGCGCGGCACACGAGCGTCAAGACACGCATCGTGGCCCACCAGCAGCAGGTCGTGCGCATCGACCGCGAGACGCGGGACGGCCTCAACGGGCAGCTCACCGCCAGCCTGATCGCTGAAATCAAATCCAAACTTCCAAAGGCGGATGCCGTCATCGTGGGCGATTACGGCAAGGGCGTGGTGACGCAGCCGTTGCTCAACGAAATCAAATCGCTCTGCCGCGCCCGCGGCGTCTGGTTGAGCCTCGACCCGAAACCGGTGCATCGACTGAACTTGAGCAATCTTTCGCTCATCACGCCGAACCGCAAAGAGGCGTTTGAATTGGCCGCCTTGTCCGACGACACCAAAAACGCAAACCCGTTCGCGGACAAAAATCTGATGCTGGTTGCGGAACGCCTGCTGAACGAATTACGCCCGGCGTTATTGCTCATCACGCTCGGCGAACTAGGCATGTTGCTGTGTCAGCGCGGGCAAAAACCGTTTCACATCCCGACCATCGCGCAGGAGGTGTTCGACGTATCCGGCGCGGGCGACACGGTGATTGCGAGCTTCACGCTGGCGATCGCCGCCGGCGCATCGCCGATGGAAGCGGCGATTTTGTCCAATCATGCCGCGGGAATCGTGGTCGGCAAGGTCGGCACGGCAACGACCACGCCGGAGGAACTGGTGAAAAGCTTTAACGCGTAGCGGCGTCTCGGCAGAGCGCCGCTGACCATTTGAAAATAAATTTTGCGGCGCTCTGCCGAGACGCCGCTACAAAACATTGATGAGCAAAATCACCACCGAAACGATTCGCGCCATGAAAACGCGCGGCGAGAAGATCGCTGCGCTCACGGCGTATGATTATCCGATGGCCAAGCTGCTCGATGAGGCGGGCGTTCCCCTGCTCCTCGTCGGCGATTCGCTCGGCATGGTGGTGCTCGGCTATCCCGACACGACGCACGTGACAATGGCGGAGATGGAGCATCACGTCCGTGCCGCCGCCCGCGCCAAGCCGAACGCCCTGCTCGGCGGCGATCTGCCGTATCACAGTTACGAGACGGTTGAAACCGCCGTGGCGGACGCGAAACGTCTGGTCGCCGCCGGTGCGGAATTTGTGAAGGCGGAAGGCGGACGCGAAATTTTGCCGCAGGTAAAGGCCATCGTGGCGGCGGGGATTTCATTTTGCGGTCATCTCGGCATGCTGCCGCAGCATGTTTTGGAGGAGGGCGGCTATCGCATCAAGGGCAAGCAGGACGCGGAATATCAGACCCTGCTCGACGATGCGAAGGCATTGGCCGAAGCCGGTGCGTTCGCCATCGTGCTGGAACTCGTGACGCCACCGGTTGCGAAGGAGATTTCGCAGGCGATTTCCATTCCGACCATCGGCATCGGCAGCGGACCGGATTGCGACGGGCAGATTCTGGTGACGCCGGATTTGACCGGGAGTTTTCCCTGGTTCACGCCGCGTTTTGTGAAACCGCTCGTCCAGTGCGCGGCGGAAACCAAATCGGCCGTGGCCGCCTGGAAAAAAACCCTCAATTCTTCCGGAAAAAACTTTTAACGGGCCACGGTGTTCATTATTTCAAGTCGAGATGGAACTGGAATCATTAATTGAATCGGCGGCCGGACGGGGCGCGAGTGATTTGCATCTGGAGGCGGGCATGCCGGCGGCGGTGCGGGTGCGCGGCACCCTGCTGATCGAAGGCGAGCCCGTTCCGGCGCCGGCATTGTTGACAGCGGCACGTCAATTGGTGGGCGAATCGCAATGGCCGGTTTTTCTGGAACGGCGTTCGTATGATCTGTCGCGGACCATTCGCGGCGTCCGTTGCCGCATCAATGTTTTGCAGACCGCCCGTGGCATCGGCTTCGCCATCCGGCTGCTCGGTTCATTTCAAGCCACCCTTGAAAAGCTCAACCTGCATGCCGACCTCAAGAAGCTCGTCAAAAACACGCACGGCCTGATTCTGGTGAGCGGCGCGACCGGCAGCGGCAAATCCTCGACCCTCGCCGCACTCATCCAGGAGATCAATCTCACCGAAGCGCGGCATATCGTCACGGTGGAAAGCCCGATTGAATATACGTTCCGCCCGCGGCGCTCTTACATCCGTCAGCGCGAAGTCGGACGCGACACGCCGAGTTTTGAACAAGCCCTGCACGATGCGTTGCGCGAGGATCCGGATGTCTTGATGGTCGGCGAGATGCGCGACCCGGAAACGATGCGACTTACGTTGAGCGCCTCGGAGACGGGGCATCTGGTGCTGGCCACGGTCCATTCCTCAAGCTGCGCCGAGGCGTTGCAGCGCGTGGTCTCGGCCTTCCCGGCGGAGATCCAGAACAGCGTCTCCGCCCAGTTGGCAGACTGCCTGGTCGCGGTGATCTCGCAGCGGCTCGGTTTCCGGCCGGACTTGAACATCCGTGTGCCCGAGTGCGAGATACTCATGGCCACGCACGCGGTGAAAAATTTCATCCGCAACCGGGACTTCTTCAAAATCATTTCCGCGGTCGAGACCGGGGCCGATCACGGCATGTGGTCCTTTCAACGTTACGCCAAATGGCTGGATGGCCGCACGAACCTGTTCGTTCCCGGCCAGAACGCCGAACCACCCGATAGCGAACCCTCCAATTCACCAGCCATCGCGCCACTGACCGCAATGCCCGCTGCCCTGCCCCGCGTCGGAAAGAAAATCGCCAGCCCGCGTCCGGCCCCGGAAGCGGGTGGACGGATTGAAATCGAGCCGGACGAAAGTGATTTTGGGAAAATCCTCAAGAAGCCTGAATAAGATGAATTCAAGCCGGACGACACTCTTCATGCTCGCGGCCCTGGTCGTGTTGACCCTGATGCCTGTGTGCGGCTGTGTCACCAAATCGCAAGCCCGGGCCGATGCGCGCGCCGCCTACCTCGCCGGACAAAAAGATGCATTCGCCACCATCGCTGCGACTCAGCACACGGGCATCAAAGTCTTCGGCCCGGTGCAAAATTCCGAGGTCCCGTGGGTGGAGGGCATGACGCTGGCCCAAGCGATTGCCACGGCCACCTACACCGCTCCCGGCAATCCCAAGGAAATCATCCTGCTGCGCCGGGGTGAAAACGCCACGATCGATCCGAGAGATCTGTTGAATGGCCACGACGTGCCGCTGGAACCGGGCGACACGATCACGCTCCGATAAATTCAAAAAAACATTCAACGCTCAACATTCAACGCCCAATGGAATAATTGGGTGTTGAGTGTTAAATGTTGGTTGTTGAATGTTTCCCTTCCTTTTTATTTTTTCACTCGGACAGCCTTTGTCCTACCCGGTCTGCGAAAGTGGAGTCGTAATTAAAACAAAATTATGACAACTACAACCAACCAACAACTCGAACTCGGTTTCAGCGGCCTGCCGCCCAAAACCGTCTCCACCAAACGCGAAGGCCGCATTGCCCGCGCCAACTGGTGGTTCGCCAAAATGCGCGAGGCGGTGGAAAACGCGATGGACTGGCCGGCCGCCAGCCAGCCGCGCCCGGAACAGATCTGGATGCCCGGCACGAGGCGCGAAGTGAAAATCTGAGCTTCCCAAGTCCGCAGGCCCCTGCGGCTCACCAGCGTGCCGGTTATCCGCCCACAACCGGATAACCGGCGCCTACCGTGAAGCGAAGGCGCGGCGGAAAAAGATTATTGGATAGATGGATTGGTGGAAACCGAAACTGCAAATCCAATAATCCATTAATCCATCACCCCGTTTCCGTATCCGGCGCGAACAAAATTGCGGATGACCGCCATCTCGGTTTCGCCCTGGATCGTGTGCACCTTGGGGAATTCGCGCCACTCGACATTGATCCCGGCGGCTTTCAGTTGCGGAATCTGCGGGCGCACTGTTTCGATGGGAATCAGTGGGTCGGCCGTGCCATGCGTCATCAACACGCGCTGCTGCTTGGCGACCGGTGTGGGATTCAGATGCTCCAGGTCAAACACCCAGCCGCTGATGCCGACCAGTCCCGCGAACCGGTGCGGATAACGCAGTCCGACATCAATGGTCATCAGGCAGCCTTGGGAAAATCCGCCCAGCGTCATCTGCTCGATGGGAAATCCTTTGGCTCGCAAATCGTCGAGCAGCTCGAACAGCAATTTGCGGCTGCGCAACACGCCCGGCGCGATCTCATCGGGATAATCAAACCACGAATAGCCGCCGTAATAATCGTCCGGGGCATTGACGAGCAGATGATTCAGCCACGGCAATCGCATCGCCTCCGGCCACCAGCGATAGCCTTCGATGCTGTCGCCCAAGCCGTGCAACATCACCATCAGACGTTTGGAGTTTCTATCGGCGGCGGGAATCAATTCTGTGTGCAGCATGTCATTTATATCCTGAAATGTTTAACGTTCGCCCTCATCCTGCCCCTCTCCCCCAGGGAGAGGGAACAGCTTCGATCATTTATGGGAAATTCCAATAACCATTTTGCGAATCCATCGTGGGTGGTTCCAAGACGCGGGGAACGTTTCTCCCTCGCCCCTCGGAGGGGAGAGAATCCCCGGCCCGTGAAAAGCCGCGATGGGTGCCCCTGAACTGCGTAGCAGCCGACGTGAGGAGGCTCCATCTGAACGCCGTTGAGTTAGAGCCTCCTCACGTCGGCTGCTACGCAGTTCAGGGAGAGGGCTGGGGTGAGGGGTGTTCCCATCTCACTTACTCGGGTTTTGCCGCCGTGTGCAGCCGCTCGGCTTGGGCGGCGCTCCAGTCCAGCAGTTCCTGGCGTTGCGCCTCGGAGAGCCGGGCTTCGGGATGAAGCGCCGTGTATTTTTTCGGCGGCATTTGACGGTAATCGAGGACTTCGTTGATGCGGTCGAATTTTTTGGCGGCGCGATCCGTGTCCTGCGGCCAGTCGGAGAAATTCAAATGCTGGCGGCCTTCGTTGACATCCTGGGCGATCAGCCACGACATCGGCGCGATGTGGCTATACCAGGGCCATTTCGTTTCGGAGGAATGACAGTCGTAACAGGCCGCGTGCAAGAGGGCGACGACTGGTGGCGATGCGTTGGTGCCTGGCAGATTGTTCACGACCGGCGGATTCGTGCGCGCCGGATTGGCGAACTGCAACAGTCCGAACACGGCCACCAGCGCCACGAAAATCCATTTCAGCTTTTTCTTCATACGAATAAGACGCACCAGCATGAAGATAAGTTCCCTTGCGACGCAATCTTGAATTCAAGGAACGGCAGCTCTTCCAGCGTGCCAACGCGCGCGCTGCCGTTCCCGGCACGTTTCGCAAATTTTCCGGCCAACGACGACCGCTTAACTAAGCTGGAACGATGCAGAAGAAGCTCACGCTAAGGCCGCCAAGGGAGGGGGCAGGCAGTGATTTTTTCACATGAATTCTGAATCCAGTGCGTTGCTTTTGCACTCAAGAATTCAGTTTTCTTTGCGTCCTTGGCGGTCTTGGCGTGAGACCGGTTTCACTCGGACTGAATTATTCCGGCTATGGGGTGCTTGGATGTTAGTAGGGGGAACCTTCGGCGCGCAAAACCCATCCGATGTCTTGTCCTGTAAATTTGTTTGGGTTTGAAATTGCCATGCACAGTCCGCTTGCTCAAATTTGTCTCCCATGAAATTCATCCCCCCGCTAAATTTGCGGCTGCTGTTCGTCGTCTCGGCCATTTTCATCCTGAACCATGCCGCCGCCCAAACCGACTCGCCGCGCGAACATCTCTCGCTGGATGTGAACTGGAAATTTCATCTCGGCGACGACTGGCCCAATGCGCTCCGCCTCGACAAGGCGGGCGCGAGCGGTGGCCCGGCGGCGGAAAAATTCAACGACACCGCATGGCGCTCGCTCGATCTGCCGCACGACTGGGCGATCGAACTGCCCTTTGACAAGTCAGCGGACACCAGCCACGGCTTCAAACCCGTCGGGCCGAATTTTCCCAAAAACAGCATCGGCTGGTATCGCCGCACGTTTGACCTGCCGTCGGCAGATGCCGGCAAGCGCATCTGGCTCACGTTCGACGGCGTGTTCCGCGACGCGACGGTCTGGGTCAACGGCTGGCTCGTGAAACGTCACGAGGGCGGCTACTACCCGTTTCGCGAAGACATCACGGACGTCGCGCATTTTGGCGGCAAGAACACCGTGACCGTGAAGGTGGATGCGAGCAAGTTCGAGGGCTGGTTCTACGAAGGCGCGGGCATTTACCGTCACGTCTGGCTGGACAAGACCGCGCCCGTGGCCATCGCGCCGGATGGGATTTTTGTTCGGAGCGAATTCAAAGACAACTTACCAGAAAGTGACACATCAAACAGCCCTGCACGATTGCATATTGAAACTCGGCTAGTGAATTCACAGGACCATATTGCAGATGTAACCGTCGGTTATGAAGTGGTAAGCCCTGAAGGAACTGTTTTGAAACGCGATAATCATGGCAGCGCTACAGCAATCCTTCCCAATTCGACAACAGATGTGAATCGAGTTGGCGATCTTCGCTGGTTTATTCCGAAGCCCGAATTCTGGTCACCGGAAAATCCAAAACTCTACAAGTTAGTCACCACGGTTAATCTCTATTCAGACAAAACGAACACCATTGTTGACCGCAAGGAAACCGAGTTCGGCATCCGCACCTTCGCGTTTGATCCGACGAATGGTTTTCTGCTGAACGGCAAACCCTACGTCCTCAAAGGCACCTGCAATCACCAGGACATGGCGGGCGTTGGCGCGGCGCTGCCGGATGCGCTCCAGTATTTTCGCGTGGCCAAGCTGAAGGAATTCGGCTGCAACGCCTATCGCACCTCGCATAATCCGCCCACGCCGGAACTGCTCGACGCCTGCGACCGTCTCGGCATGATCGTGATGGACGAGAGCCGCCTGCTCGGCAGCGACGAGGAAAATCTCCGCAAGTGGAAAGACCAGATTCTTCGCGACCGCAATCACGCCAGCATTGGCATCTGGTCGGTCGCCAACGAGGAATTCAATGTGCAGGCCACGCCACAGGGCGGCAACGTCGCCCGCACGATGCAGGATTTCGTGAAGCAACTCGACCCGACGCGCCCGGTCACCTACGCCGCGCCGCAGGGCGACACGTTCGACGGCATCAACGGTGTCATTGACGTGCGCGGCTGGAATTATCACATCGGCAAAAAGCCTGAACAATACGGCAAGGAGATGGACAGTTATCGCGCCAGGCATCCCGGCCAACCAGAAGTCGGCACCGAACAAGGCAGCACCGTCAGCACCCGCGGCATTTATGAGAACGACAAGCAGCGCGGCTACTTGAGTGCCTATGACGTCAACGCGCCGAGTTGGGCGAACACCGCCGAGGAATGGTGGAGCATCTTCGCCGAGCGCCCGTGGTTGAGCGGCGGCTTCGTGTGGACGGGCTTTGATTATCGCGGTGAGCCGACACCCTACGCGTGGCCGTGCATCAATTCGCATTTCGGCATCCTCGACACCTGCGGTTTCCCCAAGGACATTTTTTATTATTACCAGTCGTGGTGGACGACGAACCTCGTGCTGCATCTGCTCCCGCACTGGAACTGGCCCGGCAAGACCGAAATCCGGGTGGACGCTTTGAGCAATTGCGAGGAAGTCGAACTGTTTTTGAACGGTGAATCGCTCGGCAAACAGCCGATGAAGCGGAATTCCAAACTCACCTGGCAGGTCAAGTATGCGCCCGGCACCTTGTCGGCAAAAGGTTTCAACGACGGCAAAGTCGTTGCCGAAGCGAAGGTCGAAACAACCGGCGAACCGGCGTCCGTCCAACTCGCGCCAAACCGCACGACCATCAACGCCGACGGAGAAGACGTGAGCGTGATCACCGTTTCCGTCGCGGACGCGCAGGGCCGCGTCGTGCCGGTGGCGTCCAACAAGATCAGCTTTGAAATCAGCGGCGCGGGGAAAATTCTCGGCGTCGGCAACGGCGATCCGAGTTGTCACGAGCCGGACACGTTCATCCCGAACCTGCCGGTCCACAGCATCGCGGTGAACGACTGGCGTTGGCAACTCGCCACCGTCCCGGCCAAAGGCGCACTCGCTCCCGAATATGCAAATGACTTTGTGGATTCATCCTGGAATGTCATCAAGCCCAAGACCGATGGCGACACGGGCGAACTGGTTTTGCAGGAAGGCCAGTCGGCCATTTACCGCGCGCACGTCCAACTGACCGAGGCCGATCTCGCCAATCCCGGCGTCCAGATCCGGTTCGGCGGCATTGATGATCACGGCTGGATTTTTGTCAACAACCAGCGCGTCGGCGAATCGCGCGACTGGGCGGCGCAACCGGCCTTCGACATCAAAAAGAATCTGCACGCAGGCGACAACGTCATCGCCGTCGGCGTGTCCAACCAGTCCGGCCAGGGCGGCTTGAATCCGGACGTGAACGTGGAACTCACCGGCAAACCAGTCGCGTCCCCATGGTCGCGCAGCGTGTTCAATGGCCTTGCGCAAGTCTTCGTGCAATCCACGAAGGAACCGGGCGAAATCAAGCTGTCCGCGAGCGCCAACGGTTTGAAATCCGCGACGGCCACCATCACGACGCAGGCCGGAGACGCGCGTCCGAGCGTGCCGTAGAACAAATAATAGCTTGAGTGCGGGGCGGGGCTGGTGAGAATTTCCCCCATGCCAACACTGCCCCGCTCTTTTTTTGCCGCACTCGCAGCGGTTCTTATTTTTCAATCCAGTCACGCGGCGGAAAGCTCCTCGCCGCTCACACTCTGGTATCGCGGGCCCGCGACCAACTGGACCGGCGCATTGCCCATCGGCAACGGACGGCTTGGCGCGATGATCTTCGGCGGTGTGGAGCGGGAACACCTGCAGCTCAACGAAGACACGCTCTGGGCGGGAGGCCCTTACGATCCCAACAATACCAACGCGCTCGCCGCCCTGCCGGAGGCGCGCCAGCTGGTGTTCGAAGGCAAATACGACGAGGCGTTCAGCCTAATCGCCAGCAACATGATGGCCAAACCCGTCCGGCAGATGATGTATCAAACCGTCGGCGACCTGTTCCTCACCTTTCCGACGAACGCGGCGATTGAAAATTACCGGCGGGATCTGGATCTCGACACCGCCGTCGCCAGTGTCAGCTACACCGCGAACGGCGTGACCTTCAAACGCGAAATCTTTTCGAGTCCGGTGGACCAGGTCATGGTCGTGCGCCTCACCGCCGACAAGCGCGGGCAGATTTCCTTCAACGCCGGAATGAACACACCCCAGGCGGCGACGATGAACACCGAAGCCCCGGATACACTCGTGATGAGCGGCGTCAACGGCGACGCGCAGGGCATCAAAGGCGCGCTGAAATTTCAGGCGCGCGTCCGCGCCATCGCCCGGGGAGGAAAAACCTCCATCGGCGTGAGCAGCCTCTCAGTTACCAGGGCGGATTCGGTCACCCTGCTCATCGCCGCCGCCACGAGTTACAAAAATTATCACGACGTGAGCGGTGATCCCGAAGCCATCACGAAAAAGCAAATTGCCGAGGCCGGAAAAAAATCCTTCGCCAGCCTGCTCAAAAACCACATCGCCGAACATCAAAAGTTATTCCGTCGCGTGGAACTCAACCTCGGCGAGACGGACGCGATGAAGCTGCCGACCGACGAGCGCATCGCGCATTTCGCCGACGGCAACGACCCGCAGCTGGCCGCGCTGTATTTTCAATTCGCGCGCTACCTGCTCATCTCCAGTTCGCGTCCCGGCAGCCAGCCCGCGAATCTGCAGGGCATCTGGAACGATTCCATGAACCCGCCGTGGGGCAGCAAATACACCATCAACATCAACACGGAGATGAATTACTGGCCCGCGGAAGTCGCCAATCTTTCCGAATGCCTCGAACCCCTGACCGCGATGGTCATGGATCTGACCCAGACCGGAGCGCGCACGGCCAAGGTGCACTACAACGCCGGCGGCTGGGTCGTCCATCACAACACGGATTTGTGGCGCGCGGCGGCGCCGATTGACGGACCGAATTCCGGCATGTGGCCGCTGGGTGGCGCGTGGCTCTGCCAGAATCTGTGGGAGCATTACTGCTTTACCGGCGACAAAAAATATCTGGAACAAATCTACCCGGCCATGAAGGGCGCGGCGCAATTCTTCCTCGATACCCTCATCGAAGAACCCACGCATCACTGGCTGGTCACCTGCCCCTCGCTCTCGCCGGAAAACAAGCATCCGGACTCGAACACCAGCATCTGTGCCGGGCCGACGATGGACATGGAGATATTGCGTGATCTTTTTGCCAATTGCATCAACGCCTCGGAGATTCTCGGCAAGGACAAAAGTTTCCGCGATCAGGTGAGGGCCGCCCGCGACCGGCTGGCGCCCTTGCAGATCGGGAGCGCCGGCCAGTTGCAGGAATGGCTGAAGGATTGGGACCTGCAGGCCAAAGATCTCCACCACCGCCACGTCTCGCATCTTTACGGACTCTATCCCAGCGACCAGATTGATTTTCGCACCACCCCGGAACTCGCCGCCGCCGTGAAAAAATCCCTGGAGATCCGCGGCGACCAGGCCACCGGCTGGGCGACGGCGTGGCGCATCAACCTTTGGGCGCGGCTGCACGACGGCGACCATGCGTTCAGCATTCTGGAATTTCTGTTGAGCCCGGCACGCACCTATCCCGACATGTTCGATGCGCACCCCCCGTTCCAGATTGACGGCAACTTCGGCGGCGCTTCGGGCATCGCCGAAATGCTCCTGCAATCGCAGGCCGGCGTGATCGAACTGCTGCCCGCCCTGCCGAAGGCCTGGCCGGCCGGCAGCGTGACCGGGTTGCGCGCACGCGGCAATTTCACTGTGGACATTGCGTGGAAAAACGGGAGACTGACGGCTGCCACACTTCATTCGCCGGGCAAGAACTCCTGCCAGGTGCGTTACGGCGACAAGGCGGTTGATTTGAAGGTCAAATCCGGTGGCACGGTGCGTCTTGACGGGAATCTCGAATAAGTTTCAAGCATGAAAAAAATTCTGCTCGGCACATGGATCGGCCTCAGCACGGTGATGGCGGCATCTGCCAGCGATCTCGTCCTTTGGTATCAGCAGCCGGCCGGAACCGCCATCAGCACCGTTTTGTCCACGAACAAAGGACAGCCTGCCTTGGACCTGGGTGGCGGCAAACCGTCCTCCTTCATCAATGAGGCGCTCGCCATCGGGAACGGGCACATGGGCGGGTTGATCGCCGGCGGCACGGCGCGCGAACGCATCGTGCTGAACGAGGACAGCCTCTGGACGGGGGACGGAAATCCCAGCGGCAATTACGACACGATGGGTGCCTACCAATGTCTCGGCGAACTGCTCCTCCGTCTGCCCGGCCACGAAACCGTCACGAACTACCGGCGCGATCTGGACATCGGTGATGCGCTGGCGCATGTCAGTTACACGCTGAACGGCGTGAAATTTTCGCGCGAGTATTTTTGCAGCCATCCCGACGGCGTGCTGGTCGTGCGGCTGACGGCCGACAAGCCCGGCAGCTACACCGGCAGCCTTGAGTTGAACGATTCACACGGCACACCAACCGTCGGAAACAAAAACCATCTCACCATCGCCGGCGCGCTGACTAATGGCATGAAATACGAGGCGCGGCTCAATGCGCTCAACGATGGCGGCACCTTGCGTGCCGAGGGCGGGATGCTGGAGTTCACCAACTGCGACAGTCTGATGCTTGTGGTCGCGGCCGGCACGGATTACGCGATGGACTACACGAATAATTATCGGGGTGAAGATCCGCATGCCCGCGTGACGAAGCAGGTCAGAATGACGTCCGGCAAAACCTACGACATGCTCAAAACGGCGCACGGAAATGATTTTCACGCCCTGTTTGATCGCGTCACGCTCAACCTTGGCCAGTCCACCGCCGAACAGACCGCGCTGCCCACCGACCAGCGCAAGCTCAAAGCCGCCGCCACCGTTGACCCCGAGTTGGAAGAGTTGTTGTTCCAGTATGGCCGTTACCTGCTGATTGCCTGTTCGCGGCCTGGCAGCCTGCCCGCGAACCTGCAGGGGCTCTGGAATGACAGCAACAATCCGCCGTGGCGTTCCGACTACCATGCGAACATCAACATCCAGATGAATTACTGGCTGGCCGAGCCGGCGAATCTGGCCCAGTGCGCGCTGCCGTTGTTCGATCTGGTGGACAGCCAGCTCCCGGCGTGGCGCAAGGCGACGGCGGCGGCGGAAGAATTCAAGACCGCCGACGGGAATTTTGCCAGACGCGGTTTCGCCATTCGCACGTCGCACAACATCACCGGCGGCATGGGTTGGAAATGGGACAACACCGCGAACGCCTGGTATGGCCAGCATTACTGGGAACATTACGCGTTTGGCGGCGATACCAATTTTCTCGCGAAGACCGCGTATCCATATCTCAAGGAGACCTGCGAGTTTTGGGAGGATCATCTGAAAGCCCTGCCCGACGGCCGGTTGGTTGTGCCGGACGCGTGGTCGCCCGAACACGGCCCGACCGAAGACGGCGTGAGTTACAGCCAGGAAATCGTGTGGGACCTGTTCAATAACTACGTCGAGGCGGCGGACGTGCTCGGCGTGGACAAGACCTATCGCGATCAAATCGCCGCCATGCGCGACCGGCTGGTCACGCCCGGCATCGGCAGCTGGGGACAATTGCTCGAATGGATGACCGAGAAACATGATCCGAAATATCCCGAGCTCGACACCCCCAACGATCATCACCGGCACACGTCGCACCTGTTCGCGGTGCATCCCGGGCGGCAGATCAGCATCATGAGGACGCCCGAACTCGCGGCGGCGGCCAAGAAATCCCTTGATGCGCGCGGCGACACCGGCGACGTGCGCGAATGGTCGTTCGCCTGGCGCACCGCGATCTACGCGCGCCTGCACGATGGCGCGGACGCCCACCGCGAACTGCAGCAACTGTTTTCCAGCCGCAACACCTGCCCGAACCTGTTCGGCCTGCACCCGCCGATGCAGATCGATGGCAACTTTGGCATCACCGCCGGCATGTGCGAGATGCTGCTGCAAAGCCACTCGGCCACGTCTTCCGAGACCCCAGACCCCAGACCCCAGACCCCAATTCTCGACCTGCTGCCCGCCCTGCCCACCGCCTGGCTGGACGGCAGCGTGAAGGGCCTGCGCGCGCGCGGCAATTTCACCGTGGACATCGAATGGAAGAATGGAAAACTCGTTTCCGCCACGATCCATTCGCAGGCCGGAAATCCCTGCACGGTTCGTTACGGCAACTTGAAACCAGTGCAGCCAAAAATCAAAAAGGGCACGACGCTCCAACTGGACGGCAACCTTAATTAAGATTACGCCATGCCATTTCACGGTCCCGGCGCTGGACGAAAATCTTGATTGGATTTGCCGCTGAGTCCTTCAACGCAGCCGGCGGAACACATCCGGCGCCACGCCGAACACGCTTTTGAAGGCCCGCGAAAAATGGAACTGGTCGGCGAACCCGACGCGGACGGCCACCTGTTTGACCAGCGCGCTGGACGGTTGCAGCCATTCGGCGGCCAGGTTCATTTTCAGACGCATCAAGAATTGGTATGGGCTTTGATGATCGTAGCGTTGGAACAACCGGCACAGATAGGCGGCATCCACGTGACATTCCTCGGCCATCTGCTGCAGCGTCTTCAGCCGCTGAAAATGGGCTTCGAGATGCTGCCGGCAATGCTGGTAGGTGGTGAAGGAAAGCGTCCCGGTCCCCGCCGACGGCGCGCGCGCCCCGGCGATTTTCAAGGCCAGACATTCCAGCAGTTTCACACACAGATCCCCGCCTGGACGCGCACCGTGCTGGCCGCCGCGGATGAGTTCGTCGAAGAGATTCTGGATTTCGTTCGGCGGGAAGATTTGCAGGAAGCTCCCCGCCGGCAGCCGGGCCAGATGTAGAATCTCCTTTGCTTTCAAGCCGGCAAAGTCCACGAAGTATTTGACCGGCGGGTTTCCCGGATCAGCAACGATGTCCTGCCGCACGCCCGGACCGTAGGAAAAAACACAGCCCGGAGCCAGGCGGTGACGGCGGTTTTTCAGTTGCAGCGATCCGCGTCCACGGACGACGTATTCAATCGAATAGAACGGGAAGGTCGCCCGGTGGATTTCGTAATCGGGCGCGCAATGCTCGCAGCCGCCGCTGAGGACGGACAGGGATGCCCGCTTCGGCGGGTTCAGGTTCAGGTAAAACCGGCGCGCGGCGGAAACCTGCGGCGAGAAAAATTCCGGCGCCCCGCCGGCGGCGGACTTGACTGGGCTGGCCGGCTTCATTTTAAAAGTCAATAATCGTCATGCGCTGGCAAACTATCGTCATTCCCTTGCCGGTGTGTCCAGTGTATTTTACACCCGCACAATTCAACCAAGACATAATAGATTTGATATGGAAAAGAAACGGATCGTGGAAAAAGACGCCCCGCTGAAAAAGACTGATTTGATCGTCATCACCGGTGCCGGCGGTTTCATCGGCGGCAACCTGGCCCTGTATTTCAAGAAGAAGGGTTTCACCAACATCCGCGCGGTGGACAAGAAACCGCTTTACGAATGGTATCTGCACGTGCCCGGCGTCCAGAATCTCTGCCTGGACGTGAGCAATGAGGCCAACTGCCACCGCGTCTGTGAGGGCGCGGTTGAGGTCTACAATCTCGCGGCGGACATGGGCGGCATGGGGTTCATCGAACGTTTCCGCGTCGAGTGCCTGCGTTCCATTCTCATCAACACCCACATGGTCGAAGCCGCCTACCAGGCGGGCACGCGCCGTTATTTTTATTCCTCGTCGGCCTGCGCCTACAACACGCTGCTGCAGAAAGACCCGAAAGTCCGTGCGTTGAAGGAATCCGACGCCTATCCCGCGATGGCCGAACGCGGCTACGGCTGGGAGAAACTGGTCTCCGAAATGTTCTGCGAAGAATACTGGCACGAACGCGGGATGAAGACGTTCATCGCCCGCTTCCACAATGTCTATGGCCCGAACGGCACCTGGGATGGTGGCCGTGAAAAGGCGCCCGCGGCGATGTGCCGCAAGATGATCGAGGCAATCGATAAGCAGGATCTGAAGATCAACATCTGGGGCAGCGGCGAGCAGACGCGCAGCTTCATGTATATTGACGATTGCGTGAAAGGCATTGACATGATCACGCATTGCGACGCCCTCGTGGCGACGCCGATCAATCTCGGCTCCAGCGAACTGGTCTCCATCAACACGCTCGTCAGCAAGGTGGAGAAGATTGCCGGCAAGAAACTGGAACGCTCTTACAACTTGAACGCCCCGCTGGGCGTCGCGGGCCGTAATTCCGACAACACCTTCATCAAGAAAGTTCTCAAGTGGGAACCGAACACGCCGTTGGATAAAGGTCTGGCGATCACTTACAAGTGGATCCGGGAGCAATATAACCATCGCAAGGCCGGCAAACGCGTGGGCATTGGCTGATGAAATCCTCGCCGGTCGGGAAGATTCTGGGTTCAATCCCCAACCGCCTGCAACTCGCGGGCGGTTGGATTGACCAGCCATTCGTTTCACAGCACAACCCCAGGCCACCCGGTGCGATGGTGGTAGTGCAGATCGAACCGGATTTCCGGCCGATGGACCGTTCCGGCATCGCCAGCGGCACCCGGGCCATCGCCACAAAACTGTGGAAAGGCAAACTGCCCAAGCGTCCGCTTGACGAGTTGGTGCGCGAGCTTTACGACGCGGAAAACCAAGGCAAATCCGATCCCAGCGGTTCGCAGGACATGATCGGCCTGGTTTATCCCGGCGTCAACCGACTCGACTACGATTTCAATCATGACGGCGGTGTGTTCCCCTCGCACATTGAATCGTGCAACCGCCCCAAGGTCGCCCGCTGGCTGGAAATGGTTTTATATCTGATTCCCATCGAGCCGCGGCCGGACGGCTACAATCCGCTCGGGGAAAAAAATCTTGATCCGAAATGGGTCGCGCGGCTGGGCCAGTCGGGGCAGGACTGCTTTAACGCCATCGTGAAGATGGACGCAAAGGCACTGGGAGCATCGCTGAACCTGAACATGAAATGCTGGGAAACGCTGCTGCCACACGTCGTCCGGCATCCGTCGCTGCGCGCGGACTTGCTGCCGATTCTGAAGGCGTATCAGCAGCAATACCTCGGCGCGATGTATTCCGGCTGCGGTGGCGGCTATCTGATTGTCGTCTCCAACGAGCCGGTGCCCGGCGCGTTCAAGGTGAAAGTCCGGACTGCAAAATAATCAACCACGGATGGACACGGATAAAAAACCAAACGCAGAGACGCAAAGGCCGCAAAGAGTCGCGGAGGATTTCTTCCTCTGCGCAGCTCCGCGTTCTCTGCGTCTCTGCGTTTTGCCCCATCCGTGTCCATCCGTGGTTAAAAACATGTCTTCACAAATTGCAGTCTCCGGCGGCTTCGACGACATCAAGTCGCGCGACCTGCGGTTTCTCGAAGAAGCGGCAAAGCTCGGTGAATTGACCGTGCTGCTCTGGCCGGATGCCACGCTGGAAAAGCTCAACGGCAAAGCTCCGAAGTTTTCGCTGGCCGAACGGAATTACTTTCTCAACGCCGTGCGTTATGTCAGCCGGGTTGTTGAAGCGGATGCGTCCAAAGATTTCAATTCGCTGCCGAAAAATCTTCACGCGGACATTTGGGCCGACGTGGCAGCCACGACCAATCCGGCGCGTGAAGCGTTTGCCCGCGAAAACAAAATCGCCTATCGCGTTTTCACGGCAGACGAATTGACAGGTTTTCCCGAACCGCCCCCGATGCCGTCCGCGCCCGGAAAAAAGAAGGTCATTGCCACCGGCTGCTACGACTGGGTTCACTCCGGTCACGTGCGTTTCACCGAGGAAGCCTCGGCTTATGGCGATCTGTATGTCTGTCTCGGCAGCGATGCGAATGTGCGCTTGCTGAAAGGCGAGGGACATCCGCTGTTGTCGGAAGCGGAACGCCGTTATGTCCTTGGTTCCATCAAATACGTGAAGCAGGCACTCGTCACCACCGGTTCCGGCTGGGTGGATGCCGACCCAGAAATCCGGCGGTTGAAACCGGACATCTACGTCGTCAACGAAGACGGCGACAAGGGGGGCAAGCGGGAATACTCTCAGGCAATGGGCCTGGAATATCTCGTCCTCAAGCGCACGCCGGCTCCCGGTTTGCCCAAACGCAGCAGCACGGATCTGCGCGGGTTTTGAGCGCGCAGCTTCGTTCTGATCCGCAGTTGTGCAGTTGAAAAGGGAATCCCGGCCTAAACGCAGAGGCGCAGAGACCGCAGAAAAACGCCGGGGAAAAAACGGGGAGACA
This sequence comes from Verrucomicrobiia bacterium, assembly GCA_035577265.1. GTDB lineage: Bacteria > Verrucomicrobiota > Verrucomicrobiia > Limisphaerales > UBA11358 > UBA11358. The sequence continues at coordinate 28,312 of DATLVR010000035.1, read as the reverse complement.
GACAAAAAGGTGAGTGCTGATTTGCCGGCCAAACTCTGCGCCTCTCCGCGTTCTCGGCGTCCTCTGCGTTAAGATCGGCCGGGTTTAACCGCATGGTTCGGGCATCGTGGGTTCACAACGCCTCGCGTTCGCAGTCGGCGTATTTCTCCAGCAGCTGGTCGTAAACGCGAACCGCCTTGGGGTCCGGCCGGATCTCGCTGCCGGGAATCGGCGCGGTGAAACCCGCGACGAGCTTTTCCCACTTCGGATTTTTGCCGGCCACCGTGAGCCAGCCGTGCGCCCCCTGCAAGGCCGCGCCCAGCGCCGCGCTCTTGGACACTTCAATCCGCAACACGCGGCAGTTCATCACGTCCGCCATCACCTGCAACAAGGCTCCGTCGTTCGACGCCCCGCCGGTGGCAAAGATTTTCTCCGGCGCCACGTTCATCCATTGGGAGTGCAGCCGCATGGACAGCATCTGCGCCTCGAACACGGCGCGGCAGTTCGCGGCGACGCTTTTGGCGTCGAGGTCGAAGCGATGAATGCCCGGCTGGTTCACGCGCGGAACGATCTCCGCCTCGAACCACGGCAGCAGAATGCCGCCGTCATTGCCGGGCTGGGTTTGCTTGAGCAGTTCGCCGAATTGTTTCCAGTCGGAAATTTTGTAAAGTTCGCGGATTTTTTCACGCGCGAGCGAACCGTTCTTGAAACAGATCAGCGTCATGTAACCGCCCGCCGGCGAACCGAAGACGTGGCCCTCGCCGTCTTCATCGGTCTGGCATTTCTGCATTGTGCCGAAAAACGTGTCGCTCGTGCCGAGGCTGATGGCGACCTGCCCGGGCTTGATCAAGCCGAGGCCGATGACGCTCGCCGGATTGTCGCCCGTCCAGGTCGTCGCGAGCGCCTCCGGATTCAGGCCGTATTTATTGACGAAATACGCACTGACCGGGCCGATGACGTGGCCCGAGGCGGCAAGTGGCGGAAGCTTTTTCTTCAAGCTGGGCGCGGTGGCCTTGAGCGCTTCCATGTCCCAGACTTTGTTGCGGATGTCCATCAGGTTCATGCCCGCGCCGTCGCCATAATCAATCGGGGCGATTTTTCCGGCAATCAACGACGCCAGGAACGAACTCACGAGCGCGATGCTGAAAGTCTTATTGTAAGCGTCGGGCTCGGTCTTGAAAAATTTCCGAATCTGCGGGCCGGTGAACCGTTCGAACGCATCCGAGCCGGTGCGCGAAGCGGTGTATTTGATGCCGCCAAGTTTCTTGCGGATCTCGGTGCATTCGGCAGCGGTCGAGGAATCCATCCAGATGGGAGAAGTTTTGCGCGCAAGAACCCCGTGCAGATTTTCGACGAGCGATTTATTGGAATCCAGCGTCTCCAGCGCGGCGGTGATCCGTTCGTTGAAATAAACCGAGCCATGCTGCTGGCCGCTGCCGCTGACGGCGAGAATGTCGCCCAGCGCCACGCGATCCTTTTTCATCGCGGCGAAAATCAAATCAAGCGCCTCGGCCCACATCAGCGGCGAACTGTGTTTGACGAGTGGATCGCGGCTGGTCAGGACGCCATTCTTGGTTTTGTAATGCGGGAGGGCCTGGTCGAAGTTGAGCGATTTCTCGTAAACCACCTTGTGCGTTTCGAGGTCGATGACGACCGCGCTCAAGCTTTGTGTGCTGGAATCAAGTCCGAGAAATAATTTGGGCATAAATGTCTGTTTGCGCGCAGTTTGATACCAACAAATCACGGGAATTGAAATGAAAATCACTTCACCATTACGGTTGGAGCGCGAACGGCTCGTCCGCGTGGTTTGATTTTGAACTCGCGGGCGGGCCGCCCGCGCTCCGGCTAGGGCACGGCAATGCGATAAAAAACGGTCATTGCCCTTTCACGCGGAAGAAGCCGGTGGTGTTCGCGACGGGAAGATTTGTGCTATTGCCACTGGTGGTCACCAGGTCGCTCCAGGTGATGGCGGGCAATGTGCCGGCCTGCTGCACGACGTAAGGTGCCACCCCGCCGGTCCAACTCAGATTCACGCTCGTGCCGCCGAGTGCGATGGACACCGTAATCACATTCGTCACCGAGATCACCACAACGTCATACGCCACGGCATGGACGCCATCGTCTCCGCTCAACTCCAGGGTGTAAATGCCCGGCGCGCTGAAGCTGGCTGTCGTGTTGGTCTGTGCCACGTTGCTGAAGGTCACGGTGCCCGGCCCCGAATAAGCCTTCCACTGGATCACCGGCGGAATGTTCGAAAAGCTGACCATGCCCGTCAGTTGCGCCGTTTGCCCGAACACCACTGTCTGGTCGGAGCCGGCATCCGTGACCGGTGCGCCCGCCGAACGCGGCCCTTCATTTGTGGCCGTCGTCTGGACGACTTCAAAATTCGTGATGCCGATGCTGCCATTGATGATGTGGTCCAGTTTGCTGCCCCAGCGGTCGTCTGGCGTGATGGAAATGGAAAAGAACGAGCTGCTGTTGTCCGACACCAGCGCGCCGTATTTTTTCAAGCCGAGCAACAATGCCTTTTCCTCCTTCGTCCATGAGTTCGTGATGACGTAGCTGGCTTTGAGCCGCAGGCGCTGCCCCATCGCGGGCACATTCGTGTCCGTGGTAGAAGGCACCGAGGCGTCGTGTGTGGCCGGGTAAATATGTTCCGCCCGCGAATGCACCACCACCAGCCGGCACGCGTGCTCCACCATGCCGCGTTCGCATTCGTCGTAGCGCACCAGCGCGGGAAACATCGGGAAGCCGGCCGCGTCGCCCGAAGTGTCGCCATCTTTCCGGAGACCGTTCGTGTTCAGGTTGAAAATCGCGCCGTTCGCCGCCTGCCAGTTCGTGCCGACACGCAACGCTTTCCACGTTTCATAGATCAAACCCGCGCCCGGCTGCACGATGATGGAATGCCGATCATCGCCGGTAAGATTGTTCGTCTGCCATTGCAGCAGCGTGTTCGTGGTCCCCGTCGGCCATGCCTCGATGGGTTGGTTCGTCGGCGTGGGATACAGGCCGTAAGGCGATTTCCCGCCGTTGAAATCCGAATCCCCCGGATACGTGACAAACTTGTTCGACACCAGCGTCTGGCTGTCCGGCACGAGCACGAAATTCATCTCCTGAAACAGCTTCAACTTGCGGTTCGACACCGAGGGCACGTTCGTATTGATCATCGCAATCATCGCGTCCGAGTTGGCCAGCACCGGCAGGTTGGAGATGCACTCGTTCCACGGATTCGTCACCGGAAAGATCTGCATGGCCGCCACCACCGCGTCGGCGTCCGACGTGTTAAACAGGATGGAATTGGTTATCACTTGCAGGGAGCCGAGGATGCGTCCCTCTTGATTGATGCGCTCCGCCAGTGAGTGCAGCGTGGACAACAAAATCAAAGCTGCCAGTGGAACGAACGTTTTCATGCACAAAGCTTCAAGCTATAGCCATGTCAGATACACTCAAGTAGCGAGCTTGCAACTCAACTGCCGCAAGAAAGTTTTTACTCGGGCTCGCGCGGTGTTAGGCAACGAAATTGTCATAACTAAATAACATTAGAACTATAATCTCCAACCAAAAACAAATGACAAAACAACTATCACCAGCATTGCAATCCCACCAAAAAACAAAGGTCTCCAATCTTTCTTCTTCTGCTTCCGCCCCATCAGTCCGAGACCAACGAAACAAATCCCAGCGATTAGAATTGGAATGTTCATGGCACGTAGTGGCCTAACTGTGATTATCCAACCAGCCGTGCACAACATCATGCACAGGTGACTTTTTAGCCGTTCCCATGGGTTTATGAAAACAGACCGGCAAATTTCTTTCAACAAGTTTACCCTGAAATAATCAATTTGACGTCTGGCTTTGACTGCATCCGGCTAAATTGTAGCATCGGCGCGTTATTAAATCATGAAATACGCCGATTTTTTTCCGATCAGTGTCATGCTGATCGTTGCCACCAGTTTCAACACCCTGGCAGCAGGTCCATCACCCGCCACGCCGCCGGTTGCGGAAGCAGCACCCAAAGTGCCGGCCTTTTCGGTGGACTACATGGATCGCTCGATTGCTGCGGATGTGGATTTTTATCATTACGCGGCCGGACAGTGGTTGAAGAACAATCCCGTGCCCCCGGACAAATCACGCTGGTCGGCCTTCTCCGAACTGGCGGAACGTAACTGGTATCTCATCCATGAAATTCTGGATGCCGCCGCGTTCCAGAGCAAAACGCTGCCCGCGAATTTGCCCACGCGCGAAGTCGGCGATTTTTTCGCCTCGGCCATGGACACCAACCGGATCGAGCATCTGGGTTTCAAGCCCATTGCCGGCGACTTGAAGCAGATCGACCGCATCAAATCCACGAAAGACCTGTTCGCCGTGCTCGCGGATTTTCATCTGCGCGGCATCAATGGACTGTTCCGGTCCGGCTTTGGGCCGGATGACAAAGACAGTTCCATCTACGCCGTGCAGTTGGATCAAGGCGGCCTTTCATTGCCCGACCGCGATTACTACCTCAATGACAGCTTCGCGACCAAGCTCAAGGCCTATCACGAACACGTGAAAAACATGTTCGTGCTGCTCGGTGAAAAACCCGATCTCGCCGGGGCCCATGCCACGACGGTGGTTCAACTCGAAACCGAACTGGCCAAAGCCAGCCGCACGCGCGTGGACTTGCGCGATCCCAACAAGAATTACAACAAGTTCACCGGCACGGAACTCGCCACCAAAACCCCCGCGCTGCTTTGGAATGTTTATTTTGACGGACTCGATCTCGCGCCACCCAGCTATGAGATCGTCGGCCAGCCGGAATTTTTCGAATCCGCCAACAAACTCATCCAGGAGCGGCCGCTCGCCGACTGGAAAGTGTATCTGCGCTGGCAGTTGCTGCACGCCAGTGCGCCGTATCTGCCGGCGGCGGTCGAACAGGAGAATTTTAACTTCTATGGCAAGGTCCTGAGCGGCCAGCCGGAACAGGAGCCGCGCTGGAAACGCGCGGCTCACGTCATTGACGGCAGCATCGGCGAGGCGCTCGGCCAGCTTTACGTGGATAAATGTTTTCCGCCGGAAGCCAAAACCCGCATGAACGAACTGGTGGAGAACCTCCGGACCGTGTTTCATGACCGACTGGAGAAAGTCCCGTGGATGACCGACGCCACCCGCGCCAAGGCCCTGGCCAAATTTGCGCGCTTCACGCACAAGATCGGATGCCCGGACAAATTCCGCGATTACTCCAGCGTGGTCATCCGCCGCGACGATTATCTCGGCAACGTCCGCCGCGCGGAAGCTTTCGATTCGCACCGGCGGATCGCCCGCGCCGGCAAGCCGGTGGACCGCACCGAATGGGGCATGACGCCCGAGACCGTCAATGCCTACTTCAATTCGTCGTTCAACGAAATCGTCTTTCCCGCCGGCATCCTGCAGCCGCCGTTCTTCGATGTGACGATGGACGACGCGGTGAATTACGGCGCCATCGGCGTGGTCATCGGGCACGAAATCACCCACGGCTACGATGATCAGGGCCGCAAATTCGACGCCGATGGCAACCTGAATGAATGGTGGAGCGAGGCCGACGCGAAAGCGTTCGATGCGCGGGCGCAACGGGTGGTGGACGAATACAACGGCTTCGAAGCGCTGCCCGGCTTGCACGTAAACGGCAAGCTCACCCTCGGCGAAAACCTGGCCGATCTCGGCGGCGTGAATATCGCCTATGAAGCCCTGGAACGGGAGCTGGCGAAAGACCCGGCCCGGCGCAAAACGATCGACGGTCTCACGTCGGAGCAACGGTTCTTCATTTCATTTGCCCAGGTTTGGCGCACCAACATCCGCGATGCCGAGGCGCAGCGGCTCATCACCGTGGATCCGCATTCGCCCGGACAATTTCGCGCTTACGGCCCGCTGCTCCACGTGCAGCCGTTTTATGATGCCTTCGCCATCCAGCCCGGCAGCCCGATGTGGCTTGCCCCGGAAAAGCGCGCCGTGATCTGGTGACAACCGGCCTCATGCAAATCCGCGCGTGGCGGGCCGCCCGGTTTCTTGTGGCGGAGCGATTGCCGCTTATACCAATTCCGAATGATAACCGGTTAAAACGTCAAACACCCCTCACCCCGTCCCTTCTCCCCTCCAAGGGGAGACGGTGGCCGAAGGTCGGGTGAAGGGTTTTCATTTCACCGATTTTTACAGGGAATTAGTATTACTCGCCCAGAAGTTGTTTCAATTTCGGCTCCATGGCGTTGGCCCAGACTTTGTAGCCGGCTTCACCGGGATGCAACGCGTCTTTCATCATGCCGGGCGTGATGCTCCCGTCGTTCTCGATGAACTGCGGGCCGAGGTCGAGATAGAAGATGTGGCTGCCATCGTCGAGCTTCGCGAGCGCCTCGTTGACCTGAAGAATCTTGCCGCGCTGCGGGCTGAAGGTTTTACCGCGCGGGAAAATGGCGAGCAGTAGAATCTTCGTGTCCGGCTGGCGGGTGCGAATCTGGTTCACGATGGCGGTGACGCCCTCCAGGATGTCCGCTTCGGTGTTGTCTTCCTTGTTGGAATTGTTGGTGCCGATCATGACGACGGCGACCTTGGCCTTGACGCCGTCGAGCTGGCCTTGTTCAAAGCGCCAGAGCACGTGCTGGGTGCGGTCACCGCTCACACCGAAGTTGATGACCTTGCGTTTGCCGTAAAATTCCTGCCAGACATTCTTGCCGCCGCCCTCCCAGCCCTGCGTAATCGAATCACCGATGAACTCGATGTCGTAGGTGCCGGAAGCCTCCTTGGCGCGCTGCAACACGAGGGACTGGCGGTTGGTGATGCTGCCGGTGCGCGGCACGGGGAGGATGGCGGTGTTTTGGTGAACCACCGGCTCAGCAGCGGTCGTGGCCATGGCCGGCGCATTGGTTTGCGCAGCCAGGGTTAATTGCAAGGTGAACGCTGCGGCGACTGTGGTGAGTGCGAGATTAAATTTGTGGAATTTCATGCGCGGAAAAAATGACAATTACCGTTGACCGCGTCAATCATTGTGTGGTCTTCCGGTGAAATACCGATTGACGACGCAGCGGGTTTCGCGCTTTGATTTTCTCCGCATGCAAAAGATCAACACGCAGCATATCGCCGAAGAATCCTGGTCGTCACCCAAGGGAAAGTTCAGCGGCGCCAGCAAGGAAATTTCCGAGGCCCTGGGGCGCAAGCCGCTTTCCATGGATCTCAACGAGCGGCACCCGTTCGATGTCGAGATCTGCCGCATTGCACCGGGACAGACCCCCTACCCTTATCATTCACATAGCGCGCAATGGGAGTTTTACCACGTGATTTCCGGCAAGGGAATTGTCCGGCACCAGGACGGAACGACCGCAATTGAAACGGGCGACGCCTTCCTCTTCAAGCCCGGCGAACCGCATCAGCTGACGAATAATGGCACGGAGGATCTGATCTTGTATGTTGTGGCGGACAATCCCGTGGGCGAATCCTGCCATTATCCCGACAGCCAGAAATGGGTCGTGCGGTCGCCCGAGCGCCGGTTGATCCGGTCGGAACCGTTGGCTTATTACGACGGGGAAGAATAAAAGCGTTGAATCGGCAGAAAAAGAGCCTGACTTAAAAAACCTTAAAAGTCAGGCTCTCAACCCTAAACCCTAACCCAATCACATAATCAGACCGGGCCATCGCGATTTCGTTCAAATCATTTTTCGAGGACGTCAGATTCGGTATATGGCCGGCGAGACTCGTGAAGAAAATCGGCGTTCCATGCTGATTTGCTTTTGAGGCTGATGGGGCTTGAATTATCCTGACGGGATGAAAGAGGAGTATCTCAACCAACCCGTCGGCGCACTGGCAAGCACGGATTTCACCGCGTTCAACCAGAACCTCACGGTGGCACAGGCGCTGGCGCAGATCCGCGAACGCGGTGTCGCGCAGCAGATCATCTATTTTTACGTGGTGGACGCAGAACAGCGGCTGGTGGGCGTGGTGCCGACGCGGCGGTTGCTGGTGGCCGCGCCGGAGGCCCGCGTGGACGCCATCATGATCAGCCGCGTCGTGACGATCCCCGCCACGGCGTCGGTGATGGAAGCCTGCGAAATGTTCGTGCTGCACAAATACCTCGCGTTTCCGGTGGTGACGGCCGGGCGCCAGCTGGTGGGCGTGGTGAACGTGGGCATGTTCACGGAAAAAGTTTTTGACGTGTCCGAGAAGGAACATATGGAAGATGTGTTCCAACGGATCGGTTTCAGCGTGGCGGAGGTGCAGACCGCTTCCCCCTGGCGCGCGTTCCGGTTGCGGTTTCCGTGGCTGCTGGCGACGCTCGGCGGCGGCATCTGCTGCGCCATGCTGGCCGGACTTTATGAGGCGACACTGGCCACGAGCATCATCCTCGCATTTTTTCTGGCGATGGTGCTGGGCCTGAGCGAAAGCGTGAGCGCGCAATCCGTCACGGTCTCGGTGGAGGCCTTGCACGGGCGGAAGGCCGACCGGAGCTGGCTCAAGCGCGCGATGCGAAAGGAATTCGCGACCGCTCTGATGCTGGGTGCCATGTGCGGCCTGGTGGTGACGATGGTGGCGTGGTTGTGGCGCGGGAACGGAACCGCGGCGCTGGTGATCGGCGGCAGCATCGCCGTCTCCATGGTGGCCGCGTGTCTCATCGGTGTGCTGGTGCCGGCAGTGCTGCACCGGTTCAAGCTCGATCCGCGGATCGCCGCCGGACCCGTGAGCCTCGCGCTGGCGGATGTCTTCACGCTGCTGGTGTATTTGAACCTTGCGACGTTCGTGCTGTGATGGCTTGGTAAACGGAATCGTGCATCCGGCTTTAATGTTTCGCCCAGACGGTGGCTTCATTTTATTTCGCAGTCATCCATGAATTGCCCGGAGAATGTTTCCGTGCAACGAATTGTCACCGGTTTGAATGATCTTCCCCCGTCGATCAACGCTGGTATGTACGTAAAACACCCCATTGCCTTCGCGCAGCTTTTCGGCTTAGGTATCGGCCATGGTCAGCAGCAAAACATCCATGAACCGTGGCCCGATGGGCAGGCTATCGGGGGTTCTCGACCGACTATGGACCAGCTTCGAAGACTGGATCCCCTTCGGCTACCAAAATGAAACTGGTTTTCATCATGGCATCGATTTTATTTCCTTGCTGTTGGACCCGCCGTCGGAAAACCACACCGACCCGTTGCCGTTTTAAATGAGACCGTCCGCCCGACGTATTAGGAGGCGCGTCCGTCATGTCATACCACTTCGGTATTTCCAGGCCTGCCCCGGGCATGGGCGCAGGTGGAAACGCCTTGCAACATAACTGATCCGTGGTTCAATCCGCTTGTCTTCCGGACGGCGTTGCGGGAGTTTATCCGCCACCACGATTCATGAACCCACGCATTATTCCAAGCTTCATCACCCTCTGCTTGTTGCTGTCCGCACCGCTGCACGCGGCGCCCATTGACCGGCACGCGCTGGTGACCCGGCATGATGTGCAGCTGCATCAGTTCGACGTGAACAACCCGCTCTCCGTCGGCAACGGCGAATTTTGTTTCACCGTGGACGCGACCGGCCTGCAGACGTTTCCCGAGGCATTTGCCGAAACCACGCCGCTGGGCACGCTCTCGGACTGGGGCTGGCACACGATTCCGAACACGAACGGCTGGAGCATTGATGCGTTTCAGTTCAAGGAATTTCCGGATCTGAACGGCCGCCCCGTGCCGTATGGCGACGCGCCGGGAAATAACAAGACGCCGGAGAGCCAATGGCTGCGCGCGAATCCCCACCGGCTGCACCTTGGCCAGATCGGCTTCGTCCTGAAACACGCCGACGGTTCACCGGCCCAAACCAACGACCTCACGGACATTTCCCAGACGCTCGATTTATGGAATGGTGAAATCACCAGCTTCTTTAAGTTTGATGGCCTGCCGGTCGAGGTTAAAACCGTCTGTGACCCGAAGCTGGATGCGATCGCCGTGCAGGTGAAATCTCCGTTGCTCAAACAAAACCGGCTGAGCATTCAAATCCGTTTTCCCTATGGCACTGGCGAGGCGAAGACGGCGGATTGGAGCCAGCCGGAGGCACACGAAACCATGCTGGCCCAGCCCAAACCGAATGAGGCCAGGTTCACGCGCAAGCTGGACGATGACTCCTATATCGTGGACGCGAAATGGTCATTGGGGGCCAGCATCACGAAAACCGCCAAGCACCAATTTGAGATCGTCCCGGATAAAAAAACGGGAACGTTGGAATTGGTGTGTGCTTTCGCGCCGAAGGCCAGCGCCAAACTTCCGAACTCGGGAACCGTTCGGGCGGTGACTCAGAGATATTGGAACAACTTCTGGCAGACCGGCGGGGCGATTGATTTGTCCGGCAGCCAGGACCCGCGCTGGTTTGAACTCGAACGCCGGATTGTTTTGTCGCAATACCTGACGGCCATCCAGGATGCAGGCAAAAATCCGCCGCAGGAAACGGGGCTGACCTACAACACTTGGGAGGGAAAGTTTCACCTCGAAATGCACTGGTGGCATGAGGCGCAATTTGCCTTGTGGAACCGCCTGCCGTTGCTCGAAAAGAGCTTGGACTACTACCAGAAAATCCTCCCGCGCGCGGAAGGCACGGCAAAAAAACAAGGCTATGCCGGCGCGCGCTGGCCGAAGATGACGAGTCCGAGCGGCGCGGAATCGCCCTCACCCGTCGGTCCGTTTCTCGTGTGGCAGCAGCCGCATCCGATTTTTTATGCCGAGCTTTGCTGGCGCGAGCACCAAGACAAAGCGACGCTGGAAAAGTTCAAGGAAGTTGTTTTCCAAACAGCGGATTTCATGGCGAGCTATGCGACGTGGGATACGAATACCAGCCGCTACGTTCTCGGCCCGATCCTGCAATGCGCGCAGGAAATTTTCCCCAAGGACAAAACGTTCAACCCGACGTTCGAGCTGACCTATTGGCGCTGGGCCCTGGAAACCGCGCAGACCTGGCGCATGCGCCTTGGTTTGCCGCGGGAGCAGAAGTGGGATGAAGTCTTGAACAGTCTCGCCAAACCGCCGGTGGCAGACGGGAAATATGCTTTCGCCGAAACCGCGATGGATTCCTACACGAATCCAAAATGGAACGCGGACCATCCGTCCGTGACGGCGGCGTTCGGCCTGCTGCCCGGCCCGGGCGTGGACACGAACACGATGGCCGCGACCTTCGACTGGATCATGAAAAACTGGAACTGGCCGGACACCTGGGGCTGGGATTATCCGATGCTGGCCATGACCGCCGCGCGCTTGGGCGAACCGGAACGCGCGATTGACGCGCTGCTGCTCGACACGCCGAAAAATCATTACGCGCTCAACGGCCACGTTTATCAGCGCCCCGGCCTCACAATTTATTTGCCCGCGAACGGTGGCCTGCTTTACGCCACCGCCATGATGGCCGCCGGCTGGGACGGTGCGCCGAAGAAGAATGCGCCCGGCTTTTCGGACAACGGCCAGTGGACGGTGCGCTGGGAAAATTTAAGCCCCGCGCCATAATCCGTTTGCTGGCTTAATTTTACAGGAGGAAACGGGGATAACAGAGGATTGGCCAAGCAAGCCATCCTCCGTTATCTCCGTTTGCTCCTGTTCCATTCTTACCGCAAGAACGCTTCGTGCAACCCACCATCCACGGCGATGACCTGGCCGGTGGTTTTGCTCAAGCGTTGCGAGACGAGCAGGAAATACGCTTCCGCCTGGTCCGCCGGCGTGATGGGAGCCTTCGTCAGCGTGCGGTCGGCATAAAACTGCGCCAGCTTCTTCACGAGCGATTCCGTCGCCTCGTCGTCGGTGTAAGGGATGTTGTATTTCGCGAGCGAACCGATGACGCGGTCGCGCGGGAACATCGCCGAGCCTTGCACGACGGTCGCCGGCGCGACGCCGTTCACGCGCACCAGCGGCGCGAGTTCAATCGCCAGTTCGCGCACGAGATGGTTGCCCGCCGCCTTGGAGACGTCGTAAGCCACGGAACCTTTTTTCGCGACCGTAGCGTTGGCGGAAGTGGTGAGCACGAGCTGGCCTTTCAACCCCTGCTCTTTCCAGGTCTTGAACGCTTCGTCGCCGACAAAATAGCTGCCGGTGACGTTGATGTTGAAAGTCAGCGCCCATTTGTCGTCGGGAATGTGGCCGGTCGTATCGGGTGAAACAAAAATCCCGGCGGTCACGCAGATGGAATCGAAACCGCCGTAAGCGAGCGCGACCTGATCCAGCATGTTGCGGATGCTCGCGCGGTCGGTGATGTTCGCCGCCAGGCCGATCGCCAGGCCGCAATTAGAAATGCCTGTTCCGGCGACACCGATGCCCAGACCGTATTTGTCCGTGATCTCTTTCGCGGTCGCCTGTGCGGCGGCTTCGTTCAAGTCCACGCAAACGAGGTGCGCGCCGTCCTTCACGAGGCGGTGCGCCGTTTCCTTGCCGATGCCCGAACCGGCGCCGATGACGACGATGATCTGGCGGGCGAGTTCCTTTTCCGCCGGCATCCGTTTCAACTTCGCCTCTTCGAGCAGCCAGTATTCGATGTCGAACGCCTCCTGCTGCGGCAGCGCGATATACTGGTCAATCGCCTCCGCGCCACGCATGACTTCCACGGCGCAGTTGTAGAATTCCGCCGTGACGCGCGATTCAGACTTGTCCCTGCCCCACGCCACCATGCCGAGGCCGGGAATCAAAACGACGGTCGGGTTCGGGTCGCGCATCGCAGGCGAATTGGCGTGCTTGCACTTGTCGTAATACGTCGCGTAATCCTTGCGATATTGCACGAGACCGTCGGCGAGCTTCCGCTTCAACGCCGCCGCGTCCTCCGTCTGCGGATTCCAGGCAACATACAACGGCTTGATTTTCGTGCGCAGAAAATGGTCGGGGCAACTCGTGCCGAGTTCGGCCAGACGCGGAGCATCAGCGGAATTCACGAAACGTAAAATCTTTTCGTCGTCCTGCACGGTGGCGATGAAACGCTTCTGCTGCGAAACCTGACCGCGCAACCACGGCAGAATCGCCGCGAACGCCTCGCGGCGGGCCACCTCGGGAAGCGTCTCGTATTTCCGGCCACCAAATGCCTTCGCATCGCCGCCTTTGGCCTGATATTTCGCTTCGATGAACTGCGACGCCTTCTCGATGAATTCGAGCGTGCGCAGATAACATTCCTTGTCATCGTTCGCCCAGGAGATGAAACCGTGCTGACCCATCATGATGGCCGTGGCTTTGGGATTTTTCTTCACGATTTCCTGCATCGCAAGGCCGAGCTCAAAACCGGGACGCATCCACTTCACGTAATCCATCTCGCCGCCGAAAATTTCCTGCGTGAGCTTCTCACAATTCGCCGAGGCCGCGATGGCGATGATCGCGTTCGGATGCATGTGATCCACGAACTTCGCGGGGATGAAACTGTGCAGCGGCGTGTCAATGGACGTCGCACGCGGATTCAGGTTGAACGTCGTGTGACTGAAAGCTGCGACCATGTCGTCTTCGGCTTGTGATTTGTAGCCTTTGTCGCTGCGCGACAAATAGGTTTTTTGCATGCCGAGCAATTTGGATTGATAGAGCGACGAAAAATTTTCACGCAGGCTCGTGCGCAGATCGCCGCCGGAGCCTTTCACCCACAGCACTTCAACCGGCTCGCCGGTGAGCGGATCCTGCTCGGCGATCTTGGAGGACGTGTTGCCGCCGCCAGTATTGGTGATGCGCAGGTCGCTGCCGAGCTTGTTCGAACGATAGACGAGGCGGTCCATGCCCGCGAGTTTCGCGGCTTCGGCTTCGTTCCAGAGATTGTTGACGTATTGGAAGTTCATTGTTTGGATTTCTGCGTTTGTTTTTGTATTTCTGTGAATTTACCTTTGCATCGGCGCTGAAAACAAGTAAAAAGAAGAAAATCAGTCAGATTTATGCTCGCAGTTGAAAGACATCAACGCATTCTGGAAATGCTTTTAAAGTCGGGGACGGTCACGACCACCCGGGCCGCCAAGGCGCTGGCCATCTCGGAAGAGACGGTTCGCCGGGATTTTGAAAAGCTGGAAGCGGACGGACTGTTGACCCGCAAACACGGCGGCGCGGTCGGCAACAACGACATCCGTCGCGACCTGTCGCTCCAGAGCCGCCAAATCGCGAACGTCGCCGAGAAGGAGCTCATCGCCAAGCTGGCCGTGGACCAGATTCAGATCGGCGACACTATTTTCCTGGATGCGAGTTCGACCGCCTTTCATCTGGCCTGCGCCCTGCCCGGCATGGAAGTGACGGTTTTGACCACGGCCCTGAAGACGGCGGTGGAACTGGCGCGGCACCCGGCGATCCGCGTGATTTTAGCAGGCGGCATTGTGAGCCATCGTTCCTTGTCCTGTGAAGGCAGTTTGACCATTCAAATGCTCGAACACTACCACGTCCAAAAGGCGTTCATGTCGTGTCGCGGATTTCATCCCCGGCAGGGCTTCGGCGAAGCCAATGCCGAGCAGGCTGCTTTAAAGCGAAAAGTGATGAGTATGACCGATCAAACCATTCTGCTCGTGGATCACAGCAAGTTCGACGTGAAGCCGCCCTACCTTTTTGCCCGGCCGGAAGCCATTGATGTGCTGATCACCAATCATCCGCCGGACAAAAGTCTCCAGCAATTACTGAAAAAAAATAACAAGAAACTGATCGTGCCAAAAAACTGAGGCCAAATCACCTCCCGATCCCTGACCGAAATATCATCTATGAAATCTCCAGAAAAATTGAAACTTCTGCTCCAGCTGTCACACGAACTGGGCCGGGATGACCGGCAGCTGTCCATCCTCGCCGAAGGCAACACCTCCGTGAAACTTTCCGCCGAAACCTTTCTGGTGAAGGCCAGCGGTAGCAACCTCGGCACGCTCGATGAAACCGGCGTGGTCGAATGCCGCGCCGACAGCTTGTTGTCGATGCTGGAAAAAAACGGCTTGGAAGACAAGGAAGTGGATCGACTGCTGCTCGAATCGCGCGTGGACCCGAAGGCAAAAAAGCCCTCGGTCGAGGCATTGTTTCATGCCTACCTGCTTTCGCTGCCGGAAATCGAGTTTATCGGACACACCCACGCCACGGCGGTGAACTCGATTCTGTGTTCGCCGCGCGCGAAGGAGTTTGCGGCCAAAAGAATTTGTCCCGACGAAGTGGTCTGCTGCGACGTTGCATCGGTTTTCATCCCTTACACCGACCCCGGCTTGAAACTGGCGCAGGCCATCCGCGATGCCGTAAAAAAACATCTGGCCGACTTCGGCCGTCCGCCGCGCGTGATCCTGATGGAAAATCACGGCATCATCACGCTGGGCCGTTCCTTGGAAGCCGTGCTGTCCGCCATGTTGATGGCGGAAAAGACGGCGGTCATCTGGCTCGGCGCCGCGTCCCTGGGCGGACCGAACTT
The DNA here is from genome assembly GCA_035577265.1 of Verrucomicrobiia bacterium. Classification (GTDB taxonomy): domain Bacteria; phylum Verrucomicrobiota; class Verrucomicrobiia; order Limisphaerales; family UBA11358; genus UBA11358. Next base: position 13,006 of record DATLVR010000035.1, on the reverse strand, counting down.
CATGTCCCCGGAAAACATCACCCGCATTTCCGGACGCCCGGATGAAGAGTTGCGCCGTCAGATTTTGAAGCTGTGAGCGTTGTAAAAGTATCACGAATCAGATTCTGGCGCAGATGAAGTAACTTATTGCTTGTATTTGACGGGTGGGGGTAAAGTTCGTCATCATTTTAAAAAAGGAGCCGATATTAAAAAATATTTTATCATCCTCGCCGTGTTGAGTTTCATATCATGGCAGTTGCCTGCGCAGCCGGTTATCACCGTTCCGCCCACGAATCAGATCGTCCTGGCCAACAGCACAAACACTTTTTTCAGCGTGGGCGTTTCTGGCACCGGCCCGTTTAGTTATCAATGGCAGTTGAATGGCACCAATTTGCCGAATGGCATCATCACAACGGTGAAGACCACCAATGTATCAATGAGTGGCCCGTGCGGCATGGCTGTGGATGCCGCTGGTAATATTTTTATTGCTGATTCAGGCAATCACCGAGTTCGCAAAGTGGATACGAATGGCATGACGACCACGATCGCAGGAACTAACGCCCCAGGAGAGAACCAATATGGATATTCCGGCGACGGCGGACCAGCAAGCAACGCCAGGCTGAATGACCCGAACGGCCTAGCATTGGATAATCATGGAAATTTATTCATCGTCGATTGCTTCAATCAACGCATTCGAGAAATAAATACCAATGGAATTATTTTCACTGTGGCGGGCAATGGGACGAACGGTTATGCCGGGGACGGTGGACCGGCGACGAATGCCCAATTTCAAATCGGAGGCAACCAGCCGTGCGGCATAGCTTTTGATGCTTTGGGGAATTTGTTTGTTCCAGATTGGTTGAATGCTCGTGTTCGGAAGATAGATACCAATGGCATCATTACCACCGTAGCAGGAAACGGATTTTCAGGAGATTTGGGAGACGGCGGACCAGCAACCAATGCCAGTATAAAAGGCCCGATGGTCGTGGCGGCAGATGCGTCAGGACAATTTTTCATCGTGGAAAGCGCCGGCCTTCGCGTGCGAAAGGTGGACACCAATGGCATCATCACCACCGTCGCGGGCGGAGGTTCTGGTCTTGTGGATGGCGGACTGGCAACCAACGCACACATCGAACCGTTCGGGTTATGCGTGGATACAAATGGAAGCTTGTTCATTGGAGACATCACAGCCAATCGGCGGGGCGTGCGTAAGGTGGACACCAACGGCATCATCACCACCGTCGCGGGGAAAGGCGGCATTGGTTCTAGTGGGGACGGCGGCATGGCTACCAATGCTACTATGAGTTGCCCCTATGCCATCGCCTTTGATCCCCTTGGAAACATGTTGATTTTGGACCAACTGATCAGTGTTGTGCGTAAAGTGTGGTTTGCGGGTTTGCCATCGTATGCATTGAATAAACTGTCGCCAAATCTTGCCGGCAATTATCAAGTCATTGTAACCAGTTCCAGCGGAAGTGCGACCAGCAGCGTCGCGACACTGGACATCAATTATCCATCCTTCACGCAAGCGTCTGTTTCAACCAACACTGGAATTTTTTCCCTGGCATGGCCCGGCTTTCAACCGTCAACTTTTCAAGTCGAATACACCACCAATCTTGCCGCCCCCGGCTGGTCGAATCTGGGCGGCACGACTTCTTACGCAGCCAGCACCAATGGAACAGCCACTAAAAGCGATCCAACCTGGCTGAATGATACGCAACGTTTTTACCGAGTGCGCTGGGTGCAATAATTGTCGAATCTTCAATCTTCCCGGCGGGACTTTTGAATTTTTTTTGCCGAGCAAACCCGCAGTCGAAACTGCGGGCTATTTTCTGCCGCGCCGCTGGCGCTACAATCCCATCACTGCACCGGCTCGTCCGTGCGGAACGGTTCGCTAGGCTTTATGGCAGGAATAAATCGGCGGACACGCGGAAATGTTTCGCCAGCGTGCGGACGTGCGCCAGGGTCAGCTGCCGTTCGCCACGCAGAATCATCCCACCCAGCGTGCGGTGAACGTCCAGCAGCCGCGCCAGGTCCGCCGCGCCCAGGTCGTGCGCGTCCAGCAGGTGTTGCAAGGCGTCCAGCGCGGTCACTTTGGACATATCGGGTTGCGCATGTTCCTTTTCGTAAGCTTCAATCAGCCGGCAGAGCAGGTCGAAATAATCCTCCTGGTCGGGCGTCAGCTTGTGGCCGGCCATGGCATCGGTGATTTCGGTGACGTTCTCAAAATCCACCTTGTCATGGAGCGGGCGCGGCGTGAGCAGCCGGCACAGCCCGGCGTAATCTTTGGGCAGCCGGGCAAATTCAGTTTTCACGCGAATCGTTTTCATGATTTTTGCATTTTGCGGATGACGGCCTCGTCAAACACCACACCACTTCACTTCACCGGCTCATCCGTGCGGAACGGTTCGGCCGGCAGGCCGGCCCCGTTGAACAGATTCGGCTGCGCAAGTTGATGCCACGCGAAATGCACGGCGACGGGCTTTTCCACGCTGGCGGCGGAAACTTCAACCGTTTCCTTGCCCACAATTTTCGCCTCGGCGGGAACGAATTTCCCGTCGGCTCCGGCAACGGTGAACCAAGTCAACGGCTGGCCGTCCTTGCTGACGAGGCCGCCGCGGGTGTGCTCGAATTCCAGCACGGCCGTGTTGCCGGCAATTTTCAGCTTCTCGAACGCGGGGCCGGCGCTGGGCACTTCCTTGTCATAGGTCTCATCCAAGGCGAGCAAGGCAAGGCGGTGGCCGACCGTGGCCTTGTCACGCGGATGGATGTCGTTGAGGTCGTCCACCAGATCGGTGGTCACGATCATGCCGGTGTTCTTGATGTGCCGCGCGGCGCGGGATTGCTGGAGCCAGAATGGCGGCAACGGATCGGTGTCCGCCACATAGTTCGTCGTGTCCTTGATGTATTTGAACGGGGCGATCTGAACGAAGTAGAACGGGAACGAACCTTCGTTCCAAAGCTTGCGCCAGCCGCCGACGAGCGCGGCCATCTTCAGGTCGTAATTCGTGTCGCCGCGGTTGGATTCGCCCTGATACCAGAGCGCGCCGCGCATGGCGAACCCGGCGATGGGCGCGATCATCGCATTGTAAAGCACGGTGGGCGCCGTGTTGGGAATCTTGTTGGTGCCGAAGTCCGGCGTGGTGATGTTTGCCAGCGACGGCACGGATTGAAAGCCCGCCGGCGGCGTCCACGGCTCAATCCTGGTGCCGCCCCACGAGGACTCAATCAATCCGACCGGCACGTTCAGGTTCGTGTGGATCTCGCGCCCGAAAAAATACGCGGCGGCGGAAAAACTGACGGAGTTCAGCGCATTGGAACTGCATTCCTGCCAGCCATGGTATTTCTCCAGATCGATGCGCGGCGTGGCGGACAGCATCTTCTCGACCTTGAAAATCCGGATGTTCGGATAATTCGCGGCGGCCAGTTCCTGTTCGGCGTTGAAGGTCGGTTTCTGTCCGGGCTGTTTGCCGATGGGTTTTTCCATGTTTGACTGGCCGGATCCGAGCCAGACTTCGCCGACCAGGATGTTCGTGAGGATTCTGGTTTCATTGGCCTCGATGACGAGCGTTTGCGGCTCCGCCGAGGCTTTCAGCTTCGCCAGTTTGACGAGCCATTTGCCGTCCGCATCGGCGCGGGCGGATTTGCTCTGGCCGGCGAACTTCACGGTCACTTTAGCGCCCGGCGCGGCCCAGCCCCAGACGGGAACGGCTTGCTGCTGCTGTTGCAGCACCATGTTGTCGCCGAAAATCGCGGGCAGCTTCAACGCCTCTGCGCCGGCAGACTGCGCCGCCGGCAAAGAGAAAATCAGCATCGCACCGGCGAATGCCGAAGCCAGACGTTTGGTTGAAGAATGAATCATGCTTCATTCTGAAAATTTTCCCGCACGGCGGCAACTCATATCCATGGCATATCCATCACCAGAATTGGCGAGTTCCGCCACCGATGGAGTTTTGCCATGTTGTGCGAAATTGATTTCACATGCGCAATGGTCTTTGGCCATAATGCCGTCACGCCGAACCTCAAAACCCCGAACCCATCATCACCCACCCATGAACAACCCATCTGTCGAAAAATCCTTCGCCCTGGCCGTCGAACGTTACGGCGCGCTCGGCGTGGATGTGGACCACGCGCTGGAAACCCTGGCGACGATTCCGATCTCGCTGCACTGCTGGCAGGGCGACGACGTGGGCGGGTTTGAAAATTTCGGCGGCACGCTGGGTGGCGGGCTGGTTGCCACGGGCAATTATCCCGGCAAGGCCCGCACGCCGGACGAACTGCGCGCCGATCTGGAAGCGGCTTATGCGTTGATCCCCGGCAAACATCGCCTGAACCTGCATGCGTTCTACGGCGAGTTCGGCGGCAAGAAAGTGGACCGCGACGCCATCGCGCCGGCACATTTTAAGAACTGGATCGCCTGGGCGAAGACAAACGGACTCGGACTGGATTTCAACCCCACCTGTTTCTCGCATCCCAAATCCGCCGACGGCTTCACGCTCTCGAACGCGGACAAGGGCATCCGCCAGTTCTGGATCGAGCACTGCATCCGCGCGCGCGAAATCGGCGCGGCGATGGGGAAGGCGCTCGGCAAAACCTGCGTGACGAACGTGTGGATCCCCGACGGCTACAAGGACACGCCCGCCGACCGCAACGCCCCGCGCGCCCGGCTCGCTGAATCGCTCGACGCCATTTTCAAGAAAGCGATTTCACCGAAGCTCAATCTGGACGCCGTGGAACCGAAACTCTTCGGCATCGGCAGTGAAAGTTTTGTGGTCGGCTCGCACGAATTTTATCTCGGCTACGCGGTGAGCCGCAAAAAGCTGCTATGCCTCGACGCCGGCCATTATCATCCGACCGAAGGCATCGCCGACAAGATTTCCAGCGTGATGCAATACCTGCCGGAGATTTTGCTGCACGTCAGCCGCGGCGTGCGTTGGGACAGCGACCACGTCGTGATCCTGAACGACGACCTGCTGGCCATCGCCCGTGAAATCGTGGCGAACGGTTTTGAAAAACGCGTCCACATCGGGCTGGATTATTTCGATGCGAGCATCAACCGCGTCGCCGCGTGGACCATCGGCACGCGGAACATGCTGCGCGCTTTGTTGATCGGGTTGCTCGAATCCCCGCTCATTCGCACCGCCGAAGCCAGCGGAGATTTCACCACGCGTCTGGCCTTGCAGGAAGAAGCCAAATCGCTGCCGTTCGGCGCGGTGTGGGATTATTACTGCGCGAGCAAAGGCGTGCCCGTCGGCGACGCCTGGCTGGCGGCAGTGAAAGATTACGAAAAGAATGTTTTGAGCAAGCGCGGATAGAGTATCGCCTGCAGTTTGATGAATAAATCCAGTTCAACGCCATTCGATGTGCGCGCGGACGCTCCGTGCCAGCCCGAAGGGCTGCCAGAAATTAGCCGGGGGTTGAGCGCAGCGACACCCCCCGGACAGCATTGATAAAACCGATCGCACCCCGGAGGGGTGCCAGAGCTTCATCACACATCCATTTCACCACCTGCACGCTTCCGGCACCCCTTCAGGGTGCTTTTCAATTCTACCAACCAACCGGGGGTATCGTCGCCGACTCCTCAACCCCCGGCTAATTTCTTTCAGTCCTCCGGGCCGATTTGTCCGAAGCCGTTGGCGGTAGCGTGACGACTGGCGCTTGCTTAACAATGCCACTAACCCAGCTCTCACCAGTTTTGGGTATGCGGTTAAGCTTGAATAAGGGCGTCTCCCTCTGCCAGATTCCGGCCGAGCCAAACTGGAACCAACGGCGATAACCGGCTTTTCAGAATTTAATTTTTCGATCTGAAACCAAAAACATAACCCGCACAATGCAACCGAATCCTCTACTTGGTGTCGTCTATCACTGGCTCGGAGGCCTGGCGTCCGGCACGTTTTACGTGCCTTACAAGGGTGTCCGCAAATGGTCATGGGAGACTTTCTGGCTGGCGGGCGGATTGTTCAGCTGGCTGATCTGCCCGTGGATTGGCGCGCTGGCTTTGACCAAGGATCTTCTGGCCGTGTTGCACGAAACTTCCGCCTATACTTTTTGGATGACGTATCTGATGGGCGCGTTGTGGGGGCTCGGCGGTTTGACGTTCGGCCTGACCATGCGCTATCTCGGGATGTCCCTCGGCATGGCGGTCGCCCTTGGCTACTGCGCCGCGTTTGGAACGCTCGTTCCACCGCTGGTCAAAGGTGAGTTTGCCGCGAAACTATTACAGACGCACGGTGGCAACATCTGCTTTTTGGGGGTCATCGTCTGTCTGGTTGGCATCGCCATCGGCGGCATCGCCGGCGTGCGCAAGGAACGGGACATGGGCAATGATGGAAAATCCTCGGCCATCACGGAATTCAGCCTGTGGAAGGGGCTGGCCATCGCAACGTTCTCCGGCGTGATGAGTTCATGTTTCTCTTACGGATTTCAGTTTGGCGATCCCATCACCAAAATTTCCGCCTCGCACGGCACCGGCCCGTTGTGGGTCGGCCTGCCGGTCATCCTGGTGATTTTGCTGGGCGGTCTGACCACGAACTTCATCTGGTGCGTGCTGTTGAACATCAAGAACCGCACGGGCTATCAATACCTCGCCTCGCACGTTCGCGAGGAACACGCGCATCACGGCGGTCATGGCAGCAGCGAACACGCCCCCGCGCAAACGACCGCCGCCGGCGCACCCACCGACTTGAAAATCCCCGTGCTCGGCAATTGGTTCTTCTGCGCGCTGGCCGGAACCTTCTGGTATTTCCAGTTCTTTTTCTACCAGATGGGCGAAAGCCAGATGGGCAACTACAAGTTCTCCAGTTGGACGCTGCACATGGCGAGCATCATCATCTTCAGCACGCTGTGGGGCATCTTCTTCAAAGAGTGGCGGGGTGCAAAAGCCCTGACCAAATCGCTCGTCGTCGTCATGCTTCTATGTCTGGTCGGATCCACCTGCATCATCGGCTGGGGCAACAAGATTTCTGAAGATGCGGCAAAGGCGGCCGCAGATCAGGCGGTTCAAACGTTGCAGAAATAAAAATGCAGCGCCATGCCTTCAAGAAGCAGTTGAAGCCGGGCGTCGTGGCGGAATACAAAACGGCATGACGAAATCCGGCCGGAACTGGCGGCGGAATTGAAGGCGGCAGGCATCTCCGATTATTCCAGCTTCCTCGACGAGGAAACGTTCACGCTCTTCGCCATGCAAAAATTGAGCGACGGCAACACGGCATCCGCCCTGCCCCGTTCGTCCATCGTCACGCCGCTCGAGGAAGTTTTCCATCTCGACTGATTGCGACACTATTCACGAAATGTAGCGCAGAGTGCCACTCTGCTGTGTCGCGGGTTGGTAACCCGCCGGGCGAGATTTCGGCCACGCGTGCTGGAAATTTCAACGGACGCGGTGATGGCATCGTCCTGCCGACTGCCAGTCGGCGAAACAGCAGGTTGCCAACCTGCGCTACGGCAGAAGCTGCGAACGCCCAACTTTAGCCGCGCTCCCTGCAAATGGGCGGTTGACGCCGCGCGTTTCCCGCATATCCTTTCCGGCTTGTGGTCGCCGGCAAAACGCCGCCGGCCACGATTATTTTCATGCTCATCATTCGCGATCTAAAAATGACCATCGGCGCGCGGACGCTCTTCGAGAACGCGTCGTTCCAGGTGAATTACGGCGAACGCGTCGCGCTCGTCGGGCCGAACGGCGCGGGCAAGACCACGCTGTTCTCCGTCATCCTCAAGCAAAAGGAAGCCGACTCCGGCGTGATCGAGCGCGACGAGTGGACAACCGTCGGCTATCTGCCGCAGGAGGCCGAGTCGCACGGCGAGGAAACGATTGTTGAGGTCGCCACCGGCCGCGTGGATGAATTGCCGCAGTTGGAAAAGCGTCTGCACGATCTGGAAAAGGCGGGAGATGTTTCATCACCCGAATACCTGGAAACACATGCCAAGCACGACAAGCTGAACGATCCCGAGGTGGAAACCAAGGCAAAGAAAATGTTGCGCGGGCTCGGTTTCCGCGACACGGACTTTGAACGCAAGGCCCGGGAAATGAGCGGCGGCTGGATCATGCGCGCCCGTCTCGCGCGCCTGCTGGTGATGGAGCCGGACCTGCTGCTGCTCGACGAGCCGACGAACCATCTGGATCTGCTCTCGCTGCTCTGGCTGCAAAATTATCTGAAAAATTATTCCGGCGCGCTGCTGCTGATTTCCCACGACCGCCAATTCATGGACGAGGTCATCACGCAGGTGCATGAAATTTCCGAGCGAAAACTCATCGCCTACACAGGCAATTATTCCGATTACCTGGAACAACGCGAGGCGCGCTACGAACAACAGCTCGCCGCCTACAAAAACCAACAGAAGGAAATATCCGACTTGCAGGCATTCGCCGACCGGTTCCGTTCCATTCCCTCAAAGGCGTCGCAGGCGCAGAGCAAGCTCAAGCAGATCGAGCGGCTCGAACTCATCGAGAAGCCGCTCGCGCCGCGCAAGCCGTTCCGTTTCCAGATTCCGCCCCCGCCGCGCGGCGGCCAGCGCGCGATTTCACTCGAAGGCATCCACATGGCCTACGGCACACACCAAGTTTATAGGGGACTCGACCTCACGGTCGAGCGCGGCGAACGCACCGTGCTCGTTGGGCCGAACGGCGCGGGCAAATCCACGCTCTTAAAAATTCTCGCGGGCGCTGTGGAATTTCAAAAAGGCATCCGCGACCTCGGCCACAATGCGAAGATCGGTTACTTCAGCCAGCACCGCGCCGACACACTCGACCCGGAGAAAAATGTCCTTGAAGAGGTTCAGGCCAGCGCGCCGCTCATGCGCGAGGACGAGGCGCGCGGTGTGCTCGGCTCGTTCATGTTCCGCAAGGACGACATCTACAAGAAGACGGAGGTGTTGAGCGGCGGTGAAAAAAGCCGGTTGAACCTGGTGAAGTTTCTCGTGGATCCGCCGAACCTGCTGCTGATGGACGAACCCACGACGCATCTGGACATCCACACGGTCGAATCGCTCACGCTGGCTCTGGAACGCTACGAAGGCACGCTGGTGTTCATTTCGCATGACGTGCATTTCATCCGCCATCTCGCGACGAAAGTGCTGCACGTCAACGCCGGCACGGTCACACCGTATGTGGGCGGCTACGAATATTTCCTGGAGAAGACCGGTGCCGCCGATGACGCCCGCGCCGCGCTCACGGCAGGGTGATTGAACAGGCGTAGCGGCGCGTCGGCAGACCGCCGCAAACTTTTCAATGCCCTCAAACTGTGGCTCTCTGCCGAGGAGCCGCTACGAAAGTGCTGCACGTCAATGCCGGCACGGTCACGCCGTATGTGGACGGCTTATTTCCTGGAGAAGACCGGCACCGCCGACGACGCTTGCGCCGCGCTCACGGCGGGGTGATTGAACAGGCGTAGCGGCGCGTCGGCAGACCGCCGCAAACTTTTCATTGTTTCGAACAGCGGCTCTCTGCCGAGGAGCCGCTACGAAAGTGCTGCACGTCAATGCCGGCACCGTCACGCCGTATGTGGGCGGCTTATTTCCTGGAGAAGACCGGCGCCGCCGATGACGCCCGCGCCGCGCTCACGGCGGGGTGATCGGGATTGGAATTGCAATCATTACTGAATGCTCGAAGGCCCGACCGGCTGACTGGCTGGCCCATGAAACTTTTGAACCATGACGTCGTAGGCGGCGTATTTGTAGAGGTCGCCCAGCGTCGGGTAGTTGAAGCAGGCCCGGTTGAAAATCTCCGCGTCCGCCCCGGCTAGCAGCGCCATGAGGCCGATGTGAACCACCTCGGTGGCTTGTTCCCCGACGACATGGACTCCGAGCAGGCGCAGATCGTCGCGCCGGAAAATCAGTTTCAGAAAGCCGGTTTCGTCCCCGATGATCTGTCCGCGCGGATTGTCCGCGTAACGGGCGCGGCCCACGAGGTAATCAATCTTCTTCTCCTTGAGCGATTCCTCGGTTTCACCGGCCATGCTCGCCTCGGGAATGGTGTAAATGCCCGTCGGCAGGATGGACGCGATCTCCTTTTTCAAGCTCACGCCGAAGGCATGGCAGATTGCGACGCGGGCCTGCTCCATGCTGGTCGCGGCCAATGCAGGAGGACCGACGACGTCGCCGGCGGCGTAGATGTGCGGCACTGAGCTGCAATAATGTTCATCCACCACCACCAGGCCACGTTTGCCCGGAGTGATGCCGGCGGCGGCGAGATTAAGATTTTCGGTGTTGCTGCTGCGTCCGGCACAGACCAGCACGCCGTCGCACGCGAGCGTGGCGCCCGAGGACAGCGTCAGGAGCAGGTCGCCGGGACTCGCGCTGTCGCACTGCGTGACGCGTTCTTTCCAGTGGAACTCCACCCCGTTGGCGGTCATCGCGCGGGTGAGAGCACGGGACACTTCGCCGTCGAGAAAGGGGAGCAACACATCGCGCCCGTCAACGAGATGGACTTCCGCGCCCAGCGCCGCAAACGTGCAGGCGTATTCGCTGCCCACCACGCCGCCGCCGACCACAACCAGTTTTTTCGGCAGCACCTTGAGGTGAAGAATCTCGTTTGAGTCATGCACCCGGTCATCCTCGAACACAAACTCCGGCGGGCGCATCGGCGACGAACCGGTGGCGATGAGAATTTTTTCGCCGCGCAACCGCGTGACCGCGCCGTCGTGTGCGATCACTTGCAGGGTGTGCGGGTCCACGAAACTCGCCGTGCCATGAAACTTCTCGACCCGGTTCGTCTGCATGCGTTGCTCCAGCCGGTGACGTTCATCGGCGGTCACCTGCTTTTCGTGGTGCATGAAATCCGACACGGTCGCTTCGCGGCGCAGGGAAAGATCCACCCCGAAGAGCCGGCGCGACCGCCAGCCCGAAAGCGCGATGGCTGATTCGCGCAAGGTCTTGCTGGGAATGGTGCCGGTGTTGATGCCCGCGCCGCCGATGACCCGGGTTTGCTCGATGAGCGCCACGCGCCGGCCCAGAAACCCGGCGCCGTTGGCGCCGCTGACGCCGGCAGGTCCGCCGCCGATGACCACCAGATCATAATTTGTTTCGCTCATGCTTTGCCTTCGTATTGACTGCCACTGAACGGTCGTCAGCGACGGATGGTTTCTGCCGCCTTCACCACGGCGGATGGTTGGGATGGCGTTTCGAAATGTTCGCCCGGCACGAGACACAGGATCGGCTGCTTGCGCGAGGTCGGCGAATGTGCGGATGATTTTTCGCTTCGTGTTTTTAATTTTCCCGCCGCGCACATCTTGTTTTGGAACGATTGTTTCAGCAAGAGCAATTGATGCTCGGCTCCGGCATTGCGGGCGGCTGCGAATATTTCCTGGAAAAAACCGGCACCGCAAATGACGCCCGCGCCGCGCTCACGGCGGGGTGATTGAACAGGCGTAGCGGCGCGTCGGCAGACCGCCGCAAACTTTTCAATGCTCTCAAATAGCGGCTCTCTGCCGAGGAGCCGCTACGAAGGCACATTTGCTGATCTTGTAGGAGACGACGTGAGAAGACTCTGACCAACCCCCAAAATTTGAAATGAGTCTCGTCACCCACCTCCGCCGGGCTACGGCGTGGCGAGCCTCGTCTCCTACAAAAAATTGACGCCTGAGCGCGGGCTTGAGCCCGCTTCAACGTCCAGCATGCCCGGCGTTGGAAATGTTCAAGCGGCGCTCATTTGGCACGGTGAAGCGGCGTGAACGCCGCGCTCCGCAGGCGGGCGGATGGTGGCCGTCTGCAAAGACTGGCCGTCCGCAAGGACCTCCGGCTGCCGGGGGAAAACTGCCGCGGCCAAAATCAGTTTGGGTTGGATGAACGTGGCCAGAAAAAGCCGATGATTTGATCCAACGAACGGACGCAAATCTGGATGTGATCGAGTTCGCGAAATCCTGCGCCGGCATACAATTCCCGACCCTCAATGAAAAATCCACGAACCGTATCAAACGCCGGCTTGCCTTGTTCTCGACGGAGCTGGTGGAGTGATTCCATGACGGCGCAATCCAGATACCGCGCTCGCAAATCCTGCCCTCGGTTTTTCGTTTTTTCGATTCCGGCCGAATCGAAAAATTTTTCGTAGGCATCATGCGCCGCCTTGATCTGCTTGAGTGCTTCGGCGTCGGCAAGGTTGAGGCAATTGCCCAGGTCAATCACGGCGCCCAGCACAGAGGGATGTTTGATATGGCTCCCGCGCCGTCGGCTTTCCACTGCGGCCCAACTTTTCGCCCGCGCATAACTGTCTTCCCAAAAATAATGGCCGTGGCCAAGCCAGTCCCATGGATTTTGACTGAGCCGAAGGGGATCTTTCAGCGAAATGACCTTTCATGCGACACGCACATCGCAACCGTGATACCCGACAACGAGGGAATGGGAAACCATCAGCGGAACTGCGGCTTTAATTTGCCGGTGGCCGTATACATGCCGGTGGCCGCCAGAAAACGAAGAATGGATTTCTTATCGGCGGCGATGCGTTTGCCGGTGGCGCGCAACTGGCGCACTTCGGCATCCGCAGCGGTGGCGCCGTTGGCTGGCTTGCTCAAAACCGTTTTCACAACACAACCATGCCACCAACTCCTGCGCGGGACAACAATTTTAGAAACCATCCGCTGCGCCCGGATGGTGGCCGTCTGAAATTGTCGGAGCCGACGTGAGACGCAAATCAGAAGCCTGAAATCAGAAGTCAGACCACAGATCTCTGGCATCTGGTCAGAGCCTCGTCGCCTCGTCTCCTGCACAATTGACGGCGGCGTGTGGCCGTCCCCCCGGCCGCAGCAATTTCCAAACGACGATGCGCTTTTGCCAGTCCGACGGCGGCCGACTTTTTCAGCGATAGGGGTAGGGACAAGGGATTGAAGCTTGCCCCTCCCTCCGAACCGGACGGGCGGATTTCCCGCATCCGGCTCTCCAGTCCGTGGGTTCGTAGTCCTACGATTGTCCGCGTCCATTCGTGTTCCGTTTTCAAGCTCAACCGCCCACGGTGGGCAAACCATTCATTCGGCCAGCGGTGGTGGGCGGCTCCCATCCCTTGGCCCACGCCATCCCACCGCCATTGCAGCTGACTTCG